>NZ_JABBCP010000002.1:0-571841 GCF_012844445.1 Collinsella acetigenes
CGGAAGCTAAGCCGCCGAGCGCCGATGGTACTGCGGGGCCAGCCCGTGGGAGAGCAGGGCGCCGCTGACCGGTGGACGGCGCTCGACCCGTATGTAGCGGGCTCGGGCGCGGGGGCGCCGCGGGGGATTCCCTGCGGCGCCCCCCTCTTTTTTCTCCATATCGTTCAGCCGAGGGCCCCGTGGGGCCCTTTTCCATGCCGGCATTCTGCCTTGTCTGCAGGTCGGCGTGGACGAGCCGCGCGCCCTCCCGGCCCCGCGGCTCTCCTGCTTTGCGGCCGATCCGCCCGGCTTGGGCGCTGGCGGTCCTTTCGGGACCCGGCCCCTTCCTCCTGCTATCGGGCCCCGTCCCGTCCGGTGGGCCCCCGCGCGCTTTCCCTCGCCCGCTGGGAGGGTCATGAGGTTATAGAGCCTCAAAGAGGGGCCTGCTGCCCTTAGAGCGGCTGTGGTCAATCTGGCTTAACTTTGATATAGCTTTTTAACTTCTTTTAGTATTTTGTTTTGTGCACTTGGTTGGCACCTATTTTGGTTAGGAAACGATTTCGTCATCGTTACTGTGGCCACTAAGCCCGCTCCTGGCTTTGATGGCACGTTTTCGGCTATCGGTGCTTGACCATTTATGGAAACGCTTAGGGCTTTTTTCAGAAGCTTCTCCGCAATCCGGCTATTCGTCGTTATGACCTTCGTTTGTTTGATA
This sequence comes from Collinsella acetigenes, assembly GCF_012844445.1. Classification (NCBI taxonomy): domain Bacteria; kingdom Bacillati; phylum Actinomycetota; class Coriobacteriia; order Coriobacteriales; family Coriobacteriaceae; genus Collinsella; species Collinsella acetigenes. The sequence continues at coordinate 695 of NZ_JABBCP010000002.1, forward strand.
TGAAAGGCAATGCTTTACTTCATAAGATGGCTCGCTTTCGTTAATACCGTTTATCTTATAATTCCTACCTTTAACAGCCTTTGATACGTTTCAATTCTGTTTCGTCTCTCATTTCATCGAAAATAGGCTTGCGAAACAACGAATTTGTTTTTGCCTGCTACCGAGCGCAATAGCGCCCATAGATGGTCACTCTATGGGTGGAGAAGTGCATAAAACAGCACGTACGGACGGTATTGCAGTTTGACTTGGGAGTTTCCATGTCTGCTGCGATACCGTTTTTTTGTTTTTATGCCTACGGACGGTACCGCGTTTTGGCCCAGGTTTCTGGACGTCACTGCGATGCTGTCCGTTTTCTGTCTGTTCGTTTGTCGTGCTCGGAAGGGGTTTAAATGTCCAAGAGCGTGCTAGTTGAAGAGAATATAGCTACTGAAACGCTTCAAAATCTATCGGTAGTCGAGGGTGGATCCTCAGATCAGGGCGTGGCGCCCACGCCCCGCTTTACGAAAGAGTTGAGCCCGGAGTGGATTGGCTGCCTTGTTGGCCTGTGCGTGCTGTTCGTTCCCATGGCTATGGTTATGGGCACCACCAACATGATCTCTACTCTCATGAAGACAGCGTACGCGCTGCTCCTGGACACCTGCTTCTATATTATGGCGATTGCCGTCGTGTGCGGAGCCCTGGGTTCTCTGTTCACTGAGTTTGGCGTCGTCGCTATGCTCAATAAGTTGATCACCCCGCTGATGAAACCGCTTTTTGGTTTGCCTGGTGCAGCTTCCGTAGGTGCTATCGCGACTTTCCTGTCCGATAATCCCGCGATCTGCACCCTTATCCATAACCGCGGTTTTATGCGTTACTTCAAGCGCTATCAGATTCCTGCTCTCGTTAACTTCGGTACCTGTTTTGGCATCGGCATGATTGTTGTGGGTGCTGTCCTGGGTCTTTCTGGTACCAATGGCGTCGACACTATCGTTCCCGCCGGTATTGGCAGCCTCTGTGCCATTCTGGGCGGCGTTCTTTCGACCCGCCTGCTGCTTATCCCTTGCGCCCGTAAGTTGGGTAAAGAGGAGGATGCGGTTGACGCCTATGAGATGGATGACGACGGTGTCGAGCTTCCTGAGGGCAAGCGCGCAATCCGTGAGGGCGGCGTTGCCATGCGCGCGATGTCTTCTTTGATCGATGGCGGTAAGGACGGCGTTCAGCTGGGCCTCGCCATCATTCCGGGTGTTCTTATTATCTGTACGATCGTCATGATGCTTTCTAACGGTGCGGGCGAGGGCGGCGTCTATACGGGTGCTGCCTACGAGGGTGTGTACTTCCTTCCCTGGTTGGCCGGAAAGATTGATTTCATCATCACCCCGCTCTTTGGTTTTACGCACATGGAGGCCTTGAGTGTTGTGGCTACCTCACTGGCCTCTGCCGGCGCTTCTATGAGCCTTGTTGCCGGCCTGCTTCAGGGCGGGCTGCTCGGCGCCAAGGACATCGCGGTACTCACGGCAATCTGCTTTTGCTGGAGCGGCTTCCTCTCCACGCACGTTCCGATGCTCGATGACCTGAAGGGCACCGAGTTCACCGGTTTCGCGATTGTGACGCATCTGGTAGGCGGCCTTGCTGCAGGCGTCTTGGCAAACGTGATCTGCATGCTCATCGGCATTGCGTAGGAACGGGACTGATCTGAGATGAAGTTGCCAGCTGTCATAAATGTTCAGAAGTTCTCGGTGCATGATGGCCATGGAATTCGCACGTCGATCTTTTTTAAGGGCTGTTTGCTGTCATGCTGGTGGTGCCATAACCCCGAGAGCCAGAGCTTTGATCGCGAGCTGATGTTTGATCCCGGCAAGTGCACAGGGTGCGGGCTGTGCGTTAAGGCGTGCCCGCATGACGCGGTGACTGTTGGGGAAGATGGGCATGCGCACACGAGCAAGGGTACCTGTGTAACCTGCGGAGCCTGTCTGGATTGGTGCCCCAACGAATGCCGTGAAATCGTGGGCACCCAGCGCTATGCGGTGGACGAGCTTGTCCAGAAGGCTCTGGAGGACCAGCAGTTCTACGAGCGCTCGGGAGGCGGCGTTACGCTTTCGGGCGGCGAATGCATGATCCAGGACTCCGATTTCATGGAGGAGCTTTGCCGCAAGCTTCACTTTGAGGGCATCGACATCGCCATCGACACGTGCGGCTATGCGCCTTTGGGCACCTATCGTCGTCTGCTTCCTTATGTTGATACTTGGCTGTACGACATTAAGATGATCGACGAAGAGAGGCACATCAAATATATTGGCCGTTCAAACGATGTCGTTCTTCGAAATCTCGAGTTTTTGGCCCATAACGGCGCATCGCTCAACATTCGCATTCCGACCATTGGAACGGTAAACGATGACGATGAGAGTATGCTCGCCATCATTGAGTACCTCAAAAGCCATGTGGGAATGCCGCCGGTGAATCTGCTTCCTTACCACACAACGGGAAGCAGCAAATATACGCGTCTGGGAAGGCCGTATTTAGCTCGTGACTTGCAAGTTCCAAGCGAAGAACGCATGGAGCATCTGAAAGATCTGTTTTTGCAGCATGGGTTCGATAACGTTCAAATTGGAGGGTAACGATGGAAAACGTAAAGGAATTGGAATTGGCAGAGTTCGCCGCGATTGAAGAGGCTCTGAAGGCAGTGTCCTCTCATGCGGCGCCCACGCGTGAGACCAGCCACGCCACATGGCAGGAGGATCGCGGCATGAACGACCGTGTCAAGATGCTCCGTCATCAGAGCGAGACCACGCAGCCGTACATCGATATGGAGCGCGCGCTCATCGAAACCGAGACATACAAGCGCTATGAGGGCTCTCTTTCGATCCCCGAGCTTCGCGGCCAGGTGCTCCATGACTACTTTGAGCGCAAGACCATTCGCATTGAGCCCGGCGAGCTGATTGTGGGCGAGAAGGGTCGCGGTCCCCAGGCTGCCCCGACCTTCCCCGAGCTTTGCTGCCATACGTTCGAGGACATGCACAACATGAACGATCGTGAGCAGGTCAACTTCAAGGTTACCGAGGACGACCTGCGCGTCCAAGAGCAGATCATCATTCCGTATTGGAAGAACCGCGCTTTTCGCGAGAAGATTATGGCTGCCCAGACCGAGCAGTGGCACCTCGCTTTCGAGGCCGGCATCTTCACTGAGTTCTATGAGCAGCGCGCCGGTGGTCATACCTGCCTGGGCTCCGAGCGCGGCGTGACCCATGGCTTTGCCGAGATCAAGCAGGAGATCCAGGATGCCCTTGATGCCATTGACTATCTGAACGACAATCAGGCTCTCGAGAAGCGTGACGAGCTGCGCGGTATGCTCATCGCCGTCGACGCAACCACCGTGCTTGCCAACCGCTATGCCAACCTTGCTGCCAAGATGGCTGAGGAGGAGAGCGATTCCAAGCGTGCTGAGGAGCTGCGCCAGGTCTCTGAGAACTGCCGCGTTGTGGCCAATGAGCGTCCCAAGACCTACTGGCAGTGGATTCAACGCTACTGGTTTATCCACCTCGCTGTCACCAGCGAGACGAACCCGTGGGACGCTTACACCCCGGGCCGTCTCGACCAGCATCTGAACCCGTACTATCAGGCCGACGTTGCCGCTGGCCGTCTTGACCGCGAGCACGCCCTTGAGCTTCTTGAGTGCCTGTGGGTCAAGTTCAACAGCCAGCCCGCACCTCCCAAGGTGGGTGTGACTCTCAAGGAGTCCGGCACCTATTCCGACTTCGCCAACATCAATACCGGCGGTGTCACCCCGGACGGCAAGAATGGCGTGAACGACGTCTCCTACATCATTCTCGACTGCATGGGCGAGATGATGTTCATCCAGCCCAACTCTAACGTGCAGATCAGCCGCAAGACCCCGCGCAAGTTCCTGAAGCGCGCTTGTGAGGTCGCTCGCGCCGGTTGGGGTCAGCCCGCCTTCTACAATACCGAGGAGATCATCGACGAGCAGCTCAATGCCGGCAAGAGCCTGGCCGATGCCCGTCATGGCGGTTCTTCGGGTTTCGTTGAGACCGGCTGCTGGGGCTATGAGGCCTATCCTCTGACCGGTTACTTCAACCTGCCTAAGATTCTCGAGGTTACGCTTAACAACGGTGTTGACCCTCGTTCTGGCAAGATGATTGGTATCGAGACTGGCGACCCGCGCGATTTCGAGACCTTCGAGGAGCTCTTCGACGCCTACAAGAAGCAGGTCAAGTACTTCGAGGATGTTAAGGTCAACGGCTCGAACATCAACACCCAGCTGACCGCCAAGTACAATCCCGTGCCCTACATGTCGCTTCTGACCGAGGACTGCATCGCCCGCGGCGAGGATTACAACGCCGGTGGCGCTCGCTACAACACCACGTACCTCCAGGGCGTGGGCATCGGCTCCATCACCGACGCTCTCTCCTCGCTCAAGTACAACGTCTATGACAAGAAGCGCTTCACCATGGATGAGCTGCTTGAGGCTATCGACCACAACTTTGAGGGCGAGAAGTATCAGCTGATCCGCAATCTCGTGAGCCGCAAGACGCCTAAGTTTGGTAACGACGACGATTACGCCGACGACATCATGCGCGCGGTGTTCCAGTACTTCCACGACACCGTCACCGGTAGGCCCAACATGCGTCGCGGCGAGTGGCGTATCGACATGCTGCCCACCACCTGCCATATCTACTTTGGCGAGGTTACGGGCGCATCTCCTTCTGGCCGTCTCGCTGGCGAGCCTGTTTCCGACGGCATCTCTCCCGAGCGTTCCGCCGACGTCAACGGCCCTACGGCAGTTATCAAGTCTTGCGCCAAGATGGATCACGCGGCAACAGGCGGCACCCTGCTCAACCAGAAGTTCACGCCAAGCTCCATTGCCGGCGACAAGGGTATCGAGAACCTGGCCGACCTGGTGCGCAGCTACTTTGACATGGACGGCCATCACATCCAGTTCAACATCATCGACAAGGAAACGCTGCTGGATGCTCAAAAGCATCCGGAGAACTACAAGGACCTTATCGTCCGCGTGGCGGGCTTCTCCGAGAAGTGGTGCAACCTGGGTACGGAGCTTCAAAACGAAATCATCAATCGTACCGAGCAGTCGTTCTAGATTGTGTTTTAGATTGCTTTGAGGATTCTATAGGTAACGATGCGATGTGACAGAATGGTCCGGTGGACATCTGTCACATCGCCGAATTGAGAGGATAGAGATATGGCTAAGGAACTGGCACTTATCGGTTGCGGGAACATGGGAACTGCGATGCTCAAGGGCATCGTGGGCTCCGGCCTCGTGGCCGCTCAGGACGTTACGGTCGCAGATGTGAGCGAGACGTCGCAGCAGAGGCTCGCAGGCGAGCTTGGCTGCCAGGGAACTTGTGACAACAGCGAGGCCGTGGCTGGCGCCAAGAGCATCATCATCGCTGTGAAGCCGCAGTATCTCGATGGCGTCGTCAAAGCGTTTGCCCCGTCCGTCGATAAGGATGCCGTTATCATCTCCATTGCTGCCGGCGTTTCCCTTGAGCGCCTCGAGGGCCTTTTGGGTGCCGACCATAAGATCGTGCGCGTTATGCCCAACCTGGCCGCAATGGTGGGCGAGTCGATGAGCGCCCTGTGCCCGAACGATAACGTGACCGAGGCGGAGCGCGAGGGCGTTCACGAGCTGTTCTGCGCTTTTGGCAAAGCTGAGTTTATCCCCGAGCATCTGATGGACGCGGTTGTTGCCGTTTCTGGCTCTGCTCCTGCCTATGTGTGCCTCTTCATCGAGGCTATGGCAGACGCTGCGGTCATCGAAGGCATGCCGCGCGCTCAGGCTTACGCTATGGCCGAGCAGGCGGTTTTGGGCACTGCCAAGTATCTGCAGGAGACCGGCACGCATCCCGCTGTGCTCAAGGACATGGTGAGCTCGCCCGCCGGCACGACGATTGCTGCCGTGGCCGAGCTCGAGCGCGGTGGTCTGCGCGCGACCGTGGTCGATGCGATGCTCGCATGCGCCGAGCGCAACCGCGAGTTGGCCTAGCATATAGCGCCTAACGCGAAGATTCGGCATAGGTTTGCCTGAGAGCCAAAGGGACTGTCCCTTTGGCTCTTTATTTATGTTTCAATAAGGCTCATGTTTACGTTATTTCTTTTAGGCAACATAGCATCGGGCAAGTCGTATGCGGCACGCTATCTTGAGCGTGCGGGCGGTTTACGTATCGATTTGGACCAGATGGCAAAAGACCTGTACCAGCCGGGTTCTGCCGTTGTGGCGGAACTTGCCGATTGTTTTGGCTGGGATATTCTGGACGAAACCGGCGGCGTCGTAACGGCTCGCCTGGCAAGCCGTGCGTTTGCGGATGATGAGCAGACGGCAAAACTCAACGGTATCGTGCATCCGGTGCTTGTCGAACGCCTGGCCGATCGTTTGTTGCCCTATGGCTGCTGCGTGGCAACGCAGCCAAATGTTCCTTTTGCCGTGGTCGAGGTTTCTGCCCCTGCATCTTTTTTGGATGCTTTTTCGCTTGCCGACGAGGTGGCGACTGTTTGGGCACCGCTCGATGTGCGTCGTGGGCGCGCCATCGCGCGCGGTATGGCTCCCGACGATTTTGAACGTCGCGCAGCTCTGCAGCCGAGCGACGAACAGCTTAAGGCATGGTCTTCGATTGTCTTTGACAATGCGGCTGCTGATGGCCGCCTCGAGGCGGCGCTTGACGAGTGGCTTGCGTGCCATGGTTTTGATCGGGCGGGAGAGACTGATGACTAAAATCAGAGCCCCTCGTTTGCTTGCGTGGTACCGCGTCGTTCCCTTTTTGTGCATGATGGCCTTTGGCATCGCCGCGCTCGCCTACGCGGCGGCACCCGCACCTTTGCTTCGCTTGTTCTATCCGCTTTCTCACGAGGAGCAGATTGTCGATTCGGCGACGCGGCACGGGGTCGACCCCTATCTTGTTGCAGCGGTGATCGAGACCGAGTCGGGGTGGGATGAAGATGCAAGGTCCGATCGGGGTGCGGAGGGCCTTATGCAGCTCATGCCCGAGACGGCGAGCGATATGATCAGCCTGGGCCTCGTTGATTCTTCCTATGATGTTTCGAACCTGAGCGACCCGGCTACGAATATCGAGTTTGGCTGCGCCTATCTTTCGTATCTTATTTCCTACTTCAACGGTTCGACCGATAAGGCCATTGCCGCGTACAATGCGGGAATGGGCAATGTGGAGCAGTGGGCCCAAGGGGAGACATCGCTGCAGGATGCGATTGCGTTTCCCGAAACTCAGGCCTATCTGGCGCGCGTGACCAATGCGCGCGAGCGCTATCAAGACTTGTATCCTCATAGTTTTTAACGATTGATCGAGGTGATGCACGATGACCGCATTCGAGGTCGAACGTGTGGGCGGAGAGCTCAAACGATTCGGAGTTGCGGGCGAGGACGTGCACTTTAAGGTTGTGGCGCCCTACGAGCCTTCGGGCGACCAGCCGCAGGCAATCGAGTCGCTTAGGGCTGGGGTGGAGGCGGGAGACCGCTACCAAGTCCTTCTGGGCGTAACGGGTTCGGGCAAGACGTTCACCATGGCAAAGACCATCGAGGCGGTGGGCAAGCCGACGCTTGTCATGGCGCCCAATAAGACACTTGCTGCGCAGCTGGCCTCTGAGCTACGCGAGTTTTTCCCTAATAATGCCGTGGTCTACTTTGTGTCGTACTACGACTACTATCAGCCAGAAGCGTATGTTCCGCAAAGCGACACGTATATCGAGAAGGACTCTTCCATTAACGAAGAGGTTGAGATGCTGCGCCATCAGGCGACGGCGTCGCTGCTCTCGCGCCGCGATGTGATTGTGGTTGCGAGCGTCTCGTGCATCTACGGTATCGGCAGCCCGGAGGATTATGCGGGCTTGGCTCCCAATGTGGACAAGAAGGTGCCCCTTGAGCGCGATGATTTTATCCACGCGCTGATTGATATCCAATACGATCGCAATGACTATGACCTTGCACGCGGTACGTTTCGCGTGCGTGGCGATGTGGTTGATGTCTATCCTCCGTATGCGGAGCACCCCTTGCGTTTTGAGTTCTTTGGTGACGAGGTGGAACTCATTGCCGAGATCGATGAGGTCACAGGCGAGCTGCTGCGTGAGTACGACGCCATCCCTGTGTGGCCCGCTTCGCACTACGTGACCGAGAAACCCAAGGTGACGGCTGCTCTCAAGACCATCGAGGAGGAGTGTGAGCAGCGCGTGGCCGAGCTCAAGGCCGAGGACAAGTTGCTCGAGGCGCAGCGCTTGCAGCAACGAACCGATTACGACCTTGAGCTGCTCGAGACGATGGGTTTTTGCACGGGCATCGAGAACTATTCGCGTCACCTCGATGGGCGCCGCCCCGGAGAGCCGCCTTTTACGCTTATCGATTACTTCCCCAAGGACATGCTTTGCATTATCGACGAGAGCCATGTCACGGTGCCGCAGATTCGCGGCATGCACGAGGGCGACCGCTCCCGCAAGGTGACGCTGGTGGAGCACGGCTTTCGTCTGCCCTCGGCGCTCGACAACCGACCCTTGCGTTTCGATGAGTTTGAGGCGCGTATCCCGCAGTTTATCTATGTTTCGGCAACGCCTGGTGATTACGAGCTTCGCGTGTCTCAAAACAACGTGGAGCAGATCATTCGTCCTACGGGTTTGCTCGACCCCAAGATCGACGTGCGACCCGTGCGCGGCCAGATCGACGACCTGCTAGATGAGATTCGCGAGCGCACGGCGCGCCACGAGCGCGTGCTTGTGACCACGCTCACCAAGCGCATGGCGGAGGACCTGACGGACTATCTGCTTGATGCGGGCGTGAAGGTCAACTATATGCACTCGGATACGGCCACGATGGATCGCGTCGAGATCCTGCGCGACCTACGCCGCGGAAAGATCGACGTGCTTGTGGGCATCAACCTGCTGCGCGAGGGTTTGGATTTGCCCGAGGTGTCGCTTGTGGCGATACTCGATGCAGATAAAGAGGGCTTTCTGCGCAATCGCCGCTCCCTTATCCAAACAATCGGTCGCGCGGCGCGAAATGCCGAGGGCGAGGTCATCATGTACGCCGATACCGTCACCGATTCTATGCGCGAAGCCATTGACGAGACGCAACGCCGCCGCGAGATTCAGATGGCGTACAACGAGGAGCACCATATCGAGCCTAAGACGGTGCGCAAGGCCATCAACGACATTTCGAGTTTTATCGCCGAGGCTACGGAGAACGTGGGCAAGCGCGACCGCAGCCGCGGGGATACGCTGGGTCACGGCGAGTTTTTCACGCCGGCGGGCGGGGAGAGCGCTACTGGCGATACGCCCGAACAAACGGGTTCCGAGTTGGTGCAGGAAATGGCCAAGCTGCCCCGCAACGAGTTGCTGCGCGTGATCGCCGCGATGGAAGAGGACATGCGCGCCGCATCCGAAGCGATGGATTTCGAACAGGCGGCTAACCTGCGCGATGCGCTCGTGCAGCTCAAAGCGGTTGCCGAGGGCGGCACCGAGGAAGAGATTATCGAGCGTCTGCGTGCGGGCGCTCGTAAGGGTTCGGCCTTTGGCGGCGGTCGCCGCCGTACCGGGTTCAAGGGAAAGAAGTAACGGGTCCGTGAAGGTGCGATAGATGGAGCGTGGCGAGTTGAACTTAGTGAGCTGCCCGGTGATTGCGATTCCCACAAGCGTGGGATATGGGGCGAGCTTCGAGGGGCTCACGGCTCTGCTGGCTATGCTCAACTCGTGCGCGAGCGGCGTTTCGGCGGTCAACATCGACAACGGCTTTGGTGCCGCTTATCAGGCGAGCCTCATCAATCGCTTGGGACCGCGTGACGACGCGGCCATCGATGTATAAGGTTTAACGAAGGTCTGCGATGAGTGCCTGTGCGCAGCGGATGCCGTCGGTGGCGGCGCTCATGATGCCGCCGGCGTAGCCTGCCCCCTCGCCACAGGGGTAGAGGCCCTCTGCGCCGAGTGCGCGGCATGAGGAGTCGCGCATAATGGTCACGGGCGAGCTCGAGCGCGATTCGATGGCAGTGAGCGCGGCGTCTGGATGGTCGTATCCGCGCAGTTTGCGCCCGAGCGCAGGTATGCCCAGGCGCAGCGTCTCTGCAACGTGGGCGGGAAGACACGGATCGATTTCGGTCCAAGTCACGCCGCGCGGATAGGTGGGGGCGACCGTCGCCGCGCCCGTGCTGGGGCGATGCGCCATGAAGTCGCCGACAAGCTGCGCGGGTGCCCGGTATGCGCCGCCTCCGATCTCGAATGCGCGGCGTTCGCATGAGCGCTGAAGATCGATGCCGGCAAGGGGGTCGTCTCCGGGGAGATCCTGCGGATTGATGTTGACGAGCAGCGCCGCGTTGGCGTTTGCGCCGTCGCGGGCATGCAGACTTGCGCCGTTGGTGACCACGCCGTGTGCCTCAGATGCCGCCGCGACCACTTGGCCTCCGGGGCACATGCAGAACGAAAAGAGGCTGCGACCGTTTTTGGTGTGGGCGACAAGCTTGTAGGGGGCGGCCCCCAGGGCGGGATGCCCTGCGGCGCTTCCGTATTGAGCACGGTCGATATCGCATTGGAGATGCTCGATACGAACGCCCATGGCAAAGGTCTTGCGCTGGAGGGAAAAATCACGCTGGGACAGCAGGGCAAAGACATCGCGGGCAGAATGGCCGCAGGCCAAGATGAGCTGCGAGGTCGCGATGACTTCTTCATGCTTTTGGCCATCTGCGTCCTGGCTGCTTATGGTGATGGACGAGATGGCGCCCGCTGTGGTGCGTGCGATATCGACCATCTGGGTATTGAAGCACACTTCGCCCCCAAGGTTTTCGATCTGGGCGACGATATCGGTGACGACGGCAGGCAGGATATCGGAGCCGATGTGCGGCTTGGCGTCCCAAAGAATCTCGCGCGGGGCTCCGGCTTCCACAAAAGTTTGCAGGATGAGACGATGCAGCGGATTTTTGGTTCCCGTCGTGAGCTTGCCGTCGGAAAACGTTCCAGCGCCGCCCAGGCCAAACTGGATGTTACTGCTCTCGTTGAGCTCGCCTGTGCGATTGAAGTGCTCGACGTCGCGCGTCCGACGTGTGGCATCGGCGCCGCGCTCGATAAGGAGCGGCTCGAGACCGGCATGGGCCAGAGTGAGGGCAGCAAAGAGGCCCGCGCAGCCCGCGCCTACGACGACTGGTCGCAATGCGGGACGGCGGCCGATTGTGTCGGGCTGCGGGAAGTGCGGCTCGTCACTATCGATGAGATGGATGTTCTTGCGAGCGGACTCATTGAGCGTCTCCACGCATGCGAGCTCTTGGGCGTGGTCACATAACTCAATGCGTGCGCTTAGAATGAAATGAACGTTGCTCTTCTTGCGCGCATCGATCGACTTTCGATGCAGCGCGATGTGGGCGATGTCCTGCGACTGGATATTCAGGAGGCGTGTCGCTTCGCGCTTGCAGGCTTTGAGGCACGATTCTTCCGTCGAGCCTTGCTTGAGGCTGGCCTTGATGTTGGTGATCTCGATCATGATGACCTTTCGGGTTATCGAGTCTCTTGGGCTGCACGCACCGCTGCCCTGCCGGCACGGATGCCGGACAGCCACGCCCAGGCAAGGTTGAAGCCGCCGCAATCGGCGTCCATGTCGAGCACCTCACCGCAGGCAAATAATTGTGGTGACTGCGGCAGGTCGATGCCGAGCGTGGCCAGGTTGACGACGTCGAGGGAAATCCCGCCGCGGTGCACTTGAGCGGACTGCTCGTCGGCGGTCCCGGTAACGGCAAGGGGGGCATGCTTGATGGCATGTCCGAGGCTCTCGAGGTCTGCTTGTTCTTGGGCAACTGCGAAGACAAGCGAGGCGACGGGACGTGCGAGTAGGCCGTCGAACCAGCTGGGATTATGTGCGGGGGACGCCGCACACATGGATGCCCGACGTTCGAGTTCCGTATGCAGCGCGGCGTCGGGCAGCTCGGGCAGAAGGTCCAATTCGAGCGTGTCGCCTGCGTGTGCACGGCGAGAGGCGTTGAAAGCGACGATGCCGGAAATGCCGTAAGCGCGAAAAAGTACCTCGCCCGTTTCCGCCCATCCACAGCCGGAAAGCGAGAGCGTTGCATGGATGCGTTGACCGTCAAGCGCCTTAAGAGCGCTGCTTTCGAGCGGTAGCCCCGCGGTATCGCATGGCGTTGCCGCGAGGGGGCACAGGACCGGGCTTGCGGCGAGGTGCGGTAGAGAAAAGATATCGGCAGTGGAGGAGCTTTTGCCGCCGGCGGCGATGATGACGGCACGCGCTTGGAACGCGACGTGTGTCATTCTGGCATCGTGCAAGGCTCTTCGGAGGGCGCGAAGCTTGGCTTTGGCGTCTACGCCCGCCTTGGCCTTGAGCGGTTGGGCGGGGCGCTGGCATTCGAGCGACCAGGTGCGCGCCGTCTTGTCGTATCGTGCGACCACGGGCGCGCACGCGCACTCTATAGCAACGTTCTCGCGTGTGCAGGTACCGAGCAGTACGTCGCGAACCGATTCGGCGCGCCGTGTGATGGGGTAGAGGCGGCCATCGATGGATGTCCTGATGAGGCCGAGGGAGTCAAAGAAGTCGGCGATGCTGCGCTCCGGTGTGGGCCCCATTACGCGAGACGCGATACCGGGATGCAGGTAATGTGCAGGATCCAGGCTCTCGTTGCTCAGGTTGCAACGGCCGTTTCCCGTGGCGAGAAGGGGAAGCCCCGCTTCGACGTCGTGCTCGATTATGAGAACGCGTGCGCCTTCGCGAGCGGCGACGATGGCAGCGGCAAGCCCAGAGGCTCCGCCGCCGATGATGGCGATGTCGTAGATGCTGGAGGGCACAAAAGGGCCTTTCAATGAAACTGAAGTGATTCTGATTGAGTGTGACTATAGCACGCGGCTGACGTTTGCCGACGTTTTGTGGCTCGAGGCGTATTGGCATGAATGCGGGGTATAGGTTTTCGCCGCTCATTCGACGAATGGGTTCTGGACGGATGTCGAGGCGGGCACCGGGAGATTGCCGGAAAACCGCACGCTGTTGTCGACGGCAACCTGGACGGATGTCGAGACAGGTGCCGGTAGATCACTGGCGGGTTTACATACGTTTTGCGTTGCTGTAACGAACGACTGGCGGTTTTCGAACGTTTTCGGAGCTCGTCGCCGTGAATGAGCGGCGGCTTTTCAATCGTTTGCGAATGACTGGCGGCTCGGCATTCGTTTCTTGGATGGATTCGGCCGCAAAACCTGCGAGATTCCGCCAGTCATTTCGATTCGGCTGCAAAACGCGCGGCTTTCCGCCAGTCATTTTGGGAGCGCACAATTACTTGCATTTTAATTGGACGGATATTTGGATGCCCATCTTGGGATGCGCATTGAAAGCCCGACTGAAGGCGCCGCAGGAGACCTCAGTCGGGCTTCGTCTCGGCTCTATGCACGCGCCTCGACTGCCTCGCAGGCGGCTAACGCTTGGGACAGGAACTCTGCGGGGAGGCTCTCCTCAATCTTGCCGGCGTCACATGCGGCAGCAAGGGCGGGATCGATGGGAAGACGGCCCAAGACATCGAGGCTGTATTGTGCGGCGACCTCGTCGAGCTTGCTCTTGCCAAAGACCTCGATTTTCTTGCCGCAGTCGGGGCACTCGATGTAGCTCATGTTCTCGACGACGCCCAGCACGGGCACGTCCATCTTCTGGGCCATGTTGACGGCCTTGGCGACGATCATCGACACGAGGTCCTGCGGACTCGTGACGATCACGATGCCTTCGACCGGCAGGGACTGAAACACGGTGAGTGCCACGTCGCTTGTGCCCGGAGGCATGTCGACCAGCAGGTAGTCGAGCGGGCCCCAGGAGGTCTCACTCCAAAACTGGCGGATGGCGCCGGCGATAACGGGTCCGCGCCAAAGCACGGGGTCGGTCTCGTTTTGCAACACGAGATTGGATGACATGACATGGATGCCGCTCTCGGTGACCTCGGGCAGCAGCAGCTTACCGAGGGCATGTGCGTGGCGGCCGCTCAGGCCGAACATCTTGGGGATAGAGGGGCCGGTGATATCGGCGTCGAGGATGCCTACCTTATAGCCGGCGCGTGTGAGCTGCGTGGCGATGCCGCCGCAGACGAGCGACTTGCCCACGCCTCCCTTGCCGGACAAAACGGCGATGACGTGCTTGACCTCGGAGAGGGCGTTCTCCTCAAACTCCTGCGGCGCGGTTTTCCCGCCGGCTTCGTTAGCGTGTTCGCAACCCATGTGCGCATGCTCCTTTCGTTGTGTACACCCGCCTTTGGGCGGACGCGTCGTGTTCGATTCAACAAGCTTCATTGTACCCGCCTCTTCGAGGGGCGCGCGGCTGTTGTGCCTACAGCTTTCGTGCGAAGTTGAGGTACTGCATACGGCGGATGTGATCGATGGCGGCGGCGTAGGGAGAGTCGCCGTCGAGGACATAAAGCTGGCCGTCGGCGCCTATGTAGCAGACGCCGGAGAATGCTGGCACATCTTGGCGCGTGGCGAGCAAGGCCTTTTGATAGTCGGTAAGTGGGGCGCCGATCAGATCGAACACGCGGGCGGAAAGCTCGCTTGCGCCGATGGCCTCTTGCTGGCTGATTTGCTCTGCGCCCGCGACGTCGTAATTGGCCCAGACGAAATAGTTCGAGCTGTAGATGCGCGCAGTGTGCTCCAGGCTGTTTTCGCCCGCATAGAGCTCGTCGTTCATCGCTGTTGAGACCGTGGGCTGGTGATCGCCAAAGAAGATGAGTACGACGGGCCGGTCGAGTTCGCGCAGCTGCTCCATGAACGCGGACAGTTCCTGATCGGATTTTTCGATGCAGGTGAGGTAGACGTTCATCCGTGCGCAGGTGTCGTCATCAAGTCCCGCGGGCACATAGTGCGTCAAGTCCTCGTCCGGTACGGTTCCGGCATCGTAGCCGCCGTGGTTTTGCATGGTGACATCCAGAATGAACTGAGGGTCGTCGCTTTTGTTCAGCTCCTCAAGGATCTTGTCGTAGGTGGCAGCGTCGGTAACGCCGGAGTGATAGCTCGGAGCCCCCTGGAAATCATCGATGGAGAGGAACTTCGAGAATCCGAGGCTTTGATAGGCGGTGCGACGGTTCCAGTTGTCGGGAAGGTTGGGGTGCATGGCGAGCGTGCGATATCCGGCGTCGCCGAGCTGCTTGGCAAGACTGTCGACATGTTTAAGGCTGTAAAGGCTGTAGGGGTATTTTCCTGAACCGATAAAGCCCAAAGAATTATTGGTGAGATATTCGAACTCGGTGTTTGCCGTTCCTCCGCCGGTGATCGAGGTCATGAGCGAGCCACGAATCAGGGCGTCAGGAATCGAGTTGAAGTACTGCGGTCCGGCGTAGCCCGCATCGCGCAGCGCGGCGAAGAAGGACAGATCGCTGAACGTTTCGTTCATGACTGTGATGACGGTGGGCTTGAGCTCGTTGTACTGGGCTACGGCGGCCTGGCGCTCGGGGCTCGAACCGCGGCCAGCATCGTACTGGGCGGCAAGTTGCGCCTGGATATCCTGCACTTCGATATCGGAGTAATTGTCCGGTCGCTCGATCTCGAAGTTTTGAGCGGTCGCGGTGAAGACGGGGATAAAGCCATACGTCTGATAGCTGCTGATGGGCCACCAACGGTCATAGCTAAAGTCGAGCGCATCCTCGAGTTTGACATTGGCAAATGCACTCGAGACGCATGACCAGGTGATGAGTGCGCACATGATGTTGACACCCACGTTGGCGATGACGTGCGAACGCTTGCTCAACCGTGGCGGGCTTATCAGTGAGAGCATCGCACAAGCGACGGCTGCCCAGGTGAGCGAGGCGACGATGTTGGTGTCGAATGTAAAGTGGTAGCCCTCGCTCACGGCCATGGCAGTTCCCATGGCAAGAAGGTCGCTGGGAAGCAGGGCTGCTCCCTTGAACTCGATGACAAAATGCTCCGCGATGCCAAAGCCGCAACAGATGACGACTGCGATGCAGCACGCACCTCCGTGCCTCTGTCCCGCAAAGTAGAGGATGAGTGTGATGAGGAAGATGATGAGCGCAGAAACATAGAAAAAAGCGCTTGGGATGCTTGCAAGATGCGCGCTGTTGCAGGCGGTTTCAAGCGCGATTACCGATATGACGGATGCTGCCGCCATGAGGAGGGCGTCTCGACCGATGCTGATGACATGCGGCATGATTCCATCTTGCTTGTCGAGCCAATCGAGAAACGGGCGCCGCAGGATGGGTATGACGCCACAGATGAGCGTGGTGACCGCGTGGATGCAGATAGAAGATGCATCCGCCCGACAGATGCCCATGATGCCCCAAGTGGCAACGAGGACCTCGGAAGCGAGGAAGGGGAGAGGCCAAAGGATGGTCGAAGGGTGGATGCGATGTTTCGTCTTCCATTCGTACCAGACGGCTGCTGCTATGGCGGAGACAAGTAGTATGGCGGCAACAATCGGACCGGTTGCGGGGTGCTGAGGGGTGTTTTGAATCATGGCTGCGTGGTTTCTTGAAGGGACTGCAAATCCTGGTTTTATTGGTACCGACTATATCGTAGCTTGACGGCGGATATACCGGCGGGTGTTGAATCGAGGTGCGAATATCGCATGCAAAACACGAACATTTGTCCGAGCGGTACGCTACACTGAGAAGCGAAAGAGGCGCCGAGCGTCAGTATCTATCGTAAGAGGAGCTCGATACATGTCCGATTCGTCCATCGTTATCCGTGGCGCGCGAGAGCATAATCTCCAAAACGTCGATGTCACCATCCCGCGCGATAAGCTTGTGGTCATCACTGGCCTTTCCGGTTCGGGCAAATCGAGCCTCGCGTTCGATACCATCTATGCCGAGGGACAGCGCCGTTACGTGGAGAGCCTGTCGAGCTACGCGCGCCAGTTCCTGGGACAGATGGATAAACCGGATCTCGATTCCATCGACGGCCTATCGCCCGCAGTGTCCATCGATCAGAAAACGACTTCCAAAAACCCGCGTTCAACAGTGGGAACGGTAACAGAGATCTACGACTACCTGCGTTTGCTGTTTGCGCGTATCGGCGTGCCCCACTGCCCCGAGTGCGGGCGCGTGATTGAGCGCCAGACTACCGACCAGGTGGCGGACAAGATTCTGGAGGCGGGACAGGGGCGCCGTGCCTTTATCATGGCGCCGGTGGTTCGCGGCCGTAAGGGTGAGTTTGCCAAGCTGTTTGAAGACCTGCGCCGCGAGGGTTTCTCGCGCGTGCGCGTGGACGGTGAGGTCCGCTCGCTCGACGATTCGATTGAGCTGGACAAAAAATATAAGCATGATATCCAGGTGGTCGTGGACCGCATCGTGATTCGCGAGAACAGCCTGGGCCGTATCGCCGAGGGCGTAGAGCAGGCGACCAAGCTCGCGCATGATAACGTCGAGGTCTACCTGCTGCCCGATCGCGACGCGCCTGAGGGAACAGAAGGGGACCTGTTTTCCTACTCCCTGGCGCTCGCCTGTCCGGAGCACGGCCATTCCATCGACGACCTGCAGCCGCGCGATTTTTCCTTCAATGCTCCCTACGGTGCGTGTCCCGAGTGCGATGGCCTGGGCTTCAAGAAGGTCGTCGATGCCGAGGCCCTTATCGAGGATCCTTCGCTTTCGGTGGATGAGGGCGTGTTCGGCAGCGTCTTTGGCAACGGCAATTACTATCCGCAGATTCTGCATGCGCTATGCTTGCACCTCAAGGTCGATCCCAAGACGCCTTGGAGGGATTTGCCGCCGCGCGTGAAGAAGGTCTTTTTGGATGGCCTGGGAACCAAAAAGATGCGTGTCGATTACCGCAAGCTCAACGGTGACGAGACGCATTGGGATACCACGTTCTCGGGCGTGCGCAACATCCTGTACGAACGCTACATCGAGACGACGAACGAGAACACCAAAGCTCGTTTGGAGAAATATATTCGCGAGGAGCCGTGCCTGACCTGTCATGGTGCGCGTCTGCGCCCCGAGATGCTTGCGGTTACAGTGGGGGACAAGTCCATCTACGACGTCTGCTGCCTGTCTTGCAAGGATTCACTCGAGTTCTTTGAGCAGCTGCAGTTAACAGAGCGTCAGCAGTTCATTGGCGGCCGCATCGTGAAAGAAATCATGGAGCGCCTGCGCTTTCTGGTGGACGTGGGTCTCGATTACCTGACGCTCGACCGTGCTTCCGCCACGCTTTCGGGCGGCGAAGCCCAACGCATCCGTCTGGCGACGCAAATCGGTGCCGGCCTTATGGGCGTGCTCTACATTTTGGACGAGCCTTCGATTGGCCTGCACCAGCGCGATAACGAGCGCTTGATCGCCACGCTGGAGCGTCTGCGCGACATTGGCAATACCGTGATCGTGGTCGAGCATGACGAGGATACGATTCGCGCCGCAGACTACGTGATCGATATGGGCCCTGGTGCTGGCGAGAACGGTGGCAAGGTGGTCTGCGCGGGCACGCCCGAGGAGATCATGGCCTGTCCCGACTCGCTGACCGGCGCTTATCTTACGGGAAGGCGCATGATCTGCCTGCCCCGCGAGCGTCGCCATCCCGAACGCGGCGCGCTTCGCATCACGGGGGCATCCGCCAACAATCTTAAAAAGGTGAATGCCGAGGTCGAGTTTGGCACCCTAACTGTGGTGACGGGCGTCTCGGGCTCGGGCAAGAGCTCTTTGGTTACCGATACCATTGCACCCGCCCTCACCAACGCGGTGCATCATTCGACTCGCCCCGTTGGCCCCTATATGAGCATCGAGGGCATCGATCAGATCGATAAGGTAATCGATATCGACCAATCTCCTATCGGGCGCACGCCGCGTTCGAATCCGGCGACGTATATCGGCCTGTGGGATGATTTGCGTGCCCTCTTTGCTTCCACGCCAGAATCTAAGGCGCGCGGCTATTCGCCCGGGCGCTTCTCGTTCAACGTGAGCGGTGGACGCTGCGAAGCCTGCCGTGGCGACGGACAGATCAAGATCGAGATGCACTTCCTGCCCGATATCTACGTGCCGTGCGAGGTCTGCGGTGGCAAGCGCTATAACCGCGAGACCCTCGAAGTCACCTATCGCGGCAAGTCCATCTCCGATGTGCTCGATATGAGCGTGACGGAGGCGCTGGCGTTCTTTGGGAACATCCCGCAGATCAAGCGCAAGCTTCAGACTTTGTATGACGTGGGCTTAGGGTACGTGCGCTTGGGCCAGCCTGCGACGACCCTTTCGGGCGGCGAGGCGCAGCGCGTGAAACTGGCCAAGGAGCTGCATCGTCGTCAGACGGGCAAGACCTTTTATATCTTGGACGAGCCCACGACGGGTCTTCATTTTGAGGATGTGCGCCAGCTGATTGACGTCTTGCAGCGTTTGGTCGACGCGGGCAATACCGTGCTGGTAATCGAGCATAACCTCGACGTGATCAAGGTGGCCGACCGCCTGATCGACCTAGGCCCCGAGGGTGGCTCGGGCGGCGGGCGCATCGTGGCGACAGGTACACCCGAGCAAGTTGCTAGCTGCAAGAAGAGCTATACAGGCAGGTTCTTAAAGCCTCTCCTCGAGCGAGACCGCGCACGGATGGCGCAGCAGAAGGATTAGCGGCTCTTCTTATGCCGCGAGGGGCGAACAATGAGAGACGGGCGGGCGCGGAGGTGATTATCCCACCGAGCCCGTCTCATATTTTCCTTACCTATGGAGTACGGGTGGAACCTTTTGCGACGCTATCGTGAGGCTGGTACTATGGTGTCTACGCGTTTTGCCGGGCGGGCCTTGTGCCTTCTTGGCATGGTGACCGACACGAGTGGTGGGTATCGCCCTCCACGCCGTTAGGAGATGTTTATACATGGCGCACCTTAAACGTAGCCTTTACGCCATTCCCGCCGTTGGGCTGAGTTTTGTACTCGCCTTAGGGGGTTGTCCCGTTCCTGCCACCGCGGCAACGTCTGCTGAGCTGCAGACGCAACTCGAAGCCGCAACAAAGCAGCTCAATACGCTTGGCGCTGCAGCCGAGCAAGCTGGTAACGACCTTGCTACCGTTACTTCCGAGCTCGAGGATACCAAAGCTCAGATCGAGCAGACGCAAAGCGATATCGAAGAGGAGCAAAAGCAGCTCGAGGTCAATCAAAGTGAGCTCGGTGTCCTTGTTTCCGATCAGTACAAGACGGGCGGTGCGAGCGTAGTCACACTGCTGTTGAGCTCCGGTAGCTTTAGCAGCTTGATTTCCAATGTGCATTACGCCGACAAGGCTGCAGAGCATCAGCAGAATATGATTACGGAGACCCGTGCACTCAAGGAGTCTCTTGAGCAGAAGAAGACCGATCTTGAGGAGCAACAGAAAAAGCAGGAGGAGCTCGTTTCCGAGCAGCAGAAGAAGAGCGACGCTGCAAATGCTGCCGTAGCTGAGGCTCAGAGCTATTACGATCAGCTTTCCACCGAGGTCAAACAGAAGATCGCCGAGGAAGAAGAGGCTGCTCGTAAGAAGGCCGAGGAGGAGGCTCGTGCTCAGGCTGCCGCTATCCAACAGCAGGCTCAGCAATCCGGTAATAACGGCGGCTCCTCTGGCGGCAATGGCGGTTCGACCGGAAATGGCGGAAGCTCTTCTGGAAACAGTTCCTCGGGCAACAACGGATCCGGCGGGAGCTCGAGTGGGTCCGGCAGCAGCACGAGTGGCGGCTCTTCGAGTGGCGGCAGCAGCTCCGGCGGCGGCGCGTCTGTTGCTCCAAGCGGGTCTGCGTCCGCGATGGTTCAGCGTGCTTATAGCGTAATCGGTTCCGGCTATTCGTACACCGGCTATAAGTGGACTGGCAGCACGAGCACCTCTTGGTTTACCTGCTCCGGCCTGGTTGACTATGCGATGGGCTATGGTCCCTGGTCTAACAGCCCCGCGACCTTCCGCAGCAAGGTGCGCTACCTTACGTATGATGTGAACAGCCTCTCTTACGGCGACTTGGTATTTTTTAAGTCCGGCAGCCGCATTTCGCACGTTGGCATCTACATTGGGTCGGGTCGGATGATCGATTCCATCCCTGGTGGCGGCGTCGGTATTCGTAGCATTACGTATATCGCCGGTTCTGACTATAGAGATTTTGCGGGCGGCGGCCCCATCTACTAAGCGCGCGCTTACACGATGCAATTGACCCCAAAGCGCCCCGGGTGGTGCTTTGGGGTTGTTTTATGTCAGGAGCTAACACGTGGCGAAGAAAGAAAAGATCCAGAAGACCAACGCGATGCGCGAGCTTGAGCGGGCGGGCGTCGACTATACCGTTAATACGTACGAGATCGATGTCGAAGGCGACCGTGAGCTGGGCGTGCATATCGCCGAACAGCTTGGAGAAGATCCCGATCAAGGGTTCAAGACGTTGGTGACCACGACGCCGACGGGCGACCATGTGGTCTGCTGCATTCCCGTTGCAGAGGAGCTTGATCTTAAGGCGGCGGCGCTTGCGGCGGGGGAGAAGTCTCTCACTATGATGCACGTTCGCGAGCTCTTGGCCGCTACGGGCTATGTGCGCGGCGGTTGCTCCCCTGTGGGTATGAAGAAGAAGTTCCCAACGCTGATAGACGATACGTGCCTGCTCTATGATGAGATGTTCATCTCGGGAGGCAAGTGTGGCATCCAGCTCAAACTCGCGCCCCAAGATCTTATAGCTCATACCGATGCCATCGTGGCCCCTATCTGTAGGAAAGGCTAAGACCATATGACTAACGCTGATACCGAGATTGCCGACGAGCTTGCTTCGTCCGATTCGGTCGATCTGAATACTCCGTTTGTCGAGCCCGATGTCGTTTCGCCCGCTCTTTCGGAAGAGGGCGCGGCGGCCGATGACGATGAGGCATCTGCTGAGGATGTGGGCAAGTCGGCTGCCCTTATGAGCGGCCTTGTGATCGTGAGCCGCATCACCGGCTTCTTCCGCACGTGGGCTCAGGCGTTTGGCATGGGCACCACGATCACTGCGAGTGCGTTCACCATTGCGAATAACCTTCCCAATGCACTTTACGAACTCGTTATGGGCGGCATGCTCGTTACGGCATTTTTGCCTGTCTACGTTTCAACAAAAAAGAAGGCAGGGCGTGAGGGGGCGAGCGCCTATGCGTCCAATCTTCTCTCGCTCGTCACCCTGCTTATGGGCGTCCTGGCACTGCTTTCCTTTATTTTTGCGGGCCAGATTATCTGGACACAGGCGTTCAATGCATCCTCCGAATTCGATTTTGACCTGGCGACATTCTTCTTCAGGTTCTTTGCGATCGAGATAGTGCTCTATGCGCTCTCGTCGGTTATCTCCAGTGTGCTCAACGCCGAGCGCGATTACCTGTGGAGCACCGCAGCGCCCATTGCAAACAACATCGTGATCACTGCCGCCTTCTTCATCTATGGCGTGCTCGTCGAGACGCAGCCCTTCGCAGCCATCATGGTCCTTGCCATTTCTAACCCTCTTGGCGTGCTCGTTCAGGTGGTCATGCAGATTCCGGCGCTTAGGCGCCATGGCGTAAAGCTCTCGCCGCGTATCGACATTCACGATCCGCTTATTCGCGAGACGCTCTCTATCGGCATTCCTACGCTCATCGTGACCTTTGTCTCGTTCGCCACTACTTCGGTGCAGAGCTCTTGCTCTCTTTCGGTGAATCCGAACGGTGCCTCCATCACGTATTACGCGCGCATCTGGTACATCCTGCCATATTCGGTTTTTGCCATTCCCATTACGACTGCTATGTTTACGGAGCTTTCGTCGTTTGTGGCAAGCGGCAAGATCGCCAAATTCATCGATGGCATCGCCAATGGCTGTGGGCAGATTCTTTTCCTGCTCATCCCGTTCGCCATGTACCTCATCGCCTTCTCTCCATGCTTGTCCAACATGCTCAAGAGCGCGCGCATGTCGAGCGAAGATGTCCAGATGCTTTCGACCTACATCGCCTGGCTCTCGGTTTCGCTTCCGTTTTACGGCGTGTGCACCTATTTGCAAAAGGCGTGCTCCTCGCTTCGCAAGATGTCGCTGTTCGCTATCGCCGAATGCATCGCCGGCGCGATTCAGATCGTTATCTGCCTCGTGTTCACTCCGATCTTTGGCTTCAATATCGTCGGCATCAGCTCGACCTTCTTTTTTGTGGCAATCGATGCGGTGACCTTTGCGATCCTTCGCCACGAGCTTGGCCGTATTGGTTTTAAGTCCATTTTTGCTTCCGGCGTGCGTGCGCTGGTGCTGGGCGCTGCCGGCGCGCTTGTGGGTGCCGGCATCCTGATGCTTCTTCAGATGCTGGTTGGTCCCATCGCGGGCGGCGGTATGATGAGGTCGTTGCTGTATTGCATCGTTGGCGGCGTGCCGGCGCTCATCGTGACGTTTGGCTTTGCCATCTCGCGCCAGATGCCCGAGGTCGCTGTTCTTTCCGCTATGGTCAAGCGCTTTATTCCGCGACGCGCGTAAAGGAGGCCCCGATGGCACGCTCTCAACAGGAAGCATCGATTGCTCAAATCATGGCTTCGCGCACCGGCACCGATCCTGCCGACTGGTTCTTGGTGTTCAAGGCCCGCTATGGCATGCAGGTCGCGTTTGAGGAGATTTACGCCGAGATGGGTCCAGGCGAGGTAGCGACTCAGCTGCTCACCTGCTGCACAGCGGTCGATCCCGTCCTGGTGGCAGGCCTTGTGCCTCGTTATTGCGAGGTGTCTTTTGACACGGCCATGATCGACTCCGAAGCGCTTGATGCTTCGGGCGAGCTGCGCGCCGTGGTGGCCCAGCATACATATGGCATTGTGGACGATGCGGCGACTGCCCGGCTGGCGCAACGCGCTCACGATGCCGGCGCTCTCCTTGTCGAGGATTGCGCCCATTGCGTGGGCAGGATGGCAAAGAGCGAATCGGGCGAGCCGTTGGCAGACATCTCGTTTCACTCCTTTGGCATCGAGAAGATGCTCCATACCCTTTTGGGCGGTGCGGTCTGGGTGAATCCCGCGTCCCCCTTCTCGGCTGTTTTGCGCCGCGTGCGCGATCGTTTGTCCGCTCTGCCCGTATCGGGCGCCCGCCTTGATATGCTCGAGCGTCTTTTTGTAAATGAATGCCGTGTATTCAACCATGTGCCGCGTCCCGTGGCGCGCGGGCTTCGTCACGGTCTGGCGGCTTTGGGGCTTTTTGAGCCCGCGGTGAGCACTGCCGAACAGCGAGGCGAGCTTTCTTACGCGCCCATGCGCCCGAGCGACCATGTTTGTGAACAGGCTCGCGCTGCGTTCGACCGCCTTGATGGCGATGAGTGCCTGCGCATCGAGGCGACGCGGGCATACTGCCGCCTTTTTGCCGATATGCCTGGCGTGGAGGTTCCCGCCTCGACACGGCTCGGCCAGCCGCTCCTCAAGTTTCCCATCGTCGTGCGCGATACCGCCACGGCGGACCGGATTATCGAGGAGTGCTGCGCGGCGGGGCATTATACCAGCTGCTGGTACCGCCCCGAGTTAGGTCCCGGCGTTTTGGACGAGTCCGCCTACCATGTTCCCAGCGATCGCTCGAACCTTGCCGTGTGCGATCGCATGGTGGCCTGTCTGGCGACGCTTCCCACCAATGAGGGCGCGGCGCAGGCGACAGAGGTTGCCGAGGTGGTTAGGCACGTGGTCTCTTCGTAGAAGCTGGCGGGCACCAAGCCGGCGCATGCCGCCAACAGATATACTTAAGCGCTTGAGTATATGAATCCGGATTCAACGGAGCTGTGATGATGCAGGTTAAGAAGCTGTCCCGCGAAGCATATGAAGAGAAACTCGCCGCGCTTGGCGTGGCGATTCCCGTTGAACAGCTTCCCGTTTGGTTGGAATTCGAGTCGACGATTCCTGGCCGCAGTCCATGGGGTTATGCCGTCATCGAGGACGAGGGCATAACCATTGCTGCAATTTGTTTTGCTCAGTACGAGACCCATGGGTATCGCTACCTGCGTGCGCACCATGGCCCCATTTGGGTCGAAGAGCCCACGGCCGAGACGGAGGCAGCTGCGCTTGAAGCCCTGCGCGCGTTTGTTCATGCCGAGGATCGTCACCAGGTGTTTTGCCGTCTTGCGGTGAAGCACGATCTTCCCGCCACGCGACGCTGCCTTTCCACTCTCCCTTACGACACCACGGTGATCATCGACCTCACGGGAGGCGATGACGAGATTCTTGCGCGCATGAAGCCGCGCGGCCGTCGTGATGTGCGCAAGGCCTTGCGCGAGTGCACGCTTACCTTTAGCGATGAGACCGATCGCGCGCAGAAATCCTTTGATGAGTACTATGAGGTTATGGTCGAGACCGGCAAGCGCGACGGGTTCTCGCCCGCCCCAATCGATGATTACCGCAGCATGCTGCGCATCTTGGGCCCTGAGCACTGCCGTCTGTTCGCCGGTCGCGACGGAGACCAGGTCATTACCTGGACCATCGCCACTATTTCCGGCACGCGTGCAACGCGCTATTATGGCGCATCGCGCTCGTGCGACGCGCGTTTCCTCGCAACCGATCGCCTTATCTATTTTGAGTGCTGCGAGCTTTCCCGCATGGGGTGCACGGAGTACGATCAGATGGGCATTGGCAGCGAGTTTGCGCCCGAGACCCTCAATCTCAATACGTTCAAGACGAAGTTTGCCAAGGATGGCGTGCGCATGATCGCGCCCGACCGTGATCTTCCCGTGCGCGGCGGCTTCTATGGTGCGCTCGTCCGCCTTAAGGCGCTGCGTTCGCGCCTTCGCTAATCCTTTCTTGTTCCATCCCGCTCTTTTGATTGGTGCACTCATGATTGATACTTCCCAGCTCACCGAATCCGATCTTTCGGCTCGCCTGGTCCCCGTCGCCCTTGGCGGAGAGATTATGTCCTATGGCTTTGCCCGCTGCTTCCATGAGGCGTATGGCGTGAAGACGATGGTCGTCTCGGCTGTTGACGTCAAAGTCACCTCCTCGAGCAACCTGGTTGATTATCGCGTTGTTCCCGCCATGGGGCAGGGAGACGATGCGATCATGGACTTCCTGCGCAAGCTCGGTGCCGAACTCGCGGCGGCTGGCAAGGTCGCCATCATCTTTGGCAGCGCCGATTGGCATGCGCGCATTCTCTCCCAAAACAAGGAAGAGCTTTCCCAGTGGTTTGCTGTTCCGTATAACGATTTTGAGCTGCTCGACGACATCACGCAGAAGGAACGTTTCTATGCGATTTGCGAGGAGCTGGGTATCGACTACCCCAAAACCTGGACGTTCGATTGCGCAGACCCGGATGTTGTGATCGATGCCGAGTCCTTCACCTATCCGCTTATCGCGAAGCCTTCCAACTCCGCCCGCTATGACCTGATGGATTTCCCGGGCAAGGAGAAGGTCTATGAGGTTCAGACGCCCGATGACCTGCTGCGTATCTTTGACCTGCTGCGCGAAGCGGGCTACGACCGCGAGCTCGTTGTCCAAGATTTTATCCCCGGCGACGACGACGCCTTGCGCTCCCTTACGACTTTTTCCGATGCCTCGGGCGATGTGTGCGTCGTGTCCGGCGGTCGCGTGGTGCTTCAGGACCACTCCCCGGCGCGCATCGGCAACCCGATGTGCATCTTGCCCGAGCGCGTCGATCGCATCATCGAGGACGCCAAGCGCTTTTGCAAGCACGTTGGCTATCGCGGTTTTGGCAACTTCGATATTAAATACGATGCGCGCGACGGCTCCTACAAGTTCTTCGAAATCAATACGCGTCCCGGTCGCAACACGTACTACGTGGCCCAAGGCGGCGCGAACATCGCCCGTCTGCTTGTAGACGAGTACATTTTGCATCGTGAGATTCCTTATCAGGAAGCCTATGGCGATACCCTGTACACCTGCGTGCCCAAAAAGGTCATCGAGCGTCATGTTTCCAACCCGGAGCTGCGTGACAAGGTCTTGGACATGTATCGCAGCGGCCATGCCGGCTATCCGTACGATAATCCCCGCGACACCTTTGCCCATAAGCTCTATGCGCGCGTGACGTTTATGCACCAGGTGCAGAAGTTCGACCGTTTCATGGGTTCCGGCAAGAACGCGTAGCCCATGTCTGAGCCGGATGCCGGCGCGGCGCGTCCGCGTATCTCCTTCTCGCTTGATGTGCGAGCTGCGCATGAGCATGTGAGCGCGTCTGCCAACGGCGCGCCCTCGCTTGCCGAACAGGTGGCGCATGTCCCGACCGATCCAGGTTGCTATCTATGGAAAGATGCTGCTGGCGAAGTCATCTATGTGGGCAAGGCCAAAAACCTTCGCGCGCGCATGAAACAGTACGTGACGCTGAGCGATGATCGCCAGAAGATCCCCCTTATGATGCAGCTCGTAGCATCATTTGACTACGTGGTGGTCCAAAGCGGGCACGAGGCGCTCGTTTTGGAGCGCAACCTTATCGAGCAGTATCACCCGTATTTTAATGTCGACTTCAAGGACGACAAGAGCTACCCCTATATCGCCGTCACGCATGGCGATGTCTTTCCCGCTATCAAGTACACGCGTGAACGCCATCGGGCGGGCACGCGCTACTTTGGCCCCTATACAGATGCGCGTGCCGCACGCGAAATGATCGATACCCTGCGCAAGGTTGTGCCCATCTGCAATGCTTCCTGCGCGGGCTGGAAACATGTGCGCCGTCTGCTCGAGAAGCATCCCGCCGACAGCGATGTTATTGAGCTTGTTTGCGCCGAGAAGGGCCGTCCTTGCTTTGATTGCCATGTGGGCCGCGGCCCGGGTGTCTGCGCAGGCATGATTGGACGCGAGGAGTATGCCAAGAATGTTCGCCGCGTGGAGCGTTTTCTTTCCGGCAAGCGCCGTGAGCTGATCGATGAGCTCAAAGGCGACATGGCAGAAGCCGCTGCCGAGCTCGACTTCGAGCGCGCCGGACGTATCAAACGCCGCCTTGAGGTTATCAATGGCCTTGATGATCGTCAGCAGGTGGTGTTTCCCACAAGCGTGGACATCGACCTGATCGGTTTCTACCGTGAAGAGACTATCGCGGGCGCCTGCGTTTTTGTGGTGCGCGAGGGCCGTACGGTTCGTACGTGCGAATTCATTTTGGATAAGGGCCTTGACGTGGACGAGGAGGAGCTCGTCTCGGGATTCGTCAAGCGCTACTACGACGAGACCTCGGATATTCCCGCAGAGGTCGATGTTGCCTGCGATGTGGAAGACGCCCAGGTTATTAGCGAGTGGTTGAGCCAAAAGCGCGGCCGCAAATGCGCCCTCCATCGTCCTCAGCGTGGCGAGAAGCATCGGCTGATGGAGATGTGCGTGCGCAATGCCCGCCATGCCCTCATGCGCTATATGATGCGCACCGGATATTCCGATGACCGCACCAACCAAGCACTGCTGCAGCTGGAAAGCGCACTTGCGCTCGATGCGCCGCCGCTTCGTATCGAATGCTTCGATATCTCGACTATTCATGGCAAGTTCACGGTGGCATCAATGGTGGTGTTCACTAACGGACACGCCGACAAAAGCCAATATCGACGCTTCAAGATCCGGGCGGAGCTTGAAGAGGCAAACGACTTCGTGTCGATGTCCGAGGTGCTGGGGCGTCGCTACGCGCCCGAGCGTATGGCGGACGAACGCTTTGGGTCACGGCCCGATTTGCTTGTGGTCGACGGCGGAAAGCCGCAGCTCACGGCTGCTATGAATCAGCTCGAAGCGCTGGGTCTCGACATTCCTGTTTGCGGCCTTGCTAAGGCCGACGAAGAGGTCTTCGTGCCTTGGGACGATACGCCGGTGGTGCTTCCCACGGGCTCTGCCTCGCTCTATCTCATTAAGCAGGTGCGCGATGAATCCCATCGCTTTGCCATCACCTTCCATCGCGAGTTGCGCGACAAAGCGATGACGGTTTCGATTCTTGATGAGGTGGAAGGCGTGGGGCCTACGCGCAAAAAGGCCATCATGCGTCACTTTGGCTCCATGAAGCGGCTGCGTGCCGCGAGTGTCGACGAGATTGCCCAGGTGCGAGGCATTCCCGCTGACGTCGCTCAGGCGGTCTATGACACGCTGCGCGCGTGGGGGAGAGACGAGCAAGAACGAGAGGCATAAGCCCGCCGTGCGTAAGCGCCGTTGCTTTTGTGGCACCTTGCTATACTGGTCGATAGTTGGAATCAACAGGGAGGCGCTCTTATGCCCGCGAGAGATGATATTACCGCGCAAGAACTTGCCGATCGCATACCGGACATTGTGATTATCACCGGCATGGCAGGGTCTGGCCGCACGCAGGCGATGCATGTCTTTGAGGATATGGGCTATTTCTGCATCGACAATTTGCCCCCGCGCCTCATTTTGCAATTGGCGGAGCTCGTGGGCATCAACGCGGGCATCGGGCGTCATCTGGCGGTCACCTGCGACCTGCGAAGCCAGGGCTTGTTCGACGAGCTGCTGGATACGATCCGCACGCTCGAGGATCATGAGATGAGCTGCAAGATTGTATTCCTCGACGCTTCCGATGAGGTGCTGATTCGTCGTTACAGCGAGAATCGTCGTCGCCATCCTCTCGTTATGCCCGGCGAATCGACCGTCGACGCCATTCAACGCGAGCGCGTGCAGCTCGAGAGCATCAAAGACCGTGCCGATATGGTGATCGATACAAGCCGCATGCGTACCTCCAGCCTGCGTAACAAGCTGCGCATGGCCTTCTCGGAGATTCCCGACCAGCAGCTTATGGACGTGCATGTCTTTTCCTTTGGGTTCAAGCACGGCCTGCCGGTTGAGGCCGATCTTATGATCGATGTCCGCTTCCTGCCCAACCCCTATTACGATCCCGAGATGCGCACGATGACGGGCCTGGATTCCAAGGTATCTTCCTTCGTGCTCGAGCATCCTAAGACCAAAGAATTTTTAGATGCATGGTTTCGCCTGCTGGATGCCGTGATGCCAGGCTACGTTGCAGAAGGAAAGCCTCAGCTTTCCATCGCCGTCGGCTGCACGGGCGGGCAGCACCGTTCCGTGGCGATTGCCGAGGCGACGGCGCGCTATCTTGAGCGTCAGCAATATCACGTGAGCATTTCCCACCGCGATCTTCCGCGTGCGAACACAGCAAGTTAGGTGTAAGTATCACGATGCACTGTCAAATGGATAGCCCCTGTGTCCCCTCTCTTTTCCAGAGGAGGCACCATGTCGTTTACCGCTGAGGTAAGAGATGAGCTCGCGCGCTGCGAGCCTTCCTGCGAATACTGCGATTTAGCGACGCTTGCCGCGCTTTCGCGCGTGTGCGGAACGCTCGTTGCCGGCTCCGGGGGCTATCGTTTGCAGGTGGCAACCGAAACCGGCGCTGTCGCTCGCACCATGATCGGCCTTACCCATAAGATTTTGAAGCTCAAGACCGAGTTCACGGTGCGTAAGTCCGTTTTGCATCGCGTGCGCAACTACCTCATTGTCCTGCCCGATCAGCCTGATCTAGAAAAGGCCCTCGTTTTGTTGGGTATCCTCGATCGCCAGGGAAATCTTGTGGCGGGCATTCCGCATCATGCGGTGGCGCGCGATTGCTGCCGCCTTGCCTATATTCGCGGTGCACTGATTGCGGGCGGCTTCGTGGCCGATCCTCGCGGTGATTTTCATCTTGAGATCGCCGTGACGGGCGAGCAGTTCGCCCGTGCCCTGGCCGATCTGATCTGCCAGGTGGGTATCCATGCGCGTGTGAACCGTCGCCGATCGAGCTACGCCGTGTATGTCAAGAGCGCCGAGGACGTACGCAACCTTTTGCATATCGTTGGCGCGCGCCGATGCGTCGAGGATATCGAGGACGTACGCGCTATGAAGTCGGTTAAAAACGATGTGAATCGGCTGGTGAATGCCGAGCTTGCCAACCAGGGCAGGAGTGCCGGCGCGGCGCAGCGCCAGCTTGAGCTCATCGAAGACCTTAAGCGACTGGGGCTTCGAGACAATTTGCCGCGCGCGCTTGCCGATTTCTGCGACTTGCGCGAGGCTCATCCCGATCTGTCTCTCCGCGACCTCGGGCAGGCCGCTCGGCCGCCGCTTTCAAAATCGGCGCTGTATCATCGTGTGCTTCGTTTGGAGAAGCTTGTTGCCGATTCATCAGGCAAAACACAGTAGATAGGCGTGCTCTGTATGGATTTCGCGATGTTGAAACGCTTCAAAGTAATGAAAAAAGCGGAATCTCGCCAATGACGCTACTACCGTGATTGAAAAAAGGTATATTCAGTGAGTGGTTAGTTTGTGGGCCCGAGCGGCAGGCAAAAGAGCCTGCGGGGCCTAACGAAAGGAGACACGCATGGCAGTAAAGGTTGCTATCAACGGCTTCGGTCGCATCGGTCGTCTGGCATTCCGTCAGATGTTCGGTCATGAGGGCTCCGAGATCGTTGCTATCAACGACCTCACCTCTCCCGATATGCTCGCTTACCTGCTGAAGTACGATTCCACGCAGGGCAACTACAGCCGCGATCACGAGGTTGTCGCCGGTGAGGATTCCATCACCGTCGATGGCAAGACCATCAAGATCTACAAGGAGGCCGACGCCAACAACCTGCCTTGGGGCGACCTCGACGTCGACGTCGTGCTCGAGTGCACCGGCTTCTACACCAGCAAGGAGAAGGCTCAGGCCCACATCAACGCTGGCGCCAAGAAGGTCGTCATCTCCGCTCCGGCCGGCAAGGACCTTCCCACTATCGTTTACAACGTCAACCATGAGCAGCTCACCGCTGATGACAACATCATCTCCGCTGCTTCCTGCACCACCAACTGCCTCGCTCCGATGGCCAAGGGTCTGAACGACTTCGCTCCCATCGTCTCCGGCATCATGACCACCATCCACGCCTACACCGGCGACCAGATGCCGCTCGACGGTCCGCAGCGCAAGGGCAACAAGCGTCGTTCCCGCGCCTGCGCCGAGAACATCGTTCCTAACTCCACCGGTGCTGCTAAGGCTATCGGCCTGGTTCTCCCCGAGCTCAACGGCAAGCTGATCGGTGCCGCCCAGCGCGTTCCGACCCCGACGGGCTCCCTCACCAACCTCTACGCTGTCGTCGACAAGACCGTCACCGTCGAGGAGGTCAACGCTGCTATGAAGGCTTACGCTGAGACCATCCCCGAGACCTTCGGCTACAACGAGGACGATATCGTCTCCCGCGACATCGTCGGTGAGACCCACGGTTCCATCTTCGACGCCACCCAGACCATGGTTCAGGACCTTGGCAACGGCCAGTCCCTCGTCCAGGTCACCTCTTGGTACGACAACGAGAACTCCTACACCTCTCAGATGGTCCGCACCATCAAGTACTTCGAGAAGTTCGTTGCTTAAGTTGAGCTTCGATACTTTGCGTAAGTAGCGTCAGGTGAGGCGCGGCCCTGTGGCGTCATGCCTCGAGGCCGCGCCTTTTTGCATCGTGCCGACCGGCACGCTTTTAAGAGAAAGGTAGAAGGCACATGGCTTTCACCAAGAAGACTGTTCGCGACGTCGAGGTCGACGGCAAGCGCGTTTTGTGCCGCGTTGACTTCAACGTGCCCCTGAAGGACGGCGTTGTTGGCGACACCACTCGTATCGTCGCTGCTCTGCCCACCATTAAATACCTCGTTGAGCACAACGCCCGCGTTATCCTCATGAGCCACCTCGGTCGTCCCAAGGGCGACGGCCCTCAGCCCGAGCTTTCGCTCGCTCCGGTTGCCGCCAAGCTCGCCGAGCTCTCCGGCTTCGATGTCGCCTTTGTTGACGACACCTATGGCCAGAAGGCCGCCGACGCCGTTGCCGCTCTTGAGCCGGGCAAGATCCTCGTGCTCGAGAACGTCCGCTTCGACAAGCGCGAGAAGAAGAACGATCCCGAGATCGCCAAGACTCTCGCTTCCTATGGCGACATCTTTGTCCTCGACGCCTTTGGCACTGCTCACCGCGCCCAGGGTTCCGTCGTGGGCCCGGCTGCCTACATCCCGGCAGTCGCTGGTTTCCTGCTGGAGAAGGAGGTCTCCACGCTTGGTGGCCTGTTCTCCGAGCCCAAGCGCCCCTTCGTCGCCATCCTCGGCGGCTCCAAGGTTTCCGATAAGATCGGCGTGATCGATCGTCTGCTCGACTCCGCTGACACCGTCATCGTCGGCGGCGGCATGGCTTACACCTTCTCCAAGGCTCAGGGTGGCCACATCGGCAACTCCCTGTGCGAGGACGACTGGTGCGACCGCGCTCTCGAGATGCTCGACAAGGCCAAGAAGAACGGCGTAGAGTTCCTGCTTCCCGTTGACAACGTGACCGCTGACGCCTTCTCCGAGGACGCAAACACCCAGGTTGCCAAGACCGGCGAGATCGCTGACGGCTGGGAGGGCCTTGACATCGGCCCCGAGACCGAGAAGCTCTTTGCAGACGCTATCGCTAAGGCCAAGACGGTCTTCTGGAACGGCCCCTGCGGCGTGTTCGAGATGGACAAGTTCGCCCATGGTACCAAGGCTATTGCCGAGGCCATCGCTGCGAACCAGGACTGCGACTCCGTTATCGGTGGCGGCGACTCCGTGGCTGCTGTCAACAAGTTTGGCCTGGCCGACAAGATGACCTTTATTTCCACCGGCGGCGGTGCTTCCATGCAGCTCGTCGAGGGCAAGCCCCTTCCTGGAGTGGAGGCGCTGAACGATGCCGAGTAACCGTACCACCCTTATCGCCGGCAACTGGAAAATGAATAACGACGTTGCCGCTGCCGCCAAGCTCGCCGACGAGCTGGCCCAGGCTCTGCCCGAGGTTCCCGCTGGCGTCGAGGTCCTCGTCTGCCCGCCGACCATCGACATCACCACCGTGCACGACCGTATCCAGGCCGCTCCGATCGCCCTGGGCGCTCAGAACGTGTACTGGGAGGAGAAGGGCGCCTACACCGGCGAGTCCTCCTGTGACATGCTCAAGTCCGCTGGCTGCACCTACTGCATCATCGGTCACTCCGAGCGTCGCGACTATTTCCACGAGACCGACGAGGACGAGAACAAGAAGGCCAAGGCCCTCGTTGCCGCTGGCATCGTTCCCGTCTTCTGCTGCGGCGAGTCCCTTGAGGTTCGCGAGGCCGGCACCTATGTCGAGCACGTTGTGAACCAGGTCAAGGCCGGTCTCGATGGCCTCGATATCACCGATCCCGCTCAGCTCGTCGTTGCCTATGAGCCCATCTGGGCCATCGGTACCGGCAAGACTGCCACGGCCGACGACGCCCAGGAAGTCTGCGGCGCTATCCGTGAGACTCTCGTCGAGATGTTCGGTGCCGAGCTTGCCGACGGCATCCGCGTGCTGTATGGCGGCTCCGCTAAGCCCGGCAACATTGCCGAGCTTGTGGCAAAGTCCGACGTTGACGGCGCCCTCGTGGGCGGGGCTTCGCTCAAGGCCGAGGATTTCTCCCAGATGGTCATTAAGGCAGGCGAGTAGTGAACATGGCAAATCGTCATCTTCCTGCACTGTTGGTTATCATGGACGGCTGCGGTCTGGCTCCCGCGAACGACGAGAACGCCGTTTCGTGCGCCAAGCATCCCTTCCTCGATTCCCTGTACGAGAAGTACCCTCACACCACACTTGGTGCATCTGGCGAGGACGTGGGTCTTCCCGATGGACAGATGGGTAACTCCGAGGTGGGCCACCTCAACATCGGTGCCGGTCGCATCGTGTTCCAGGAGCTCTCTCGCATTAATAACGCTTGCAAGGACGGCTCGCTCGAGCACAACGAGGTTCTCGTCGCCGCAATGGACGATGTGAAAGCCTCCGGCAAGACCCTGCACCTCATGGGCCTTGTTTCCCCGGGTGGCGTTCACTCCTCTATGGCTCATGCCGAGGCTCTTGTTAAGATGGCCGCCAAGCGCGGTGTCAAGTGCATTCGCGTTCATGCCTTCATGGACGGTCGCGATGTCGACCCCAAGAGCGGTCTGGGCTACATCGATGAGTTCTCCGCTTTCCTGGCCGACGTCTCCGAGAACAACGGCTGCGATGCCCGCGTCGCTACTGTTTCCGGTCGTTATTATGCCATGGACCGCGATAACCGCTGGGAGCGCATCCAGCTCGCCTACGACGTCATCACCAAGCCGTTCGACGGTGAGGCTAGCGCCCATGCTGGCATCGAGGCCTCTTACGCCGCCGACGACCGCGGTGACGAGTTCGTCAAGCCGTTTGCCTGCAAGAACGAGGGCGTGGCCGATGGCGACGCCGTCATCTTCTTCAACTTCCGTCCCGATCGCGCTCGTCAGATGACCCGCGCGTTCACGGAAGCCGACTTCGACGGCTTCACGCGTGAGGTTGCCCCGAAGCTTTCCCACTTCGTGACCCTCACCGAGTACGACCCCACCTTTAACGTCGAGGTCGCATTCCCCAAGACCTTCCCGCAGGAGGTTTTGGCCGATGTCATCGCCGAGAACGGCTTGAAGCAGCTTCATACCGCCGAGACCGAGAAGTACGCTCATGTGACGTTCTTCTTGAACGGCGGCATCGAGGAGCCCAAGTCCGGCGAGGAGCGCGTGCTCGTGCCGAGCCCCAAGGTCGCTACCTACGACCTCAAGCCCGAGATGAGCGCCCCCGAGGTCACCGAGAAGCTCGTCGCTGCCATTAACGAGGATCGCGCTGATTTCTACATCGTGAACTTCGCCAACTGCGACATGGTGGGCCATACCGGTGTCTTTGAGGCTGCTGTCAAGGCTGTCGAGGCTGTTGACGACGCTCTTTCCAAGGTGATTCCGGCAATTCTCGCCAAGGGCGGTTTTGCTCTGATTACCGCCGACCACGGCAACGCCGACCATATGTTTGACGTCGCCGCCGATGGCACCAAGCATCCTTTCACGGCGCACACCACGAACCGCGTGCCGTTCATCATCGTTGATGAGAAGGCTAAGCTTACCGGCATCGAGGATGGCCGTCTTTCCGACATCGCCCCCACGATGCTCACCATGGCCGGTCTCGAGCCCTCCAAGGAGATGACGGGCCGCGTGCTCGCCTGCGAGGAGTAGCTTATAGAACGCGCCTGGTACATGGTGCAACAAGGACCGTCGTTGGATTTCCAGCGGCGGTCCTTTTGCGTTGTGAATCGCGAACACGCGCCTGCGCGCGCATTCCGCAAAAGAGAAAACCCGCGCACAAACGTCTTCTTTTTGCTAAAAATAAGAAAAAGTGAACGTTTGTGCGCGGGTTTTCGTTGAGGTGCGTGCAGGCTTTTTGGGTAGCCGCTGTGCTTGTGGGCTACTTCTTGTAGCGAAGCAGCGCGTCGCGGATGGACTCAAGGGCTGCAAAGACACGTTCGTCGTCGCGGTAGACGCCAAGGACGATGCGCAGATGTCCGGCGCCGCCCTGACCGTAGTTCTTGCCGTCATTGACCGACACGCGCGCCTCGGCGGTGAGATAGGCTGCAATCTCGGTCGAATCGCCAAGTTCGGAGACGTCAACCCAGCACAGGAAGCCAGACTCGGGAAGTATGACATGCACACCGGGCACGCTGTTCAAGATTTCGACGGCGCGATGGCGGCGCTTGTCGTAGGCGGTTTCGAACTGTTTCATGAAGCCGGGGTTTTGAAGTGCGACCGTCGCTGCCTGCTGGGCTGCAGTGGAGGTGGCTCCCACCACGGCTACAGCGGTGGCGAACAGTGGGTCCATAATGCTGTCGCAGCACACGATATAGCCCACGCGCAAGCCCGAGAAGCCCATGCCCTTCGAGAAGGAAAAGACCGTTACCGTGCGCTCGAACATACCGGGCAGTGCGGCGGGTGTGATCATCTCGTTTTCGTATGTGAAGTCCTCAAACGCCTGGTCGCACACGAGCACGAGGTCGTTGTCGATAATGATTTTGGAGAGAGCTTCGAGCGAGGCACGGTTGAAGACCGTGGTGGTGGGGTTATTGGGGTGCGTGAGGAGCACCATCTTGGTTTTGGGCGTAATCGCCGCCTGGAGTGCTTCCGGGTCGAGCTGATAGCCGTTTTCGGCCTTGAGCTCGACGGCCACGGGCACGCCGCCGGCAATGCGGACGTCGAGGAAGTTATTGGGGTAGCTAGGGGAGGGGATGATGACCTCGTCTCCCGGCTGGATGAACGGCAGGATGGCAAAAAACAGACCCGAGTCGGAGCCAGGGGTGATGAGGATGTTGCGCTCGGGATCGACATCGAGCCCGTTTTGACGGCGGAGCTTCTTGGCGATCTCTGCTTTGAGCTCGGGGGAGCCGATGGGGGCGGTGTAGTGCGCGGCAGACTCGCGGCGAGCCGCCTTTGCGTAAGCATCTTCCACAAAATCGGGCATGGAATGGTCGGGCATGAACGGGTCGGCCCAGCCCATGAGAGCGACGCCCTGGCGTTCGAGCTCTTGATAAGAGGCTCCAACGTCGGCTTTTTCGACGCATGAGAACAGGCCTCCCTCGGCGGCGCGGAACACGGGCGCCATCTTTTTCTTTACCGGATGCTGCATGGGAAATCCTTACGTTGCGATGCTTAATCATCAAACCGATGTTTCATTGTATCTGAGTGCGTGTTGCTTGGTGCAAAGGAGTTCTCGGACGAATCGGTAAGCGTTGTGAAGCCGTTGTCCAAGACAAGACGTTTTCGGGTTGTGCGAAGGCGCGGTGAAAATGTGGCACAGATGAGCCTGTCTGTAATGTTTTGAGGGGAAAAGGATGATTTGTGGTAGCATAGCAGACTGTAGTTTTAGCATCTCTAAAGGAGAACCTCGTGGGTCCGTTCCAGATCATCCTCTTCATCGTTTGGGCTATCTCCACTGTTGCCCTTATCGCGCTCGTCCTTATGCATTCCGGCAAGGGCACCGGCGTTTCCGATATGATTGCCAGCTCGCTGTACAATTCCAGCGCTGCAACCGGTGTCATGGAGCAAAACCTTGACAAGCTCACGGTTATCGTCGCTGTGGTCTTTGCAATCTGCGTCGTGCTCGCCATGTTCTTCTTCCCTCAGGGCATCTACGGCATGTAGGCCATCACTTATATAAAATGCGCAAGCGGCCGCTCGGATTTGTCCGGGCGGCCGCTTTTTTATTTCACGGTTCTGCCGGGCCCAGGGGTCGCGGTGCTAAATGCATGCCCGCATCGGGGTCTGAAGGCAAGTCGAGACTCATTTTGTCTCGCTGCCAGGTCGTGCAGAAGACTGCATCGTGCTAAAGTTGCTGCCATACGGTGTGCTGCCGCAAAGCAGTGTCAAAGATGCGTCTGATAGGAGTTGACGTGGCCGACGAGTTTGAGCTGTACGACCTTAAGGTTGAGGTCGTGGCCGGTGAAAAACCCTTTGTCTGTTCGCATCATGTGGGAGACAGCTTCTTGGTAGAAGGGGAGAACCTCGTTTTTCCGCAAGGTGCGTCGTTTTCTATGTATGCCCTTGCGGCGCTTTTGCCCTTGCTGCCGGCAAAGCAACGTCCGCTGCAGGAAGCTGATTGGATGGGAACCGACGCCCTGATAGCCTGTCCCGACCCCAATTGCGGCGCGCAGTTCAAGATTTCGCGCGTGGGCAAGCGCACGCTTCGTCATGGTGACTGCACCGTGGTACCCCTGGATTCAAAACGTTAGGAGTGGGTGGATTATGGACCTCGATTCATTTGAAGGACCCGAACGCGTCGAGTTGGCGCCCGGCTATACCGTAAGCCGCGTGATCAACGGTTGCTGGCAGCTCTCGGAGGGCCACTCCCTGACAAGCCCCATCGATTTTGACGATGTGACGCGGGCTTTTTTCGAGCTTACGGAGCGTGGCTTCACAACCTTCGATTGCGGCGATATCTACACCGGTGTAGAGGAGTTTTTGGGCACTTTCGTCGAGAAGCTCAAGGCGGGGCAAGGAGCTGTTTCTGCCGATGAGATCCAGATCC
The DNA here is from genome assembly GCF_012844445.1 of Collinsella acetigenes. Lineage (NCBI taxonomy): Bacteria > Bacillati > Actinomycetota > Coriobacteriia > Coriobacteriales > Coriobacteriaceae > Collinsella > Collinsella acetigenes. The sequence continues at coordinate 39,309 of NZ_JABBCP010000002.1, forward strand.
ATACCAAATACGTGCCCGATCTTGATATTCTGGCCGATGTCGACTTTGCGCACACCGAAGCGATCATCGATCGAAGCCTGCGCCGCCTGCATCGTGACACCCTCGACCTTGTGCAGTTCCATTGGTGGGACTATGACGTGCCCGGCTATGTAGAGACTGCGCTGGACCTGGCCGAACTCCAGCGGCGCGGTAAGATTCGCAACATCGGCGTCACCAATTTCGATGCTTCGCACCTCAAAGAGATTGTTGATGCAGGCGTGAATGTCGTTTCGTGCCAAAGCCAGTATTCGATGTTCGATCGTAGGCCCGAAAACGGCTTGTCTGCCTATTGCGAAGGCGCCGGTATTTCGCATGTGTGCTACGGCACGCTTGCGGGTGGTCTTTTGGGATCAAAGTGGCGTGGCATCAAGCGTGCTGTTCCCGAGACGCGTTCGCAGGTTAAATACTTGCAGGTGCTGGAGGACTCCGTGGGCTGGGAGGGGTACCAGAAGCTGCTCGCGCTGCTTACCGAGATTGCCGGTCACTACGGCGTGCAGCCGAGTCATATCGCCACGAAATATATCCTTGGGCAGCCTTCCGTTGCCTGCGCCATTATCGGTGTGCGCAACAGCCGTCATGTAGACGACAACTGTATGATTTTTGAGTTTGAGCTCACTGCCGAGGACGAGGCCGCTATCACGGCATTTTTGAATGAATACCCGCGTCTTGAAGGCGATTGCTACACCCTTGAGCGCACGAGTCCGCGCTATCGCGGCATCATTCACATGAATGTGAATGAAGAGGAGCAGGGGGAGAAATAAATCGCTCACAAAAGAGCCTTCTGCCGAATATGAGACGCCGTTTGTTGGGCAGAAGGCATATACTCTGACTCATTGCGAGCACAGGATGGCAAACCGCGCCCGCGATGCGTGTGCGCCCTTTGGGGCGATTTGGTTTTTGGCTCTTTGGGGCCTTGTTCGAAAGGATTGCAGTCTTATGGCTACCAATCACGTGATGATGGGCCGTCGCGCATTTGTCGGCGGTACGCTTGCAACCGGCGCTCTCGCTGCTCTTGCCGCTTGTGGCAAGAAGGGCGGTTCTGATGCCGGTTCCGGTGCTGCTGGTGACGCCACCATCAACTTCTACATCAACAACCCCGTCTGCATCGACCCCTACAACACGCAGGAGTCCGAGGGCACGCAGGTTGAGTACCAGCTGTTTGACTCGCTGACCACCTACGACTTCGAGGCCAAGGAGCTCAAGGGCCTCGTCGCCGATTCCTGGGAGGCCAACGACGATGCCACCCAGTACACCTTCCACCTCAAGAGCGGCACCAAGTTCCATAACGGCGAGACCGTTACCTCCAAGAGTTTCAAGTATGGCTGGGAACGTATCTGCAATCCCGAGACCAACCCCGGTTCCCCTTCTGTCATCTCCTATCACCTGTCCTTTGTTAAGGGCTACGACGAGATGCTCGATGGCTCCGCAACTGAGCTCTCCGGCGTGACCTGCCCGGACGACGATACCCTCGTGGTCGAGCTCACCTCTGCTCTCGCAGACTTCCCCTATGTGTGCTCGCATCCCGCGCTGGCTCCTGTTCCCGAGGCTGCCAAGGACGACTTCAAGAGCTTCTTCCTGGCGCCGATCGGTAACGGCCCGTTCAAGATGGATGGCAAGTGGGAGGACGGCCAGGAGATTAACCTCACCCGCTTTGACGACTACTATGGTGAGAAGGCAAAGATCTCCGCTGTCCACTTTGCTATCCAGAAGGATATGGAGACGGCATACAAGGAGTTCCAGGGCGGCAACCTCGACGTCTGTGACGTCCCGGTGGCTCAGGTCGACTCCGCCGTGGCCGATCGCGGCAAGTCCGAGGACGGCTACACCATGTCCGATGGCCAGCACATGCTGCTGGGCGAGGAGCTCTCCACGTACTATCTCATCGTCAACAACACGATCGAGCCGTACAACAACCCCGACTTCCGTCGCGCACTCTCCCTGGCCATCAACCGTGAGGCCATTTGCAAAACTCTCTTCAAGGGCACCCGCACCCCTGCCGACGGCATCGTGCCTCCCGCAATCGCCGGTTACGAGAAGAACTCTTGGGCCGACTGCCGCTACGACAAGGACGCTGCTGTCGAGATTCTCGACAAGCTCTATCCTGCGGGCAACGACGGCTCGCGCGGTCTGAAGCTCAAGCTTTCCTACAACCAGGACGGAGGCCACAAGGAGATCATGGAGTCCGTGATCGGTGACCTGAACGCCGTTGGCATCGATGTCGAGTCCGACACCCCCGAGTGGGCTGCCTTCATCAGCTCCCTGGATTCCAAGAGCTATGAGTTTGGCCGCATGGGCTGGAGCGCCGACTATCCTATCCTGGATAACTTCCTGTACCCGATGTTCAACTCCAAGAGCGCCGACAACAAGACCGGCTATGCCGATCCCGAGGTCGACGAGGCTCTCGTGGCTGCTCGCGCCACCGTCGATGACGCAGAGCGCATCAAGGCCCTGCAGGCTATCAACCGCAAGGTTGGCGATGCTATGCCCATCATCCCGCTGATGTTCTACACGCACCAGATCGCCGGTTCCGATCGCGTGAAGCACCTGTACATCGATCCGTCCAAGCACGCTGAACTTGGCACCGCTGAGCTCGCTTAATTCCGAGCTTGACGTATCTATATAGCTTGAAGAGGGGATGCGCTGCCGTGTACGCACCGGTGCGCATCCCTTTTTATGACAAGAAGGGACAAGCACATGATCAAGGTCAGAAGCGTGCGCGAGCGCTATGAGATTCAGGAGCGCTGTCTCAAGGAGCGCCTGGAGCGAATCGTTCCGCAGGCTATGGAGCAAAGTGGCGCCGATATCTGGCTTCATGTATCTCGCGAGTACAACGAGGACCCTACGTTCCGCGCGTTGTTTCCGCCCATGTATCCCACGGCACGCCGCTTGACAATCCTCGCTTTCGTGAAGACGGAGGAGGGCGTGCGCCGTTTTCATGTGGCGATGCCCGACGAGGACCTCGAGCGCTTCTACGAGCGCTATTGGGTTGATTGGCGTGAAGAACCCCAGATGGCTGCCCTTCAGCGTCTCTTTGAGGAATATCAGCCCCGCACGATCGCCGTCGACCGCTCGAAGAACTTTGCCGTGGCCGACGGCCTTTCTGCCGGCTGCGAAGCGCTGCTACTCGAGGGCCTCGATGAAACATGGACGAGCCGGATGTATGCCGATGACGTTTTTCCCATTAAGGTGATGGAGCTGCGCACTCCTACCGAGATGGAGCTTATGCCCGAGGTGGCAGACGTCTCGTACTCGATTCTCGAGGAGATGTATACGTCCGAGGTCGTGAAGCCCGGTATCACCACTACGCAGGACCTCGAGTTCTTCATGCGTCAGCGTGCCGTTGACTTGGGCCTGGAGTATTGGTTCGAGCCCACGATGGATATCGAACGCGCGGGTGTCGACGAATCGCGCATCACCGGTGTGATCGAGCCGGGAGACCTTCTGCACTGCGATTTTGGCATCCGCTACATGAACATGATGACTGACAGCCAGCGCTTGGCCTATGTGGCGCGCCCCGGCGAGACTGAGATTCCCTCCGAGCTTGTGGATGCGCTTGCCGTGAACAATCGCTTCCAGGATATCGTTTGCGAGAACATGTTGCCCGGCCGTACGGGTAACGAGGTTTTCGAAGCCTCGCTTGCCGCTGCGCGCGAGGAGGGCATTGACGCCATGCTGTACTCGCATCCCTGCAATATGTACGGACATGGTCCTGGCCCCACCATCGGCCTGTGGTCAAACCAGGGTTCAATCCCCGTGGTGGGAGATGTGCGCGTGGACGAGAACACCTGCTGGGCGCTGGAGCTCAACGTCAAAGCGCCGGCTCAGGGTCGCGACAAGTGCTTTATCTATACCGAGGAGACCATCATGCTCGACAGCGAGGGCGTTCACTATCTGCATGAAGGCCGCGACAAGATTACGTTCATCGGCTAGAACCCGCCACTTATTGTTTCGCTTTCGTTAACGAAAAAATGGCTTTCGGAAACGAATGGAAAGCGCGGCTGTGCCTGCATGTGTGGCGCGGCCGCGTTTTTTTGCAGCTTTAACCTGCGGTTCTTTTGGCGGCAAAGGTGCAATAACTTTTGCTGACTAAAGAAATACCTGTTGTTTTAATCAAAAACAACAAACGACACTTTTCCAAAATAGAGTAAAGTACATCCAATCGCGCATACGCCCATACAGCCAACGGGCGTGTAGCTCGAATGGGATGCACTGCAGCTCTCGCGCAATGTATCGCCCATGTTCTGCATTTAAGGAGGATGGCATGGCTGATTTCAAATTCCATGAGCCCGTTATGGGTCGTCGCGCTTTCGTGGGCGGCTCCCTCGCTGCGAGCTCTCTCGCATTCCTGGCCGCCTGCGGCAAGAAGGGCGGCTCCAGCACCGCTGGTTCCGCTTCCGGTGCCACCTCGGGCGCTACCGTCAACTACTACATCAACAACCCCGTTTGCATCGATCCCTATAACGTCCGGGAAGACCAGGGTACGCAGGTTTCCTTCCAGCTGTTCGATGCACTGACCAACTTCGACTACGACAAGAACGAGATCGTCGGTCTTGCTGCTGAGTCCTGGGATGCCAGCGACGACGCTACCGAGTTCACCTTCCATCTGCGCAAGGGTGCCAAGTTCCACAACGGTGACGCTGTGGATGCCGAGGCCTTCAAGCGCGCATGGACCCGTGTCGTGTACCCCAAGAGCGCCGTTGCGATGGAGTACAGCCCGTCTGAGGTCTCCTACCACCTTTCGTTCGTCGAGGGCTATGACGAGCTCGCCGCTGGCGATGCCGACGAGTTTGCCGGTCTTTCCTGCCCAGACGACCTTACGTTTGTGGTCAAGCTGTCTGCCCCTTACGCCGACTTCCCCTATGTTGCTTCGCACCCGGCACTGGCTCCCGTGCCTGCTGCTGCCGAGGATGACGCCAAGAACTTCTACCTGGCCCCCATCGGCAACGGCCCGTTCCAGATGGACGGTAAGTGGGAGGATGGTCAGGAGATCAACCTCAAGAAGTTCGACGACTACTATGGCAAGAACAAGGCCAAGGTAGACGGCGTTCACTTTACCGTTCAGAAGGACGTCGAGACCGCTTGGAAAGAGTTCCAGGCCGGCAACCTCGACATCTGCGACGTGCCCGTGCCGCAGATCGACTCTGCCATCAAGGACCGCGGCGAGTCCAAGGACGGCTACACCATGTCCGACGGCCAGCACATGCTGCTCGGCGGCGAGTCTTCCGTCTACTATCTGGTCGTCAACAACACCGCAGAGCCCTTCAACAACGCTGACGTACGCCGCGGCGTGTCCATGGCCATCAACCGCGAGGCTATCTGCAAGACTCTCTTCAAGGGTACCCGTACCCCTGCCGACGGTATCATCCCGCCGGGTATCGACGGCTACCAGGAGGGCGCATGGGAGTACTGCAAGTACGACGTTGACGCTGCCAAGGAGTGCCTGGACAAGGCTGGTTATCCCGCAGGTTCCGACGGCTCTCGTGGTCTGAAGCTCACGCTTTCCTACAACCAGGACGGTGGCCACAAGGAGATCATGGAATCCGTGATCGGCGACCTGGAGAAGGTCGGTCTCGAGGTCGTGTCCGATACCCCCGAGTGGAGCGCTCTGCTTGACCAGTATCAGCAGCTTGACTATCAGTTTGGCCGCCTGGGCTGGATTGCCGACTATCCCATCATGGATAACTTCCTGTATCCGCTGTTCCACTCCGACTCTCTCGGTGGCGATAACCGTTCTGGCTACAGCAACGCCGAGGTTGACAAGGACATCACCGAGGCTCGCGCCACGGTTGATGACAAGGAGCGCATCGAGAAGATGCACGCAGCCGACAAGATCATCGCTGCCGACTGCCCGGTCATCCCGCTGATGTTCTATTCGCATGTCACTGCCGGTTCCGATCGCATCAAGTCCTTCTATCTGGACCCGCAGAAGCATGCTTATCTGAACCGCACGGAGCTCAGCGCTTAATAGAGCTCAAACGGCCAAAATCTGCATGTTATTACACCTATAGCGCAGACGGCGGCAAAACGATATACTGAGTGTTTGTTTGACGGGGTGTCAATCTTCATCGGTTGACATCCCGTTTAGGTGTATCCACGGTAGGGGAGTTTTTTGTATGGGAAAGTACATCCTCAAGCGTGTGCTCCAATTCATCCCGGTTTTTCTGGGCGTAACGCTTATCCTGTTTGCGCTTCAGAACATCGTTCCGGGAGATCCGATCAAGTTGATTGGTGGCGAAAAGGCGCTCACCCCCGAGGTTGAGCTGCAGCTTCGCGTCAAGTATCACCTTGTTCAGGTTGACGATGAGGGCAACGCAATTCTGGACGAGAACGGCGACCCCGTTCCCGAGACCTTGTGGAACCGCTACGTGTTCTACATGACCGGCCTGCTTCAGGGCGACCTTGGCAGCTCGTATCAGCGCAAGCTGCCGGTGACGGACATCTTCGCTGCCAAGTATCCGTATACAGCGAAGCTTGCCCTTTGCGCTATCGTCCTCGAGGCGATTATGGGTATTGGCGCCGGCATCATCTCGGCGGTTAAGAGATATTCCTTTTGGGATATCTTGGTCACGTTGGTGACCTCGGTGCTCGTCGCTGTGCCCGCTTTTTGGCTGGGCATGCTGCTCCAGCTGTTCTTTGGCGTGCAGCTGCACGTTCTGCCCATCTCCGGTGCGGGTGGTACGGCATCTCAGTATCAGGATTGGGTGCATTACATCCTTCCCGCGGTGACGCTCGCTTCTGTTTCCACCGCATACTGTGCACGCATCATGCGTTCGCAGCTTCTGGACGTTATGAACCAGGACTACATTCGTACCGCTAAGGCAAAGGGTCTTTCCAATCGTGCCATCATCTGGAGGCACGCGCTCAAGAACGCCCTTATTCCGGTTGTTACGTATATTGGTGTCGACTTCGGTGCCATGCTCTCCGGCGCCATCCTCACCGAGACGGTCTTTAACTGGCCCGGTATCGGTTACGAGATGTTCCGTGCCATTAGCAGCCGCGACTGGCCCATCGTTATGGGTGGCGTCACTCTTATCGTGCTCGTGGTTATGGTCATCAACTTGCTGGTCGATGTGAGCTACGCTTTCCTCGACCCGCGCATTCGCTTCGATTCGTCCAACAAGAACGCCTAAGGGGAGGTACTTCATGAACGACAACAAGACCCCTCAGACGATCGAGGAGGAAAACGAGGCGCTGCTGGAGGAGATTCACCAGAAGTCCGATTCCTCTTCCCCCGCCGCCTCACGTACCCTTTGGGGCGACGCTTTCAAGCGTCTGCGTAAGAACAAGCTCGCCGTTATCTCGGTGATTTGGATTATCTTCGTCATCATCGTGGCTCTTTCGGCCGACCTGTGGGCCAAGCAGTGGCTCGGCTCGCCGACGGCTGCCGACTCCACCACGATGGCACAGAACTCGACGCTTCCGCCTTCGGGCGAGCATCCCTTCGGCACCGACGCCCTCGGTCGCGACATTCTTGTACGTGTTATCTACGGCGCGCGCATCTCGCTTTCCGTTGGCGTTATGGCAACCGCCATCTCCACGATCCTCGGTTTGATCATGGGCGCTCTGGCCGGCTTCTACGGAGGCATCTGGGATACGATCATCATGCGACTGGCCGATATCTTCTTGGCCTTCCCGTATGTTCTGTTCGTGGTCTCGCTCATCGCCGTCCTCGGCCGTTCGTTGACGAACGTGTTCGTGGCCATCGGCATTTTGGGCTGGCCTTCCATCGCCCGTGTGTTCCGATCCGCAATCCTTACGGTCAAAGAGAACGACTACGTGGACGCGGCTCGCTCCATGGGCGCATCTGACATTCGCATCATTGCGCGTCACATCTTCCCGAACTCCGTTGCTTCCATCGTCGTGTACGCCACGATGAACATCGGTGGCGCCATCCTTACCGAGTCTTCGCTGTCCTTCTTGGGCATGGGCGTCGTTCCGCCCACGCCTTCCTGGGGTTCGATGATTCAGGACGGTCAGGCCTACCTGCAGACCGCTCCCTGGATGATGATCATGCCTGGTCTCGCCATTCTTTCGACCGTGCTCGCCTTCACCCTGTTGGGCGACGGTCTGCGCGATGCGCTCGACGTCAAGATGAAGGATGCATAAAGTCATGAAGAAGGATACGAAAAACTACGTCGACCTCAAGACGCAGCCCATTCCTGAGGGGCAGCATCTTCTGGAAGTCGATAACCTCAAGATGTACTTTCATACCGAGGACGGTATCGTCCACGCGGTCGATGGCGTTTCCTATACGCTCGACCGTGGCGAGACCCTCGGCGTGGTAGGCGAGTCTGGTTCGGGCAAGTCCGTGACGGCCATGACCATCATGGGCCTCATCCCTATGCCTCCCGGAAAGATTCATGGCGGTTCCGTGACGTATCGCGGCAAGTCCCTGCTCGATATGAGCGAAGAGGAGATGCAGCACGTTCGCGGTAACGACATCGCCATGATCTTCCAGGATCCCATGACGTCGCTCAACCCGGTTTACAAGATTGGCAAGCAGGTGGGCGAGGGTCTTCGCTTGCACCGTGGCTACAGCAAGGAGCAGGCGCTTAAGCGTGCTACCGAGCTGCTTGACCTGGTGGGCATCCCCGAGCCCGAGAAGCGCGTGAACGAGTACCCGCATCAGTTCTCGGGCGGTATGCGCCAGCGCGTTATGATCGCTATGGCACTTGCCTGCGACCCCGACATCCTGATTGCCGACGAGCCCACCACGGCTCTCGACGTGACCATTCAGGCACAGATTATCGAGCTTATGCAGGAGATGCAGGAGAAGAACGGCAACGCTATCGTCATGATTACCCATGACCTGGGTGTCGTCGCCGATATCGCCGATAAGATCATGGTTATGTATGCTGGCCGCCCTGTGGAGTTCGGTACTGCCGATCAGATTTTCTACGAGAGCCGCCACCCCTATACCTGGGGTCTTATTCGCTCCATCCCCGAGCAGGTTATCGACGAGAAGAAGCCGCTTACGCCCATTCACGGCAACCCGCCTTCACTCGTCAATCTTCCCACCGGTTGCGCCTTTGCACCCCGTTGCCCCTATGCTACCGAGCTGTGCCACACCAAGCGTCCCGAGCGCGTGGAGCTCTCCAAGGGTCACTATGCGGCGTGCCATTACGCCTCCGATTCGGAGTTTGCGAAGAAGAATGCTCCTGCCACGTCGCGTACCAGCAAGGATGCTATCGCTACGGGCATGGACGATACGATGACGGGAGGCGAGGAGTAGACCATGGCAGATATCACACCGTTGCTCAAGGTCGAGCACCTCTCCAAGGAATTCCCCGCCAATTCCGGCGTGTTTTCCAGCCGCTTTTCCAAGCGCGTTGTTTCGGCTGTCAATGATGTTTCGTTCGAGATTATGCCTGGCGAGACTTTTGGTCTGGTAGGCGAGTCCGGCTGCGGTAAGTCCACGACGGGCCGTACCATCATGCGCCTCAACAAGCCTACGGCTGGCAAGGTGTTCTTCCAGGGTCGTGACATTGCATCCATGAGCAAAAAAGAGCTCAAGGACATGCGTCGCGATATGCAGTTCATCTTCCAAGATCCGTACGCGAGTTTGAATCCGCGTATGACCATCGGCGAGATTGTCTCCGAGCCCATGACCATCCATGGCATTGGTACCAAGGAAGAGCGTCTTGAGCGCGTTCGCGAGTTGCTTGACGTGGTTGGCCTTAACCCCGAGCATATCAACCGCTACCCGCACGAGTTCTCCGGTGGCCAGCGCCAGCGTGTTGGCATTGCGCGTGCGTTCATTTTGCGTCCGAAGCTCATCATCTGCGACGAGCCCGTTTCTGCACTCGACGTGTCCATTCAGGCACAGGTACTCAACCTTCTCAAGGACCTGCAGAATAAGTTTGGTACCGCCTATCTGTTCATTGCTCATGACCTTTCCGTTGTGCAGCACATCTCCGATCGCGTGGGCGTTATGTACCTAGGTAAGCTTGTCGAGCTTTCCGACTGGAAGCGCCTCTATGCGCAGCCGTGCCATCCGTACACGCAGTCGCTGCTCTCCGCAGTGCCCGTTCCGGATCCGGATATCCAGAAGACACGCAAGCGCATCATTCTTGCCGGCGATCCTCCTTCACCGCTGGATCCGCCTTCGGGTTGCCGTTTCCATACGCGCTGCCCGATTGCTCAGGAGATTTGCTCGCGTGAACAGCCCGAGTTCAAGGAGCTTGAGCCTGGTCACTTCTGCGCATGCCACTTTGGTCAGCCGTTCCCCATCAAGGAATCGCACATCGACCTGTAAGCGCCCCTTTTGGCCCGCATGGAGTTTTCCATGCGAGCCTTTTTATTTGAGCATGCTGAGATTAAAGATTGCTATCTCATCTATAGCCATGGGACGAGAACGCTTGTTTACAGAATTGGGCCAAAGGTCTCTCGTCTTAAGTCGTATTTTGTGAGTGTGACAGACCGTGTTACATGTGTGATAGGAATGTTCCGAAGTCAACGGTTCCCGGCTTTTGCGTACAAGGCGAGCTTGTCCAGCCATTGGGCTTCGGTAAAAGTATGGTGGGAAGAAGCACATATGAAAACAGTGGATTTGATAAAGCGAAGTTTGACTGCCGTTGTTGCATTGGGGGGGTTGCTGCCGTACTAACGCTCGGCATGCCTGCTCCCGCGGCGCCTGCGTTTGCCGAAGATGCGCCGGCGACTGATCAAGCGGCTGTCCTTGAGCAGAATCAAAAGACGGCCACCGAGCTCGATGAGAACCTGGAGACGAAGGTCACGCTTTCGTTCCCGGGCAAGCGCGAGGCGGAACCTGCCGACGTCGTGTTTGTTCTTGATAAGTCTGGCGCTTCTGCAGAGAAGGACATCTATAACCAGGCTAAGTCCTTCCTCGAGGAGGTTAAGGCAAAGGCTCAGGCCGATGGCCTCGACATTAGGGTGGGTGTTGTCCTCTTTGAAAAAGCGGGAAATATCAAGCAACAGCTGACCGATGTTGTTACGGGTTACGACGACATTCTGGCGGCGATGAACTCGAGTCTTGACTCGGGCACCAACATGGACGCGGGCCTTCTTGCTGCCAAGAGCATGCTTGATGCGGATACGTCCGTTAAGGCTGAGAACAAGCACGTTATCCTCATTAGCGATGGAGCTACGTACCTGTATTGCAAGAATGGCGATTACACCACGCCGTATACCAGGTCGTTTGGCGATCCGACCAAGCAAACGAACCCTGAGACCGGCGTTGCATACACAGGAACGAACGGAATGGGCGGCATATGGGAATCCGTGCGTCGCGAGTACAACACCAACAACGCCTGGAAGAAGTTTTCCGACGGCTCTAACTTTATTTTCTCGCAGGCCATGACGAGCCCCCAGAAGCTTGGGGAGTACCTTGCGTACTACAGGGATCAATATCAGAACTCCGATAAGAATTGGGCTCAGTACGACTACGAGTACACCGTCGAGGCGGCTGCCACCGGAACTACCAACCCCATTCCTATTGACGTTAACGCGCCATGCAACATCGATGTGGCGTATTGGAGTACGGACGACACGTTCCAGTCGATGGTCAAGGCCGGCTACGACATGAACGTCTACTACAAGAACAAAGCCGACTTCAATGGCCAGGTTTTCCTGGAGTATCTCGCGAGAAACTCCAATAACGGCCAACTCAACACTGACTTCGATAAGCTCAAGGCCAAGCTTATCGACAAGATCGCCGCTGGATCGACCGTTGAAGACACGATCGGCAACAACTTTGACTTTGTGAACGATGCCAGCAAGATCAGTCTGAACGTTGCGGGCGAGGACCTTGCGCCCGAGAAGATCGACGAGACCACGTATGGCTTTGGCAAGCGTGCGGATGGCACCTATCGTTTCACCCTCAAGTACACGGCAGGGGAGAACGAGAAGCTCGTCTTCACACTCAATGAGGCCGCGGTGCCCGCTAAACCGGTTGCCCTTACGTACAGCGAGGTATTAGTTAATAAGCCCACCGAGGCCGGCGCCCATAGCCTCAAGGTCAACGAGAGTGCAACCCTGTACCCCGTTGACGGCAACGGCGACAAGGGCACCGCAAGCGATTTCCCCGTTCCGACGGTTTCCTACACGGTTGCCGCTCCCGAGCAAAAGCCCGAGCCTAAACCAGAAGAGCCCACGGATACGAAGAAACCGGCTAAAACGGACAAGAAGGGCAACCTCCCCAAGACGGGCGATAATGCCCTTGCCGCTACCGTAGCGGCCCTCGCTCTCGGTTCCGTCATCTGCGCCGCCGGAGTACATCTCAATCGTCGACGCAGCTAAGTTTTAGATTTGCACGACTAGAATCCCTGCGTTTTGAGCCCGTCCTCAAATCTGAAGACGGGCTCTTTGTTTTTTGCGGTCGCTGCAGGGTGAAGCAACTGAAGATTGATGATCGATGCGCATACCACTTCAACGCAGGTCTGGCCCGGGGATTACCCCCTGAGCGATTCCGCAGCCGCGAAGCGGCGAGGACCAGCGAGGGGGGGGTAATCCCCGGGCCAGACCGGACGAGAAGAGACAATTTGCGACGCTTCCAACCCGTCATTCGTCATTATCCGAACTAAAATAAGCCATCTGACCTGCGTAAATCGACTTAGCAAAAAACTTTTTAAAAAAGTTCTTGCATCGGCTCCTGGGTCTGGGCTATTATCTTCCTTGTCGCAAGTCGGAGTGGCGGAATTGGCAGACGCGCTAGCTTGAGGTGCTAGTGACCACTTTTCGGTCATGCGGGTTCAAGTCCCGCCTCCGACACCATCAAATCTTCTGAGCCTCCTCGCGGGGCTTTTATTTTACCTATTGGGCGCGTTGCCCATCATGCTGCGGTATCGTGTGTGCCAATGTGTGGCTGCGAAGGATGCGAGGTGCGTCCGATGGAATCACTGGGAAAAGACGATCTTGCCGAGCTGGCTCGACTGGTCGAGGTGACGAGTGACGCCGTTGCCCTTTGCGCTAAGGATGGCACCATCTTGCGCGTCAATCGCCAGATGGTCTCGCTGACGCTCGACGATCGAGAGCATATTGTGGGGACCGACATCAAGGATCTCCTCTTTAGCAATGCTTTTGAACGTGCGGGGCGACACCAGATGCCGTTTACGCTCGATACGCGCGATTGCAGCCTCATGCTCAAGCTGCCCGATGGTTCCTTTGTTCCCGTGAACGTCCGTGCACTGGAGATCGGGCACGATCTTTTGCCCCTGGGCGCCCGCCGCGCCGGTCGCATTCTTGTCGTGATAAAGAGCATGGAGGAGCAAACGGCTCACGATCGCCAGACGCAGCGCCTTCTCTCGGAGCTTCAGGCGGCGAATAAGCGCCTTTCGGGCACGCTTTCGGTCATCTTGTCCGCCGTGGGCTCCAAAGACCTTCCAACGCTTCTTGATACCGTGCTCAACAAGCTCTCCGGCGCACTCGATGCGGGCGGTTCCACTATCTACATCGCCGAGAACGGTGGCTTCAAGCTCCGCGGTTTCTCGAAGTCGCTCGCAAATTGCTATGTGCCCGATTTTATTCCCTACGGCGCCGGTATCCCCACCTATGTGCTGCGCCAGTCACGCGCGTGCCGTTTTTACGTTTTGCCTGCTACGAGCGACGACGAGGACCTTGGGCCTGCATCCGGAACCTTTTATGACATGGATGCGCGAACAAACATGCGCTTGAATGTCGAGAACATGCCGGCGTTTAAGACGCTTATCGCCGTGCCGGTCTTTTTTGGTACACAGGTGCTGGGCGTCATCGAGCTTGGTTGGATGCGCCCGTGTTTCCCGCGCGATTACGACATGCATGTGCTCGAGGTTGTGAGCGATTACCTGTCCATTGAGCTCATGGGGCTGGTGACGAATGCTCGCTCCAAGAGATCGGATGAACTGACGCGCTCGCTTAATCGTCTGCGCGACATGGTGTATACGGGTTCGGGAGACCTGCACGGTATGTGGCCTCGTCTGACGTCCGAGATGACGCGCGTGCTCAAGTGCCGCCTCTGCCCGCTGTTCTTCGATCACATACGCGGCCGCTATGTACTCGATTTTGATGGCGGGAGCAAAGTGAATTTGCCCGGCGGTATCGATGAGCTCTTTTTCTCGACCGTGGCGCCGGCGGCGTATGTCGATCCGTTGGCCGAGGTCGATGCAAAGATTCACCGAGGTGCCTGGACGTATACGGCAGACGACTTGGTCGATGTCCGTGTAGTCCGCGTGGATGCGAACTCGCGCGCTGGTCGCTGGCTCGCACTCCATGGCCTTCCCAGCCAGGGCGTTTTCTTCGATGCTGGTGCAGATTTTGGCGCCGAGGACGGCGCTTCGGCCGATGATGCCGATGGAGCCGAGGGGTTGATGCTTGTTGAAGAGCGTCCTCACCGCATGTTTTTGCTCTTACGCAGCGCCTCGCAAGAGCCAATTGACGACCTTGAGTACGATTACCTGGTGCATTTGGCGCATGATTTTGAGATGTACGTTCAGGGCGCGCGCAAGAAGGAATCCGAGCATCGCATCGCACAGACCCTTCAGGCGGGGATGAGGAGCTCTCTTGCCTCCGTACCGGGGATCACCTCGGACTGCCTGTATTCCTCGGCAACCAAGCAGGCGCTGGTGGGCGGAGATTTCTATACGCTTATCCGTCTTCCCGACGATCGCGTGGTCATGATTTTGGGCGATGTATCGGGTAAAGGCGTCGAGGCGGCTTCGATGTCTGCCTTGGTCAAAACGGCGCTTTCCGCCTATGCCTGGGAGGGCATGGGGCCGCAGCGCATGGCGCGCTCGCTCAACAGCATGCTTATGGGGTTCTCGCGCCTCGAGACGTTTGCGACGATGTTCATTGCAAAGATTGATTTGCGCCAGGGCTACGCAACCTATTGCTCGGCAGGACATCCGCCCTCAATGCTCGTGCATGCTCCGCGCAATGGTGTCCAAGGAGACGTTTCTACCGCCGAGATTGAGCTCATGAGCGTGCAGTCTGGTGTTGTCGGTGCATTTGAGACCATGAGCTATGAAGCCGGCTCGTTCGAATTCTCGCCGGGGGACATCCTGTTCATGTACACCGATGGCGCTATCGAGGCGCGCGATCCTGCGGGTGATTTCTTTGGCGAGCAACGCTTGCGCGATGCGCTTTTACGCGAGGCGTCCTCTGGTGTGGATGGGCTGTGCGGGCGCATGCTTTCGACGCTCGATACATTTACCGCCTCGGCGCTGGAGGATGATGTTGCGATGGTGGCGCTGCGCTTCGATACGGGGCGATCTCGCTAGCTGGCTTCTTTTGGGCGGCTCTCTTTCAGATTGATTGTTTAGGGGGTCGATAACCGGGGAACCATGACCGTATGAATGGTTGGAATGACATAACGGTGTTGGCGCCCGCAGGGGATATCGATATCTCCACCGCGCCGGGGCTGCGCAGCCGCATCGATACGCTCATCGCACTGGGTTCTCCGCGCGTCATCATCAATTGCGAGAATGTCTCGTTTGTCGATTCTACGGGCATCGCCTGCCTGGTTTCGAGTGCGCGGGCGCTTAGCCGTTGCGCAGGCATGCTCTCGATGGTCAACGTGTCGTCGAATGTCATGCGCTTCTTGCAGATTGGGCGTCTGACCGAGGCGCTTCACGCCACCCCTTCCGAGCGTCCCGCGGTGCCGGTCCTTGCACCCGATGCGAGCCCTTGGTGGAGTAAGAGCCTACCCATTGTCGAAGGCGCCGAAAACCTGTCTTATTATCGTCACCGAATCGTCGAGATGCTCTCGACGCTTCCCATGTCAGAAGGCGACCGATTTGATTATGCCTTGGCGGTAGGGGAGGCCCTCTCCAATGCATATGATCATGCGGACGGTGCACATGGCTGCACGATGACGGTTGCTGCTTACGATGACCGCGTGGTGACGATCCTGCGCGACTGCGGTTGCGGCTATGAGATTTCCGACGACGACGCCCCGGAGGTTTCCGAGCTGCGCGGACGCGGCATCAGGCTCATGCGCTTGCTGGTGGATAACGTCGAGGTAAGCCGTAGGTGCGATTGTCCCGGCACACAGGTGCGCCTGGTCAAACTATTCCGCGTGCATGGGCTGTAGAGCTCGAGGGGATTGACCATCTAAGGTATCCGAGCTATCCGCTCGATGTGCAGGCTGCCCTTATAGGCGACGACGGCAGCGCCGCGCTCGTGTGGACGCGCCTGACAGGTGTAGCGGAGGGCGGGCATCTGGTGGCTGAACTGCTTAACAATCCGTTTGACAAACCCGGGCGTGCCCCTGGCGATCTTATGGTGCTCGGCGTGATGGAAGACGATGCGGGGGCTTGAGGCTGTTTGCGCACGATGCCGTGGCAGTTGAGCCTTGGGACTAAAGGGCGTGGGTGAGTGCTTTATCTCAATGCCGATTCGCAAAGAAAAAGACCGAAGACAATGTCTCCGGTCTTGTCATTCTTGGTGGGCGTTACAAGATTTGAACTTGTGACCTCTTCCGTGTCAGGGAAGCGCTCTCCCCCTGAGCTAAACGCCCGAATTCAGGGTGCGCTGTTCAGCGCGAGGAATAATATACAAAAGGCTTTGGCTTGATGCAAGCGTTATTTTGAAAAAAGTTTTGTAATGTTGGAATAAAGTTCATCTATACCGCATCTACCTGCGCTTTTGATTTATCGAGGCGCAGGGGGAAGATCTTGTCCAATGCGCATGTTCTCGAATTTGTCTTTCATGAAGCTGTCGCCATAACGCGTATCCAGGTAGACATCGATGGGATTTGCGGGAGGAATGCCGTTTGCGCGTGCTCCGGCTCTCAGGAAACACGCGACGGTCATGCCGGCGTCAAGAGCGATGAAGGCGGCGAGCAAAGTGACAACGGCTGCCTGGCGCGTCGTTGTTGGTTCGCCGATGCGGTAGAGGAGCTCGGGCAAGATCGCGCGGCACCATACCAGGCCCACAATGCCCCACATGGCAAGAAAGCGCCAGGCAACCCATTGGGAGATGTGATCGGGGAGCCCCAAGTATGTCCATGATTGCGCATGGGCCAGATGTTCCATGGACCAGCCGGCAAATTGCTCGAGGACGCCGCCGATGGCTGCAGAGATGCAGAAGATCTTCCAAGCGGGCCAATCTCGCGCTTCCCAAAGCAGCGCCGTCAGCAGCACGGCACCGCATCCATAAAGAGGGGAGAATGGACCCCATATTAGTCCCACGCGGCTTTCGAGCACGCCAAAGACAACGAGGGTATAGACGGTCTCGAGCAGCAGTCCTAAGACGGAGGAGATCAGGAAGATGATGATGTATTGATACAAAGAGGGGGTGCAGGCGCTGAGGTAAGAGGCGCGAAGCTCGTTTTTGACTTTACGGATCAGCTTGCGCTGACGCTTGGCGATTTTTGAACGCAGGCGGCGCTTTCCAAATCGCTCGACTTCCGACCAGACGGCGTCGGCATAGACGCTTGCATCGAGTTTTCCTTCGCGCAGGAGATTTTTGAACGAAGATCCGCATCCGCGTGCGTCGTGGTAGCGTTGCGCAAGCCAGATGATGCCACGCGCTATGAGATAGACGGCGAGTATGAGGGTGAAGATTTGAAGCAAAGACGTGTCCTGAGCATCGAGTTTGTTTTCCCGCGGACATTTTACCGCTATCAAATTTCTGTATGCGCAAAACTTTTTTGAAAAACTCCTTGCGCCCGCCCGCGGCATCGCGTATATTAATAACCCGCAAGCGGACATGGCTCAGTTGGTAGAGCACAACCTTGCCAAGGTTGGGGTCGCGGGTTCGAGCCCCGTTGTCCGCTCCATCGCATGCATCGGGCCGGTTTTCGAATCGGCCCTTTTCATATCGACGGCGAAGTGGCCAAGTGGTAAGGCAGAGGCCTGCAAAGCCTTTACCCCCGGTTCGAATCCGGGCTTCGCCTCCAGACCGCCCAAGGGGCCCTCCGAAAGGAGGGCCCCTTTTCGTTCGCGGCACCCAGATTCGGGCGGTGCCGGCGGCGCGGTGCGCGCCGCCCCGTGCGGATCCGGGCGCTTTTCCAAATGGAGCAAGAAATCCCATTTGGCACGGGCCCAAGACGGTCCAAATGGGACTTTCTGCTCCATTTGGGATTCGAACCTTTGCTGAGGGCGGGCTTTCTCATCTAATTTCAACAATCTTTGAAAAACTCCTTGCGCCCGCCCGCGGCATCGCGTATATTAATAACCCGCAAGCGGACATGGCTCAGTTGGTAGAGCACAACCTTGCCAAGGTTGGGGTCGCGGGTTCGAGCCCCGTTGTCCGCTCCATCGCATGCATCGGGCCGGTTTTCGAATCGGCCCTTTTCATATCGACGGCGAAGTGGCCAAGTGGTAAGGCAGAGGCCTGCAAAGCCTTTACCCCCGGTTCGAATCCGGGCTTCGCCTCCAGACCGCCCAAGGGGCCCTCCGAAAGGAGGGCCCCTTTTCGTTCGCGGCACCCAGATTCGGGCGGTGCCGGCGGCGCGGTGCGCGCCGCCCCGTGCGGATCCGGGCGCTTTTCCAAATGGAGCAAGAAATCCCATTTGGCACGGGCCCAAGACGGTCCAAATGGGACTTTCTGCTCCATTTGGGATTCGAACCTTTGCTGAGGGCGGGCATGTTCTCGGAAGATTCCTCGACACCCTGCTTTCGATAAAAACATTATTTGTCGATTATGCATCAAATGTACGTTTCTCTACATATGTGGTCTACTTATCCATTGTTGAAGAAAAGCTTGAGGGGTATTCTTTCGCAGTGAATTTAATGGACACATGTCGCTTCAACGGCGGCAACGCAGCGGAAAAAGGTGCATCATGGCCTCTTCCAAGAAGAATTACTTCAAGCCGACGGTTGCCGCGGTGATAACGGCCGGATTCGCACTTTCCCCTATGCTCTCTACTGCCGCGATGGCGCAGACCAATAACGACTTGGTGCTCGCCGGCTGCTATGAGGAGTGCCAGGGCGGTACCATGTCGCTTACCGCTTGCAAGAAAAATCTCGATGACGCCAAGGCCAAGCTCGATAAAGCAAAGGCTAATTACCAGGCCAAGCGCGATGCGACCGGCGACGCTGCGACCGATCTTGAGGTTGCCCAGGCAGCAGAGAAGAAGGCTGCCGCGAATCTCGAGGCGGCTCAGGCGGCATACGACGAGGCTGCGGCCGCAAACGAGGCTGCCCAGCAACATCTTAAGGATATCGAGGGCGAATGGACCGAGAAGAGCGACGAGGTCAAGGAAGCCGACCGCACGGTCGTGAAGAAGACCGCCGGGCTCGAAGTTGCTAAAGCCGAGCACGCCAAAGCGACGCTCGAGGTACAGCGCCTCCAAGCTCTCGCCGGTCTTTCGAGCGATTCCGTTGATAGTCTTAAGGCGGCGGCCGGTCTTGCTCAGAAGAATTACGAAGCTGCTCAGAAACTCTGGGAGACGGCGAGTGCTCAAAGTAAAAAGGCGCAGGACAAGTTTGACGATGCGCGAACCAAGCACGATGCCGCGGTAAGCGCGCTCGAGACTGCCAAGAAGAATCTCGAAAACGCCGAGAACTGGTATAACAACATGGTCGATCGTCAAAAGGACGCGCAGGCCAAGTACGACAAGGCCAAGAAGGCCCTGGACGATGCCAATGCGCGTCGCGACGAGATCAATCAGGGACACGTCGACCTTGAGAAGAAGGTCGACGAGGCAAATACGGCGCTCGACGCGGCAAAGGCCGATGTTGCCTCGGCGCAGGCCGCGCTCGACGCCGCGACGAGTTCGTATAACGATGCGGTGGCAAATCAGCAGGCAAAACAGAAGGCAGCCGATGATGCCCGTGCGCTTTATGAGGATGCCACGAAGATCGCCGGAGATGCATCGCAGGTTCAGGCGCTACGTGCGCACAAACATGAACTCGAGGACAAGGTTGCCCGCGGGCAGCAGCAGGTTGAAGGCGATCAAGAGGCACTCGATAGGGCCGCAGCGGCGCTCGATGCTGCGCAAGCGACTCAGAAGACTGCCGAGGACAATCTGGTCGCCCCGACGCAGGCGGTGAAGGATGCCCAGGCTGCTCTTTCCGCTAGGCAGAAGGAGAAGTCGGATATTGACTTCAGGGTGAGCGCTTCCCGGACCGCATATAACCTCGCAAAGGTCAATTACGATGCTGTCAAATGGGTTCCGTCGTTGAAAAACGAGGCCAAGAAGAGGCTTGACTCTGCCGAAGCCGACCTGAACAGCTGGAAGGCGAAGCAGGATGCCAAGGCAGAGGAGGTCGCCGCCGCCCAGGCTGCACTCGACAGCGCAAACACCGCGAAGGCGCCGTTTGATGAGGCTCTGGCTCAGGCAAAGCAAAGTGTTGCCGATGCTCAGGCGGCAAAGCAGGCGGCAAGCGATGACCTCGATGCGGCGAAGGCGGCGCTCAGTGCCGATCAGACTGAGCTCGATAATGTGAGCACTCGGCTGGACGCTATCGGCCATTTGGATGAGTACAAGCGAAAGCTCGACGATGCCGAGAAGGCTCTCGAGCAAGCGAAGCAGCAGACCAAGCAGGCAGAGGCGAAAAAGAACGAGGCCCAGCAGGCTCTCGATCAAAAGCTGGCAGTCCAGAAAGACGCGCAAGCTGGTGTCGATGCTGCAAACTCCGCCGTTTCTTCCTACGACACGCAGCACGCTGCCGAGCTCAAAAAGCTCAATGAGCAAATTGACGGCAAGACCGTGCTTGGCGTGAAGATTCCAGGCGAGCTTACCCGAAAGTACGAAGAGGCGAAGGCAGAGCTCGATATCGTGAATGCCCAGCTTGCGGTGGCTGCCAAGAACCTGGACGCCGCCCGTGTGCTCATGGTGGGCGCCGAGGTTGCCGAGAAGGCAACGAAGCTCGCCATGGACGCAGCGGGTGTTCAGCTGCAG
The DNA here is from genome assembly GCF_012844445.1 of Collinsella acetigenes. Taxonomy (NCBI): domain Bacteria; kingdom Bacillati; phylum Actinomycetota; class Coriobacteriia; order Coriobacteriales; family Coriobacteriaceae; genus Collinsella; species Collinsella acetigenes. Next base: position 60,130 of record NZ_JABBCP010000002.1, read on the forward strand.
GTTGCAAAGGACGCCGAGGCTGCCGCCTATACCGTTATGGAGGCTGCGCGCAAGGTGGCGGAGTCTGCCTCTAAACTTGCTGAGAACGCCGAACAGGCGGCCCAGCAGGCAGCGCAAAAGCTCGAGGAGGCTCGTGCGGCGCAGGCGGCTGCAAAGCAGAAGGTCGACCAGTCCCGTACCGACCTGGATGCGGCGAAGCAGCACGCCGAGCGCGCAAACAAGGAGCTGGCCGAGCTGAGCGCGCAGGTTGCCCAGGCCGAGGTGAACGCCATCAAGGCTAAGATCGGCTTGCAGATGAAGGAGAAACCGCTTGCCTCCGCCAAGGCGGCGTTTGATGCCGCCCATGCGAACACGTTGGCGAAACAGGCTGCATACGACAGCGCTGTGTCCGCGGAACAGCAAGCTAAAGATGAGCTCGATGCCGCGCAGGCAAACTACGACGCTGCACTCGAGTGCTACAACAAGTGTTCGCAGGCTGCAGGTTCTGGTGCCGCCGCGGGCTCGGGCTCTGCATCCGGCACCTCTTCGACGTCTTCGACGGAGGCTCCGACTGGGGGCAAGGGCGGCGCATCTGCTACGTCCCAGCAGGCTTCGAGCGGCGCTGCTGTCACCTCGCGCGCCGCAATCGCTACGCTGCCGCAGACGGGCGATGCGACTCTTGAGGGCATCGTCGTCATTGCCGGCACCGGCGCTGCTGCCATCGCTGCGGGTGAGGCTGCTCGTCGCCGTCATGCGGCGAAGTAGCCGCGGGCTTTCGCATCCATAACCTTCGATTTGGAGGGCGCGTCGAATCAATGCGGTTTGACGCGCCTTTTTCTCGGTGAACGCACAACATATAGGTCAAGTGCTTTTTTAACGCCGTTCATCGCGGGACTCGTGAGGTTTTGAAAGATTTCCAAAAGGAATATGTCCAATATGCTTGAGGGCCAAACTGCAGGTCACGTGTTGGCGGCGCGTGGAATAAATCGACCCGTGGAGGCAATGTAAATGTTTACGGTATCTTTCTTACGCCGTTGACCTGCTAAAACACAATATATAGTGTTGACCATAAATAAGAAAACATTATATAGGGTGAGTAACTTGTCGTATGATAGGTATCGACGCACTGTAAGATATGACTTCGCGCCTGCCAAGCACGTTACGACACTTCCCTTGCCGCCCTATGGGCAAGGCCGGGATCTGTCCGCACGCGAGCGTAAAGTCTTTCAACGAATAGAGAAGACGCAGGAAGGCGGGAGAGACCCGCGACGTTCGTGCGCCTTGTAGAAGAGGACGAGAGGTACGAGCTTCATGAAGATCATCAAGCGCAGCGGAGTGGAAGTTACGTTTGACATCGAGAAGATCAGCAGCGCGATTCGAGCGGCGAACCGTGAGGTCAAGGAGGCCGATCGCTTGACCGAGCGCCAGGTTGTCTATGCCGCGCAAAACGTTGCCGATGCCTGCGAGAACGCAGGCCACACCGTTTCCGTCGAAGAGATCCAGGATATGGTCGAGGACGAGATTATGCGTCTCGACCGCTACGAGGTGGCTCGCCACTACATCATCTACCGCTATGTGCAGAGTCTCAAGCGCACCAAGAACACTACCGACGACAAGATTCTCTCGCTCATCGAGTGCAACAACGAAGAGGTCAAGCAGGAGAACTCTAACAAGAACCCCACCGTCAATTCCGTTCAGCGCGACTACATGGCTGGCGAGGTTTCCAAGGATCTGGCCCAGCGCGTCTTGCTGCCTGCCGATGTCGTGGCCGCTCATAACGAGGGCATCATCCACTTCCACGACTCGGATTACTTTGCTCAGCATATGCACAACTGCGACCTGGTGAACCTTGAGGACATGCTGCAAAACGGCACGGTTATCTCGGGTACGCTTATCGAGAAGCCGCATAGTTTCTCGACGGCGTGCAACATCGCCACGCAGATCATCGCCCAGGTTGCGTCGTCTCAGTATGGCGGCCAGTCCATCTCGCTGACGCATCTGGCGCCTTTTGTCGAGGTGAGCCGCCAAAAGATCCGTCGTGAGGTGACTCGCGAGCTCGAAGAGCTTGGTGTGAGCGCTCCCGAGGAGAAGGTGCATGAGGTTGTGGAGGAGCGTCTGCGCGACGAGATTCGTCGTGGCGTTCAGACCATCCAGTACCAGGTTGTAACCCTTATGACCACCAACGGTCAGGCCCCGTTTGTCACCGTGTTCATGTATCTTAACGAGGCTCGTTCCGAGTCCGAGAAGCATGACCTCGCCATGATTGTCGAGGAGACCTTGCGCCAGCGTTATGAGGGCGTGAAGAACGAGGCGGGCGTATGGATCACCCCAGCGTTTCCCAAACTCATCTACGTGCTCGAGGACGACAACGTAGCCGAAGATTCTCCGTTTTTCTACCTCACGCAGCTTGCGGCCAAGTGTACCGCCAAGCGTATGGTGCCCGATTACATCTCTGAGAAGAAGATGCGCGAGTACAAGCTGTCTCTGGGCGAGACCGAGGGCAACGGCGACTGCTACACCTGCATGGGCTGCCGCAGCTTCTTGACTCCCGATCGCTCTGGCAACGGCTATGACAACGTGGCGAATGCCGGCAACTGGGAGCCGGGTAAGCCCAAGTACTACGGTCGCTTTAACCAAGGCGTTGTCACCATCAATCTCCCCGACGTGGCGCTCTCGTCGCATCAGGACATGGACAAGTTCTGGGAGATCTTTGACGAGCGCTTGGAGCTGTGCCACAAGGCGCTCATGTGCCGCCACGATCGCCTGAAGGGCACACTATCCGACGCCGCTCCGATTCTGTGGCAGTACGGTGCCCTTGCGCGTCTGAAGAAGGGCGAGACCATCGACAAGCTGCTGTATGGCGGGTATTCGACCATCTCGCTTGGCTATGCGGGCCTGTACGAATGCGTCAAGTACATGACCGGCCACAGCCATACAGAGTCGGAGGGTACGCCCTTTGCGATGCAGGTCATGCAGCACATGAACGACAAGTGCAACGAATGGAAGGCCGGGAGCAACATCGACTTTTCGCTTTACGGCACGCCGCTCGAGTCCACGACGTACAAATTTGCCAAGTCGCTGCAGCGCCGCTTTGGCATCGTTCCCGGCGTGACCGACAAGGGCTACATCACCAACAGCTATCACGTGCACGTGTCCGAGCAGATTGACGCTTTTGACAAGCTCAAGTTCGAGAGCCAGTTCCAGCGTCTGAGCCCTGGTGGCGCCATCTCTTACGTTGAGGTTCCCAACATGCAGGATAACCTCAAGGCCGTTATCCGCGTGATGCAGTACATCTACGACAACATCATGTACGCCGAACTCAACACCAAGAGCGACTATTGCCAGGTATGTGGTTACGATGGCGAGATCAAGATTGTGGAAGACGATGGCAAGCTGGTGTGGGAGTGCCCCCACTGCGGTAACCGCGACCAGGAAAAGATGAACGTGGCGCGTCGTACTTGCGGCTATATCGGTACGCAGTTTTGGAACCAGGGTCGCACCGAGGAGATTCGCGACCGCGTTTTGCACCTATAAGAGATTGCGCTGAGGTGCGGTCTTTCTGCCTGCAATAATTGATGGGGCTGTTTTTGCGGCCCCATTCTTTCATCTGCAGGATGTTTGGTCGGTGAACATAGGGCGGGTGCCGTTTTTTAGGGAGGCAGTGTGAATTACTCGGCTATCAAATACTTTGATATCGCCAATGGCGAGGGGGTTCGTACTACGCTGTTCGTCAGCGGGTGCCGCCGCGGCTGCAAGAATTGCTTTAATGCCGTGGCATGGGATTTTGCTGCCGGTGACCCGTTTACGCCTGGGATTGCCGACCAAATCATTGCAAGCATCGACCATCCGTTTTGCGACGGCCTTACCCTGCTGGGTGGCGAGCCGATGGAGCCGGAGAACCAAATGGGCCTCGTGGACTTTGTCGAGCGCGTGCGCGCGGCATATCCTACAGAATCGGGCAAGACCATCTGGTGCTATACGGGCGACACGCTTGATGCGCTTATGCCGGGCGGGGCGCATCGCACCGACGTTACGGATCGCCTTCTCGCCTGTATCGATATCTTGGTTGACGGTCCTTTCGTGCAGGATTTGCATGACATCTCGCTGCGCTTTCGCGGATCGTCCAATCAACGTATCATCGACATGAACGCGACGCGTGCCCGTGCCGCCTCCGAGGGCGTGAGCCTTGCAGATGCGGTTGAGCTCTGGCATGACGAAGCGGTGTACAGCACCCATACAATGAAGTAGGAAAGGCCCCCATGGTCGATTCGGAAAAGGTAAAAGAAGCGATTCGTCTGCTGCTCGAGGGAATCGGTGAAGACCCAACGCGCGAGGGGCTCGTGGAAACCCCCGATCGCGTGGCGCGCATGTGGGAGGAGCTTGCCGGCGGAATGGAGTCGGACGCCTCCGAGCATTTGAGTCGCACCTTTGCGGTGAATTCGAACGATCTGGTGATCGAGCGTGATATCACGTTTTACTCCATGTGCGAGCATCACATGCTTCCCTTTTATGGTCGTGTGACCATTGGCTATATACCGTGCGGTCGCGTGGCGGGGCTGTCGAAGCTTGCACGCACGGTCGAGGTCTATGCGCGTCGTTTACAACTGCAAGAGCAGCTTACCGCGCAGATTGCCGATGCGCTGATGGAGCATTTGGCTCCCGAGGGCGCGATCGTCCTTATCGAAGCGGAACATATGTGTATGACCATGCGTGGCGTGCAGAAGCCCGGCACTACCACGGTGACACTTGCGCGACGCGGTTGTTTTGAGAGCGATCCCGCCCTCGAGGAGCGTTTCTTCCGCATGCTGGAGCGCTAACGTTGCTTGCGAGCATGCCGCGGGTCGACGCAATTTGGGCAAACCCCTTATTTCAAGAAAACCTGGCTGCCATCGAAGCAGCGGAGACGCAGCGCGTCTACTGCAGGCACGGTTTGTCCCACCTGTTGGATGTGGCGCGTACGGCGTGGATTATCAACCTCGAAGGTGGCTTTGGTCTTGCACGGGACGTTGTCTACGCTGCGGCGCTTTTGCATGACATCGGTCGCGCTGCTGAATATTCCGAGGGCATTTCCCATGATGTGGCGGGCGTCGAGATAGCGCGCCGGATTTTGGGTACGGTAGTGGCTGAACAGAGATTCTCTTCCGCCGAGGCGGAGGCAATCGTCAAGGCGGTGCGAGGTCACCGTGCCGACGACGCCGATGCGGCATCGTGCGAGCTTTCCTCTCTGTCAAGTCGTTTGGCCCGCGTGATTGCCGAGGCCGACCATCGGTCGCGTCCTTGCTTCGCGTGCTCCGCTTGTGCTACCTGCTATTGGCCGGAAGAGAAGAAAAACATGGCGGTGCGTGTCTAGCCGATGCGAACCGCATTGGAGGAGTGATTCGCATGAGTAGCAAGAAATTGCCCGATAGCACAACGCCGATTGAAGGGGCAAAGCTTGCGCGCCGCGATGGCGCGAATGTCCCGGCGACGCGAACCTCGATCGTTCGTGCGACCTCCGATCAGATTTCTCGTGCCGATCGCATCCTGATTGACGGTCTTGAGGTTTTTGCCAATCACGGCGTGTACCCCGAGGAAAATACCCTGGGGCAGAAATTCGTCGTTTCGCTGGTGCTCTACGCCGATCTGCATGCGGCGGGGGAGAGCGACGACCTGAACACGTCAATCGATTATGGCGCTGTCTGCCACGATGTGGACAGCTATATGCGAGGGCATACGTTCAAGCTCATCGAGGCGGCGGCGGAGGGTGTGGCACAGACCTTGCTCGCACGTTATCCGTTGCTCCTGGGTGTGCGTGTGAAGATCGAAAAGCCCTGGGCACCCGTAGGCCTGCCGCTTGTCTCTTGCGGCGTGGAAATTGAGCGCTTGCGCTAACGAAGTTGAGGCATGTGTTTGAAACCCCTGTGCATCATTCGGTGTGCAGGGGTTTGCTGTTCGACGCATGCCGATTATACCTTTGCACCTGTAGAGTTGGAGCGGGGCCACAGCGGCGCGTATGTGATAATCACGGTAAGACCCGATTCTGATATGGGGGTATGCCATGTTTTGCACCAACTGCGGGGCGCAGCTGAACGAAGGTACCAAATTCTGCACGAGCTGCGGCGCTCCTGTCGCCGGCCCTGCTCCCGAGCCGGAGGCGCAGTCGTCCGCCGACGTTGCGCCCGAATCCGCGCCGATGCCTGAGTTAGCATCAATTCCCGAACCTGCTTCGGATTCTGCGGCTGCTTTCCAAACCGCGCCGGAGCCGGTGCCAGAGACTGAGCCCATGTCGATCCCGGAGGCCGTATCCGGGTTTGATTCTGAGCCCGAGCCTGTTGCAGCAACAGAACCCATGACGATTCCCGAGCCCATGCCGGAGCCTACGCCGGCCCCCATGCCGGAGCCGTCGTATGATTCTGTCGCCGACTCTCAGCCTGCAGCCGAGACGGTGCCCGATTTCCAACCTGCTCAGGCACCTGACTTCTCGTCTCAGGTCGCGACGCCCTCGCCTAAGAAGAACACAAAGCTGCCCATTATCATCGCTGCCGTTGTCGTTATTGCTGCTCTTGTTGTTGGTGGGTTCTTCCTGCTGGGCAATGGCGGCTCTGGCAAGCTCGCCGAAGACGTCACCCCTCAGATTGAGGAGCTGCTGGAAGAGGAGTACGGAGAATCCTTCGAGGGCTTTGCTTCCAACGATTATGTCGAGGAGGCCAAGTATCGCGTCAAAGACGTCGAGGTGTCGGACATTAAGGAAGAAAACGGCCACGTTACCGCGACTGCCGAGGCAACTATTCAGAATCGATTCTTTGTTTCCGAGGCGACGTTTGCGGTCAGTGCGCATATCGATAGCGACAACGACATTTCTTCCGTTCGCTTCGAGCTAGAAGATCAGACCACCACGCCGCGTTGCGGTGTTATGCGCGACGATGACAACGGTGGAGCCGCGCTTGACAGCAAGCTTTCGTCCGATAAGAAGAGCTGCTCTGTTGTGACCACCGGTTGCTGGGTTACCGGCGGTACCGAGGTTGCGAAGAGATATGTCTTTACGGGCAAGAAGTGGGAGCTTGATAGCTCGAACACAACGGGCGAGCAGAACAAGTGGGATGTCGCGGGCAAGTACTATAGCGATGACGATTACATCGAGATTTCCAATTGGGACAACAACCGCCATACGGCGACGGTGAAGCTCTACATGGAGTGCAGCCTCAATCTCGATAACGGTTCGGAGGACTGTTCGGTTACCGCTACGCTTGATTCCGTTCAGATCATGGATGCCGGCGACGATTACTATTGGTTCCGGTTCGAAGATTACGGTGCCAAGACCAGTACTGGCAGGCCCGCGCTCGTCCACTTCGATGTCTACTTCAATCCGACCGAGAAAGGCGAGCTCGCGCTCTTTGCAGACGCCGACGCTGTGAACGAGAACGTTTTAAGCGAGGACGGCTATGCGGCCGCTGAAACCGTGATGGAGGTCGAGGTGTCGGAGGAGGGCGCTTACTACGGCGTCTACACCGATCTTTCCGACTTCGAGAAGAATGAGGATGCGTTTGTCTACAACTACTTGAACTTCTATCGATAGGATATACTGAGTAAAACAGGTTACCTACCGCGGGGCGCTGCAGCAATTGAGCTCGGCGCCCCGCGTCATGTTTACGGCTTCGAGCGGGGATTTCCTGAGGATACGCGAAGCCTCTCGATTGCTAGGGCAATAGGTGTCGAGCAAAGCGTGGAACCGGGCGTTATGGCTGGGCTCCATCAGGTGCACGAGCTCATGGGTGACGACCATCTCCAAGCAGAGGGGCGGGTAGGCGGCGAGCTGCGTATTGATACGGATTGTCTTGCGTGCAGGCGTGCACGAGCCCCAGCGCGACTTCATGGTCCGGAGGCTCCATCGCTCGGCGTGTATACCCATGGTTGCCTCGATGCGCCCTACGATACGTGGCAGCGCCCTTTCCAACTCCAAGCGATAAAGCTGTTGGAGCGTGGTTGCGTTGGGAATGACCTCAGCCGCGTCTACAAGTTCGCCCCAGAGGGGGATGAGACCGTCGCAGGTTGGTTCATCGCGCCGTGGTTGCATGCGCGCTGCCTGCTCGGCGCGCTCGACGTGCCGCACAATCCAGGATGCATGCCGGGTGAGAAAGTCATCGATTTGCTTGCTGCTCGCTGCGTTTGGGGCGCTGCAAAAGACGCTTGCGTCGGCACGGACATGCAGGTTGAAGTTCTTGACGCGCTTGCGCTCGACAAGAACGGGTACATCGCGCCCGGCGTGATGAACGCAATGCGAGCTAGGCTTCACGCCCTCTCCTTTCAGCCGGTTCATAAGCGTTTGTCATTCTAGCGTTTATGAGACGATGCACCATCTTTGGCAACGATGCTTATAATAGGGCCTCGTGAACAAGCGCGCCCACGGGCGTCGCTGCGAGAGAGGACAATCCCCATGATCAACGTCGCCATCCTGTTCGGAGGCATCTCTACCGAGCACGATATCTCCCTTAAGTCTGCCGATAACGTTATCGCCGCGCTCGATTCCGAGCGCTTCTGCCCGGTGCTGATCGGCATCGATCGCAACGGTTCCTGGTTCCATTACACGGGTGATCTTGCCGATGTGGTGACGGGTGCCTGGGAGGAGCATGATTGCGCTCCCGTAGTGCTGATTCCTGGCAGCGCACCCGATGCCCGCGGCGGCTTTCTCGAGCTTGTCGACGGCGAGTTTCGCGAGCTCGAGGTCGATGTGGCCCTTCCTGTCTTGCATGGTCAGGGCGGCGAGGACGGCACCGTTCAGGGCGCGCTTGAGGTTTGCGGCGTTCCCTATGTGGGCTGTGGCGTGCTTGCGAGCGCTGTGTGCATGGATAAGGATGCGAGCCATCGCCTTGCTGCGGCGGCCGGCGTGCGCTCGCCGAAGTGCGAAGTGCTCTACCGCGGCGCTACTGTCGAGGACGAGGCTGCCGTAGTGGAGAAGTGCGGCGGATACCCCGTCTTCGTGAAGCCCGCTCGTGGCGGCAGCTCGATCGGCGTCTCCAAGGCGAACGATGCAGATGAGTATCGTGAAGCGCTCGACGCTGCTTTCGCGCTCGATGAGAAGGTTGCCGTTGAGGAGAACATCACCGGTGTCGAGGTCGGTTGTGCCGTCGTGGGTGATGCTGTTCATGGCGTACGCATGGGCGAGGTGGACGAGATTGTCGTTCATGGTGACGGCTTCTTCCGCATCCATCTGGAAAAGGACCCGGGTGCCAATACCGAGCTCCGCTGCCCGTCCGAGCTCCCCGCAGATGTGCTCGAGCGTATACGTCAGGTGGGGCGCACGGTATATGAGGCTCTCAACTGCTCGGGTTTTGCACGTGTGGACCTGTTTGTCACACCCGAGGGCGAGGTCGTGTTCAATGAGGTCAACTCTACGCCCGGCATGACGTATTACAGTCGCTTCCCGCAGATGATGCGCGTTGCCGGACATGAGCTGGGCGAAGTGCTGGCAGATCTTATCGACACGAGGCTTGGGCTGTAGATAAGTCACCTTAGTACAAGGCAAGCGCTCAATCGCTAAAGAAGCGCGGGCGCGGGATGCAACTCAGTGTATCCCGCGCCCGTTTTGTTATTTGGATGGGGCCGTGACCTAGAAGCGTTCGAAGAAGGACAGTGCGTTCTCAAAGCAAAGCTTGCGCGTGATCGTTTCGCCAAAACGTTCGACAAGCATCTGCTGGAATGCGGGGAACTTGGAGGCATCTGCCACGTACTCGGGCACATCGGCTCCGTCGAGGTCGCCGCCAAGCGCGATGACATCTTCGCCGCCCAGCTCGAGCCAGTGCTCGATGTGGCGTGCGGTGGCGTCAAAGGTGACCAGTTCGGCCGACGTATCTTTATTGGCGCCATCGACCAAGAAGCCATTGCAGTAGTTGAGGCCCACGACACCGCCGGCGTCGCGGATAACTTGGAACTGCTGGTCGGTGAGGTTGCGCACGTGACCGCAGATGGCACGCGAATTGGAGTGGCTTGCTGCGAAGGGGCGCTTGGCAAGGGCGGCTACCTCGTCAAAACACTCATCGTTGAGATGCGAGACGTCGAGCACCATGCCGCAGCGTTCCATCTCGGCAACTGCCTGGCGACCAAGATCGGTGAGGCCTGCGTGAGTATCGTGTCCACTGGCAAGCGGGCCCGCGGCGTTCCACGTAAGGGAGGCCATGAGCACGCCGGCACGTTTGAGGGCCTCGATGAGGTTGAGGTCGTGCGCGAACATGCGCGCGTTCTCGATCGTGTGGATGCAGGCGAATCGACTCTGATCGAGAGCGGGGCGAATGTCGCTTGCTGCATGTACCTCGGTTGCTTCGGCATGGTTGAGGTTCGTCTGAGCGCTGATGTGCGCCATGATCTGCGCATGGAAACGCAGAGACTGCTCGGGGGAGAAGCAATCGGGGACGAACGTGGCAAAGCACTGCGCCCAGGGGGTGCTTCCGGCCATGTCGATCGAGATGGCGCAGTCGTTGTCCTTAAGGGAGAAGTAGCGCTCGGGGCATTCGGCGTCGTCTGGGGTGAAGAATTCGTCTCCCGAGACGGTCTTGAGTTCGCGATCGATGGTTTGCCAGCCCAAGCGATCGGCGGTGTCGCAATGTAGGTCAAGTACGGGAATAGACATGAAGCCTCCTGTTGGTGCGGTTTTAGTCTCGTCCATTCTACACGTCTACGTGTAGGCTACGCTCGTCCGATAGGTTGGATTGCGGCATACGGTTTGGGGTATAGTTGACCCTACGTGTCCGCTCCGGCGGGCAAAATCGAGTTTTCACTGAAATGAGGACGATATGTCAAACGAAGGCAAGAAGGTGCGCGCCCACTACCGCGGTACGCTGGATGACGGCACCCAGTTCGATAGCTCCTACGATCGCGGCGAGCCGTTGGAGTTCACCTGCTGCGCCCACCAGATGATTCCCGGCTTTGATGCCGCCGTGAAGGACATGAAGGTGGGCGAGAAGAAGACCGTCCATATTCCGTGTGCCGAGGCCTATGGCGAGCGCCGTGAGGACCTGGTCATGTTCTTCCCCGCCGCGCAAGTACCCAACATCGACCAGATTCATGTGGGTGATAAGCTCGCGCTTTCCGGTGCCGGCGGTCAGCCTGTTCCCGTTACGGTTGTCGAGGTGACCCCCGAGGGCGTCAAGATCGACGCCAACCACGAGATGGCCGGCAAGGACCTCAACTTCGAGATCGAGCTCGTAGAGGTTCTGGGCTAATTCAACTCAGATAAAACGAGCAGGAGCGGCGACGTTGGTGCAACGTCGCCGCTCCTTTTTTGATTTTTTGCCCTGAATCTTGCAAGGCAAGCCATAAGCGTATGGAGAATATTCCCGCAGCCGAGAGCCGGCATTTCCCTCCCGAGCGATTCCGCAGCGAAGCGAGGACCAGCGAGGGAAGGAAATGCCGGCTCTCGGCGTTGGGGCCCTTAAGCCCCCTTGACGTTCATGGCGCGCATTGCGTTCAGGATCGCTATGATTGCCACTCCCACGTCGCCAAAGACCGCAAGCCACATGTTGGCGATGCCCAGCGCTGCAAGCGCGAGGATCAGCAGCTTCACCGCAAGGGCAAACACGATGTTTTGCCAGACGATACCCATGGTTTTGCGTGCGATGCGCATGGCACGCGCGATATTGGAGGGCTTGTCGTCCATCAGCACGATGTCGGCCGCCTCGATGGCCGCGTCGGAACCCATAGCGCCCATGGCGATACCGACGTCAGCGCGCGTGAGGACCGGGGCGTCGTTGATGCCGTCGCCCACAAAGGCAAGCTTGTGTTTGGCACCTTCACTGGCGAGGAGTTTTTCGACGCGTTCCACCTTGTCGCCGGGAAGGAGCTGCGCGTGGTACTCGTCCAGGCAAAGCTCGCGGGATACTGCCGCTGCCACCTCCTTGCGGTCGCCTGTGAGCATCACGCAGCGGCGCACTCCCGCGGCGTGAAGGTCGCTGATGGTTTGCTTGGCGTCGTCTTTTACGGTGTCGGCGATCACGATATGGCCAGCGTAAGTGGTATCGACCAGCACGTGGAGAATCGTTCCCGCGATTTCGCAATCGGGCGCTGTGAAGCCTGCTTTTGCAAGCATTTTTGCGTTGCCCACTATGGCCTTTTTGCCGTCGATGGTTGCGAAGACGCCATGGCCGGAGTCATTGCCGGAATTCGTGACGCGCTTGGAGTCCAGTTCGCCCGTGTAGGCGGCACGGACAGACTGCGCGATGGGGTGATCGGAGAAGGATTCTGCAAGGGCCGCCATTTCGAGCAGGGAGGACTCGGTGTAGCCGTTTTCGGGATGAATCGCTGCGACGGAAAACGTGCCGCGCGTAAGCGTACCCGTCTTATCGAACACTACGGTGTCGACTTCGGCGAGGGCCTCCAGGTAGTTTGACCCCTTGACCAGGACGCCGATTTTGGAAGCACCGCCGATGCCGCCAAAAAAGCTCAGGGGCACGCTGATCACGAGCGCGCAAGGGCAGGAGACGACTAAGAATGTGAGGCCGCGCAAAATCCAATCAGGCCACGCCCCCGTGACGATCCCGCCACCCACCGCGAGCAGTGCCGCGGCGCCGGTGACGGCAGGCGTGTAAATGCGGGCAAAACGCGTGATGAAGTTTTCGGTCCGTGCCTTCTTTTCGCTGGCGTTCTCCACAAGCTCAAGGATGCGCGAGACAGTGGACTCGCCAAAGGGCTTGGTAGTCTTGACCTTGATGAGGCCCGTCATGTTGATGCAGCCCGAGACGACCTCGGCGCCCGTTTCCGCATGACGAGGGATGGATTCGCCGGTGAGAGCGGCGGCGTCGAGCTGGGTGGCACCCTCAACGATTGTTCCGTCGATGGGCACGCGCTCGCCTGGCTTGATTACGATGATGCTTCCGCACGCCACCTCATCGGGGTCTACCTGCTTAAGGTTGCCTTCGGCATCTTCGATGTTTGCATAATCGGGCGCGATATCCATCATGGAGCTAATAGACTTGCGGCTCTTTCCTACGGCGTAGGCCTGGAAGAGCTCTCCCACTTGGTAAAAGAGCATAACGGCTGCTCCCTCTGCCATGTGCGGGTCGGTGTCTGGAAAAAACACCATAGCAAAAGCGCCGAGCGTGGCCACGGCCATGAGGAAGCTCTCGTCAAATGCTTTGCCGTGACGAATGTTATTCCAGGCTTTTTTGAGCACGTCATGGCCGGCGATGACAAATGGCACGAGGAAGAGCATGAAGCTTGCGTAAACGTCCCCGGGGTTTCCAAAGGCGCGCTCAAGGACGCCCAGTTCATCCATCGCGTATACCGCGACAAAGGTTGCAAGCGCTACAAGGATGCGACTGCGTTTGTGCTCGAGTGACTCCTTCTTGCGACGCTTCTTCTTTTTCTTTTTGGGATCGGCGGTTGCCATGATTCAAATACCTCCCATTTGAATGTATGAACACTCGCTCATATGACTTTGCGAATGAAGGCCGCAGTGACTGCGGCCTTGCTGGCGTGTGGGCTAGAGAATGATTTCGCAGTCAGGTTCTGCTTCGGCGGTGAACTCAACCACGCGGTCGAGTACCTCATCGAACTCGTTGTCTTCGGCCTCGAGGGTAAGTTTTTGTGTCATAAAGTTCACGGAGACGGATTTGACGCCCTCGAGCCGGGTGAGCTCGTCTTGGAGCTCACGAGCGCAGTTAGCGCAGTCGATTTCGTCGAGCTTGAAGGACTTTTTCATGATGGGTTCCTTTCCTGTGCTGGAGGCATAGATGCGGGCCGCGTTGTTGCCTTGCTGGATTGTTATTCGCAGATATGGCTCATGCCTTGATTGAGCATGGTGTAGACATGATCATCCGCGAGCGAGTAGAGGATGTTTCGGCCGTCGCGGCGAAATTTGACCAGGTGGGAGCTTTTAAGCGTGCGCAGCTGATGGGAGACGGCCGATTGGGACGTTTGCGTGGCATCAGCAATATCGGCTACGCACAACTCGCGGCCCATGAGGGCATAGAGAATCTTGATGCGCGTAGTGTCGCTAAAGACCTTGAAGAGGTCTGCAAGGTCGTAGAGCAGCTCCTCGTCGGGAAGGTCTTCGGGAGAGCAAGTTGCTGCAAGGGGAGCGTCATATCCGTTGGGGTTGTTTATGAGCCCCAAAGACTGTTCGTTCATGGCAACGTCCTTTCATATGAACATGCGCTCATATTTTCTAGTACTGATTATATGAATGCATGCTCATATGTCAATGGAATTCCGCTGAACACCTCTTTGTTTGGTTGAAAGCGACGGCGGACGGGGTGAGATTACCGCCGTTGAGGTATCGAGACTGTGGTAGGTGGTCGGGTACTGTGCAAAATTTAATGTATTCAGCACAAGAGCTGGGATTTTTGTCATGTCGAAAGGTCAAAATGGGCAAAATGAACGCAATACTCCACAGATGTGAAAATATTATCTGAGCAGAGCGTCCAATAGACCCGCTTGGAACAAGGCAAATAGACCTAGCGGCTGAATACTTTGATTTTTGCACGGTACCAGAGCATCTATTCCTTTATTTGAGTTCGATACCGACTCCAAACACTTTGCCATCAGGCGCGCGGCCGCTCGCGTTGTCTTCGTGAGGCGCTTGATGCTCGAATGTCTGCATGTCGTTAATTTCTGGAACGGTATTGATTGACGGATCGTCAAGGACCCCATCAAACAGGGCCTTTTCGAGGTCAATCCGGTTTCGCTCTTCACGGTCGCGCCGGATTTTCTCCTCGAGCTGTTTCTTTTCCTCGAGATGTCTTCGAAGTACGAACTTCCTCAGCTCCTCCTGTTTAGCTTTAAAGTTCTTTGGGAGGCGCGAGGGACGAATGCCTTCTTTTCGTTGAATTACTTCCATGACTCGGGCAAACGGCTCGGCATGCATAAATGAGTGCCTGCTGATGGTGATAATTCCATAGCCCATCGCTGCAAGTGCGTTTTTGCGTTCTTCATCGATAGCACGATTTTCTTCCGTATCGTGATGAAAGCCGTTGTATTCGATGTCGATGCGAGAACGTTTGAGGTACGCGTCCATGTAGAACTTCGTTCGTCTTGTGAGGCCTTTCGCGACGTTGGCGACCTTGATCTCATAGTCGGTTTCGAGGGCCCTTATCCCCAGGCCGCCTTCGTTTTTTGGCAGCGTGAGCATCATGACAAAGGCTGTTTCCATGGGTGAACGGCAGCCGTCCCGTACGCACTTGATGGCCTTCCGTGCCGGAATGAGTCCATCGCAAGCAGAAAGCGTATTGAAGAAATGCTTGAGTCGTGCGGTTGTTGTGAGGGCTGGCCTTTCGCTGTACGAGGTTGTTGAACCCATCTTCAGGGAATAGGCCCCGCACAATTCAAAGTAGTATTCAACAAGCTTGCGAAAGGGCAGATAAGTTGCGGCTTGAAGGGCGCACAGCTCAACTCCGACTATCGAGATGTCGTCGGTGAGCTTGACGAATCGAGAACTCGAGAATCGTTTTGTCGAGACGTGAGTCCGGCAGCCTGTCAGATTACGCATACCGTTGCGCTCGAAGACCATTGTCTCAATGGGGGCGTTTTCGTCCGCTTCTACATTGTGGATAGCGAGCCATCTTAACGCATCGTCAACAAGCTTTCTGCTCGGATGCGACTTGAAGACAGCAACATCGCTACAGGGCTCGATGCCGCTGCGTGCAATCGAGTGGACGGTTTGATAGACCGCTCTTGCCGTGGTATGTGACAAAACGATTCCCATATATCAATAATGTCATAAGCCAGACCTTCCGCCTGTGAAAATATGACATCCGAGCTTTGCGCGTTGCGGGTTACGTGGCGTGTCTGAGCTCTATGGGGGCAAAGGGCCGGATGCGACGCGCTCGCGGCAATTGGTCGCATCCGGCTGATTGAGCTATTTGGCGAAAAGGTTTTTCTCGTTGAACTCCGCTTGCACCGTGCGAAGCATGAGGTCGGTGTCGTCGAGACCCAAATGCTGTTCGACTTCGCCCGTTCCGAGCGTGCCGCGGCGGCGTGCCCAATTCTCAAGCGCAGCAGGGGAGCTCTCGCGCGGGAGGGTCTTCACCTCGCCATCGAGCCTGCGACAGATTTCGCGCGAGTCGATGATGACGATTTTGCCCTCACGACGTGCCTCGGCATAGCCCTCAAGATGCAGCTTGAACCAGGAGTCTTCGAAGGCGGCGTTGTGCGCCATATAGGGGTACTTTTTCATGAGTTTGAGAATCTGCTTCTGCAGCGCCTTGTTTTCGCGAAAGGGTGTTTTGTTGTCGATATCTTCCCAGGTGATATGATGGATTTCGGTGAGTGGAACACCGGACTCGCGGTAGATCTCGGGCAGGCCGCAATAGTGGGCCTCGGCATCGTGCGGGGTCGCATCGCTCGTGAGCTCCATGATCTCCCAGCCCACGTTGATGATGTAGCCGCGTTCGGGCGCGCGCCCGGTCGTTTCGATATCGATGCCGAGCACCGTGCCCTGGATGGGCTTGCGCGTGAAAGCGACGCCAAGCGCCTCGCGATCTCCGTGAATTTCGCGCATGACGGCGGAGGCGCTGCGGCGCTGCATCTTGCCGATAGCGGCGCAGGTGTCTGCGTCGGACAGGCTGCGAGCGAGCATGGAGGATGGCTTGTTGCGCAGTCGTGTTTCGCCCACGTGATCGCATAGCTCGCGATTACGATCGGCGAGGTCCACGATCACATCGTAGCCAAAGGATGGCTCGGGATTTGTGTTCCATTCGTCAACAAGGGCTTTGAGCGCTTCTTCACTGCGCAGACGTTCGGATTCGACCATCTCGTAGCCGCCGCCGAAGATGAACATGGGAATAAACGGTTGCATCGAGTATTCAAGTGCCTGTTGAGTATTCATTGCCGCACCTTTCGCTGTGTGGAAATAGAGGTTTGCTGCTTACATCAGTTTACCAATGGAAACTTTTATGTTGAACTATCATCTTCAGTACAATAGATTAATTTAAGCCTTGGAACTCAAAATCTTGGTAAAGCCATCGATGGGAGCATGCACTGCATGGATTTGATTGCGGATATCGTGTTGGACGCCGGCAAAGATACGCTGGCTTTGGTTCCGTTTTTGTTCGTGACGTATCTGGCGCTCGAATTGTTGGAACACGTGGCGGGAGAGCGCGTTAACAACACGATTCGTCGCGCGGGAACGGCCGGCCCTGCTGTGGGCGCCTTGCTGGGAATCTTTCCGCAATGTGGCTTCTCCGCCATGGCGGCGACGCTCTACGCTGGGCGCATTGTGACGCTGGGAACGCTGGTGGCGGTGTTTCTTTCTACTTCCGATGAGATGCTACCCATGCTCATGGCCGAGCACATGCCCCTGAAAAGCATGACAACCATTTTGGCTATCAAGATGCTCGTGGCGCTTATTACGGGATTTTTGATTGACATGGCTGTGCGCGCTTTGCGCAAAAATGCACGTGTCCATGCGGCGCTGCGCCAAACCGTGCTTGGCGCAGCCGTGAATCCAAGCCATGTGAACTGCGGTCATGGCGACCATAGCGAAGGCGATATCGTCGATGAGATTTCCGAGGCGGGCGTGAGCGCCGAGCACATCCATGAGCTGTGCGAACGTGATTGCTGCGGCTGCGAGGAGCACGTGGGGCACCACCATCATCGCGATAGCGATTCGATGCGCGAGCATTCTTGCGCTCACGAGCATGGGAGCGCTCATGAACATACCCATGACAATGAGCACATGCTGTCTTCGATCGTACGGAGTGCGCTTTCTCATACCGTGCAGGTGAGCGTCTTCATTTTCTTGGTGACGCTCGTGCTGGTGGGCATCTTGGATACCGTGGGCGAGCCGGTGCTCGAGCGGGTGCTACGTGGCAACGAGACGCTTGCGGTGTTTGCATCTGCTTTGGTGGGCCTCATCCCCAACTGCTCGGCGAGCGTGGTTATCACGCAGCTCTATCTCGAGGGCGTGCTGACGCTTGCCCCCATGCTTGCAGGCACGCTCATCTCTGCCGGTGTGGGTTACCTGGTGCTGTTCCGCACCAATCGCTCGGTACGCGAAAACATGGTCATCATCGTCATGCTCTATGGCATCGGCGTCGCGTGGGGATTGCTCTTTACGGCGTTGGGGCTCTAGGCGGTATTGAGCTCCGGTCCAGGGTTCACGCCACCCTGCAATCTCGGGTGCCAGCTATTTGCGGAGCAGCTCGATAAGGTTGTGGCGAAAGCGCGTTCGGTCTGAGCCTTTAAATGGCTCTGGCCCGCGCGTGCGTCCTCCGGCGCGACGTACCTTTTTCTCTTCGTGACGAATAAAAAGCTGCATGTCGATGGTCGCTTTGTCATACACGCGACCTCGCACTCCGATGGCTGCCGCTCCGCGGCCCAGTACCATGCTGGCAAGGCCGATGTCCTGGGTCACCACGATGTCGTTTGGCAAAAGACGCTCTACGATGGCGAAATCTGCGCTGTCCGCTCCGATTGAGACATCGAGCACATCGACCCAAAAGCCATCGTGGCTGGCGTCTCGGCCGCGTGCTTTTTCGGGCGAGCGTGGATCGCCATGGCGTATGTGCCGCTCGAGGTTTTGGGTCGTATTGCCTACGATGACGACAGGCGTGCAGGCGTCGCGGGCGCAAGCAAGGGCAACGCTTGTGACGGGGCAGGCGTCGGCGTCGATAAATAGGACTCGACCGCGCGAGGGGGCTGCGTCCTCTTCCTCCCACATATCATATTCCTCATCTGGCTCGGAATCTTCCGGAGTGTTCTTGCTGGGGTTAACCGGCTTCTTCTCATCGTTGCGGACAAGGGGGTTATCAAAAGCGGCCATTTGGGACACGTTCTCTTTGTTCATGTTCTCTCCGTTCGTATCGTGCACTCTCATTGTACGCTGTCGTGAAGACGCTTCTGCGGCGGTACAATGGCGCGAAGCCGCTAACGAAAGGAGACTCCCATGACAGAGAACGAGAGCGTTTCCGTGCAAGCAGCGTCCGCGCGAGACGAATATGGTCTTGTCCAGATGGCCAACCTTGTTGCTTCGTGCCGGAGCTTTCGCCGCTTTGACGAGGGCCGGCGTGTGCCGGAGGGGTTCTTGCTCGAGTTGGTTGATATGGCCCGCCTGTGCGCCAACGGCGCAAATCGGCAGCTGCTGCGCTTTCGCGTTGTGAGCGATCCTGCGGCATGCGACGCCGTGTTCGCCGAGCTTGCTTGGGCAGGTTACTTCAAGGATTGGGCTGGTCCCGCGGTGAGGGAGCGTCCTACCGGTTATGTGGTGATTGCTGCCGAGCGCGGCGCTGCAGGGAAGTCTGCCGCGCCCATCGCCGAGGTCGATTGCGGCATTGCGGCGCAGACCATGATGCTTGCTGCGCGGTCGGCTACGCCTTCCTATGCGGGTTGTATGCTTAGAGCGTTTACGCCGCGTCTGATAGATGTGCTGGGCCTCGATGTCGAGCGCTATGAGCTCAAGCTCGTCTGCGCTTTTGGCCTTCCTGCCGAGGAGGTGCGCCTGGAGCCGCTTTCCGCCTCGCCGGATGGCTCCATCAAATACTGGCGCGATGATGCCGGGGTGCACCATGTGCCCAAGCGTTCGCTTGAGGATGTTTTGATCTAACGCAATTGTCGTCCGCTGCCCTTATTGCCTCCCGGAGGAATTATGACCAACGACCTGTATCTTGTTCGCCACGGCCAGACCCTGTTCAATCGCAAGAAGATGATTTCGGGCTGGACCGATTCTCCGCTCACCGAGCTAGGCCTCGAGCAGGCACGCCGTGCCGGTGCGTTTTTGCGCCATCGGGGCCTTGTGTTCGATCATGCCTATACCTCGACGCTCACGCGCACGCATGTGACCATCCAGGCCGTCATACCCGGTATCGAGTTTGAGCAGCGAGCCGGTATTCGTGAATGGTTTTTTTGGCGAGTACGAAGGCGAGCGTATCTCCTTGATGCCCCAGCGTCCCTGGGGTGATTACTTTGCGCACTTCGGTGGCGAATCGCAACAGGAGGTTCGCGACCGCATGATGGCGACGCTGGGCGAAGTTATGGAAACGCCGGCAAGCAGGTGCGTTCTCGCCGTTTCGCATGGATCGGCCATCAAAGAGTTTCACGATGCGGTGTTGGGCGACGCCGCCGACCTGCTCAAGCCGGTACCCGGCAATGCTTCTACCATGCATTTTACCTATGAGGACGGTGCCTTCACGCTGCAAGAGGTTTTCATGCAGGAAGATTATGCACGTGAGTTGGGCGTCGAGCCACTTTAGGTGCGATTGCGGTGTCCTCTCGGGCAAAAAGTGATGGCGTACGCTTCGCCCGGTGTTCGAGGCGACTTCGTGCTGCCGATATAGCGCGTTTGGGTCCGTTACAAAATGCTACTGCAATAAAACAATTCGAAATAGGTACCCTAATTTGCTTTGGCGAAGTAGAAGACGGTTTTGGCCGAGAAAACCCCAGGATTCAGAGGTGCTAAAACCGTTGCTACTTGCAAAAATCGAAACAGGGTACCTATTTCGATGAGTTTTGAAAAACAACCCCTCTGTTGCAGCCCGAGCATTCATGTCACGGGCGAGGATAGCGCTTTCAAATACGGGATGTTACCAGGAGAACTATGGGAGGGACTTTGCGCCGCCCGCGCCTGAGGAGGCTGCGAATGGTTCAAATAAAGATTGATCCGCAACAAGGGGGCTGACCCCGGAGTTCCTTCGGAGTCAGCCCCCTTGCGGCTTAACGAGGCGAATTGCTACAGTTTGGCAATCTGATGTGCAAGAAATCCGACGGGCATGGCCGGCAGAGCGGTTTTTGCTCCATCGGTGGGATAGAGCGCTAGCAAGACATAGTTAAAGGGTTCACGTCCGGTATAAGTGCCTGCCGTTTGGGCCGCCTTGCGAGCGGTTCGCGCATGGGCGACCATCGAGGCGAGAACGCCCGACGAGCCATCGCTTACTGAGGGAATCTGCTGCACCATGGTGCGCACGGCTTCGACGGCTTCGGTGCGACCGATATGCCAGATGCGGTGACGCGCTCCCGCAGGATCGTAGAGATCGTACAGAGGCGCGCCCTGTTGTGCGGCAGAAAGAATCACGTCTAATACCGGTTGACGCTTGTAGGTAACCGGTGCGGGCGTACACTGAAGGGCGAGACATGCACCGGACGGCGCCGCCTCAACGTTCTGCGCGACATCGCATGCGAGTGATTCCAGGGCGCAGATGCCAATGAGCGCCGTTTGACGAGCGCCGTTCGCTGTTGTGTTTTCGTACAGGTAATACGAGGGACGCGCGTCCTTAAGCAAAATCCCCGCCTCCTGCGCCCGCAAGATGGAACCGGCTGATGCCAATGTATCAATCGGTTGGGAAAGGACCTCGATAACGTGATCCTCAGCAGGGCGAAGACAAGGAAATGGCAGGACGTTCATGGTGGTTAGGAACGCTTTTCTGCTTTGCAGCCGCACTTGGGGCAGGTGATGAGAATGCGGCCTTTACCGCGCGGGACAGAAAGAATCTGGCCACAGTTCTTGCAGCGGAAGTACATCGTGGTCTTGCGGTTGACGAGCATCTTCTTGGCGGTGCGGCCGGCGCGCGCCATGCGCTCGGCTCCATGCTTGAACGGCAGCTTGTCAAAGAAGCTGTCGAGGGCGGGCGCCTTGGAGGTGAGCTGGCGGAACTGATCGTTCTCGCGCTCGCGGGCGGGGAAATTCTTGGAGATGGCACGCACGATGGCAAGCACGATAACGATGATGGCAATCCAGGTGAACAGGCCAACCTTTAGGAGCGCACCCAGCAAGGCGATGATTACGCCCAAGGC
Source organism: Collinsella acetigenes (assembly GCF_012844445.1). Classification (NCBI taxonomy): domain Bacteria; kingdom Bacillati; phylum Actinomycetota; class Coriobacteriia; order Coriobacteriales; family Coriobacteriaceae; genus Collinsella; species Collinsella acetigenes. The sequence continues at coordinate 81,799 of NZ_JABBCP010000002.1, forward strand.
GCCGAGCGCACAAGAAAGATCGTCAACGCCGTAGCGATCATCCATAAAATGCTTCAGCTTGTTCAAGAAATCCTGCATGAAATACTCCCCGTCGAGATGCTAATCGTTAAAAGAATACTCACAGTTTTACCCACATGCAACGCGAAAAGTGCAGTTTCCCGCACATCCCCGTACCGAGGGGGCGAGAGGGTCGTTATTTGGTGAGTTTTTCGATAACGCGGCCGATCTCGTCGAGTTTCTGGGCTTTTTGTTCCTCGCTGCCATCTTGCAGGGCGCTGCGCACGCAGCCTTCGACATGTGCTTTGAGCACGTCGGCGTTGATGCGTGCGATGAGCGACTGCGTGGCCATGAGCTGAGTGGAGATGTCGATGCAGTAGCGATCTTCATCGACCATCTTCATGATGCCGTCAATCTGGCCGCGGGCGGTCTTGAGCAGGCGCGCTATCTTGTCGTGGTCTGCCACCATAGTTGTGCCTACGCTATCTCGATGGAGACGACGGCAAAGTTCTCGCTTGCGCCCTCGATGGCGGCAGTGAGGGACTCGGGCGTCGTGTCCTGCGTGCACTCGACCTCGACGGTGTTGGTCTCGTGGTCGGCGTCGGCATCGGTCACGCCGGCGACCTTGAGCAGTGCCGCCTCGACGGAGGCGTCGCAATGTCCGCAGTGCAGGCCGCGAGTCTTGATCTGGTACTTCATGGTTGGTCCTTCCTTAGATGTCTAACAGATATATTAGCAACTGCGCGAGCGAAATCGGCGCAGGCGCAGCGCGTTGGTGACCACACAGACGCTTGAGAGGCTCATGGCAGCGGCGCCGAACATGGGAGAGAGCTGCCATCCCAAAAGCGGATAGAGCACGCCTGCCGCCAGGGGAATGCCCATCGAGTTGTAAAAGAGCGCCCAAAACAGGTCTTGCTTGATATTGCGGATAACCGCGCGCGAAAGCTCAAGGGCACGCGCCACGTCGGCAAGGTCGCTGTGCATGAGAATCACGTCCGCGCCCTCTTTGGCAATGTCGGCGCCGGCTCCAATGGCCAGGCCCACATCGGCGCGGGCGAGAGCGGGGGAGTCGTTGATGCCGTCTCCCACCATGGCAACGCGGTGGCCGGCCCGTTGCAGCTCGTGCACATGGCGCTCTTTGTCGGCAGGCATGACGCCTGCAATCACAGCTGCGCTGTCGATTCCCGCGCTGCGTGCAATCGCTTGGGCGGTGACGGCATTGTCGCCGGTGAGCATCACGGAGCGGATGCCCAGGTTCGCGAGCGCTCTGATCGCCTCCGGGCTCGTGGGCTTCACTTCGTCGGCGACGGCGATGATGCCCACGAGCTCACCGTTTTTGGCAAAGAGCAGCGGCGTTTTGCCCTGCGCGGAGAGCGTGACGAGGGTCTCGTTGCTGTAGGCGATGCCCAGGCTGTCCATGAGTCGAGCGTTGCCGGCGGCGATGACATTTTGTCCCTCGTGCGCCGTGACGCCTTGTCCGGGGATGGCGCGGAAGTCCTCGACGCTGCGGGCGACGATGCCCAATTTGTCGGCGTGGTCCATGATGGCTTCGGCCAGGGGATGCTCGCTGCCGCGTTCGAGGGCACAGGCGAGCTTCATCAGCTGCTTTTGGGTCATGGCGCTGCCGTCGCTGCGCACCTGGGGCATGATGTCGACGACGGCGGGCTTGCCGCGCGTGATCGTGCCGGTTTTGTCGAGCACGACGGTGTCAACCTTTTGGAGTGTCTCGAGCGCTTCGGCATTTTTGAAGAGCACGCCCATTTCGGCGCCGCGGCCGGTGCCCACCATGATGGCTACGGGCGTGGCGAGGCCGAGCGCGCAGGGGCAGCTGATTACCAGGACGGCGACGCTTGCGGTGAGCGCCTGCGTGATGCTGCCGCCCGCGGCGAGCCATACGATAAACGTGACGGCGGCGATGCCCAACACCACGGGTACAAAGACGCCTGCCACTTTGTCGGCCAGGCGCGCAATGGGTGCCTTCGTGGCGTTGGCGTCCTCGACCAGCTGAATGATCTTTGACAGATTGGTGTCGGAGCCCACGCGTGTGGCGCGCAAGTCAAACGAGCCCGTGCGGTTGATGGTGGCGGCATATACGGTGTCACCCACAGTTTTTTCCTGCGGGATGGACTCTCCGGTGAGGGCGCTTTCGTCTACGGCGGTGGATCCTTCGACCACGACACCGTCGACGGGGATGGATTCACCGGGCTTGACGCGCAAAATCTGGCCCATCTGGACGAGCGTGGCGTCGACGGTGCTCTCGCTGCCGTCCGGGCTCACAAGATGGGCCTGTTTGGGGGCGAGGTCGATAAGCCCCTCGATGGCGCTGCCCGTCTTTGACTTGCTTCGGCACTCCAAGTACTTGCCTACGGTGACAAGCGTGAGGATGGTGCCCGCGCTTTCGAAGTACAGGTTGTCCATGGCAGTCATCATGGCCATGTGCACCTGGGCGCGGGCGAGTTGGTCGGCCATGACAAAGAGCGCGTAGACCGACCAAGCTACGCTCGCCGTAGCGCCGATGGCGATAAGTGCGTCCATGGTGGGGGCGCGGTGCGCAAGGGACTTGAAACCGTTGATAAAGTAGGCGCGGTTCATATAGAGGATGGGGAGCAGAAGCATGAGCTCGGTGAGGGCGAGCGTCATGGAGTGCGCGTGGTCGGCAAACACTGCGGGCAGTGGCCAGCCGAGCATGTGGCCCATGCCTAAGTAGAATAGCGGGATGAGAAAGATGATGGAGGCGATCAGGCGCGTCTTCATGGCGCGTGCCGCCGCTTCGAGCTTTTTGGTAGGGGATTCCATAGGCGCTGTGCCTGCGGAGGCGGAGGTTCCAGCAGCGCCGGTGCCCGCGGCAGCTATCGGCGCTGCGCTGTAGCCGGCGCGATCGACGGCACTGCATATGGTGTCTGCGTCACAGGCGGCGTCGTTGTAATCGACGGCCATCGAGCCCGAGAGCAAATTGACCGAAACGCTCGACACACCGGGAACGTTTTCCACAGCGTGCTCCACGTGCGTCTGGCACGCGGCGCACGTCATGCCTCCTACGTCGAATTTCTGATGAGCCATGGGTGACGGCTTCCTTTCTATTACTGCATGCGTGCGTCTCCAGATGAAGACAGCTGCATTCGAGTTGGCCCCTCTTGATAGGTCAACCATACCCCCACCCCCAGGGGGTGTCAACGGATGAAAGCCAAATTCGGTTGCATGTATTCTCCGCGTTAGCACCGTTCGCAGCCTCGTACTCATCCTCCTGCCGAAAACATGGGATTCGGGTGTGGACAAGCGAAAGCCGTGTGGCATGTCGCAGGCGCGATTTATACTTCACTGTTGGCGAAACCTGCTCCATCGTCCATTAGCGCACGCTGTTATTCCACTCGCTTATCGCGCGCGGACGATTCGCCCCATGCGAACCCGTCCTTTTCGCATGGTGTCATTGCAATCCATATCAACACTCACGAGCGCGGTCGCGAACGGGCTTATGTTCGCGTGCGCCGCGAGAGAACGGATATATCTTCATGCCTTCTACTATCGTTGAAGAAACGAACGAGAACCTGCCTGCCGAGGAAGAGGCGACGGTCCGCTTTGCCGACTTGGGCCTTTCCGATGCCGTGATGCAGGCCGTCGTCGACATGGGCTACGAGACCCCCACGCCCGTGCAGGCGGCCTCTATCCCCGAGGTTCTTGCTGGTCGCGACATCTTGGCCGCGGCGCAGACGGGCACCGGCAAGACGGCGGCCTTCCTGCTCCCCACTATGTCTAAACTGGGCCATGTGGTGCCTCCCGCAAAGAAGGGCGACCGCGGCCGTCGTCGTCGCAACGCCGCGCGCGGCCGTGGTCCGCTGATGCTCGTCATCACCCCCACGCGCGAGCTCGCCCAGCAGATCGACGAGGTTTGCACCACCGTTGCCAAGCGCACGGGTCATACGGCTGTGACCGTCGTGGGCGGCTTGAGCTACGGTCCGCAAAAGCAGGCCCTTGCTCGCGGTTGCGACATCCTGGTGGCGACGCCGGGGCGCCTGGTGGATCTGATCGAGCAGGGCGCCGCCAACCTCGACGAGGTGGGCGTGCTTGTCCTGGACGAGGCCGACCGCATGCTTGACATGGGCTTTTTGCCTCAGGTACGCACCATCGTGAGCAAGTGCCGCGAGGAGCGCCAGACGCTCCTGTTCTCGGCTACGCTTGACGAGGAGCGCGTGGGCGCCATCACCGACCTGGTCCACGAGCCCGCTCGTGTGGAGATTGCTCCGGTCACTTCCACGGCAGATACCGTCGACCAGTACGTGGTGCCCGTCTCCATGGACGAGAAGAACGCTCTTCTGGCCGAGGTCCTCAAGAAGGAGGGCCCCGAGCGCGTGATCGTCTTCGTGCGCACCAAGCGTCGCGCCGACACCTGCGTGCGCCGTCTTGCGCGCAGCGGCTTTAAGTGCGAGGCCATCCACGGTGACCGCAGCCAGGGCCAGCGCCAGCGCGCCCTCGCCGCATTCCGCGATGGTCGCGTTCAGGTTCTCGTGGCAACGGATGTTCTCGCGCGCGGCATCGATGTCTCTGACGTGCGCTACGTTATCAACTTCGATGTTCCCGAGGAGCCTACCGACTACATCCACCGCATTGGCCGTACGGGCCGTGCCGGTGAGGAAGGCTGGTCGCTCACCTTCGTGACCAAGGCGGATATCGCTGAGTTCTTTGACATTGAGGCTCTGATGGGCAAGACCGCCGACATGTATGATGCGACCGGTTTGACCCTTGGTACCGACCTGCCGCGCATCAACCCCGATCGCGTGCCCGCCGATCATGCTGCGACCAAAAACGAGCGCAAGCGCCGCAAGCAAAAGGAAAAGCGTCGCGAGAATGCTGCTAAGCGCGCTGCCGCCAAGCGCGGCGATAGCAATCGCCCCGCTCGTCCTAAGCGCGCCGGTAAAGCGCGCGTACGCGCCGATGAGGCTACGGGGACTGTGGAGGCCGAGACCGCGCCTAAGGCCGAGACGCCTGAGGTGGGCGGCAACCGCGCCGAGCGTCGTGCTGCGAAGTTCGCCGGCCGCGAGCGTGAGTTTGATCGCCGCGACCGTCGTCGTGAGTCCGACCGTTCTCGCCGTGGGTCTCGCAAACCGGCTTTTGAGCGCGCGGACAAGAGCGAGGGCAAGGCTCAACGCGGCGAGGAGGCACGCTTTGATCGCGAGAAAAAGGCCTCTCGCGGCGGCGCTGCCAAGCGCAGTCGTAGCGGTGCGGCACTTTCTGCCCGCGGTCGTCACGGCTCCGACGTCGATGCGCGTACGCGCAACGGCGAAGAGGTTCGCTTTAACGGTCGCGCCAAGCACGATACCTGGCGCAACTATGACGAGGGCGAGTATGGCCGCGGCGGTCGTGGCGGTCGCGGTGGCTACGGTGCCGGCGCGCGCTCCGGTCGCAGTGGCGGCCGCGACAATCGTGGCAGCTACGGCGGCGGCAATCGTGGCGGACGTCGCGTGGGCGATCGCGGCGGCAAGCGCTCGTAGATAGCTGTTCTGGGCGCGGTGCTCTTGGGCACCGCGCTTTTTCTATATCTCGATCCGTTGCGGGGTCCTATGGCATACAGACGAGGGCGATGAGTATCGGGATGCCATACGTGGGGAGAATCGCGCGCGTGAGGGCGACGGTTTCGCGGATATAGCCGCGCGACCATGCTCGATGCGCGCTCGAGGCACCCACGCTCACGGCATCGAGACCCTCCGATGCGGCAAACATCGCGCAGCGCGGGAGATGGTAGTCGGTTGATACTACGGCAACGCGCATCCCAGCACCCAGGTGCTCCTCGATGAGCAGGCGAGAATAACGCATATTTTCCTTGGTTGTAGTGGAATGGCTTTCGTCGATGATGAGCCCGTCTGGCACGCCTTGCTCTGCGAGGTACCGATGCATGGCGCTAGCCTCGCTTGCGCATTCATCGGAGCCCTGCCCGCCCGAAACTACGATATGCGCGTAACACCCCTGTTCGCGCCACAGCTCGAGTGCTCGCTCGAGACGCGAGGTGAGAAACGGGGAGGGGCGACTGCCCCTAAGCGCTGCGCCGGGCACGATGATGACATCTACGTAATCTTTTGGGTTACATCGATGCGCATGAGCGTACCGATCGAGCGCGGCGATGCTCAGCGAGAACCAAAGGCCGCACGCGTGCAGTGCGTTCGCGCAGAAAAGAGCTGCTCCGTGCCATTTTGCACCCATCGCGACGGGCAAGGCGAGGGAGCAGGCAACAATACAAAGCGAGAGGACGCATCCCAGGCAAGCGATTAAAGAGAGGCCGCGGGTGCGCATCGATGTGCAAATGTGGAGGGCAAGCGACCCTGCGCACCACCAGCAAATCATGATGACTATGATGGCGGCACCCAGGCGGGGAGCCTGCGCTGCCTGGGTGCAGGCGCGCTCAAGCACCCATGTTGTTGCGGTCATAAGGGGGATCACACAGGTAAAGGAGCCGGGGTGCCGCCTGCGACAAATCGCATAGGCGATAATGCACGCCAGGAGAACAAGCAATTCGAATGCCATGGCTGCCATGATGCTCCGAGCACGATGCCGAGGGCTAATAAAAAAGCCCCAACAAGGTTGGAGCTTGAAACGTCAGGGTGGAGACGAAGGGAGTCGAACCCTCGGCCTCTGCCATGCGACGGCAGCGCTCTCCCAACTGAGCTACGTCCCCAAGACAAGTGTCTATGATAGCAAGACGATGAACGCTGTCAACTAAGACACACAAAAAGGGCCACCCCACGCGTCACGAAAATGAACCCACCTAAACAAGGTGGGTGCCCTCATCGCTCTCTCCAGCGTCCTTAACAACGAAGGATACCTGTACCAGAAACGACTGTGTGGGCTCCCTAAATAAACTCGACGGTTCACCCAGTTGCTTCGCGTGGGGCGGAACACCTTCATCATAGGGCACCACATATCCAATACCAGTCTTGACTTATAACAATCTATGTCACAAGATAAAAAACAGGTCTCGATGTTGTTTCCGCATGGAGATAGTTAATAGAATCATGAAGACGCCGCAGGTAAAAGCGGCGTTTTTCATATGGAGGCGTTGTTTTGACCACTCAATCCGCACCGATGGCCCCTGCGTCTTGTGCGCTGTGCCCCAGGCTTTGTCGTGCCGATCGCGCCGCGGGTGCGACTGGCATTTGCGGCGCCGATGACACCCTGCGTGTGGCTCGCGCCGCTTTGCACATGTGGGAAGAGCCGCCCATTTCCGGCGAGGCGGGATCGGGCACCATTTTCTTTAGCGGATGCTCCCTTAAATGCGTTTTTTGCCAAAACCATGAGATTTCGACGGGGAACTTCGGTCTCAAGATCGAGCCGGAGCGTTTAGTGCAAATCATGCTGGAGCTCCAGGACCAAGGCGCCCTCAATATCAATCTCGTCACGGCGACGCACTATGCCCATCTGCTCCCTTGGGCTATTGGGCGTGCTCGCGAGGAGGGGCTTTCTATCCCCATCGTCTACAACACGAGTGGCTACGAGCTCGAGCGGGCTGTGCGCGACCTGGGCGATTTGGTTGACGTGTGGCTTACCGACTACAAGTACGCTTCGCCCGATCTTGCCGCCAAGCTGTCAAACGTGCGCGACTACCCGGATGTCGCGCGTCGTGGCTTGGCGCAGATGTGCCGCGAGATTCGTCGCCGCGGCGGCATTGAATACGACGAGCATGGCACGATGCTGCAGGGAATGATCGTGCGCCATCTGGTGCTGCCGGGCCATGCGGACGATTCGTGCCGCGTGCTCGATGCGGTGTGGGACGTTGCGGGAGACGTACCTATTTCGGTGATGAATCAGTACACGCCCAATGAGGGCATGCGCGTTGCGGGCGGTAACCTTGCACGCGCCGTGACCGACGAGGAATATGAGCACGTGCTCGACCATGCTGACGATTTGGGCTTTACCACTCTGTTTTGGCAGGAGGGCGGTACGGTCGACGAGAGCTTTACGCCGGCTTTCGACACCACCGGTGTGCTGCGCGCCGCCGACGCCTAGACATCGTGGATGTTGATGGTGCGCTAAAGCTGCGGTCGCGGGGCCGTCGCGTTAGATAATACGGGTATACTGCAAGCCAATGCGAACCGCTTCGCACGGATTTGTTGCCCTGCGAAACGTTGAAAACGAGGTACTCTCATGACCGATACCGAAGCATCGCCCTTAAGCGATGATGAACGCGCCGAGCTTGAGGCTCTGCGCGCCGAGAAGGCTCGCCGCGAGGAGGAAGAGCGTGCGCGCCAGGAGCGTGCCGAGCTTGAAGCTCTGCGTGCCGAGCAGCAGCGTGCCGATGAGGCCAAGACCCGGAAGGCCGAGCGCCCCGCGCAGGTGGCGCCCGCAAAGGCGGCGCCTCGCCCCGCATCTACCCAGAAGAAACCCGTTGTTGATCCCGATCACCTCACCTTTGGCCAGAAGATGGTGCTGGGCAATACCAACGATGACGAAGATATTCCCGGTATGCCACCAGCTCAAAAGCTCATCGTCGGTCTGGCCCTGCTCTTTGTCGCGGTCGGCGCCGTCTGGATGTTCCTCCACTAGGAGCAAACTGTTTAATTAACCCCTGTCATTGGAGATACCATGGCGCTGACAGATGTTTCTCGCCCTACCGATGTGGCAATGCTTACCGACCTTTATGAGCTCACGATGGCACAGGGCCTGTGGGAAAACGGCAAGCTCGAGGAGCGCGACTGCTTTACGGCGTTTTATCGCGACAAGCCCTTTGGCAGTGCCTATGCCGTTATGTGCGGCACCTCCGACCTGCCCGATTTGGTAGAGAACCTGCGCTTTACCGATGAGGATATCGATTACCTGGCGTCGCTTTTTGCTCCTGCGGGCGGACGTATGTTCAACCCGGCGTTTCTCGAGTACTTGCGGGGATTTCGCGCCCACGTGGATATCGATGCGGTTGCCGAGGGCGACCTCGTGTTTCCGCGCGAACCCATGGTGCGTGTGACCGGACCTGCCCTTGAGTGCCAACTGCTTGAGACGGCGTTGCTCAACACAATCGGCTTCCAGACGCTCGCGGCCACAAAGACCGCGCGTGTGGTCGCTGCTGCCAAGGGGCGTCCCGTGGCTGAGTTTGGCCTGCGCCGTGCCCAGGGTCCCGACGGCGGTATGGCTGTTGCCCGCGCGAGCTACGTGGCGGGTGCCGCAAGCACATCCAACGTGCTTGCGGGCCGCAAATACGGCATCCCTGTCTTTGGCACGCACGCGCACAGCTGGGTGATGAGTTTTGACACCGAGCTCGAGGCGTTCCGTGCTTTTGCAAAGTCCATGCCCAATAATTGCACGCTGCTCATCGATACGTACGATGTGCGCGAGGGCATTGAGAATGCCATTACGGTGGCAAAGGAGATGGAGGCGCGCGGCGAACGCCTTTCTGCCATCCGTATCGACTCGGGCGATCTGGCAAAGCTATCTGCCTACGTGCGCGATCGCATGGACGCCGAGGGGCTGGGATATGTCAAGATCTCGGTTTCCAACGACTTGGACGAGTACACCATTCAGTCGCTTTTGTCCCAGGGCGCTCCCATCGATTCGTTTGGCGTGGGCACCAAGCTTGCCACCTGCTACGACCAGCCGGCGCTGGGAGGCGTGTACAAGCTTACGGCGCGCCTGGAGGACGGTTGCGACGAGTGGACCCCGGTGGTCAAGCTTTCCGAGCAGCCATACAAACGCACCATTCCGGGACGTCAGCATATCCGTCGCTTTATGGATGAAGCGGGTAGCCCCGTGTGCGACATGATTTATGACGAGATGTACATGGAGGGGGAGGGCACCTCGCGCGGCACCTCTGTCGTGAGCGTGGACGATGCCGCCTTGGTTGCCGACGTTTCCGGTCTTTCCAGCCGCGAGGTCATGGTTCCCATTGTGCGCGATGGCCACGCTGTGGCACCGCGCGAATCCGTCGAGCTTGCGCGCACGCGTTGCCGCGAGGCGCTTGATTCCCTCGATGACGTATATAAGCGTTTCCTGTACCCGCAGTCCTACATGGTGGGCATGGAATCTGGCCTTTCGCGCCTGCGCGACGAACTCGTGCGCGAGCGCATGGCCGAGACCGCCCCAACGCTTATGTGGAAGAAGCGAGGCTAGAGCATGACAAACGATGCCAAGACGATGGTCGTGAAGATCGGCTCCTCCACGATAGTGGGAGAAGACGGTCGTATCGACCGCGCGTTCATATCCAATCTGGCACGTCAGGCGGCGGAGCTGCGCCGCCTGGGATGGAACCTGGTAGTGGTGAGCTCGGGCGCTATGGCGTGCGGCTATCCCATCTTGGGGTTTGCTGCCAAGCCCAAGGGCGACCTGCCAAGTTTGCAGGCGTGCGCTTCTGCCGGCCAGTGTATTTTGAGCGCGGCCTACGACGAGGAGTTCCATGCCCATGACATCTTGACCTCGCTCGTGCTGCTCACGCGCCACGATACCGCCCGCCGCTCTTCCTACCTGCATGCACGCGATGCTCTGCTGCGCCTGGTCGAACTTGGCGTGGTGCCCGTCGTAAACGAGAACGACACCGTGAGCGTGGCCGAGATTAAGTTTGGGGACAACGATACCCTGGCGGCGCTTGTGAGCTGTCTGGTCTCGGCCGACATGTGCGTCACCCTTTCCGATATCGACGGCCTCTACACGGCCAATCCCACGCTCGACCCCAATGCGCGCTTTATCCCGCGCGTGGACAAGATCGACGCGTCCATTATCGGCTCTGCGGGCGATTCATCTACCTCGGTGGGCACTGGCGGCATGATCACGAAGATCCGCGCGAGTCGCATCCTTATGACGGCGGGTATCGAGAGCGTCATCTGCTCCGGTTCCGAGCCGGATGCCTTGGTTCGTATCGCGCGCGGTGAGAGCGTGGGCACGTTGTTTGCGCCCCCGGTCAAGCGTTTGGACATCGCGCCGCGCAAACTGTGGATTGCCCTGGGCGACCAGACTCACGGCTCTGTGACGGTGGACGACGGCGCGGCACATGCCCTTATCGATAACGGCTCCTCCTTGCTTGCCGTAGGCATCCGCGGGGTCCAGGGGCCATTTGCTGCGGGAGACATTTTGGATGTCAAGGACGCGAGCGGTATGGTCATTGCCCGTGGTATCGCCGAGGCAGATTCCGATACGCTTGAGCTTGCTGCAGGGCGCCGGCAAGAGGATATCGAGTCCAACCGTCTCCTGGCGCAGCTGGCGGGAAAGCCCGCCATCCATCGCGATAATTTGATCGTGTTTGCATAAGGGCATACGTCTTTTATCGAGTGGTTTTGAACGGGTCATGGTCTTAGGTGCGTAGCATCTTGGAGCATGGCCCTTTTTTGTAGAACTCGCACGTGTGGGAAGCGCCGGTAACGCCTTGGTCGCAAGCGGGACTTGACCGAGTGAAGAACAAGTCCTGCGACCGGCCGCTCAGCGTGCGGTCCTCTCGCAACAGCCTCACTCTGTAATGAATTCCACCCGGTCGAGTTCGGGAACGTTGAGGGAGATGAGCTTCTCGGCCGTCTCGCGGTCGTGCTTGTCGAGCTCCGCCTCGGTGGTGACGCGCGCGACAACCTCGCGCTTGGTGCCGTCTTGCGAGCCATCGTTTGCAAGGGAAGTCTCGACGCCCACGGTGTAATCTTCAAATCCCGGCACCACGGCGGCGAGCTCGCGTGTGGTTTCTGCTACGCCGTAGGCGTCGGTGACGCCCGATTCGGCCGAGCCGATGGAGCTTGCCGTCAAAACGAGGCAAGGAATGGCAAAGATCGCCGTGCCGATGATGATGCGCCGGCGGACGATGTGCGAGAGCTTGTCTGCAATCGCGCTCTCCTCGTCGGTGACGATGCCGTCATCGTTGAGGTCGCGCTTAAGGGGGGTGCGCAGCATCAGCAGCACCGCCTCGGTGCCAAGTGCGATGAATACCACGTTAATGCCAAACTCATAAAGCGCAGAGAGAAATAGCGACAGGTCCCAGGCCGCGATGCCGTAGCCCGCGGCGCACAGCGGAGGCATGAGGGCCGTGGCGACGGCTACGCCCGCGATGAGCGTCGAGGGCTCCTGCTCGCGTGAGTTGCCAAGGCCTCCTGCAAAGCCGCCTGCAAGCGCCACGGCGAGGTCCCAGATATTGGGCGATGAGTTGTCTACCAGCGCGGGCGTGACGGTAGAGATGGGCGAGAGCTTGAAGTAGAGCGTCGATGTTGCAAGACAAAATGCCATCTGCAGCAAAAGGCCCGTTAGGGCGTCGCGCGTGACGTTGCGGTCAAGGGTCGCGATGCCGTAAGCGATAGCCAAAACCGAACCCATCAGGGGGCATATGAGCATGGCTCCGATGATGGCGATGTCGGAGTTGATGTCGAGTCCGATGCTCGCGATGAGCATGGCGACGATCAGGATGCACAGGTGCGTCCCGTCAAGGCGAGAGCCGTTAATAAAGCGCTTACGAATTGCGTTATAGGGCGCCCTGCCTTGGCGGATGTTAAAGGCACGCTTGAGAAAGCGCCTCGTGCGCATGCCGGCCTTGCTGTGCCAAGGGTGAATTCCGTGACGTCGATGGTGCCGCTCGCGCAGGCGCTTGAGCTCTTTGCGATCAAGTTCCATGGTCGTTTTCGCGTTCCGTTTCCGTGCGTCTTGGCAAGACTAGAGAATCCCTGCGAGGTCGCCACGCATAAGGGCCTCGTCAAGAAGGTGCTTGAACACGGTGTCGCCATGCAGGCCGTCGTGCTCAAATTCGTTGGTGACCCAGGCGTGGGTTGCACCCACATGGCTGAGGGTGTCCAGCTGCAAGGTGGAGTCGACGTACATATCGTCAAAGTAGACAGCTGCCTGCAGCGGCACTTCGTTTGCGGCGAGGCGCTGGGGGTCATAGATATGGTCCCAAGAGGTGTCCTCCATAAGGAGGTCCATCGCCGGCGCAAAGGGTTTGAGCTCGGGCATCTCCTCAAACATCCAGGGGAAGGCGGCCTCGCCGGTGAGCATGAGCGGGCGGGCGGCTGGATCGAACTCCGGGCGACTTGCCTTTTCTGCGGCGGCTGCCCAGCCGATGGGCATGGTGTCCCCGTCGGCGTAGATGAACTCCTGTAGCGTCCAGTAGAGCGGATTCGCCGCGGTCGTGGTGCGCGCGAGGGCGCTCATCAAAAAGCCGTCGGAGATGGTGGGATCGGCGTTGCCCAGGGTACCGTCGCCATCTTCAAAGGCATGGTCCATGATCCAATGCATGCGCTCAAAGCTCGGCTTCATGCCAAAATCGCTGCCAAAGAGCTGCAGACGCTCGACTGTCATGAGGCTAGCGTCGGGCAAAGTTACGGGCGTGGCGCTGAGCGCGTTGGCAAGGGCGGCTACGCGCTCGACGTCCTGCGGATAGCGCTCGTAGTACTGTTGAGTCTTCGTTGCCATGCGCGGGAAGGTGTGCGCATAGACCTCGGCGGCACTGGCCGGAACATGAGGAATGCCGCCGCAGGTAAAGCAGGCGGCGAGGCCTGCGGGGAAGAGCGAAAGGTACGTGAGAGTCAAAAAGCCGCCATAGCTTTGACCGAGCGACACCCAGCGATTTCCGCCAAATTGCGTGAGACGCAGGTACTCAAAATCGCGGACGATCGAGCTTGCCAGGTAGCGCTTGAGGAAATCTGCCTGCGCGCGGGCGGGGCTGGCGCCTGCCACGGTCGCGCGGGTGCCCAGGGCTTCAATCCCCTTGCCGCTCACGCGAGCGCTGCGACCGCATCCGCGCTGGTCGGGCAAAACGATGCGGAAGTGCTTGATGGCCTCGGCGATCCAGCCATCGCTTGTGTGCGAGCAGGGGCGAGGGCATTCGCCGCCGGGGCCGCCTTGGAAAAAGACGAGCAGGGGAAGGTTGTCGTTTTCGCGACCCGGCGCGCACAGGACGCGGTAGAACAGCTTGATGCTCTCGGGCGCACCGGGGATCGGCGCGGGCATGGCACCGCGGCGCATGGTAGAGCCCACGGCAAGTAGCGCCGGTTCGAGACCGCGCCAGTCGAGGGGGACATCGATGGAATGGTCCTCGACATAGAGGCCGGGGACGTAATAGCTGGCGAGTTTGGTCATGGTTGCTCCTTTGGGGTCATTCGGTATATTCATCATAGCCAAAGCACCGTGGGGCACAGACCTCGGTGCGCGTCCGTTTCTAATTGGGACACCCATCCATCTTGCCATGTCTAGACGAGGCCGTTTCGTTTACCATGGGGTGCAATTAACGGACGGATGGAGGTAACCATGGAAGATATCGCAACGTATGTGGAGGGGCTTGCGGCTGCGGCGAAGGCGGCGTCGCGGCCCCTGGGTTTTGCTTCCAACGAGCAGCGTGTCGCTGCCGTGCGCGCGATGGCGACCGCCCTGCGTGATGCCGAGCCGACGATTCTCGAGCAAAACGGACTCGACATGGACGCCGCTGCCAAGGCGGGCACGAACGCTGGCCTGCTCGATCGCCTCAAGCTTACGCACGAGCGCATCGAGGGCATGGCTTCCGGCCTTGAGAAACTCGCCGAGCTTCCCGATCCAATGGGGCGCGTACTTGAGCATCGCACAATCGATTGCGGCCTTGACCTGCAGAAGGTAAGCGTGCCGCTGGGTCTTGTCGCCATGGTCTACGAGGCTCGTCCCAACGTGACGGCAGATGCCGCCGGTATCTGCATTCGCACCGGTAACGCCTGCATCCTTCGCGGCGGCTCCATGGCACAGCGCTCCTGCGTCGCTATCGCGCACGCGCTTGCCGATGCCGTTGAAGCATGCGGCTTTTCGCGTGAGGCCGTGAGTATTATCGAGACCACCGACCGTGCCGCCACGGGGGCCCTCATGGGTCTGCGCGGCATCGTCGATGTGCTCATCCCGCGCGGTGGTGCCGGCCTTATCCAGCGCTGCGTAAAGGAATCGCTTGTTCCGGTTATCGAGACGGGAACGGGAAACTGCCATATCTACCTGCATAAGGATGTTGATATGCAAAAGGCCCTGCCCATCATCGTCAATGCCAAGACGCAGCGCGTGGGCGTGTGCAATGCTGCCGAGTCCCTGCTGGTGGACGATGCGGTTGCCGATGCCGCGCTGCCTCAGGTGGTGAAGACTTTGCACGAGCACGGCGTCTTTATTCACGGTGACGCGATGACGTGCGCTGCCGCTGCGGCCGCTGGCCTTGCCGAGGGCGCCGATTACGTCCCGGCGACCGAGCAGGACTGGGGACGCGAGTACTTGGCGCTCGAGATGAGCGTCAAGGTGGTGGCAGACGAGGACGAGGCCATTGCGCACATCAACCGCTACGGCACGGGTCACTCCGAGGCTATCGTGACCGAGGACACGGCAGCGGGCGAGCGTTTCTTGCGTGAGGTCGACGCGAGCTCCGTTTACGTAAATGCAAGCACGCGCTTTACCGACGGTGGCGAGTTTGGGCTTGGCGCAGAGATTGGTATCTCCACCCAGAAACTGCATGCCCGCGGCCCCTTTGCCGCCGAGGCACTCACCACCTACAAATACGAAATCCGCGGCTGCGGCCAAACCCGCCCCTAATGTGACAAAAAGTCGACAGGTTTATTTTGTCACATTTTCACATCCTGTTCATATGTGTGTAGGACCCGTGAAGATGTGACAAAATAAACCTGTCGAAAAAGTGACACATTTTGAGGGGGAGGGGGACCGTCCGCGGAGTGGGCGGATACTTTAGCGTGATGGCGTGTTACACTGGCCGATGGAAAAACAGGCGCGCTGGTCATCGTTACCAGTGCACTCTTCGATATGACGGTGAGGTTCCCATGGATGTTGAAGCTCTATTCGATCGTGAAGACGTCGATCAACTTGTAAAGGCACTGCTTTTGCTCAAGAACGAGGATGATGTTCGAGCATTCCTCAAAGACCTGTGCACGCCACGCGAGATTTGCGATTTTGCTCAGCGTCTGACGGTTGCTCGTTTCCTCGACGCTGGTGAGCCCTATGTCGAGGTCCAGGCTCGTACCGGTGCCTCGTCGACCACAGTGAGCCGCGTCTCAAAGGCCCTGAACGGCGAATCTGGCGGCTATCGTCGCGTGCTTATCGAGCTTGATGACGCGAAATAGGCATCTGATTTAAGGCGATTGTCACCCGGGCTCCGCTCCTTTGGAACGGGGCCTGTTTTGTTTGCGCGAGGCGCCTGCCGTGATGCTGTCTGTCCGCACGGGCATGTAGCATGGTTAGTGGCAAAAAGAGAACGTAGGAGGACCATGGCAGTTCACATTCGTATTGTCGATTCGGCTGCGGAGCCTGTTGGCGCGGAATTTTTGACCATACGTCGTGCGGTGACTGCGCGCGGGCGCGTTGAGCTGCTGACCTCTTCTTTCGAGGAACGCGAGACGTGTCGTCATGCGTTGGCACAGGCCGGCTGTGGCCTTGGCGTTGAGGTGACAACGCCTGCCGGATGGATCGCTTCGCTTTGGGAGCTGCTGGGGACGGGCACCCATCTGGTGAGCGCTCTGCAGCGAAGCTTGCTTATCGCCGACATTCTGGCATCCTGGGACCCTTCCGATCTGGAGCCGCTGCGTGATACTCCGGGCACGCGTTTCCTGCTCGCCTCCATGGCGCGCGACTTTTTGCCGTATGTGCTCGATGGGGCGCGCATGGCTCGTCTGGCACCCGCTTCGCAAGCCGAGGACCTGGTTGTACGCCTGCTCAGGCGCTACGCGGATCGTCTTGCAAAGCTTGGCCTCGAGGAGCCCTCGGCGGCGGCGGTCCGCCTGGCTCACTCATTTGCAGACGAGCTTCCCGCCTGCGCCTCCTGCGTAATCGTGCGCGACATGCAAAAGGTTCCCGCCTACCTTATGGACTTGCTTGCTTCGGTGGGGGCGGCGGGCGAATGCACCGTGCTGCTCGCTCCGCAGCAACGCGATGCCGCCTTGTGTATCGAAGAGGCGTTTGGTGTCCGTGGTGTTGAGGCTTCGGTCGAGGAGTCTCTTGCGGGCGAAGCCGCTGCTTCCCCCGTGCTTCCCGCGTTGTTTTTTGAAGTGGCGGGTCCGCATGCACGCGAGCGCTCCTACGCTCAGCTTATTTCCCGCGCCGCCGAGCAGGCGTGCGCGGCAGCATCGAGCCCACAGGCTGTTGTCGCGGTCGTGGCGCGCCGCCCGGCGAAGGCGGCCTGCCAGCTTGCCGAGCGTCTTACCGCCTGCGGAGTGCGGGCGATTGCTCCTGCCGATGCCAGGTTCGACGAGTCGCGTACGGGCGCGCAATTCAACGCTTTGGCCAATTTCGTGGCGCGCATGAGGGCTGCGGCGGCGGGAGAGATTCCCGATTCCGAGTGGTGGCCTGCCCCCGAGCTCTCCGACTGGCTTGCCTGTCCGCTTTCGGGCTGCGATGCCTGGTCTGCGCGCGTTTTTGATAAGAAGATCCGTGGCAAGCGCGCCATGGGCGTCGATGCCGTGCTGAGTGAGCTGCAGAGTATCCAGACGCGCGTGACCGCCCAGCGCAAGAAGCTCGATTCCGACAATCCCTGGGCGCAGGTTCCCGCGGTGTGTGCCGATGTAGTGCAGTACCTGATGCAGGAGCGTCCCGTCTCGGCATTTAAATCGATGCTTTTGGTTGTGGAGGCGCTGCCCGCGTATGCTTTTGGCAATACGGATGGAGCGGTGGCGCGTGAGCGCGAGGCGTCCATGCTCAAAATGGTGATTGCCATGCTTATGGATGAGACGCGTGCCGTCGACGTCCCTCAAAGTGTGGCTACGGGCGTGCTCTCCGGTCTCAAGGTTGGCATATCGGCAAAGACATCCGAGGTCGAAGCCAACAATGATCTTTCCGAGCCCGCCGATGCTTCGGGATCGCGCCCCGTGGTGCAGTTCCTGACGCTTGCCGCGGCGGCCGCGGCTCGCCCGGGCGCCTTCGATGCGATGGTCTTTTTGGATGTCGACGCCGAAACCTATTCCCTTGCGGTCAAAGAGGACGCTTCCACGTTGCTGGGCGAGCGCCTGGCAGCGGCTCCGGTGGCAATCGATCCCGCGTCGTACCAGCGTGTGCTCTTCGACCGCGCCGTTCGCGCTTCAAGCGGCGCGGCGATTCTTGCACGCGTGACGCATGATCGCCAGGCCAAGGATATCTATCCCGCTGCCATCTGGACCGAACTTCGCACGCGCGCGGGTGCCGCTGCGAATGTGGAACAGACCGACGAGGGCGATATCGTACTCGATCTTGATCCCTCGGGCACCGTTGGCCTCGATACGTGCCAAGTCCAGTGCCTTCCTCCTCAGCAGTTGAGCGACGAGGCTACGCCTTATGTGGTCCTTCGCCAACGCAGCGAGGACGGTGAGCTGGTTGCGCGGCAACTATCCGCTTCGCAGATCGAAAGCTACAGCTCCTGCCCCCTGTGCTGGTTTATTTCCTCGCGTGTGCGTCCTTCTTCGATCGACGCCGGCTTTGGCAATATCGAAAAAGGCAACTTCGTCCACGATGTTATGTTCCGCTTTCATAGCGAACTGCTCGAGGCGGGCGTGGACCGCGTGCGCCCCGAGAACGTGCCGGCGGCTCTTTCCGTCTTGCACGAGGCGTTTGATGAGGTCCGTGCGGAACACGCACGAGGCAAGACGACGAGCTCCGGCGCGCTTGTGCCCCTCGACGCAGGCGAGCGCGCGCAGATTGACGAGATCTTGCCTCAGCTCGAGCGTGTGGTGCGCTATGAGGCGGGCGCCCTTATGCCGTTCAAGCCTGCATATCTTGAGTACTCCTTCAATGGCCTGGGCGTCACTTACGCCGGGTGGCCCCTGGGCGGGCGCATCGACCGTGTGGATGTGGATGCCGAGGGCCGCGCGGCCATTATCGATTACAAGCATCGCGGGGACGTCAATCCCTTCAAGCTCAAAGATCCCACCATGCCACTCAAGGACGGCACGATTCCGGCTGAGGATGAACGTTGGCTCCCCGAGCACACACAATCGCTCATCTATGCTCAGGCGATGCGTCGTGCCCTGGGCCTTGAACCGGCCGCTGCGCTTTACTTCTCCACGAAGGGGCGCGCACCCGCCATGCGTGGCGCTGCCGCCGCAGCGCTTGTGGGCGACAAGGCCGAGGAGGGCATGATCCCCGGGCTGCGCGACGGCTTCCCTGCAGCGGAGCATGGCGGGACTATGACGTTTGAGCAGCTGCTTGACCGCGTCGAAGATGCTATCGCACAGCGCCTGGATGAGATGGCCCATGGTGTTGTGTGTGCATCCGAAGATCCCGCCGGCCGTTGTTCGTTTAACCATCCGTCTGGATTTGAGAGGAGGGGAGCGTGAGTACCATGGATCTCTCAACATTGATGCCTCAACAGCGCGAGATCGTGACGACGCTCGATCGCCCTCTGTTTGTGTCGGCGGGCGCCGGCTCGGGCAAGACCTTCACCCTTACGCGCCGTATCCTGTGGGCGCTCTCCCCGGAGTCCGGTCCTTTTGCCGAGCATCTGGACCAGGTGCTCGCTATCACATTTACCAAAGACGCCGCGGCGGAGATTCGCGAGCGCGTGCGTGCCGCTCTTATTGAAGCCGGCATGGCAGAAGAGGCCCTGACGGTCGACGATTCTTGGATTTCGACCATTCACGGCATGTGCTCTCGTATTCTTCGCACCCATGCTCTCGAGCTGGGTATCGATCCCGCTTTCCAGGTGCTTGAGGAGGGGTCGGCCGCGGTCCTCATGGACCGTGCGGTGGAGCACGTACTTTCTGCAGCCCGCGATGAGCGCGGCGATGACGCCGATCCTTTTGCCGAACTCAAAACCTGGTATCCGCTCTACGGAGAGATCGGTCCTTCCGGTAGCGAGATGGGCACTTCGGCGCGCTCCCTGGTGCGTCGTTTGCTTGAGGTGTCCTGCGCGCTTCCGCATGGCATGGATGACATTCACGTTGTGGGGGCGCAGGCGGATTTAAGCAGTCTGGCCGATGCGTATCGCCCTTGCTTGGAGGCGAGTTCCGGTGCCGCCGAATGCGCCCGCACGGCGCTTGCCGCTATCGACGCTTTCGAGGCGAGCGAAAAGACCATGGCAGATCTTGGTGCCTGCATGCTGGCTTGCTCTGCTCCGCGCGCGAGCAAGGCGTTTCCCAAAGACCAGGTTTTGCTTCTTAAAGCCGAGGCGGCGGATAGCTTTATCAATGCGATGGTGGCTGTGGGCTCTGCCGCGACAGAGCAGCTCTTTGAGCTTGCTCGCCGCGTCGAGGCCGAGTACCGCGAGCTCAAGCGCGCCGCGGGCGGCTTGGACAACAACGATCTTCTGCGCATGACCCATGAGGCTTTGCGCGATTATCCTTCAGTGCGTTCTGCTTATGAGAACCGTTTCAAGCTCGTGATGATTGATGAGTTTCAAGATACCGATCAACAGCAGGTCGACCTTATTTCCTATCTAACGGGCGAGGATGGCCGTGCGCTATGCACCGTTGGCGATGCCCAGCAGTCGATCTATCGTTTTCGCGGCGCAGATGTCGAAGTGTTTCGTCGTCAGGAACGCTCAATCGCCCAGGCAGCCGGCAACAGCGACTCGTCCTCTCGGGGGCGCATCGTCAAGCTCGTGCGCAACTTCCGCAGTCACGCTCAGATTTTGGAATATGTGGCGCGTGTCTTTGATGGCGAACAAGGCGGCTTGATGCGCGATTTCCTGGATCTAGAAGCGCATGAGGGCAGGCACGATGCGCTGGTCGCCGCGGACGTCTCACGTCGTCAGGCAATTTTTGTTGCGGGCGGCAGTGCAGAGGAGCGCATTGACGTCAAGGCGGCAACGATTGCAGCTCGCTTTAAAGAGCTTGCCGATAAGGGTCAGCCCGTGGGCGGCATGGTATTGCTTTTGGGCGGCATGACCTTTGCCGACCGCTATGCCGCTGCATTTCGCGCGCGGGGACTCGACTGTGTCATCTCCGGTGGCTCGGTGTTCTCAAGCGCGCCCGAGGTGTCCGCCGTGCGCGCTCTCGTCTGCGCGCTTGCGAATCCTGCAGACACTGCCCAAGGACTCATGCCGTTGCTTGCTTCTCCGATGTTCGCGCTCGGCGTCGAGGAGTTCTTGGCTCTCGCTACCACGTACGACCCCGAAACAGGCGAGACGCGGCGCCGTAACCTGGATGCAGGCATTGCTTCGGATGACGATGCGCCCGGTTTTGAGAATCTTCGCCTGCTCCATCGCGCGCGACAGGTGCTTCGCTATGCCTTCGCACGTGTGGGTCGCGATTCTTTTGCCCGCATCGCGCGCGATGTGATCAACGCCTCGGGATGGTTTGTCCGCCTGGCGAAGCGCGGCCCCGAAGGGCGTGCCATCGCCGCCAACGTGCTCAAGGCTCTCGACGCCCTGCAGGATGCGGAAGACGCCCTTGGCAATGCGCCACGACAGATCGCGGGCGCGTTCGATGCATTTTTGGCGGGCAAGGAGGCTCCCGGTGCCCTAAATGAGGGTGACGCCTCGGCAGTTCGCATCATGACGGTGCATGCCTCGAAGGGCTTGGAGTTCCCGGTTGTCGCGGTGGCGGATTGCTATAGCATCCACGCTAATTCTTCTCGCATGCAGATGCGCCGCGCCGCAGACCATGCCGACGTTTCGCTGCTGCCCGCCCGTTTTGCGGGGGGCCGCGCTGCAGACGGGACGTTTGTCGCAAGCGCCGATGTCGAGAAGGCCTTCAATAAGTATTTCCGCGGTAGCACGTCCTCGCCCGCATGGCTTGACCCTGAGCTTATGGATGATGTGTGCGCCACGGATTCTGCTGCGGGCGAGTTTGTCGCCATGCGAGAAGAAGGCGAAGCGGCATCGCTCAAGGAGCGTGCACGTCTGCTCTACGTTGCCATGACGCGCGCCCGCGAAGTGCTCATCTTGGCACTCGATGCGGGTACGGGGACGGCGCGCAAGGCAGGCAAGGTTGCAGAGCTCAAGTTCAACGAGGACCGCGACCTTACCGCTGCCGTGCTCGATCGCATTTTGCCCAAGGGTATAGCGGACCTTGCTCAGGATCGCCTGGTGTTCGAGGGCTCTGAAAGCGGTGATTACGCCTTTATTCCGTTGGGGGATTTTTCCTACGGCGAATCTCGTTATGTCGACATGACCGATAAACTTGCTGTCGCGCAAGGCGCGTCTGACACCGATGCGGACGTTCTTCCCAACGACGGCGGACCGCTCGATACCTTTACCTTGGCATACCCGGAGCATCATCGCCTTCGCTCCACTGTCGCTCCGCGTGCGGAACGCGATTCCTATAGCTACTCCTCGATGGCAGCAACGCTTGACGAGGAGGGGGAGGATCGTCTGCCTTCGCAGGGGTCAAATCTCGTGTTTATCCCTCGGGCCGATGCGTTTGATGACTTGACGGGCGATGCACTCGAAGAGACGCTGACTTCGTCTGACGTGGCCTCGTCGCGCGCCCTCCTGCACGAGGGCGACCCCTGTGCGCTCGGCTCGGCATTTCATGCTGCGGCGCAATGGCTAATCGAGACAGGCTCTGCGTCGCTGCCGGCTGCGCGTGCAGAGGCGCTGTGCTCGTACTGGAAAGTGTCGGCCTCGCAGCGCGCTCGCTTTGATGAGGCGTTGGGGCTTTGGTCTGACTCGGATGTGCGCGCCGAGCTTCTTGGCTGGCCGCGCGTCTTGGCCGAGGTTCCGTTTTTCTCGTTGGGCCTTGATGACGATGAGATCCGTCAGCGTTTTGGCGGCTTTGCGGAAGGCGCGATCGATGCCTTGGCATACGATCCTGCCAACCCTTCGCGCGCGCTGGTCATCGACTACAAAACGGGCGGTTCTCCCGACGAAACCCTCGAGGAGTTGCGGAAAAAACACGGTCTGCAAGCGCGTGTCTACCTCGACGTTCTGCATCGCGCGGGCTTTTGCGAGGTAACCCTTAAGTTCGTGCGCGTTGAAGTCGAAGACCCTCAAAGGTCGGGGCAGCCGCAGGTTATAACCTATCGCTTGCTGGCCTAGGCGCTCGTGCCGTTCTCCGCGATGAGAACGGCACCGTTGCGGTCGGCATCGGCGATGATGCGTCGCAGCTCGGAGAGGTATTGCGTGAGGATCGGTGCGGGCCGTCGCTCGTCGTGCACGATGTAGCCAACAAGCATGTGCGCATCTTCTTTGAGCGGGATGCTCGCCATGCCCGACTGCATTTCGCTCGAAAGCACGCCGGTGGACAGTGCGTATCCGTTTGATGTGGTAAGCAGGTTGGTGAGGGTTCCACGGTCCGATACGCGTATATTGCGCGCACAGGGGATGTGCGAGAAAGGCTCCTCCGAAAAGTAGAACGAGTTGGACGTTCCCTGTTCAAAGCTGTAGCGCGTATAGGGCACGAGGTCTTCAAGGCAAATGGAAGGCTTCCTCGCGAGGGGATGACTCTCGCTTACAAACACGTGGACGCGCGCGTTGAAGAGCGGATGAAAGCTCACGCGTGCGTCGGCAAAGGCCTTTTCCAGTACGCGTCGATTGAAATCGTCGAGGTAGAGGATTCCTACTTCACTGCGAAACGCGCGTACGTCGTCGATGATTTGTGCGGTTGTGGTCTCGCGCATGGTGAACTCGAACTTTTGGGCGTCGCACGCCTCGACCACGTTGATAAACGCCTGCACCGAGAAGGCGTAGTGCTGAGCCGAGACAGCGAGACGCTCCTGTGGTGCCTCGTTGTGCTCGTAGCGGGCTTCGAGCATATTTGCTTGCTCGACTACCTGGCGAGCGTAGCCCAGCAGCTCGGTGCCGTCCGAGGTGAGCATGACGCCGCGGCTGCTGCGCGTGAAGATTGATATCCCCAGCTCCCCCTCAAGCGATTTGATGGCGCTCGATATGTTCGATTGGGCGGTATAGAGGTTTTGAGCTGCGGCGTTGATGGAGCCGTTCTCGGCTACCGCAATGAGGAAGCGCAGTTGCTGCAGAGTCATGGATGTCCTCTCGTCTGAGTTGTTATCTATTTTAACGATAGCTAGCTACTATATTTTAATGATTGACGTGAAGTATCGGCGATTTTACTATGCTAAACATACCAAGCCGATAGGGAATTGTCCCTGCGGAGAACGAACCAGAGGGGAGGACCCACAGATGTGTCAGATGGAACGAATGCATAGCTCCCGGTTGCCACGCATGCTGGGGACAACCCGCGATTCGCGAATGTCCCGATAGCACCGTGTGACCGGGAGCTTTAACGCCCGCTTTTCCCGCGCTTTTGCGCCTACCCTGTTTAAGGAGAACATCATGTCCCAGTTTGTCAACAACCCCGAGCATACCTTTGGCTTCGATACCCTTCAGCTGCATGTTGGCCAGGAGAGCGCGGATCCCGCATCCGATGCTCGCGCTGTGCCCATTTATCAGACCACGAGCTATGTCTTCCGTAACTCCCAACATGCTGCCGATCGCTTTGGCCTGGCCGATGCCGGCAACATTTACGGGCGCTTGACCAATTCGACTCAGAGCGTCTTTGAGGATCGTATCGCCGCGCTCGAGGGCGGCGTGGCGGGCCTTGCCGTCGCGTCGGGTGCTGCTGCCATTACCTATGCCATCCAGGCACTTGCGCAGTCCGGTGACCATGTGGTTGCTCAGAAGACCATCTATGGCGGCTCGTTCAATCTGCTCGAGCATACGCTTTCGCAGTTTGGTATTGAGACGACCTTTGTCGATGCTCATAATCTCGAGGAGGTCGAGGGCGCAATTCAGGACAACACCACCGTTGTCTATCTGGAGACCCTGGGCAACCCCAACTCCGATATCCCCAACATCGACGCAATCTCCGAGATTGCCCACAAGCACGGTCTGCCTGTTGTTGTGGACAATACCTTTGGCACCCCGTACTTGTTCCGTCCGCTGGAGCACGGTGCAAACGTCGTCGTTCACTCCGCGACAAAGTTCATCGGTGGTCACGGCACTTCGCTTGGCGGCGTGATCGTCGATGGCGGCAACTTTGACTGGAAGGCTTCCGGCAAGTATCCGCAGCTCGCCGATCCCAACCCCTCCTACCATGGCATTTCTTTCGTCGATGCCGTGGGTGCCGCTGCGTTTGCAACCTATATCCGCGCTATTCTCCTGCGCGACGAGGGCGCCTGCATCTCTCCGTTCAACGCATTCCTGCTGCTTCAGGGTACCGAGACGCTTTCTTTGCGCGTCGACCGCCATGTGGAGAACACCAAGAAGGTCGTTGAGTTTCTGAGCCAGGACCCGCATGTTGCCTCCGTCAACCACCCGAGCCTGCCCGATCATCCCGATCATGAGCTTTATCAGCGCTATTTCCCCAACGGTGGCGCCTCGATCTTCACCTTCGAGATCAAGGGCGGCCAGGAGGCGGCTTGGAAGTTCATCGACAACCTGCAGATCTTCTCGCTGCTCGCCAACGTTGCCGACGTGAAGAGCCTGGCAATTCACCCGGCAACCACCACGCACTCCCAGCTCACCGAGGCCGAGCTCGCCGATCAGGGCATCACCCCCTCGACGATTCGCCTCTCCATCGGCACCGAGAACGTCGAGGATATCATCTGGGATCTGAGCCAGGCCTTCGCCAAGCTCGACTAATGTGACAAAAAGTCGACAGGTTTATTTTGTCACATCTTCATACTTTCATCATATTGTAAAAGCGAAACCGGACGCCCTCGCGCATTTGCATGCGGGCGTCCGGTTTTGCATTGCTCTATGGCCGCTTTACGTTCTCGTCTTTTACCAGGAAGACTCAATCTCCCGTACGCGCTCAAGCAGCCAGCGGTTTTGAGGCACCAATAATCCGTGGCGTTCGGCGCGCTCGATGATGGTGCCGGCAAAAAGCGCCACCTCTGTACGTTTGCGGTTGATGCGGTCTTGAGCCATCGAGGGCATGCCGTTGGGGTCGAGGTTGGCGATGATGGAGATCATCTCGTTGAGGTCACCTTCGGTGATTATGATCCCCTCTGCGTTGGCGACGGCCTTCGCCTCGCGCATGGCGGCGACAAGACAGCGATTCTGCTCGCCATCTGAAAGCGCGGTTCCGTAGGTACCGCCATATACCATGCATGTTTGATTGATGCCAACGTTCATCATCAGCTTTGCCCACATGCGTCGGCGAATATCCTTCTCAACCGCATGGGAGATACCGGCGCGCTCGAGCAGGTCGGCGATGTCTTCAACGACGCCCGCCTCGGTTTGCGCCGCTGCACCCAGACGAATTTCGCCTGCGTGGCTGTAGGTGAGTACGTTGTCGATAAAAACGGCGTCCATGCCCTGCGTGATGGCAAGAACCAGATGCTTCCAGCCATAGCGCGCGGCGATTGCCTCCTCGCTCGTTACTCCGTTGAGCAGCGAGATGATGCGCGTTTCGGGTCCCACCAGGCCTTCCATACTATTGATTGCCTGGTCGAGTCCGGTTGCCTTGACGGCAAGGATAACCAGGTCGACGGGTTTTGCTTGGCCGGCGGGGATGGTAGTGAAGTTTTGATCCTCACCGTTGATGACGATTCTATCTGTGCGATGCCGCAGGTAGCGCTCGTCGTCCATTACATACTCGAGATGCTTGGACCCAACGGCTTTTGCGATTTTGCTACCGTGGAGCAAGCCCACGGCTCCCTTTCCGATGATGGCAACGGTCTCGATGGGCATGCGCGTTCCTCTCGGTTGGGGTGTGATACGCGTTTGCTTATGATAGCGCCATTACAACGGGATACTGCGATGTTGCGCGCAGGTTAACAGTTTGCTTGAGCGCGGTATGATGATGCTCGAGTATGCTGAGGAAAGGACGTGCATGCAGTACAGAACGGATCCTGCAAGTGGCAACAGGCTTTCTGCTTTGGGCTTGGGCTGCATGCGCTTCCCGGGTTATCAACTGGGCCGGCCCGACGCGAAGGCGGCGCAAGATATTATCTCCCGCGCCGTCGAGCGGGGCATTAACTACTTGGATACAGCCTATCTCTATCCAGGCAACGAGGCTTGCGTGGGAATGGCGCTCGAAAAGCTTGGCTTGCGCGACAAGGTCTTTATCGCAACCAAGCTTCCCCATGCCTCGTGTAAGCGCACCGAGGATTTTGATCGGTTCTTTAACGAGCAGCTCAAGCGGCTGCGTACCGACCATATCGACTACTATCTCATGCATAACATCACAAGTCCTGCACAATGGGAGCACGTGGCGGCATTGGGCATCAAGGATTGGATTGCGCGGCAGAAGCGCGAGGGACGTATTCGACAGATCGGTTTTTCCTATCATGGCTCTGCCGATGATTTTCCGCGCATGCTCGACGCATATGACTGGGATTTTGTTCAGGTGCAATATAACTATGCGAACGAACACTACCAGGCGGGGACTGCCGGCGTGATGGAGGCCCATGCCCGCGGCCTTGCCGTGTTCGTGATGGAACCGCTCCTGGGCGGGCGTTTGGTCGATAAGCTTCCGCGTGCAGCTCAGGAAATCTTGAAAAAGGCGCGAGCTGGGCATCTTCAGACTCCTGCGGATTGGGGCTTGAGCTGGGTGTGGAATCATCCGCAGGTCACCATGCTGCTCTCGGGCATGGCTTCGACCGAGCAGGTTGACCAAAACGCCTCAATCGCCGATGCGGCCCTACCCAAAGCCATGACGCCCTCTCAGCTCGAGACCATCGCGCGCGTGGTCGAAGTCTTCGAGCGCTTTAACCGCGTGCCCTGTACGGGTTGCAACTACTGCATGCCCTGCCCGCAGGGAATCAATATCCCCGGATGTTTTGCCGCCTATAATGCCAGTTTTGCTTATGGCCGCTGGACGGGACTGTCTCAGTATTTCACCGCGAGCGCCGTGCGAACCGCTTCTCCCAAGCTGGTAAGTAATTGCATCCATTGCGGCAAGTGCGCTCGGCATTGCCCGCAGCAGATCGATATTCCCGCGCGCCTGGAGGATGTGCGACATCGCTTGCAACCGGGGCCGGTCGATGCGGCGCTCCGCGTCCTCGCACGGTTTCGGCGCGATGGCGCTGCAGAGTGATTGCAGGGTGCAGCGATACGGATGTTGCACTTAGGGGCTTTGCGTCCAAGCCGCTGTGCTGCCATTGCCTCTTGTCGCGGCGATTAGATGCGATGCATCGGTGCGTCTTCAACAAGGAAATCGATAAAGGTCTGCGCGAGCATCGAGATGCCGCCTTTGGGCAGCGATGCGATGCCGATGGTTCGGTAGCGCTTTGGAGATAGAGGCCTTGCTACGGGATACGACTTGCAGCTCTTGAGGATTAGCTCGGGCATGATTGCCACGCCAAGTCCGCCTTCGACCATAGAAAGCACCGAGAAGTCGTCGTTGAGGACGTAGCGGATGTTCGCGGGCTTCTCGGTCTCCTTGAGAACTGCGTTGATGTCGTTGTCCGAGCCTTGTGCGGGAATGATCAGTTCCTCATCCAGCAGATCGTCGAGCGTGAGTGAACGCTTACGGGCAAGGGGGTGTCCCTTGGGCAAAAACGCCAACATGGGGTCGCGGTAGAGCGGGAAGAATTCGAGTCCTTCGTGCACGGGCGCCGCCAAAAAGCCACAGTCGACCTTGCCCGCCATGAGCATTTCGGTGATTTGGTCGTAGTCTCCTGCCTGCAGGTCGAACTCGACGCCGGGGTGGCGCGCGGTGAAGTTTTGAATTAGTCGCGGCAGCCATTGCATCGAGACGCTGGTGAAGGTCCCCACGCGCAGTGTTCCCGCTACCACGCCGCCAATTTGATTGATCGCTTGCGTGAGGGCGTGTTGGTCGTTCACGAGCGCTTGAATCGAGGGCAACAGGCGGCGCCCGTTTTCGGTCAGCGTGACGCCGCGCGCCGTACGCGCAAAGAGTGTGAGGCCGGTCTCTTTTTCCAGTGCAGCGATGGCGTGGCTTATACCGGCTTGCGTGTAGTGCACGGACTGCGCGCACTTTGTGATATTGCCGCACTCGGCGACCTTCAAGAAGATTTCATAGCGGTTCACGTGCGGTCCTTACGTTTGCGAGGCGTTGCGGCGGTCTTGTATTCGGCGCATTTTTGCCATAATAACTTGTAATGGCTTCAATAATAATCATTCGCTTCTCAAATGAAAATCAAGGGGTTATAACAGTCCCGTCGAATGAAGCGGACGGAGTACGGAAGGGGGCTACTCGATGAACACGAAGACTGTGCATTCATTTGCATGGACTCAGGGTAAGGCTGATATTGCCCTGGGCCTGGTCGCCGTGGGGTGGGGGAGCTCCTACCTCCTTATGAAGATCGGCTTGGGCGGTATGGGTCCGTTCATGGTAATCGCGATGCGTTTTCTTATCGCGTTTGCTGTGGTGGGAGCCGTGTCGTTCCGCAAGATTGCCCATACCAATCGCGTTATTCTTAAATATGCATCCGTGCTCGGTCTGCTTCTGTTCGGCCTTTTTGCGTTTCTTACCCATGGACTCGAGACGACGTCGGCGTCAAACGGCGGCTTTTTGACCGCGATGGCAGTCGTGTTCGTTCCTATCATCAATGCGGCACTTCAACGTCGCATGCCGCCTCGTCCTATCATTGCGGGAACTATGGTGACGCTTGCGGGCATCGCTTTGCTTTCGCTGCGCGGCGGGCTTGAGTTGCATCCGGGAGACGCTCTTTGTCTGGCGGGCGCCCTTCTTTATGCCGTGTTCATTGTTGCTACCGATAGACTGGCTCCGGGTATCGACGGCATGCTGCTTGGAACGTGGCAGCTTGGATTTGCCGGCCTATATGGCTTGGTGTTTTCCCTTGTTTGCGAGGTCCCAACGTTGCCGCAGACGCCAGCGCAGTGGGGTGCCATTTTGGGGCTCGCCATTGTGTGCAGCGCATTTGGATTTGTGTTGCAGCCTGTTGCGCAGCCGCATACCACGCCCGAGCACACTGCTTTGCTGTTCTCAATCGAACCGGTCGCTTCTGCCGTGCTGGCCTTTTTCGTGCTGGGCGAGACGCTTCCCGCGCAAGGCTACCTTGGTGCTGTGCTCGTGGTGACGGGCGTTGTGGTGGCGTCGCTGCCTGGCCGTGAAGGCGATCAGGCTGCCCCGGGCTTGGATGAGCCCGTCGAATCGATGCCGGATGGCTCTGTGCCGGTAATGTGATGCATGGCTTAGGACGTTGACCTGACGGTAGTCCGGTGCCGGGCGTGGGCGACGAGCATCTTGCGCTCTGATTCTTCCAGCGAGCAGCGCACTGCGCCTCATGCCCTTCTTTGCTGTGCTCATGCTTGGAGAAGGCGCTGCGCGTCAATGTGCATAAGGGTGCTGATGACGCTTTTCTTTACCCCGTTCGCGTCTTAAGAAATGCTATCTGAACAAAACAATTCGAAATGTGTACCCTAAAATCAAAATGCTGAGTAGAGCGGCTGTTTGAGCTTCGAAATCCTGGGGTTTTGCTGATTCAAACGGCTGTCTACTCGAAGAAATCGATTTAGGGTACACATTTCGAAGAGTTTTGAAAAGCAACCCCCTATCTACCCTCTGTAAGCAGGCGGTGAACGCATGATTGCGGGGCATTCATGGCATGTTGCCATCTTCGAGCGATGCCTTGTGCATCACCTGCGCAAAAAAAGGGGCGCATCAGCCGATGCGCCCCCTTCATTACCATGACAGCTTAAATGCCGCGTGAGGTCGAAGCCTTTCGCTACTTCATAAACGTGGTCCAGCAAAAGATGAGAAGCGCGACCGCCACGACGATCGCTGCCACAATGCCCACGAACTTAAGGCGCGACGTGCGCGTTTGCTCGCGAACATTCTTCTCGGTTGCGGCAAGCGATTCGACTTGCTGCATCTGCTGGGCCTGGTACTGCTTATCCGAGTCGATACGGGCGGCGAGCTGCTGAGTGATTTCCGGGTGAGCGTGGATATCGTTCGCGTCGGCGAGGATTTCTGCCGCGTTGTCGGCGTCGTCTTGGGCTTCTTGCTGGGCTTTCTGTTGGTTTTTGAGAGCCTTTTCCTGTTCGTTGATCTGGGAACGAAGTTCCTTTTGACGGGTTTCGGCGTCTTTGCGAGCGGCGTCTAAAGCGTCGCGAGCTTCGGCGGTGGCATTTGAGACATCGCGGAACGAAGAGCGGGCTTCTTCGATAGGTTTGTTGGCTTCGGCCACGACCGCTTCGGCGTCGGCAATGGATTGGTCGAGCTCGGCGGTAAGGCGCGGCAACTGCTCTTGTGCGGTGCGGAGCTGCTCGGCGGCGTCGGAGATATCGTTTTCGAGTTCAGTGCCGCGTACGCTGTATGCGGCAGAGTTCGCAGACGGATTGCGCTGGATTTCGGCGAATTCCTCGCGTAGGGCGTTGAGGCGTGCCTGTGCGCTCTCCACGGCCTTCCGTGCGGCGGCAAGGTTGGTTTCGCGATCGGCTTTTGCCGATTCAAGTCCGCGCTGAGCGTCGGTTACACGTCTTACCAGGCGATTTGCCCCTTCTCGTGCGGATGCCTCCTGGGACTCGGCGGCGTCAAGCGCCGACTTAAGGCGCTTTTCGGTTGCCTTGTCTGCGTCCTTCATGGCAGAGAGACTCTGTTTGAGGTCGTCGATTGTCTTGGCGATCGCCTGCTGGGCGGCGACGGCAGCACGTACGGACTCCAAGCAGCTAGCTTGGCGAGCGGTCTGTTCGGCAACGATTTGAGCGTAGTTCGCCTCCACATCGCGGCGATGCGTAAGCTCGTCCTCGTTTTCCTCGATGACTTGCGAGAGCTCGTCCAGGTGATCGCGCGCTTCACTGTGCGCGCGTCGGGCGGCACTCACCTCGCGGACGGCTCCCATACCCTGCGAGAGCATCGTGCCCACGCTCGCGGCGGCGTCGGCGATTGCAGCTCCGGCCTTGGCGACGGCTTGCGCGGCGCCATCCTCTGGTTTTGCTGGCAGCGCTTCCTTAGGGGCACTTTCCTCGTCGGGGACAGTGGGAGTTTGAGCCCCGCCTGTCGCCGAGATTCCTCCGTCGATGACTTCAAAGCCCGAGGGCAAAGGATCGGGATCGTCTCCCACTTGCTCATACTGGTCGCGCGTGAGGAAGCGCGGGATGTTTTCGGTATCAGACACGGTGGCGGCGACATCAGCGAGCACGGGCACGCCGTCGAGGGCGAGGGGGGTACTGTCTTGCTGGTCGTCTTCTTTGCCGGGCTCAATCTGCTCGTCGGTGTCGGCCTCTTCGCCCGCCGGCTCGCTCTTGTCATCGGCATGCTTCTCGCCCGCCGGCTCGCTTGCATTGTCGGTGCGCTCATCGTCGTCGTGGTTGTCGTTGGCCTCCGCGACGTCGTCCTCGAGTACGGCACCCTCCGGGCGCGCTGCATCGCTCGTCGTGGCCTCGATGCCCTCGATCTGGTCCAGGTTGTCCTGCTCGGCATCCGTCTTTTCCATTTCGTCTACATCTACCTGGGAATCTGGCGTCTTGATGTCTTCGCTCATGGCGCTCCTATCTGTGTGCGCCCGATGCGCACCTTACAATCGTTTTGTTCAATCTTATACCCGCGCGTGAACACCGAATGACGGTGAGGTGTTGCCTTTCACCCCATTTGGCTCCATTTTTGGCGTCGAGGGCGCAAACGCTCAGCTACATTAGTGGTTTAAACCTCGGGCCCTCGCCCGTGGAGATTTGAAGCTTCGATGCGATAGGAGTATCACATGGGACTGTTTGACGGAAAGACCGTGATCGTAACCGGCGGTGGCAAGGCGACACTCAAGGACGGCAGCGCTGGGTCCATCGGCTATGGCATCGATATCGCGTTCGCCAAAGAGGGCGCGAACCTCGTTATCACCGGGCGCAATGTCAAGAAGCTCGAGGCTGCCAAGGAGAGCCTTGAGGCCGAGTTCGGCATCAAGGTGCTGCCCGTGCAGGCAGACGTCTCGGCTGGTCAGGATAACGAGGCTGTGGTCCAAAACGTTATCGACAAGGCTATCGAAGAGTTTGGCCGCATCGACGCCGTGGTTAACAACGCACAGGCTTCCGCCTCGGGCGTGACCATCGCCGATCACACGATGGATCAGTTCAACCTTGCCATCTACTCCGGTCTCTATGCAACCTACCTGTACATGCAGAAGGCCTACCCGCACCTCAAGGAGACCAAGGGCTCTGTGGTGAACTTCGCCTCGGGCGCCGGCCTCTTTGGCAACTTCGGCCAGTGCAGCTATGCTGCCGCGAAAGAGGGCATCCGCGGCCTATCGCGCGTGGCTGCAAACGAGTGGGGTCCCGACGGTATCAACGTTAACGTCGTGTGCCCGCTTGCCTGGACGGCTCAGCTCGAGAACTTCGAGGCTGCCTATCCCGAGGCGTTCAAGGCCAATGTCCATATGCCGCCGGCGGGTCACTACGGTGACGTCGAGAAGGAAATCGGCCGCGTGGTCGTGCAGCTGTGCGGGCCCGACTTTAAGTACATGAACGGCGAGACCGTCACCCTCGAGGGCGGCATGGGCCAGCGCCCGTAGGCTGACATCTGCTCATGTCGTTTGAGTGCCGGTGGGCTCCGCGTTTGCGCGGGGCCCATTTTTGATGTGCGGCTATCGTTTTGTGTGCCCTTTGTTTGGGTTTGGCACACAGGGCATGTTTCGCCCTGGTTAGTTTTCATCGTCGTGCGAGCTGCGATAGGTTACGCCGTAGAATGGAGCGTGCTGATTAGTGCCGCATCTTGTCGAAAGGCTTTAATATGACGTGTTCTATCTCCCGTCGCGGTTTTGTTGGGCTTCTCGCCGGGGGTGCCGTCGCCGCGCTTGCCGGCTGTTCTGCTCAAAACGCCGCCCAGGGCTCTGCCGCATCTGGCTCTGCCGCGGCGACCGCCACTGGTATCAAGGGCGCCAAGCTCACTTTTGTGGGAGACGATGCCTTTGCCCCGTATCGCTATATCGATACCGATGCAGACGGCAAGCACAAGGTCGTGGGTCTCGACATCGCCATTGCCGACGAGATGGCTTCGCGCTTGGGATTCACCTATACCTTCGAGCCGCAGGACTTCGCTGCCACGCTCGCGTCCATCCAGGGCAATGACACCGCCTTCACCATGGCGATGAGCGCCAACGAGGAGCGCGAGGAGACCTACGACTTTACGCGCGGCTATTATCAGCCGCTTGTAGGCGTGCTCACTATGGGCGGGGACCCCATCAAGAGCGTCCAGGACCTTGCGGGCAAGTCCATCGCTTGCACTACCGGTACCGTGCAAAACAAGTTCATCACCAAGGTGATGCCGGACGCCGACGTGCACACGTACGACGGCGGCGACCAGTGCCTGCAGGAGGTGCTTGCCGGCCGTATCGACGCCTACCTGTGCGATGGTGCCGAGGGCCAGTCCATGCGCGATGCTAACGAGGGCCTGGTGCTCGGCCTGCTCGACCGCGCCGAGACCGCCGACCATGTGGGCGTCTATCGTCTGATGTCCAACAAGGGCGCGAGCTTTGTGACCGAGCTCGACCTTTGCATTGGGGAGATGCTCGAGGACGGCACAATCGACAAGTACATCAAAAAGTACGTGGGTGCCGACTTCATGTGGAACGGCGACTTCTCTGCTTCGGGTACCTCGACCGTCGAGTCCCAGGGCAAGTAGTCGCCCGCCGCGCCTCTGATCAAGCTTGCGTACATGACGATGAAGTTCCACCTTTTGCAGCCGTACATATCGATGTTTGTCGAGGGCCTGGCCGTGACCTGCGAGGTCACGGCGGCCGCCCTCGCAATCGCTCTTGTGCTGGGCTTTATTATCGCCGTGCTCAAAGTGGTGCCCTGCCGTCCGCTGCGGGCGCTGCTCGATTTCTATACGTCGATCTTTCGCGGTGTGCCCCTCATCGTGCTGCTCTTTATGGCGTACTTCGCAACGCCGCAGCTCACGGGCTATAAGATCTCAATGTTTGGCGCCGGCGTCATCACGCTGGGGCTCAATGGCTCGGCGACGGTTTCGGAGACCGTGCGCGGCGGTATCGAGGGGGTTGACCGCGGACAGTACGATGCCGCCCGCGCCATCGGACTGCCATATGGCACCATGATGCGTCTGATTATTATCCCGCAGGCGCTGCGCTCGGTGATTCCCGCCCTTGTGAACGAGGTCATCACCGTGCTCAAAAGT
This sequence comes from Collinsella acetigenes, assembly GCF_012844445.1. Taxonomy (NCBI): domain Bacteria; kingdom Bacillati; phylum Actinomycetota; class Coriobacteriia; order Coriobacteriales; family Coriobacteriaceae; genus Collinsella; species Collinsella acetigenes. Next base: position 116,595 of record NZ_JABBCP010000002.1, read on the forward strand.
TCCTCGCTTGTTGCCACCATTGGCCTTATGGACATGATGCGCGCGGCTCAAAGCGTGCAGGCGTTGACCTATCGTGCGTTTGAGCCGTTCCTGGCGGTGGCCGTTGTGTACTACCTTATCGTTATGGCGCTCACCGTTGCGGGGCATGCCATCGAGCGCAAGTTTTGCCTCTAGGGGCGTGCGGGCGTGCCGCGCGTGGCGGCCGTGGGCGTGCTTGACCTTGCGGCGCTGCTTCTTGTTTCGCTGAAGCTTGGGACGCATGCGCATACCATGTGACTGCTGCTGCAACATACTGCGCGCGTGGTAGAATGCATGACGAATTCAGGGATCAGCTCGAGATGGGAGCATCATGGAGATTACCGAGGATATCCGCTACATTGGCGTCAACGATCACGACATCGACTTGTTTGAGGGCCAGTATGACGTGAGTGAAAACGGCATGTCGTACAACAGCTATGTGATTCTTTCCGATAAAGTGGCTGTTGCCGATACCGTCGACGCTCATTTTGTTGACGAGTGGCTGGGCAATCTCGAGGCCGTGCTCGACGGTCGCACGCCCGACTACCTGATTGTTCACCATATGGAGCCCGATCACTCTGCGGGCATCGCCGCCTTCATGGAGCGCTATCCCGAGGCTCAGGTTGTTTCCTCGGCCATGGCTTTCAAGATGATGAAGAACTACTTTGGCACCGATTTTGCGGGCTGCAGCGTAGTTGTCAAGGAGGGCAGCGAGCTTGACCTCGGTGCTCATAAGCTTGCCTTTGTGGCAGCGCCCAACGTGCACTGGCCGGAGGTCATGTTTTCCTACGACGCTCACGACAAGGTTTTGTTCTCGGCCGACGGTTTTGGCAAGTTTGGTGCCAACGACATCGAGGACCCCGAGGGCTGGTCGTGCGAGGCGCGCCGCTACTACTTTGGTATCGTGGGCAAGTTTGGCAAGAACGTGCAAGCGGTGCTCAAGAAGGCCGCCGGCCTCGACATCCAGGTTATCTGCCCGCTCCATGGTCCCGTGCTCAAGGAGAACCTGGGTTACTACCTGGAGACCTACAATACCTGGTCTTCTTATCAGCCCGAGGACCGTGGCGTGACTATCGCCTACGCGAGTGTCTACGGTCACATGAAACAGACCGCCGAGGAGCTTGCCGCAGCGCTTGAAGAGCGCGGCCAGAAGGTTTCGCTGTTCGACCTTGCTCGCGACGACATGGCCGAGGCCGTGGAAGACGCCTTCCGCTACGATCGCTTGGTCCTGTGCTCCATCACCTATGCGACGGGCATCTTCCCGTTTATGAGCACGTTTATCCACACGCTGGCCGAGCATAACTACCAGAACCGCACGATCGCGCTGGTCGAGGGCGGTTCTTGGATGCCCATGGCGGCCAAGGTTATGAAGAAGCAGCTTGCCGAGCTCTCTGACATCACCTTTACCCAGGCGGGCGTTACCGTCCTGGGTGCGCTCGATGACGATTCGCGCGCGCAGATCGCGACGCTTGCCGACGAGCTTTCAGCGTAGGGGAGTACGGAGGACCCGGCGTCTCGCCGCCGATTGCCTTGCAACCAGAAACGCTATGTAAACGGCGCGGGTTTTGCTCCCGCGCCGTTTTTGTGTGCGAAACTACTGCACGTACATGCATATCAACAAGGAGCTCCAATACATGGATCAATCCCTCTTCAAATACGACATCGTCGCTGAGGATCCCAAGACACATGCGCGTGCGGGCGTTTTGCACACGCCGCACGGCGATGTCGAGACGCCCATCTTTATGCCCGTGGGAACCAAGGCTAACGTCAAGGGCATCCCCACCGAGACGGTTAAGGCGTTGGGCGCGCAGATCGTGCTTGCCAACACCTATCACCTGAGCATGCGCCCGGGCGAGGACCTGATTGATGAGCTGGGCGGGCTCCATAACTTTATGAACTGGCACGGTCCCATTCTTACCGATTCGGGCGGCTTCCAGGTCTTTAGCCATAACGATGCCGTCAAGCTCTCTGACGACGGCGTGCGCTTTATCGTGACCGACTACGATGGCCGTCATGTGTTCTGGACGCCCGAGGACAACATGCAGATTGCCATGAAGCTGGGAAGCGACATCTGCATGCAGCTGGACCAGTGCCCGGGCTACCCGGCAACGCGCGCCTATGTGGAGCGTGCCGTTGAGCTTTCGAGCAAGTGGGCCGAGCGCTGCTACGCCGCGCATACGCGCCCCGACCAGGCTCTTTTTGGCATCGTGCAGGGTGGCATGCATCTGGATTTGCGCGTGCGCTCGCTCAGGCATCTGGAAGAGTGCGGCGATTTTCCCGGCTATGGCATCGGTGGCTATTCTGTGGGCGAGGACCACGAGACGATGTTCGAGACGCTTGCGCCGCTTGCTTCTGAGTACATGCCGCGCAACAAGCCTCGTTACCTCATGGGTGTGGGAAACCCCACCACGCTCGTGCGCGGTGTGGGCGTGGGCATCGATATGTTCGACTGCGTGCTGCCTACGCGCACGGGCCGCATGGGCACGGCGTTTTCCAGCCAGGGTCGTCTGAACTTCCGCAACGCCAAGTTTGCGCACGACGACGGCCCCATCGATCCCAAGTGCACCTGCCCGGTGTGCACGGGCGGCTACAGCCGTGCGCTTATCCGTCACATGGTCACGCAAAAGGAGATGCTCGGCGGCATCTTGCTTTCCGAGCACAATATCTACTTCTTGTTGGACCTGATGCGCCGTGCTCGCCAAGCGATTATCGAGGGACGCTATGCCGAGTTCCAAAGCGAGTGGATGGCAAGCGAAGGCGCCGTGGACTATTAAGGGTGCGCGCTGTCGCGTTGCGCTGACGCACGGCGGCCTATACTCACGTTGGGTTATCTGAGCATTCGAGGAGCCATTATGGGCAAGTTGGGTTATATCTTTCGTTGCATCGCGCACATGGATTACGGTGCGCTGTTTCAAACGGTGGGGGACTGCCATGACAAGAGCGGGAAGAACCGCGTATGGCTGTTTGCCGACGTGGTGAAGTGCGGCTTTAAGTTTGGTGCCGGCTACAAGGATTACTCGCTGCTGGAGTTCTACAACATGAACGATGCGCAGCGCGCCACCTTTGTGACCAGAGGGGTTAATAACACCATTGTGCGCCGTCTGAATAATCCGGAGTATTACCACCTGGTGGATAACAAGAACGAGTTCTATGAGTTCTTTAACGAGTATCTGCATCGCGGATGGCTGCATTTCTCTACTTGCTCCAAGGAGGAGTTCCTCGCCTTTATGGAGGGACGCGAGCAGATTATCGCCAAGCCGAGCGATCTGTGCTGCGGCCAGGGCGTGGAAAAGCTCAAGGTGGCGGATTTTGATTCGCTGGATGCCCTGTATGACTATCTAAAGGGCTCGGGTGCCGACCTGATTGAGGACGTGGTGGTACAGCACCCCGCCATGGCCAAGATTTATCCGGGTTCGGTGAATACCATCCGCGTGTACACGGTGCGCCCCGAGGACGGAGAGCCGCATGTGATCTATGCGTGCATCCGCATGGGCAACAGCGACCGCCCTGTAGATAACATCAACGCTGGTGGCATGTACGCCGTGGTGGACCTGGAGACGGGAAAGATTGCGGGCCCTGCCTGCGACAAGGAGTTTCATGTGTACGAGCGTCACCCGCGCTCCGGCACCGAGCTGCCCGGCTATCAGATTCCCATGTGGGACAAGGTTATGAATCTGTGCCATGCGGCTGCAGCAAAGATTCCGGGCATGGGCTATGTGGGCTGGGACGTTGCTATCACCGAGGACGGCCCGCTGTTCATCGAGGCAAACAACCTGCCTGGTCATGATGCCTTCCCGCAAATGCCGAGTCAGGCGCCTGACCATATTGGCTTCAAGCCGCAGTTTGAGAAGTACCTTGGCAAGCTGTAGGTGCTGATGGGTTTGAGGCGCGTTGCCCGGCCCTGATGAGTTGGTTTTAGCCGCCCTTTTTGTTCATGTGCCGCTCTTTGCGACGGACGCGTGGACAAAGGGGCCGGCTTTTTTGCGTTTTGACAGGGGGTGCCGTGCGTGTTGGGTGGGTGACTGGGCGAAAAAATACGGTTATAGGTAGGTTGAAGAGGGGGTGCTGAGTAGGGAATCGTTTGCGTGCGCGTTTATGCAGGAAAATGGTCATTGTAGGCGGGGTCTATTTGCGTCTTTTGGATCAACCTACCTATAACCGCATTTTTTGATTGCAAGGGTAGGGGTTGGCGTGGCTGCGGGAGTGTTGTCTGCGCAATTGCGCCGCGGCGAATAGGGCGCTTGCTGATTTCTATTCTGTTGTCTGCCATCAAATGTTCGGTGTCACTCTATGATGTGCCCGGCAGACGTGTCCGTGTGACGCGCGGTGCATTTTCCGATGTTTGAATGTGGGGTAGCTGAGCGATGAAGAATTTAAGGGTCCGGATTTTGGTTTATATCTTTGGGCTCTTTATCATGGCGATTGGCGTTGCTCTTTCGGTTAGATCGAATCTGGGAGTTTCTCCTGTTAGCTCTATTCCCTATACGATGACTTGCGTGTGGGGGATAGAAATGGGAAAGGCGACGATTCTGTTCCATATCGCTCTGGTCTTGTTGCAGATTCTGCTGTTGCGACGTGAGTTTCATCCTGTTCAGCTTCTGCAAATCGTTGCCGGCGTGGTGTTTGGCTACTTTACGACGTTTTGCAATTACTTGGTGACGTTTTTGCCAGTGGCCGATCTTATTGTCGTTCGCGTTGCCATGATATTCGTAAGTGCGCTCTTCGTTGCGTGGGGCATCTTCCTGTACCTTCCCACAAACCTGATTCCCTTGGCGGGGGAGGGAGCCATGCATGCGGTTTCTCGGGTGACCGGTGTCGATTTTTCCAAGGTCAAGATCGGCTTTGACTGCACGATGGCTGCTATCTCGTTGACGACCTGCCTGTTCGTGATTCGTGGCCTAGGCAGCGTGGGCATTGGGACTATTCTTGCGGCCGTGCTGGTAGGGACGGTGCACGGGGCTATCACAAAGCGTTTTGGTGCATTGAAGGATTGGCTGCTGCATCTTGACTGTTGATTGCGCGGCGTCGTCGTGGCTAAACCGGTGCTGCAGCAAGTTGCGTCTACCGATTTGTTGCCTCTCATTAAATGGCGTGTCCGCACGGCGTTTTATCATGCATATATCAAAAGAGCCTGCTTGCGGATGATCATGACGAGTCGAAGTGCCCCGCGAGGGATGCGGGCAATTCTGCTTTTGCCGGGTTGTGTTTGGCATGCGGCATCGATCCATCTGGTATCCAAGCGAATTGAAAAGAAAAGGCCTGCGATGACAAGCGAAAGCATAGGGGCTAAACAGGAAAAGATGATTGAGCAGGTCGCTGCGACCATGGCCCTGGAAAACATGCCGCTGTCGCGAGACTGCTATAAGAACTTAAGAGCCATGGCGTCTGGCGAAAAGACTCGCGAGCAGGTTACTCGGGAGATCACGACAAAATTCAAAAAGAGGATGCTAGAGGACGGATAGCAAATTATTCGGCACAGATACTCTTATGGGAAAGTGCTGATTTAGCCGGTAACCAAGCGTCAGAAAGAATACTAGGGTTGGATTTTCGAGCATGGGGGCTGCTGCGGCGCATTTTGGGATAAGGTACGCGAACGACCTGACCGGTGAATACAGCAAATACGTCGTGGACTCCATCGATCTCCTGAACGCGCAGCTCGCGCCTCACGACATGAGCTTCTTCTTCGACACGATAGACGTCCACCAGCAGATCATTGGCGGCAAGCACTGCTGTGATATGTTCGGATGGGTCGTTCCAAACGGTTTGGTTCCCGATTTCGAGCCGACCTGGCTCGCCGGCGAAGATGAGAAGCTCGAAAGCTATAACTGCTACGTCTGCGCGAGTTGGGAAGACCGCGACGGCATGGCGTATGCTGCCGTCGATGGCAACTTCCCGGAGGAGGCTTACGCATGAGGCTTCCGCTTTAGGTTGATGTTCTAGCTGCCGGTTTCGCGCGCATGCTCCTTCATCCCCATCGGTTGCCCGATGGAGCTGTCAAGGGGCGCACGACAAGGGGAGCAGAGCAATTCGCGGAGGGGGCAATTAATCCTGGCATCCGGTGTGGCTGCTTGAGCTGCGGGAGTGGGGGAGCCGTTCAGACGATGCTGCTGTCGTACAGCTAGCAGTTTAATCGGGCGACGTTTCAAACCCATTCTGGCCGCTTCCACAGCGTTTCTTGCAATTTTGACGTTGGAAATAAAAAGAAAGGTTGCCGGCCCTATGATGCATTCAGCAGAATTATCAAAAAGCCTCAAGCGGGAGGAGTGCAAATGAAAACGAGCATCGAGGGACGTCGAGCTTTGATCACCGGTGCGGGCTCGGGCATTGGCAGGGCTGTTGCCCAGCGGCTGAGCGAGCTTGGCTGCGACGTTGTCCTGGTGGGCAGGACCGGCGTCACGCTCAATGAGACCGCTGCCCTTTGTCCCGGTGCCACCAAGACCGTCACCTGTGACCTTACGGACGAGAGCAGCATCCTTGCGCTTGTGGGGTACATCCGCGCAACTGGCGGGCTCGATATCTTGGTGAACAATGCGGGCATCGTGCAATCGGGGCCGCTGGAGGGCATATCGACTGAGGAGTTCGACGCCGTGATGGCAACGAACGTGCGCGCTCCGTTCATCCTCATGCGCGAGACATTGCCGCTCCTTAAGGCATCGCCATCGCCTGAGATTATCAACGTCTGCTCCGTCGTTGCCCATGAGGGTTATCCCAATCAGAGCGCCTATGTTGCGAGCAAGCATGCCCTGTGCGGTCTTTCCAAGTCGTTTGCCAACGAGGTCTTTGACGACGGCGTTCGCGTCCACCTCATCTCCCCGGGAGGCGTTTTGACCGGCATGGTTGCCAAGGTGCGTCCCGAGATTGTGGGAACGCCCATGATTTTGCCAGAGGACGTTGCAGATGCGGCGGAGTACCTGCTCACGCATCGCAGCGATGCCGTTTGCGACGAGATCCGTCTCCATCGTGTGACAAAGGCGCCGTTTTAGGGGCTTTGGGTCGCTGCGGGGCGGTGGCCTGGCGGCGCGTAAGCGCACGACCGCTGTGCGCTCATTGCATTTCTTGTCCGCGCGAGGGCTTACGATTTGTCTACGAGGAGTCGCAGGCATGTCCATATTTATCCTAGGTGACGCCCGTTCTTATGGTGACAGGCGGCGCGACGGTTGGCGCTGTCTCACTAACACGGACATTGTTGCTTTGGGGTAGTGCTTGTCTGATTACCGATGAGAGACTGGAAAGAAACTGTCGAGGGCAAGGAGAATCGTCATGGCAAACGTTCGAGACTGCATATACGGCCAGGCTGTTGGCGATGCGCTGGGGGTTCCGTTTGAGTTTCGCGGGCGGGATACGTTTGAGTGCACTGGGATGGTCGGCTTTGGTACGCATGGACAGCCGGCAGGCACCTGGAGCGACGACACGTCCATGGCGCTCGCGATATGCGACAGCTATCGTGAGCTGGGCTGCATTGATACTGACGACATCCGCACGAGGTTTCTGGCGTGGTATCGTGACGGCGCCTATACATGCGACGGACTTTTCGATATCGGCAACGCGACGGCGCAGGCGCTCATTGCGGGCCACGGCCTGTCTGGCGAGCGCGATAACGGCAATGGCTCGCTTATGCGCACGGTTCCTTTGGCGCTTTTTGATGTGACGGACGATGAGGTCCGCGCTGTTTCCGCCATCACCCATGCACATCCGACTTCAACCGAGGCATGCGTGCAAATGGTGCACGTTGCCAAGGCGCTTGTCGACGGCATGTCGGTTGGCGATGCCGTGGCCATGGGCGGGGTTGACGCAGGGAAGCCACGTGGCTCGATCAGTTCTGGCGGATATGTCCTCCATACGTACGAAGCGGCACTTTGGTGCCTTGCCAACACGTCGAGCTACGCGGAGTGCGTGCTGACGGCTGTCAACCTTGGCGACGATACCGATACGACCGCCGCCGTTGCCGGCGCCCTTGCTGGTATTGTCTACGGCTTCGATGGCATACCTAGCAGCTGGGTGGATGCGCTCAGGGGCAAGGATGTTATCGAGGCGTGCCTGCCGTAGATAGACGGCTTGGGGCGCCGTTCGCTTAGCGCATCAGCTCGAAAGTCAATCCATCGTAGACGCCTCCACGCACCTGGCGAATCCCGTCTTTTCGCCTGTACTCTTTGAAGCCGAGCTTTTTCGCCAGCGCGATCATGCGCTCGTTGCCCGACCAGGTTTGGGTGAAGATGCGCTGGCTTCCATGGGCTTTTAGGTAATCGATAAGACCCGTGAGTGCCGCGGTGGCAATGCCGTGCCGGCGGTACTGGGGGTCAAACACGCAGATGCCAATCGCCCTGCCGAGGGACGTTGTATCGCACCCGTCCAAGATATTGCAGTCGCCGTCAATCAGATAGCTCGCGCAGGAGCCCACGTGTTCGCCCTGATAGTCGATCTCAAAACGGCTGCGAATGCTCGAATCGGAATACTCGGATGCTTCGGAAACCCAGCGCCCGAGTTTCTCGATATATTCCTTGAGTTCGCGCTCGCATTGCTCGGGAGTACGTCCTTCGTAAAGCCAGGGGGCATCCCAAAGCTGCCATTCGGTCTCGATGGTTTCCCATCGGATGTAGTCGGTGATGTCTTCTTGACGAATATCGCGCAGCGTCACATCGTCATTCGTTTGTATTTTCAAGGCGATTCGCCCCCATATCTAGATTGTGCTGCTTTGGATTGTGACACAAAGTTGTTTCTGGAGAATAACGGCGGAACTTGGTGGGGGCGGGCGGATGCCGGCGGGCCGTTGACGCTGTGCCGGCATCCGCGCTACCCTCCAATGTGCAACAATATCCTTTCACCCACCATCAGCGAAGGGAAGCCCATGTCTCAGCGAAGCGCCAGCCCGCTCAAGCGATCGACCGTGCGTCGAACACTGCGGCGATTTTGGGATGTCACGCGCACGCAGCCGCTGATTGTCTTCCTTTCGGTGTTTTCGTCTGCGGGCTACATCTTCTTGCTTACGTTTGCCAACACCTATGTCATGGCGCTTATCGTCGACCGTGTTCAAGCCGGTCCTGTGGCGGGCAATCAGGTATTCAAGGTCTTTGGGCCGTATATTCTCGCGCTCGTGCTCGTTAACCTGGTGGGCCAAATTCTTTCCAAGCTGCAGGACTATACCGTCTACAAGCTCGAGATTGCCGGCAATTATCATCTGGCGCGCCTGTGCTTTGACACGCTCTCCAATCAGTCCATGACGTTTCACACCAGCCGTTTTGGCGGATCGCTCGTGAGTCAGACGAGTCGCTTCATGAGCGGCTACACCGGTCTGGTTGACGTAACCGTCTACTCGCTCATTCCCACGATTACCTCGGTTATCTGCACGGTTGCGGCCCTGGCGCCGGTGGTGCCGCTGTTCACGGTGATTCTGGTCCTCATCATGATCGTCTACATCGCTTTTGTATGGCTGATGTACAAGCGCATCATGCCGCTTTCTGCCGCTACGTCTGCTGCGCAAAACAAGCTCTCGGGCGTGCTTTCTGACGCTGTGACCAATATCTTGGCTGTTAAGACCTGCGGCCGAGAGGACTTTGAACGCGATCTATTCGACACCGCCGACCGTGCCGCGCGCGATGCCGAGACGGTTTCGATGCACGCCATGATGCAGCGCAACTTCACGACTTCCGGCCTTATCGTTATCACCATGGCCGTGGTGAGCGTTTTCGTGGCGGGCGGCAACGCGTGGTTTGGCATCTCGGCCGGTGCGCTCGTTATGATCTTTACCTACACGTACAACCTCACCATGCGGCTCAATTACGTGAGCTCCATGATGCAGCGCATCAACCGTGCGCTGGGTGACGCCGCCGAGATGACGCGCGTGCTGGACGAGCCGCGCTTGGTGGCAGATGACAAGGACGCTCCCGAGCTTAAGGTGGGCGAGGGCGCGATTGATTTCGAGCACTTGAACTTTGCCTATCGCGATGCCGCATCGGGCGAGAGCGTGTTTGACGACCTTACACTGCACGTGCCGGCGGGCCAGCGTGTGGGTCTGGTGGGCAAATCGGGCTCGGGCAAGACGACGCTCACCAAGCTACTGCTTCGCCTGGACGACGTCCAGGGCGGGCGCGTGCTTGTGGACGGGCAGGACGTTTCGCGTTGCACGCAGCAAAGCCTGCGCCGCCAGGTGGCATACGTGCCGCAGGAGGCGCTGCTGTTTCATCGTTCCATTCGCGAGAATATCGCCTACGGGCGCCCCGACGCTACCGACGAGCAGATTCGCGAGGCGGCTCGCTTGGCTAACGCGACCGAGTTTATCGACCGTCTGCCGCAGGGCTTTGACACCATGGTGGGTGAGCGCGGCGTTAAGCTCTCGGGCGGGCAGCGCCAGCGCGTGGCTATCGCGCGTGCCATTTTGACCGATGCTCCGATCTTGGTGCTTGACGAGGCGACATCTGCTCTCGACAGCGAGTCCGAGGCGCTGGTGCAGGAGGCGCTCGAGAACCTCATGCGCGGGCGCACCTCGATTGTGGTGGCGCACCGCCTCTCCACGGTGGCGGCGCTCGATCGCATCGTGGTGCTTGCCGATGGCAAGATCGTGGAAGACGGCACGCACGCGCAACTTGTGGATGCGGGCGGCGAGTATGCGAGCCTGTGGGGTCGTCAGACGGGTGCCTTCCTGGAGGCGTAGCGCGGCGGTGCCGATGGGGTGCTTGCGGATGGCGTTCCGGGCTGCTTTCCTCGTTAACGAGTGGCGGTAAAACGTTCATTTCAAAATGAGTGGCGGATAATCGTGCAGAATCGGGCCGTGTCTAGCCCGGAGGCGTTTCAAAAACCGCCACTCGTCGGGAGATGTTGAAAAAACCGCCACTCATTTCCGGGTGACGCCGCCATGGTGGGCAACATGTTCGTGAGCGCACCAAGGCGGCACCGAGACGGTGCTCGGCCTCGTATTCGCCGATCGACGATTGGCGGTAAAACGTGCATTTCAAAATGAGTGGCGGATAATCGTGCGGAATCAAGCCGTATCTAGCCCGGAGACGCTTCCAAAACCGCCACTCGTTCAAAAATGTTCGAAAACCGCCACTCATTTGAAACGATGCAATGGCCCAAGCGGGTGCCGTGCTCGCAAGTGCATTAAAAACCGCCACTCATCCAGGAACAGCATCGTTCTCGATGGTCGGTATGTCCGTGGCCGCGGCAAGCCTGCCACTCGTTCTGAACCAGCACCGCTCCAAGCCGCTGCAACCGCCGCCGTCAACAAAAGGGCGCCGCTGGCAGATGCGCTGCGGCGCCCTGCTCCCATTTTCTGCCGGGTCACTCGGCTACTTTCCAAAAATTGCGCCGAAGAGCCCCCTGCGCTTGGTCTTTTCCTCTCGATACGCACCCTGGCTTGCCGCAGCGGTTTGCTGCCCGGTGCTCTTGCCACCTCGACGGACGATCTGGTACAAGAAAGGCGACTTGACGTATTTGACCTCTATAGGCGTTGCGTGCACAGTGCTCTCGCTCGAAAGGCGCAGGCTCGGATTGAGGGGCGCCACGATGTGCGTCTCGCGCTTTTCGCTGAACACCACTGCTGCCGCGCGACCGGTCTGCCCGTTGACGGCGATGCGCACCTGTTCGCCGTCTCGGCCATCCTCCGCTGGACGGTCGACAAAATACACAGGCACCATGACCAGGCCGTCCTTGTGCTTGCGCGCCTTGCGTGCCCACTTGCGGATGCTCTTTTTGTTAAACCCTAGGGCGGACTCGGCGTCATTGCCCGCGATATCGAGCGCTAGCTTGTCGATAACGACGTTGTCTTTGGTCGAGGCATCGACGGCGATCACGCGGAAGTCACCCTCCTGCATTGCGGGATCGAACGGGGCGACTTTCGAGAAATCCCAGGGCTCGAGAATGCCCATAAGGCGAACATCCAGGTAATTGGCTCGGGGGTACGCCCAGTCGAGTACCTCGTAATACACCAGTGCTTCCTTATTCAGGCCCTTGCCTGGGAAGGATGCCATCATACGCAGGTCGGCAAGCGCCATGGGGAAGTAGAAGAGCATCATATCGTTTTGAATGGCGTCTTCCACGTTATGGCCTGCAAAGGCATCGGGGTATTGCCGCACGAGGTGCAAAGCGTTGGCGCGTGCCTGTTGCTCGGTAATCGTGCAGGAAATTCCCTGCTCGGGCACGTATTCCGCGCCAACACCCATGGTCAGGCGCTTGCTGAATGTGCCGGGTTTGAGCAGGTCGGCGACACCGATTTTATTGCCGCACGACGGGCACTCGAACACGCGCTGTGTCGACGAGCCCTCAAAGGCCGCACCACAAAACGGGCAAGGGATGGTCACGTGCTCGGCTTCTTGGTACTCAGAAGCGGTGGCGCGGTCTTCCCATAGAAGATGCTCGAGCACCGTTTGGTTGCGCCAATGGGGATTGAAGAAATACCAATCGGGATCTTCGGGCGTTTCGAACTGCGAGACATGGGTGAGCTTGAGCAGACCGTCGACAACTTGAAGCGTCTGATGCCGAATGCCCAGAGCGCTCTTGGGCTCTCCCGCGCCCGGGGCCCACGGTGTGGTCGTTCCGCAGTATGCGCACTCAAATGAGCGATTGGCCTGGTGCGAATACATGGGACCGCCGCAGTTTTGGCACTTGATGGCAAAGAACTCGTCCATGGGGGTGGGCCTCCTTAACGCTTGGTCTGTTACCACCAAGTATGCGCAGGCTCGCTTTGTGCGCCTAGACCCTTAGGTCCCGTTTTGAAGCTGTGACGGCGCCCTGCGGTGCACTGTCATGCAGGGCTAGATGGATGGGCGCCGTCAGGCGGTCGCTGTGCGTCGGGTGGTCGCTGTGCGTCGGGTGGCCATTTCATGCCCGGCGGCCATCGAGTGTCGGGCGCTAGCTCGTGCCCGCAGAGTCCTGTCCTCGCAAGAACCCGTGCTGGCAATCGTCAGCACGCACATGTGCCAACGCCCGCAATCGCCCACGTCGGCAATCGCCAGCGTACGAAAATGCCAACGCCCATGACCGCCCGCACCCACAGTCGCCCTACTGATACCTCAGACACTCCACCGGGTCGAGCTTTGCTGCACGACGAGCGGGGTAGAAGCCAAAGATCACGCCAATGCCCACGGATACCGCAAAGGCGAGCAGTACCGTTGTGATGGAAAAGCTCGGGGCGATTCCTCCGCTTGCGCCAAGCTCGCTCAGGATGCCGGAGTTTGCGGCGAAAAGCGTCAGCGCCCAGGCAAGCAGGTATCCGATGACAACGCCCAGGATGCCGCCCGTGATGCATAGCGCCGAGGATTCGGCCAGGAACTGGGCTGTGATATCGCGCCTGCTCGCGCCCAGTGCGCGGCGGATACCGATCTCGCGGATGCGCTCGGTAACGTTGGTGAGCATCATGTTCATGATGCCGATGCCGCCCACCAAAAGCGAGATGCCCGCCACAGCTCCCATGATGAGCGAGAACGACCCCATAAAGGAGTTCATGGCGTCGATAGCGCTTTTCATCGAGCTGACCATGACGTCTCCGCTTTCATCGTCGCCGCTCAGCCCCTTGAATTCCTGAATCTTGGTCTTGATGGTGTCGCACAGCTCGTCGATATCGGCACCCTCTCGTGCGAGGGCGGTCACGCTGGGAAACACGCTATACGACTCCGTGAACAGCGCGGCGATTGTCGCCCTCGGCATGATGAGCGACAGCAATCCCAGGGATTCGGCGCCATTATCGACCACGCCGACGATGCGCACTTCTCCGCTCGATACCTTGATTGTCTTTCCCAGGGCGTCTTCCATGTTTTGGCCAAAAAGTTGTTCAGCGCCGTTGCGGCTGATCATCGCCACACGCGCGCCAGTCTTGGCCTCGGCCTCAGTATAGGAGCGTCCGCAGAGGGGCTCGTCATACCCCTTAATCTTGAGCACGGAGATGTCCATGCCCTCAGTTGAGACGTTATATGTGGTGTCGCCTTTTTGATAATCGGTATAGGCGTTGTCGATGATGCCTATCTGCTCGATCTGGGGAATCGTCTTACGCAGTTTCTCGATATCCGAATCGGTGAGGTTTTCTGATGAATAGATTTGGATCATGCGCGCCGCATTGAGGCCCAGACTGTTGATAAGGCCGTTTTGGATGCCGCCGATGAGCGAGGTCATGGCTATGACCGAGGCGATGCCAATGACGATGCCCAAGATGGTAAGCAGGCTTCGACCCTTGTTGGATTCAAGCGAGTGCAATGCCTCGCGAATCAAATCGCGGATGCTCATAGCGTCGCCCCCTCTCGTGGCTGCGGGATGGGAAGCGCGGCGATATCCGAGCGAAAGCCGGTGGCGCCGGCAGCGTTGGCAGCACCTCGCGCGTGCGCCGCGCGCGGAATATAGGCGCCTGCGTGCAGACGGCCGTCGCGGATGGTCACGGCGCGGTCGGCCTCGGCGGCAATGCCGGGGTCGTGCGTGATGAGCACGATGGTCTTGCCGCGCTCTTGGAGCTTGTGGAACGTTTCCATGACAAGGGCTCCGGTGGTCGAGTCAAGGTTGCCCGTGGGCTCGTCGGCCAAGATGATGGGCGGATCGTTGACGAGGGCGCGCGCGATGGCGACGCGTTGCATTTGGCCGCCCGAGAGCTCGGATATGCGATGGTCCCAATGGTCGACCGGAAGCGTGACAGCTTGCAGTGCGTGTACGGCGCGCATCTCGCGCTGCGAGCGCGGCACGTCGGTGTAGGAGAGGGGGAGCATCACGTTTTCGATGACCGAAAGGCGCGGCAGCAGGTTGAAGCTCTGAAAGACAAAGCCGATGCTCAAGGCGCGCACCTCGGTAAGCTCGTCGTCATCGAGTTCGGCTACATTGAGTCCTTGCAAGAAGTAGTCTCCCGCCGTCGGTTTGTCCAGGCAACCCAGGATGTTCATGAGCGTCGACTTACCCGAGCCGGAGGGGCCGGTGATGGCCACGAACTCGCCCGGATCTACAGCTAGGCTCACGTTATGGAGGATGTGCGCGCAGCCGGCCTCGCTCTCAAAGATGCGATGCACGTTGCGGATGTCGATGACGGGGCGCATTACATGTCCTCATATGGCGTGGCGTCTACGGGAGCGTCGGCATCGCTGGAGCCGGATTCCGTGTCGACCACAAGAGTGTCGCCGCCGCGCAGCTTGGTTACGGGAACGTTTGGATTGATCTCGTTGCCCTGGTCGTCGTACTCGACCTCAACCTTGCCCACCACGGCCTCGTCGTCATTTTGGGTCACGATGGTCACCTCGACGCGGCGGGTCTCGATGCCCGTCTCGTCGGTTGCCAGGTTGACGTAGTGTGTGTCGCCATCACCGGTCATGAGGGCGAGAGTCGGAACCATGACAACGTTGTCCAGCTGTTCGGTGATGATCGAGACCTCGGCGGTCATGCCGGGCTTTAGGCGTTTGTCGGGCGCGTCGATGAGGATGTCGACGTCGAAGTTTACGCTGTCGCCGCCATCACCGCTTGCCACCGAGGCGATGGCGGTGACGGTTCCCTGGCTCGTGATATCGGGAAATGCGGGGTAGGTCACGTTGGCTGTCTGTCCTACGGCGATCTTCGCGATGTCTTTTTCACCCACCTGGACCGTCACCTTCATCTTGGAGAGGTCGGCGATCTGCATGCACTGCTTGCCGCCGCTCGTGTCGCCTTCGCCCATGACCATGCCGCCCGAGACGGTGGCACCCACCTTGGCGTTGAGCTCCACGATGCTGCCCGAGCTGGGTGCCTTTACGGTGCGCTCGGCGGCGCGGGCATTGGCCTGGTCGAGGGCCGCTTGGGCGGATTCCACGGAACGCTGAGCGCTCGAGACGGCGCTTTGCTCCGAGGAGGTATCGGTAAGGACGGGGTTGCCCTCATCGTCGATGGCCGGTGCGCTCTGTGCGCTGGCAAGGGCCCTTTTTGCAGCGGCGAGGTCTTCCTGCGCTGCGGCGAGGGCGCGCTGGGCCTCGGCAACGTCGCGATCGAGTTCGTCGTTCTTGATGGTCATGAGCACGTCGCCGGCATTGACCTGTTGGCCCGTCTGTACGTTGATTTCTGCCACGGTTCCGTCGACGGTAGGGGAGACCACCGATGCCGAGATGGGCTTGAGCTGGCCTTTTGCCTCAACCGAGGTCGTAAACGTTCCTTCCTGGACCATCTCGAGTACGGGCTCGTTTGTGGACTGCGGCTTCGAGCTCATGATGGCGGTCGCAACGACAGCGATGAGTATGACGCTGGCGATGACGCCCGCGACGATGCTGCGGCGGATGAGCTTCTTGCGACGGCGCTCGGCACGCTTGGCCTTGAGCTTGGCATATGCCTCTTCATCGGAGATGGAAGAATCCTGCTGCTCAGGGTCTGAGGTGGTCAAAAGCGGCAAGGTCTCAGTCGAGTCTACGGGCAGATGCTGGACCTCGTCCTGGGAGGTGCTGGGATCTTGAGCCATGGGGTCTCCTCTATAGATTCGGTTTCCTCGATGGTTTACATGCTTTCCTCGAAAGTTTACATGACGACCTTGGACGGTGCGTCGTGCGTGCGCTTTCTTACGAGCATGTTAGGAACCGAAGGGGCCGCTCGGGTGGCATCCCTTTGCGCACATGAAGCAAATTCGACCAGCGGCACCGCGCCGTGCGGGAACCGGCTCATCCCTCTGCGCAAATGAAGCAAATAATCCCATTTGGGGGCACGGTTGCGGGCTCTAAATGGGATCATTTGCTTCATTTGGAAGCGTAGCGAGCCTGTGCCTGTTTTTGCGCCTCTGGTCGTTCCTCGATTCCAGGGGTATCAAACGCCCAAAGCGGGGATAATACGGCCAAGACGATAAACCAGGGAGAATTATGGGTGATAGCCTACATATCCGGTCCGAGATCGGCCGGTTGAAAAAAGTCATGCTCCATCGACCGGGCAGGGAGTTTCTCAATCTCTCGCCGGACAGTATGGGACGTTTGCT
The DNA here is from genome assembly GCF_012844445.1 of Collinsella acetigenes. Taxonomy (NCBI): domain Bacteria; kingdom Bacillati; phylum Actinomycetota; class Coriobacteriia; order Coriobacteriales; family Coriobacteriaceae; genus Collinsella; species Collinsella acetigenes. Next base: position 133,498 of record NZ_JABBCP010000002.1, read on the forward strand.
GTTCGATGACATCCCGTATCTTGCAGCGGCGCAAGAGGAGCACGATAGATTTGCCGAGCTTCTGCGCGAAAACGACGTTGAGGTTCTGTACCTTGACCAGCTCGTTGCCGAGTCGATCGCATCGAACGCGACTGCCCGGGAAGAGCTCCTGGATGGTTGGCTTGCGCAGTCGGGCGTTTCTTCCCCTTCGGTTCTCGAGGCGGTGAAAGATAGGCTCGAAAGGACTGAGGACCCCCTTGTCCTTGTTGACAAGCTGATCGAAGGTATCAGGGCCGACGAGCTCGAGCTTTGCGCGAGCGGGGCGTGTCGTTCGCTTGCTGATGTTGTTGCAGCAGGCGGTAATGAGCGCGGCGGCCTTCTTATCGATCCCATTCCCAACTTGTACTTTACGAGAGATCCCTTTTCCATCATCGGACAGGGCGTGTCGCTTAACAGTATGTGGTCGGTCACGCGGCGTCGCGAGCCGTTGTTTGGGCAGATTGTTTTTAAGCATCATCCTGTCTATGCGGGCGCGCCCGTATGGCACGAGCCCGGCCATGAGGCGAGCGGATGTATCGAGGGCGGAGACATTCTCGTGCTCGGGCCGAGTACGATTGGTATCGGCATTTCCGAAAGGACCGATGCTTCCGGTATCGACGCTCTTGCCGAGACGCTGCTGTGGGGGAGTCCCGCCTCTGGCGTCGACCGAGTTTTGGCGTTTTCGATTCCGCGCAAACGTTCGTGCATGCATCTGGACACGGTGTTTACGCAGCTTGATGTCGACGCGTTCTTGGTGCACCCCGGGATTCTCGAGACGCTCAAGGTTTTTGAGCTGACACGTGGGGTGAGCGCCGGCTCGACTGCCATCAGAAGTCTCGAAGGAATGCCGCTCGAGAGCGTGCTGGCCGATGCGATAGGCGTAGATTCCGTTCGAATCTACGAATGCGGTGGTGGCGACCCGTTGGCGGCTGCCCGCGAGCAGTGGAACGACGGCGCCAACACGCTGGCTGTAAGTCCCGGCAAGGTTATTGTCTACCAGCGAAATTCGGTCACGAACGACCTTCTGTATAAGGGCGGGTTCGATCTTATCGAGGTCCCGTCATCCGAGCTTTCGCGCGGTAGGGGAGGTCCTCACTGCATGAGCATGGCCTTTGAGCGAGAGGATTTGTAGGCACAAGTTCCCGCTACAACAAAGCGCGGCGCGCAGATGCCCATGGCTCTGCGCGCCGCGCTATTTATGTAAATGGGTTTTACTGCGATACCCGAGAGGTTGTTTAGCCCCACACGCGTTCGGCTACGCGCTTGACCAGCGCGATCTTTGTCCATTGCTCATCTTCGGTAAGCTTGTTGCCGCATTCGCAGGAGGCAAAGCCACATTGCGGGGAGAGATAAAGATTCTCGAGCGGCACGTACCTGGCGGCTTCATTGATACGGTCGATCAAGAGCCCTTCGTCCTCAAGGCCGGGCTGCTTGGAGGTCACGAGGCCGAGCACGACCTTCTTGCCGGGCGCTACATACTTGAGCGGTTCGAAGGTGCCGGCACGCGGCGTGTCGAACTCAAGGTAAAAAGCGTCGACGTTCTCGTGAGCGAACAGGTATGGCGCGATGGGGTCGTAGCCACCCTCGAAAGCGTATGTCGAGTGGTAGTTGCCGCGGCACACGTGCGTGGTGATCGCCAGATCCTCGGGCTTGCCCTCAATCGCAAGGTTGTTGAGGCGAACGCCCAACTCGGAGACCTTTTGGATGTCAACCGGGCTCATACCGGTCTTGGCCACGAAGTCCGTGTCGCAGTAGATGCCCCAGGTGCAGTCGTCAAACTGGATATTGCGGCAACCTGCGGCGTAGAGGTCGGCGATGACGGTGCGGTAGGCGGCAGCGATGTCTTCGATGAGGGCCTCGTCTGTCGAGTAGACGGAGCGCAGGCTTTCGATCTGCCCGTCGCAGCGGTCAAGAATCACCTCGGAGTAGGTCTGGACGGGGGCGGGGATGGTCTGGCGCGCGACCTGGCCGTCCTCCTCGAGCGCCTTCACGAACTTGAAGTGCTCGACGAACGGATGGTTCTCACCGGAGATTTTGCCGGTAACGACGGCGGTATCGGCCGTGGTCTCCTCGTCGTGGAACATATAGCCGGTGCGGCTCGTGCGACGCTCGATACCGTTGAGTCCCCACATGAAGTCGAGGTGCCAATAGCTGCGGCGAAACTCGCCATCGGTGATTACGTGCAGGCCGGCGGCCTTTTGTTTGGCTACGAGGTCGCGGATGGCAACGTCTTCGACGGTCTTCAGCGCGGCGTCGTCGATGATGCCTGCGGCGTGGTCGGCGCGGGCCTGCTTGAGCACGTCGGGTCGCAGGAAGCTCCCGACGATGTCATAGCGAAACGGTGCGTTATGGGTGGTGGACATTGGGGTCCTCTCTCTGGTTTGATTGATAAGCTAGAGTATGGCAGCAGCTTTTGTCATAGGGAAGTACTAAGAATTTATCGATGTATATAGGTAATGGCTATGGTCTGACGAGGAATCTAGATTTGGATTGGTTTCCGCTTTGTTGGAAGGCCTGCGCCTGTTGAATGCTGCGGCTCGAAGTCGGGTGGGGCTGATTTGCCGAGCGTCTGGGAAGCAGAATGATAGTATAAAATGTATAAAAATGTCCAAATCGGCTGTATAAATGTATCAAGAAAACTTCAGTTTTCCCATATTGACGTTTTAGGGCGCTTGACTGCAGGCCGGCTGTTCCGAAATGGCAAAAAAGTCAAATATTGCGCGATGGCAGGATGTCTTTTTGGCTCATACGGGGCATTTGAAGGTTTGGGGATGGTTCATGAACAGCGTTCATGAACCATTTTGCATGTTAAGGCTTTTATACATTGATAAATGAAGGGGTTCCGAAGGCCCCTCATCGCGCATTTCTAAACTTTTTTACCAGATAGATCAGCGCATGTTGCAGCGAAGTGATTTTTTTGTTGCGACCTAGTTGATATATCGCGACAGGGTGGGGGTCGAACATGTCTTTCAAGGGTCGATACTTAGCTTTGCCTTCGAGTGTCGCTTTGACTCTCGCGCTTTTGCTCAATCGAATACGAATGCATTTTGCATAGGAGTTTTCACTTGACGACTCTGTGTCGCCGGCGCCGCAAAAGCGCCCGTGCGATTCAACCCACAGAAAGCCGGGTAGGTATGTCATAGATTAAAGGGCCGCGGCAGCGCCGCGAAGAAGAGGAGGACCTATGTCTAAATACGCCGGAACCCAGACCGAGAAGAACTTGGCGGCTGCCTTTGCCGGTGAGTCACAGGCAACCAATAAGTACACGTACTTCGCCTCGGTCGCAAAGAAGGAGGGCTTCGAGCAGATTGCGGAGATCTTCCGTAAGACCTCTGCAAACGAGCAGTATCACGCCAAGATGTGGTTCCGCGAGCTCGAGGGTATCGGCAACACTGCCGAAAATCTTGCCGCTGCAGCCGACGGCGAGAACTTTGAGTGGACCGACATGTACGACGGCTTTGCCAAGACCGCCGAGGAGGAGGGCTTCCCTGAGCTTGCCGTGAAGTTCCGCGAGGTGGGCGAGATTGAGAAGCACCACGAGGAGCGTTACCGTGCGCTGCTGCACAACGTCGAGACCGCCACTGTCTTTGAGAAGAGCGAGGTCAAGGTGTGGGAATGCCGCAACTGCGGCCATATCGTTGTAGGTACGAAGGCGCCGGACGTCTGCCCGGTCTGCAACCACCCGCAGGCGTACTTTGAGGTTAAGGCCGAGAACTACTAAGGTCCGGTAAGTCGTATATACGACGGCCCCATCGGCTAGAGCTAACGCCACGGCATCGCACAGGTGCCGTGGCGTTTTTAATGCGCAGTGGGCTTGGGTCGTATGTTTTGCGTTGAGTTTGCGCGGTCATGCTAGGATGGTCAACGAACTTTGACTCAAAGGGGATGTCAACCGTGACCATGCGTACCGATGATTTTGATTACACCTTGCCTGAGGAACTTATCGCCCAGGCGCCTGCCGAGCCGCGCGACTCGTGCCGTCTACTTGTACTTAACCGCAAGGGGAGCGACGCCGCAGATGTCGTGACGTTGGAGCACGGTGGGACGGTCGAGCACCGCATCTTCCGCGACATCATCGATTACATCGAGCCGGGTGATCTGCTGGTCATCAACAAGACCCGCGTGATGCCGGCGCGCCTGATGGGGCGCAAGGCAGAGACTGGCGGAGTGGTAGAGACGCTTTTGCTCAAGCGCCGCGAAGACATTGATCCTTTGGGTCACGTGTGGGAATGCCTGGTCAAGCCCGGAAAGCGCCTAAAGCCCGGCGCAAAGATCGAATATCGTGCGGGCGGCGCCCATGCTCCCGAGAGCGCGCCGGTCGTGTTGACTGCCGAGGTTACCGATTACGTTGAGGACAGCCGTGGTGGTCGCCTGGTTCGCTTTGAGCCTCAAGGCACCGACCCCGCAACGGGCGAGTCGCGCACGCTTGACGAGGCCATTCATGCTGCGGGCCACGTGCCTCTGCCTCCCTACATCACTGATTACGAGGGCGATCCCGAGAAGTACCAGACCGTCTACGCAATGCCCGAAGAGCATTCGGCAGCGGCGCCAACGGCGGGTCTGCACTTCACTCCCGAGCTTATGCAGCGCATCGAGGATAAGGGAGCGCACTTTGCCGCCGTTGAGCTCGAGGTGGGTATCGATACGTTTCGTCTGGTGGAGGAGGACGACCCGACTCAGCATGTCATGCATACCGAGCGCTATCATGTGCCGGCCGAGGTGGTTGACGCCGTACATGCCACCAAGGCGGCGGGCCATCGCGTGATCGCTGTGGGGACCACCGCTGTGCGCTCCCTCGAAAGCGCCTTTGACGCGGAGGCTCCCGTGGCCCCAAAACCCGTTACCGCACGGTACTTCGAGAATCGCGCCGATGGCGCCGACACTCTCGGCCGCGGCGATATCACCGTGCATGAGAACGCGACCACGCAGCTCTACCTCATGCCGGGAAGCACCTATCACGTGGTGGACGCGCTCATCACCAACTTCCATGTGCCGCGCTCCACGCTCATGATGCTTGTCTCGGCGCTTGCCTCGCGCGATCAGGTGATGGACGCATACGGGCAGGCCATCAAGGCACGGTATCGCTTCTTTAGCTTTGGCGATGCGATGCTCATCGAGTAGAGTCCTGCCGAGCAAGGCATTTGCTGTGCGCGGCCAAATATGAAGGCCGTGTGAAAATGTGACAAAATAAACCTGTCGTTTTACTGTCACATCGACGAAAAACGGTCGCCCGGGATGTGGGGCGACCGTTTTTCGTTGCGTGCGATATGAAAAGCTGCACTCGAGTTACTTCTTGATCCAGCTGAACATGGAGCGGATCTTCTCGCCGGTCTTCTCGATCGGGTGCTCGTTGATGGCCTCGCGCTGCTCGAGCAGCCACTTGTGGCCGTTGTTGCAGTCGTCCACGAACTCCTGGGCAAAGCTGCCGTCCTGGATGCGGGCGAGAATCTCTTTCATGGCACGGCGGCTCTCGTCGTTGATGACCTTGGGGCCGGCATAGTACTCGCCGTACTCGGCGGTGTTGGAGATGGAGTAGTTCATGAAGTGGATGCCGCTCTCGTACATGAGGTCGACGATCATCTTCATCTCGTGGTAGACCTCGAAGTAGGCGAGCTCCTCGGGGTAGCCGGCCTCGGTCAGGGTCTCGAAACCGGCCTTGATCATCTCGACGAGGCCGCCGCAGAGCACGGCCTGCTCACCAAAGAGGTCTTCCTCGGTCTCGTCCTTGAAGGTCGACTTGATGATGCCGGAGCGGGCGCCGCCCAGACCCCAAGCGTAGGAGAGGGCGATATCCCAGGCGTCGCCGGTGGCATCCTGGTACACGCAAGCCAGATCGGGTACACCGGAGCCCTCGGTGTACTGACGACGAACGATGTGACCGGGGCCCTTGGGGGCGATCATGATGACGTTGACGTCCTCGGGAGCCTTGATGTAGCCGTAGTGAATGTTGAAGCCGTGAGCAAAGCACAGGGTGTCGCCGGCCTCCAGGTTGGGCTCCACAAACTCCTTGTAGACGGCGGGCTGAGTCTCGTCGGGGGTGAGGATCATGATGACGTTGGCCTCCTTGGCGGCGGTGGCCATGTCGGTCACCTTAAGGCCTGCCTCGCGGGCCTTGTCGGCAGAGGAGGAACCCTCGCGCAGGCCGACGCGCACGTCGCAGCCGGAGTCCATGAGGTTGAGTGCATGAGCGTGGCCCTGGGAGCCGTATCCGATGATGGCGACCTTCTTGCCCTGGATGATGCTGGGATCGCAATCCTGCTCGTGATAAATGGTGACTGCCATGTCGTCTGTCTCCTTAAAATCGTTGGTAGGTGTGACATGTGCGCCCGTGGGGGCTATCTATTCGCCGGATGGGCGGATAAACCGATGAATGGGTGCTCGGTCGCGCCGCGGCGCGGTCGCGCGAGGTGTTACAGGTCGTGGTCGTGTGCCCCGCGGGACATCGCGATCTTACCGGTGCGCGTGAGCTGGCGAATGCCGTAACCGCGAAAGAGGTCTTCCATGGCGTCGAGCTTGGAAGGGGTTCCCGTGGCTTCGACGGTGAGCGTGTTTTTGCCCACGTCGACCACTTTGGCACGAAAGACGTTTGCGATTTCGATGATCTCGTGGCGACGCTCGGGCGTGGCGAGCACCTTGAAGAGCACAAGCTCGCGCTCGATAGCATCGGCCTCGGTGAGGTCGGAAATCTTAAAGACACTCACGAGCTTATGGAGCTGCTTGGTGATCTGCTCAAAGCCCACCTCGTCTGCCTCCACGATAATGGTCATGCGCGAGAGCGTTTCGTCCTCGGTAGGGGCGACGGTAAGGGACTCGATATTGAAGCCGCGACGCGAGATCATGCCGGTGACGCGTGAGAGCACGCCGCTTTTATTCTCGACGAGAACGGACAAGATGTGCTTCATGCTCACTCGCCTCCCTTCTTGGGCCCGAAGCCCTTCTCGCTCACACGCACGCCGCCAAGGGTGACGTCGAGCGCGCCGATGATATCGTCGATTGGCGCGCCGGGGGCGACCATCGGGTAGACCGTCTGATCGATGGGGATCTGAACGTCCAGCAGGTAGGGGCCTTCTGCCGAGAGCATCGCGTCGAGCGCCCCGTCGATCTCCTCGGGCTTGCTGATGCGCGCGGCCTGCCAGCCGTAGGCGTCGGCGAGTTTGACGAAATCGGGGTTGGCATCGAGCTCGGTGAACGAGTAGCGCTCGTTGTAGAACAGGCGCTGCCACTGGTGAACCATGCCCAGGGCGCGATTGTCCATGATGAGCACCTTGACGCCCACCTTGTTGATGGCGGCGGTGGCCATTTCCTGCGAGTTCATCTGGAAGGAGCCGTCGCCTGCGATGCAGACGACCTCGTCCTCGGGGCAGCCGATCTTGGCGCCAATAGCGGCGGGGAAGCCAAAGCCCATGGTGCCCAGGCCACCGCTCGACAGGAACGTGCGCGCGTGCTCGCGATGGATGTTCTGGTGCGCCCACATCTGGTGCTGGCCCACTTCGGTGGTGACGATGGAGGCCTCGGGATCGAGCTTGTCGGAAAGGTGGGAGAGCACGACTTCGGGTGCGATCATACCGGGGAAATCCTCAAAGTCCTCGGTGTAAAGCGGCCAGCGCTCGCGCCACTCGCACACGGTCTTGACCCACTCGGTACCTACGGGTTGCGCCTCGGTCTTTTCGAGACGGTCGTTGATAGCGCCGAGCACCACCTTCGCGTCGCCCACGATGGGTACAGCCGGGTCGATGATCTTGCCGATTTCTGCCGGGTCGATATCGATGTGGATGATTTTGGCGTGCGGGGCAAACTCATCGACCTTGCCGGTCACGCGGTCGGAAAAGCGCGCCCCCACGGCGATGAGCAGGTCACACTCGGTGACGGCCATGTTGGCGTACTTGGAGCCGTGCATGCCCACAGGACCGAGGTTCAGCGGGTTGGAGCAGCGCATGGCGCCCTTGCCCATGAGCGAGGTGACCACGGGGATCTGCATGCGCTCGGCAAGTTCGGTGAGCTCGGAGCAAGCGTGGCTCGTCACGATGCCGCCGCCGGCGTAGATGAGCGGGCGCTTGGATTCTTGGATGCAGGCCACGGCCTGGCGCACCTGCTTGGCGTTTCCCTTATAGGTGGGTCGGTAGCTGGGCAGGCTGATCTTGTCGGGGTAATGGAAGACCATCTCTGCGCTGGACAGGTCGCTTGGGATATCGATAAGGACAGGGCCGGGGCGGCCGGTGCTCGCGATATAGAATGCTTCGCGGAATGTGCGCGTAAGGTCGTCGGTGGACTGGAGCAGGAAGGAGTGCTTGACCACGGGCATGGTGATGCCCACGATATCGGACTCTTGGAATGCGTCGGTGCCGATGACGCCGCGCGTAACCTGGCCGGTGATGACCACGAGGGGCACGGAATCCATGTAGGCGGTGGCGATGCCCGTCACCGTGTTGGTGGCGCCGGGGCCGGAGGTGACCAGCACCACGCCCACCTTGCCGGTAGCGCGGGCATAGCCGTCTGCCATGTGCGTGGCACCCTGCTCGTGGCGGGTAAGCACATGGTGAATCTTCTTGGAGTCGTACAGCGCGTCGTAAATCTTGATGGCCTGGCCGCCAGGGTAGCCAAAGAGCGTATCGACGCCCTCGGCCTCAAGGCTGGCGATAACAGCCTGGGCACCGGTCATGGTTTTGCCCTCGTGCTCGGTTTTCGAGCCGGGACCGAACGGACGGCCCTCAATGGCGGCCTTCCTCATCGCGAGTTTCTCTTCGAGTGTCGTCATCCGATATACGCCCCCTTATCTGCGCTGGAAACGAGTTTTGCGTACTTGGCAAGCACGCCGTGATTGTGCTTGGGTGCGGGTGCCGTGAAGGAGGCGCGGCGAGCGGCCATCTCCTCGTCCGAAACGTCGACATCGAGCTTGCCGCCTTCGATGTTGACGGTCACCATGTCGCCTTCGTGAATAAGGGCGATGGGGCCGCCGGCTGCGGCTTCGGGGCTCACGTGTCCAATGCACGGGCCCTTGGAGGCGCCGGAAAAACGGCCGTCGGTGATGAGCGCCACGCTGGTGGAAAGCCCCATGCCGCAGATGGCGGAGGTGGGGGTGAGCATCTCGCGCATGCCCGGACCGCCGGCGGGACCCTCGTAGCGGATGACCACAACGTCACCGGGGTTGATCTTGCCGCCGAAGATGGCCTCGCAGGCCTCTTCCTCGGAATCAAAGCAGCGAGCGGGGCCGGTATGCTTCATCATCGAGGGGTCGACGGCTGCCTTCTTGACGATGCCGCCGTCGGGAGCGATGTTGCCGTGCAGGACGCGCAGAGCGCCAACGGGCGAGATGGGGTTGTCGTGCGTGCGGCAGACCTCACCGTCGGCGGGCTTGGTGCAGCCCTTGAGGTACTCGGGCAAGGTGCCCATGCACGTAAGGGCACTCGTGTCGAGCAAGTCGAGCTCGGCCAGCTCGTGCATGACCACAGGCACGCCGCCCACGGCGTACAGGTCGATGAGCGGGCGCGGGCCGGAGGGCTGGAGCTTTACCAGGTGCGGGGTGCGTGCGGATGCGGCGTCCCAGTCGTCCATGGTGATGGGGCAGCCTGCCTCCATGGCGATGGCGGTAAGGTGTAGCACCGTGTTGGTAGAGCCGCCAAAGGCCATATCGCACTCCATCGCGTTGTGGATGGCGGCGGGGGTGATGATGTCGCGGATGCAGATGTTTTTCTCCAGCAGCTCCATCACCTTCATGCCGGCGTGCTTGGCCAGGCGCAGGCGCTCGGAGTAGACGGCGGGGATGGTGCCGTTGCCGGGAAGCGCGATTCCCAGCGCTTCGCACAGGCAGTTCATGGAATTGGCGGTGAACATGCCGGAGCACGATCCGCAGGTGGGGCAGGCGGAATCCTCAAGGTACTTGAGCTCCCCGTCGGTCATGGTGCCGGCCTGGACCTGGCCCACGCCATCGAACAGCGAGTTGAGGTCGGTGGTGGGGCCGCAGGCGCAGCCCTGCTTGTGACCGGGGAGCATGGGGCCGCCCGAGACAAAGACGGTGGGAAGGTTTACGCGCAGCGCGCCCAGGAGCATGCCGGGGACGATTTTGTCGCAGTTAGGGATGCAGACGGCGGCATCGAAAGCGTGGCCCTGGACAGCGATCTCAAAGCTGTCTGCGATGGTCTCGCGCGAGACCAGGCTGTAGTGCATACCGTCGTGGTTCATGGCGATGCCGTCGCATACGCCGATGGTATCGATTTCAAACGGAACGCCGCCCGCCATATAGATGCCGGCCTTTACGGCTTCGGAAATCTTGTCCAGGTTGTTGTGCCCGGGGATGATATCACTTTTGGAGCTAAAGACCGCGACGAGCGGACGATCCATTTCCTCATCGGTGAGTCCGTCTGCCTTAAGGAGGCTGCGGTGGGGGGCTCGGGCCAAACCGCGCTTGATGGCATCGCTTCGAAGTTGCACGCTCGTGTCTCGCTTTCTCGCTGCGTTGGATACTCAACGGTTTGATGAGAAAATGCGAGCCAGATAGCGGTGCCCATCGCTCGATGCCTATGACGGAAGGCTTCCGGCCAAAAGGTACTTGCGCCGATCGGGACCGTGCGGGGGTGACCGCTGGCCGTGCGCGTTCGCTCGAGGCTGCTCGAGGGGATGTTCGGAACCGTCCACCGCAGGTTCTCAGGTCTGCCTGCTTGCTGTGGGGTGGATGAGGCTCCTACTCGCCCTGTCATCGCATTTACTCGTTGGCGGAACTATACAGGAATATTGCGGCTCACGGTAGAAAAAGTTTGGCGAAAGGCGGGAAATACTCTAGACGACTAAAGTTTGCAGGAAGAATAATGCCCCCGAAATCTTGAGCGATTGCAGGGGCATGCGGTTTGACGTGAGTCGTAGAAGTAGCAGGTTTGTTTACAGTTGCGTCTGAACAATCTGCGGGGTAAAGCCGGCGGCGGCAAGTGCCTCGACGATTTGCTGCTTGTGTTCCTCGCCGTAGGCCTCGATGGTTACGCGCAGCTCCACTGCAGCGTTGCGGTTGGTGGTCACGAACTGGTTGTGATCGAGCTTGATGACGTTACCGTTCTGCTCGGCGATGGCGCTTGCCACCTTGAGGAGCATTCCGGGGCGGTCGGGCAGCATCGTGGAGACGGTGAAGATGCGTCCGCGCTGAATCAGGCCGTGCTGCACGACGCTCGCCATGGTGATGACGTCCATGTTGCCGCCGGAGAGGATGGAGACCACGCGCTTGTTCTCGGCAGGTAGGTGCTTGAGCGCCGCTACGGTGAGCAGGCCGGAGTTCTCCACGATCATCTTGTGGTTCTCCACCATGTCGAGGAAGCAGCCGATGAGCTCCTCGTCGGGGATGCGAATCACGTCGTCAAGGTTTTTCTGCAGGTACGGGAAGACTTTGTCGCCCACTTCAAGCACGGCGGTGCCGTCGGCGATGGTGTTGGCGTGGTCGAGTTTGACGGTGCGGCCAGCTTCGAGCGCACGCGTGAGGCTGGGCGCGCCCTCGGGCTCCACGCCGATCACGCGGATCTTGGGATTGTACAGCTTGGCAAAGGTCGAGACGCCGCAGGACAGACCGCCGCCTCCCACGGGGACCAAAATGGTGTCGACCAGCGGCAGCTCCTGGATGATCTCCATGGCGATGGTGCCCTGGCCAGTAGCGATGGTCTCGTCGTTGAACGGTGGGATATAGGTGAGGCCCTCGCGCTCGGCGAGCTCGATAGCGTGCGCCTGTGCCTCGTCGAACACGTCGCCAAAGAGCACGACCTCGGCGCCGTAGCCCTTGGTGCGCTCGACCTTGATGAGCGGTGTGGTAGTGGGCATCACGACCACGGAGCGCGCACCCGCGTGCGAGGCTGCATATGCCACGCCCTGCGCGTGGTTGCCGGCACTTGCGGTGATGACGCCGCGATCGAGCTCCTCTTGGCTGAGCTTGGAGATCTTGTAGTAGGCGCCGCGCAGCTTGTAGGCACCCGTGCGCTGCATGTTCTCGGGCTTGAGCCACACGCGATTGCCGCATTGCGCGGAAAGCGAGGGGCTCTCCACCAGTTTGGTCTCCTGGGTGACCTCCTTGACCTTTGCGGAGGCTTCCTCAAAGGCTTCGAGGGTGAGCATGTCTGCCATATGCACTTCCTTTTGATTTTTGCGCGTACGCCGCCGGTGATTTGCCTATAGTAAGGCAATCGGCTTTTCAATTTGGTGGGGTTTATGCAAAAAGGGGAGTGCACATCTATGGAAGAGGCACGTATCGATGCGGGTTCGCCCGTCATGCCGCCGCTGTTTCGCATTCACGATGCAGAGGTGGTGCGTGCGGGCAAGACGATTTTGCGCGTGGACGATTTTAGCCTGGCGGAGGGCGAGCACGTGGCGCTGCTCGGTCCTAACGGCGCGGGCAAGTCGACCTTTATCCAGTTGCTCACGCGCGAGGTTTTCCCGCTGTATCGCGACGAGCCCCCTGTGCGCTTTCGCGGGCAGGAGCGCCCCTTGCTGGACGATATTAAACGTGCCCTTGGCATTGTGAGCTCGACCATGCACGAACAGGTGCGCGTGCACCTGCCGGCCGAGGAGATCGTGTGCGGCGGCATCTTTGGCACGTTGGGTTTGCCCATGCATCGCGAGGTGAGCGACGCCGACCACGCGCGTGCGCTCGAGGCGCTCGACCGCTTGCACATCGCGAGCCTTGCCAATCGCGACATCATGACGCTTTCCACCGGCCAGGTACGCCGTGTGCTCGTGGCGCGCGAGCTGGTGCGCAACCCCTCTGTGCTGGTGTTTGACGAGCCTTGTACGGGCCTTGACCCGCAGGGTATGTATCACTTGCGCGAAACTATGCGCACGCTTGCCGCCGAGGGCTGCTCCATCATTCTGGTCACGCACTATCCGGAGGACATCATCCCTGTCATCGACCGCGTGCTGCTTATCAAAGATGCGTCCATTTTTGCCGACGGCTCCAAGCGCGAGCTGCTGTGCAACGACGTGATGAGCGATCTGTTTGACGTGCCCTTGACCGTGAGCGAGCATGACGGCTGGTATTCGCTCTATGGCGCTCATCGGGGATAGGAGCTGCGATGTTAACGATTGGATGTCATCTTTCCATCTCAGATGGATACGAGGCAATGGGAAAGACGGCACTGTCTATTGGCGCCAACACGTTCGCGTTTTTCACGCGCAACCCGCGCGGCGGTTCTGTGCGTCAACTCGATTTAGACGATGTGGCCGCGCTGCGCTCGCTCATGGCGGAGCATTCGTTTGGGCCACTCGTGGCGCATGCTCCCTATACCTATAACCCCTGCTCTGCTAAAGAGCGTGCGCGCGAGTTCGCGCTCGAGGCGATGGGGGAAGACCTGCGACGTATGGAGGCATTGCCGGGCAATTACTATAATTTCCATCCTGGAGCCCATGTGGGCCAGGGCATCGAGTGCGGGATCGAGCTCATCGCCGATACACTGTGCCAGGTGATGTTTGAGGGGCAGCGCACGTGCGTGCTGCTCGAGACCATGGCGGGCAAGGGCACCGAGGTGGGAAGCCGCTTTGAAGAGCTCGCGGCGATTATCGATGCGGTGCGTACGCGCCGGCCCGAGCTGGACGCCTGCCTGGGTGTATGCCTCGATACCTGCCATGTGAGTGATGCCGGCTACGATATCGTGCACGACCTCGACGGCGTGCTGGCTGAGTTCGACCGTGTGGTGGGGGCTTCGCGTCTTCGCGCCGTTCACATCAACGACTCCAAGAATCCCTGCGGGGCGCATAAGGATCGTCACGAAGTCATTGGCGCGGGCTACCTGGGATCTGCCGAGCTTGGCGGGGGCGAGGAGGTTTTCGCGCGCATTGTTTCTCATCCGCGTCTGCGCGATCTGCCGTTTATTCTGGAAACGCCCAATGAGCTTGCGGGTTATGCGCATGAGATTCAACTGCTGCGGGGTCTGCAGGGGGACTAGTCGTTTGGGCGATTGTTTTCAATTGTGGATAAAAATAAGTCTATTTTGTTACAAAGCACTTTTTCGGAGGGCCATTATGCACGGCGGAGCATAATGGCCCCTAGTTTTATGCGTTCCTGACCAAGAGGGGACGCGTGGAAGGAGAAAAGTATGTACAAGTTCAAGAAGTTTGGCGCTGTCGTCGCCGCAGGCGCATTCGCCGCCGTTCTCGCCCTTGCCGGTTGTTCCGGCAACGGCGGTACCTCCGCGGGTAGCACCGACGCCGGTTCTGCTGCGAAGTCCGACAGCGTGCAGCTCGTCACCAAGGGCAAGCTGACCGTGGGCACCTCTGCCGAGTACGAGCCGTTTGAGTATATGGAGGATGGCGATTACAAGGGCTTCGACCTCGAGCTCATCAAGAAGATCGCTGAGAAGCTTGATCTTGAGGTCGAGTACAAAAACGTCGACTTCGACTCCCTGGTAGCAGGCGTTGCCAGCGGCACTAAGTACGACTGCTCCATCGCGGCCATCACTGCCACTCCCGATCGCAAGAAGGAAGTCGACTTCTCCGACTCCTATTACATGGACGACCAGGCTATCGTCACCCTTAAGGACAACACCGCCATCACTGGCGACAACTATGCCGACGAGCTTAACAAGGAGGGCGTGAAGATCGCCGTCCAGTCCGGCTCCACCGCCGAGTCCTTCGCAAAGGAGAACTTCCCCAACGCCGAACTCGTTCCGTTCAAGAACGCCACGGACTGCTTCTCTGCACTTCAGGCTTCTAAGGCCGACGCTTTGGTGACCAACCGCTCCGTCGCTTCCCAGCTCACCGCATCCTCGTTCGACAACTGCCAGACCATCAAGCAGGTTAGCACCGGCGAGGAGTATGCCATCGCTGTCAACAAGGACAACCCCGAGCTCACCAAGAAGATCAACGAGGCTCTGAAGGAGCTTACCGAGGACGGTACCGTTGACGCTCTCATGGAGCAGTACAACATCAAGTAGTTTGTTGCCCCGCTTGTAGCCATTCGGCCCCTTTCGCTCAGCGCGGGAGGGGCCTTTGCGCGTATTCGCGCGTGCTTTGGCGAGCGGGGGTGTAAGGAGTTTTATCGTGACTGAACCCGTGAACACAACACTCGGCGGCGCCCGCGCGGCCCTGCGTCGTTTGGCTGTTGCCTGTGCCCTTGCGGCTTGCGCTTTGGGCTGCGGCGCCGTTCTGGCCCCCGCGCCTGCCTGCGCCCTTGAGGTGCAAAAGCTCACCGCACAGCCCAATGCCGATGCCGGCAGCGACGTCCTGGGCGGCAAGGAGACGCGCCTGACCTGGGAGTTCCAGGCCGATAAAGACGAGGCCCTCACCGGATTTACCGTTACCCTTCCACAGGGGACCGAGTTTTCCACCGAGGACGCGCGCGTGACCATCCTGTCCGGCGAAGACCTTATGGATCGCACGTTCGTCAAGCCCAAGTACAGCGTCGACGGCCAGACGGTAAAGGCCACCTTCCCTAAGGCAACCGAGGCGGGCAAGTACTTCCGCTTAGAGTTGTACCATGTGGTCTTTCCCGCGCATGGCGGCAGTGAGCAGCTGAGCGCCACCTATGAGCTCGCCGATGGTACCGAGAAGGATGTGGCGAACATCCCCGCCCTCACCATCAAGGGTACTTCGGCACTCGACCAGTTTGAGTCGTTCCTCGAGGAGCAGCCTTGGGTTGAGGCATGGAATTCCAACCGCTTCCTGCGCTTGTTCCTCAACCCGCTCATCATCGTCTCCAGCTTGCCTGTTGTGTTCTCGGGCTTTTTGATGGCGCTCGCTATCGTGCTCGTGGCCTTTCCGCTGGCCATTCCCTTTGGCTTCATCCTTTCGCTTATGCGCATCTCCAACTCGCGCATCCTGCACGGCATCTCGGGGTTCTATATCAACATCATCCGCGGCACGCCGGCGTTCCTGCAGATCTACATCGCATTTTTTGGCCTGCCGCTTGCGGGCGTGAATATTGGCAACTATCCGCTGGGCGTCATCGTGATGGCCATGAATTCGGCGGCCTATCTGTGCGAGATCTTCCGCGCGGGCATCCAATCTATCCCGCCGGGACAAAACGAGGCAGCTCGCTCCCTTGGCATGAATCGTGTGCAGACGATGCTCTATGTCATCATTCCGCAGACCTTCCGCAATGTCTTGCCTACGCTTACCAGCGAGTTTATCCTGCTGTACAAGGATACGTCGCTGCTCGCCGCCGTGGGTGTGATGGAGATCGTCATGTATGCGAAGACGATCGTCGCCACTACCGGCTCCATCACTCCGTATGTGGTGGCGGCCTTGTTCTACCTGCTGGTTACCCTGCCGCTTACGCGTGTGGTGAGCGGTCTGGAGAACAGGCTTGCGGGTAAGACGCCTGCCAAGAAGAATTCCCCCAAGGGCGCCCGTGCAAAGGCGAATGCTGCCGACGCCACCCTCTAGGACCGAGAAGGAGATCTATCTATGAGTGAGAGCAACGAGGTCCAGGAGGGCGCTATGTCCGAGGACGACGTAATTGTTCGCATTAAGGATTTGCACAAGAGCTATGGGGACCTGGAGGTCCTGCGCGGCATCGACATCGACGTGCACCGCGGTGAGGTTGTGGTTGTGCTTGGCCCTTCCGGTTCTGGTAAGTCGACCATGCTGCGCTGCGTTAACTTGCTTGAGAAGCCCACGAGCGGCCAGATTATCTTCGAGGGCGCCGACATCACGGCCAAGGGCGTGGATATCAACGGTGTGCGTGCCAAGCTGGGCATGGTGTTCCAGCAGTTCAACCTGTTCCCGCATCTTTCGGTCAAGAAGAACGTCATGATCGCCCAGCAAAAGGTGCTCAAGCGTTCCAAGGAGGAGGCCGAGCAGATCGCTATCCAGGGGCTGAAGAAGGTTGGTTTGGGCGACCGCGTGGATTTCATGCCGAGCCAGCTTTCGGGCGGTCAGCAGCAGCGCGTCGCCATCGCCCGCGCCCTGGCCATGAACCCGCACGTGATGCTGTTTGACGAGGCAACAAGTGCGCTGGACCCCGAGCTCGTGCGCGACGTCCTTGCCGTTATGCGTGACCTTGCCCGCGGCGGCATGACCATGATTGTGGTGACGCATGAGATGAAGTTCGCGCGTGATGTTGCCGACCGCGTGATCTTCATGGACGGCGGCGTGGTTGTCGAGCAGGGCACCCCGGCGGAGGTCTTTGACCACCCCAAATCCGAGCGCACCCGCGAATTCCTCGGCCACATCTCCTAATGTGACAAAAAGTCGACAGGTTTATTTTGTCACATTTTCACAAGGCCTTCATATTCTAGGCGGTTGAATGCAGCGTCCCCGCTGAGGTGATCCTTGGCAGGGGCGCTGCTGTGCTTAGGTGTTTGGGGCAGGCGAGTGCCGGCAGTGTCTTCTCGACAGCAGCTTGTGTCCGGACGGCATGCTACTTTGATGCGAGTTAAAAACGAGCGTAAGGATTACCGTGTTTAGCATTGAAGAGAACCTGTTTGATTTCGCATTTTACCCCATGCCCGCCTTTGCCTATCTGAGCGAGCTTGCCGCTCCCGAGGATTGGGGCGAAAACGATCGCGTGCTCAAGAACTATCTGACGTTTACGTTCAAGCGCGCCGTCCATCTGTACAACAAAGCCGCTGAGGTGGGGGAGGGCTGCTCGGCCCTGATTTTTCAGCATGACTGCTGCCTGATGGATACGGGTCTGTTTACGGAGCGTTTCGAGCCCATCTACGTGCTGTTTGAGCCCAATGAGCGACCGGATGCCCGCCAGCAGTGGTTTCTCAAGGGCTTTTATAAGGCGAGCGACCCGCGTCTGATTGAGTTCAGCGTGCTTCCCGATCGCGTGCACTTTAGCGAGAATCCTGCCGACTTCGTGTTTGATTATCGTCTTGAGGTGCGGACCAATATCGATCATATCTTGGGCGATGCCGAGAATCTCTCTCGCATACCGGAGCAGCTCAAGGGCGAAGATAGGGCGTTTTTGCTGCGCCACGCTTTTGAGGGTGCCGTCATGGAGGCAAGTCGCCGGGCTGCTGCCAATTACACCATCGCCGTGCCGCAGTACTACAACGGCAGGATTCAGCTGCTGCTGCCGCTTTGCTTGACGGGCGATACCCCGGAGCTGGCTCTCACCATTCAGCGCGAGGACGGTTACTATTCGGCTCGCACCTGTCTGACGCTTGATATGGCGTACAACAACGCGCGTTTGATCTGCCGCCCCGAGGCTCCTTGGATTAAGGACGCCGCTTGTCCGGACGTGTGCGGCGACTAGTGGGTGCGGCTGAGTAGTTTGTGCCGAAGGATGACGACGCCCCCGCCGAGATTGATTCTCGGCGGGGGCGCGTTGCGTTTGGGATTATGCGCGTGCCGGGGTCGGGGCATACTCCGGTGCGATGCGCATCGTTGCGGCTTCTGCGTGCGGCGATCGAGGTGGCGCGGGCGAGAACGAGTGGCGCGGTCGGGCTTCTGGCTAGAGCGCAGATTCGTAAATCGCGCGGGCGTCGTCCAATGTGAGCTTTTTGAAGTTGCCAAACACCTCGCCGCGCGTGATCTTGAGGCCCGGCATCAGGCTGTCGATATCATCGGCCTTCATGCCAAATTCCGCGAGCGTGCGCGGCATGCCGAGGGAGCAGAAAAACTCCTGGAGTTCGTCGATGGTTTCCATCACGGCATCTTCGATTGCCTGCTCGGGCGTGATGCCTACGCCGTCTGCCTCGGGGTCCACTGGCTCGATGCCAAAGACCTGACGGCCAAACTCCAAGAAGCGCTCGGGGTGCTCGCGCCACACGTAGCGCATCCAGGCGGGGAAAAGTACTGCGAGGCCGGCACCGTGCGTGATCTTCACATCAAAGGCCGAGAGCTCATGCTCCATGCCGTGGCAGCTCCAGTCGCCATCGCGGCCACCGGCACAGCCTAGGCCAAGACCCGCGATGCCGTTGTGGGCGAGGGTGCCTGCCCACATGATGTTGGCGCGCGCGTCGTAGTCTTGCGGATTTTCCATTACGCGCGGTGCAGCATCCATGATGGCGCGAATTAGGCCGCAGGCGATGTTATCGGTAACGGGAACCGCGGGCTGGCCGGAGAAGAACCGCTCCATGATGTGCGCGCACATGTCCGTGATGCCCGCTGCGGTTTGGTAGGGCGGCAGGGTGAAGGTGAGCTCGGGGTCCATGAACGCCATGACGGGGCGGTTGAGGTCGGTGTTGCAGCCGCATTTGAGGTGCTCGGCATCGTTGCTGATGACGCAGGAATTGGAGGCTTCGGAACCGGATGCGGGGAGAGTGAGCACGCAGGCGACGTCTATGCGCTGAGCCGGTGCGGCGCGCTTGCGGAAGAAATCCCAGACATCGCCGTCGTAGGGAATGCCCAGGGCAATGGCCTTGGCGCAGTCGATGGCGCTGCCGCCGCCCACAGGCAGAATCAAGTCGACGTTTGCCTCGCGTGCGATGCGCAGGCCCTCGCGAACCGAGGAAATTTCGGGGTTGGGGCGTACGTCGCCGAGCTCCACGTGCGCGACGCCCGCGGCGTCGAGTGAGGCTTTAACGCGCTCGAGCGTTCCGGTGCGCACTACGGAGCTGGTGCCGTATACCAGGAGTGCCGAGGTGTAGCCAGCGGCTGCGACGTGCTCTCCTACGTGGTCGGCCATTTTGCGGCCAAACATGATGCGCGTTGGCGAATAGAAGGAAAAATCGTTCATGAAACGCCCTTTCTCGATGGTGTCGTGGCGACATCTACTATAGCGCCCGCCGATGGGGGCCAGCGGACGCTATTTGGGCGGTGACGCAAATTAGTTGAGGTGGGGCGCTCGGCAGTTACGCACATGCCGCTGTCGGACGGTTTGATATTTTTGATAGAAGGCAAAATGTGACAGATTAAACCTGAGGACTTTTGTCACACATGGAGGAGTCGACCGGTGAACGGTCGGATGTGACAGAATAAACCTGTCGACTTGCTGTCACGTTGCTAGGCGAGTTGGGCGCCGAGGGCCTGGCACGCGGCAATGCCGTCGTCATCGGGCTCCTCGTTGATGATGAGGGAGTCAATCACGTTGGCGCCGGCTTCTTCGGCATCTTCCTTCCAAGCGTCCATCCACTCCCCGTTGCCCCAGCCGTAAGAGCCAAAGAGTACGACTTTCTTGTCGCCAAGACTGCCCTTAACCTCGTCCCACATGGGCTGGAATTCGCTGTCTTCAAGCTCCTCTGCGCCCATGGCGGGGCAACCAAAGGCGTAGGCGTCGTATTCCTCGGCTGCGGAGAGGGAGAAATCGGCGGCTAGAATCTGTTCGACGGTTGCGTTCTTCGCCTCGGCTCCCTCAGCCACTGCCGCCGCCATCGCCTCGGTGTTGCCGCTGCCGGTCCAATACACCACTGCTACCTTACTCATGTTGAACTCCTTTGTTCGATTGATGCCCGAATGGGCAGGATTACCGTTGTGTTTGCTGTGGGCGCGCTGCGTTGCGCCCGTTTACCGTGGGACGTACTGTGAGGCGGCGAAGGCTTCGTCCGCATCGATATGCGCGGGCGTATATCGATGCGCAGCGTCGAAAGCGAGCGAATGTTCGCCTGGCTTGGTTTTGGTTGGCGTATACCTTCCAGGGGCCAACTTCGAGGTAGTTTTGCCCGTGGTTTTTAATAAAGCCGATTACGTCTTCGTAGGGATAGCCCAGGAAAAAGCCGATTTCGTGCGGAAACTCATTTCGGCAGACGCGATTGCTGCAGGGACAGGGCTTGCTTTCATCGTTTGCTCGTTTGACGGCTGCGTTCGACCGGTTCTGCAGGCGACGCGACAGCTCATCGAGGCACGCTTCAAGATTGCCAATGCGATACCCTTCGTTCTCGAGCGGATGCGCCGCCCGCCGGTCGACAAGATACGCTGCAAGTTCGCAAGGGCGATACACGTAGACGAGGGCTCCGCAGCGCTTCCAGGCCAGAATGCGGATTGCGACTCCGGCGTTTGAAACTTGACGTTGGCAATACTTCACAGCTTCGAGGAGGGCCTGTCTGTGCGCGCTAGCTTCGTTCTGGTTCTCAGGTGCTTGCGCTGTGAACGAGCCGGGAAAGGTGAACAGGCTGGCGGGTTTTAGTGCAGCCAAAGTGGGGGAACAGTTGCGCACGATGGCTTGTTCGAGGGCCTGGACATCGATGGGCCATGTCATGGCGTTCTCCTCTCGTGGCCTCGCCGTGCTTTAACAAGCGGCGGGTGATCGGCACAAGTTAACTAAGGGGAACTTATAGTGTTGAGGCCTTGCGGTCAAGAGAAAAAGTCAACTTGATTAAACTTTTATGATGACCGATGCCTCCTAGCCCGAGCGGGGTATAGTCGGCAGCGCATGGGCTCGGGGGATGTCTACCAACAAGAAAGGCGCATTGATATGTCCGTATCCACTGTCATCGTCGTGATCATCATTGCGGTGGGATTCTTCTTAGGTCTCTCTCGCATTGTTGCCAGTTTTTCTGGCAAGAGCTGCTGCTCGGATGGGCAGAAGCGCACGCGTGTTAAGAAGGCCATCGTGGCCGATACCGATGTTTCCCACTATCCGTATCAAGCAAATTTCCTCATCGGCGGTATGAGCTGCGAGGGCTGTGCGCAAAACGTCGCCAATGCCCTGAATGCCGTCGAGGGGACTTGGGCCACGGTCGACCTTGGGAGCCGTATCGCCACGGTTCGATCGAAGACTCCAATCGATCAAAAGGCTCTTTCGGATGTCGTATCCAAGGCGGGCTATAAAATCTTGCAGCCATAGTGTTGCCGGGCGTGCGTGCCGCGTCGCATTGCAACTTGGGCGGGACCCTGCGACCGGTGGGGGTAAGGGCGTGGCGGCCACGGAGCCGTCTTCGATTCGTCCGCGGTAACTCGACATTTCGGCCAGTGGCAAAATGTGACAGATTAAACCTGTCGTCTTTTTGTCACACAGGCATCTAGCTGGGGATTCTTGGACAGCGCTCCTCGGCGAAGGCTCGGATGTGACAAAATAAACCTGTCGACTTTTTGTCACATGGGGGCGAGGGGCTTTTGGGTACACTTCCTTAAATTTGAAATGAGGAGGACACACATGCCCTATTACGGTTACGGCTACGGCTACGGAATGGATCCGCTCTATCTGCTTGTGGTGCTTGTCTCCACGGTCATCGGCCTTGCCGCCCAGGCGTATATCAAGTCGACGTACGGCACTTGGTCTAACGTCAAGTCCGATGGCATCACCGGCGCCGAGGCAGCGCGCCGCATGCTCGATGCTAACGGCTGTCAAAACGTTGACATCAAAAGCATCGGCGGCACTCTTACCGATAACTACAACCCCACCGATAGCAACCTCTACCTTTCGCGCGATAACCAGTACGGCGGGTCGGTCGCGAGCGTTGCCGTCGCGTGCCACGAGGCGGGTCACGCCGCTCAACACGAGCAGGGCTATGCGATGATGAAGCTCCGCTCGGCCCTGGTGCCGGTCGTGAACCTCACCCAGAACGCCTGGACGATCGTCTTTATCCTCGGCGTTGCGCTGAACCTTGCGGGCCTGACCACGCTTGCCATCTGGCTCTTCTCGTTCTCCGTTCTCTTCCAGGTCGTTACCTTGCCGGTCGAGATCGATGCAAGCCGTCGCGGCGTGCGTTATATCCAGGAGTCGGGCATGAGCGCTCAGCAGGTGCGCGGCGCCAAGAAGGTACTCACCGCGGCTGCGCTTACGTACGTGGCGGCTGCCCTCTCCTCGGTGATTCAGCTGCTCTATCTGCTCGCTCGCACATCTCGTCGTAACGATTAGCGACCCTGTCGAGAAATATGACAAAACAAACCCATGGACTTTTGTCATGCGGGGAGGGGTATCGCGTCGTTCCTGTCCGGGCGGCGCGATAGACTTGTTATTTGATTAAGACGATGCTTCATATAAAAAGAGAGGGGGACTGATAGTGGAAGGCTGGAACTTGACCGGGACCTCTTCGGGCTCGTTTATCGACTTTGCGAACGCCATGGCCGATAACGAGGCTGCGGGGCAATCCGCTGCGGGAAAGGACGCCGACGCCCTTTCTGTTTCCCAAGCGGTCGAGATGGCGGCGAATGCGCTCGATGCCATCCCGCAGCTCACGGTAATTGGCGAAGTGACGGGTTTTCGCGGACCCAACGCCCGAAGCGGCCACTGCTATTTTCAAATCAAGGACGATGCCTCTGCGGTCGATTGCAAGATTTGGCGCGGCGTCTACTCAAAGCGTGCCTTCGATTTGCGCGACGGCTTGCAGGTGCAGTTTACCGGTTCGTTTGATCTGTACAAGCCCACGGGGCGCATGAGCTTTATTGCGCGGAACTTCTCTCTCGCGGGGGAGGGCCTACTTCGTCAGCAGGTGGCGGCTCTTGCCGAGAAACTGCGTCGCGAGGGCCTTATGGATGAGGCTCGCAAGCGCCATGTTCCCGTGTTTTGCAATCGCGTGGCCGTGGTCACGTCGCTTTCGGGCGCGGTGATCGACGACGTGAAGCGTACGCTGCGCCGCCGCAACCCGCTTGTGGAGCTTGTCTGCGTGGGCGCGAAGGTCCAGGGCGAGGGGGCTCCTGCCGAGCTTATCGAGGCCTTGCGCCGCGCCGCTGCAATCGAGCCTGCTCCCGACTGCATCTTGCTTGTGCGCGGAGGCGGTTCGTTTGAGGACCTCATGACCTTTAACGATGAGTGCTTGGCGCGCGCCGTGGCCTCCTGTCCGGTGCCCGTGGTGACTGGTATCGGCCATGAGCCCGACACATCCATCTGCGATATGGTGAGCGATCGACGCTGCTCGACGCCTACGGCCGCGGCGGAGTCGGTGGCGCCCGCCCTTGCCGACCTCGTCGAGGTGACCTCCACGCGCGAGCGCCGCCTGGCAAACGCGATGAACGTGCGTCTGGCTGCAGCCCAAGATGCTCTTGGCAATGATTCGCAGCGCGTGCGGAGGGCTATGGACGCGCGCTTGGAGCGCATGCGCCTCACGCTCGAGGCGGCTGCCGCCCGTCCCTGCCTGACCGATCCTACGGTTATTGTGGATCGCCGTCGGGTGGAGCTTTCGCAAACCGCCGAGCGTTTGGACGCGGCTATTGAGCACGCGCATAAGCGCTTCGCGCAGCAGCTTGACCTTGTGATCCCTCGTTTGCGTGGGGCCACCGCGGGCTTTTCCAAGAAACGTCACGCGCTCGAGCTTTCCACCTCGCAGCTTCGCCATGTGGGTGTGAGTCTTCTTAACGCTCCCTGTTCGCAGCTGGCGTCTTCGGCCGCGGCACTCGATGCGCTTTCTCCGCTCAAGGTCCTTGCGCGCGGATACTCGATTGCCTATGCGCCTGCAGGAGTGCTTACGAGCATTGCCGATGCGCACCCGGACGACGAGGTTCGCATTGCGCTCGCCGACGGTAACGTGCGCGCATGCGTGACATCTGTCGAGGCAGCAGACAATCTGAACATCGATGCTGCGGACCCTGCGAACTAGCGGGAACTTTTGGATATAGATACCTTGGAAGAAAGGGATTGTGACAATGGAGAACCAGACCAACGTAGACGAGCTGAGCTACCGCGAGGCATCGACCGAGCTCGAGCACATCATTCGCAACCTCGAATCGGGCGATATGGAACTCGAGGCTTCCCTCAAGAGCTATACGCGTGGTGTGGAGCTGCTTCGCAGCCTGCGCGGTCGCCTGGCAGATGCCGAGCAGAAGGTCTCGGTGCTCATGGCCGATATCGATGGAAACGATGTGCTGCAGCCCGCAGACGCAGCGAGCACGGAGGACAAGCCGAGCTTTTTGTAGGGATGCGCCGGGGATGCGCCGGCCTCGGCCGCTTGCGGTGAGATAGATGCGGCCGGCTCACCCGTGCTCGCCGTATAATCGAGGTGGCCTGTGCTGTCGTGGCTTTGCGTCCGGCTGCCGTGCACCGTGCGGCTGAAGCTTTGGCCTTGCAATTCAACATGAAAGGACCCAACATGGAAGACTGCATCTTCTGCAAGATTGCTGCTCACGAGATTCCCTCTACCGTGGTATACGAGGACGATCAGGTTATCGCCTTTGACGACCTGAACCCTCAGGCGCCCGTGCACGCGCTTGTTATCCCCAAGGAGCACTACGCCAACATCTGCGACGGCGTGCCGGGCGAGACGCTCGCCGCCATGGCGCACGCTGTGGACGAGGTTGTGCGGGCAAAGGGCCTTACCGGCGGATTCCGCGTGATTACTAATACCGGCGCCGACGCCGGTCAGACCGTGATGCACTTCCATATGCACGTGTTGGGCGGATGCGACCTTGGCGAGGACCTCATCTAAGCGTGCATCACAACGTTTCCCCAGCGTCAACGTCGTATTTGGTTGTAAATACCCTGTAGCGTTGCGTATTTTGCCCATGCGGACGCCGTTTCTGGCGTATCATGGGCACCGTTGTGTCGAGGGTGCGTCCTCGACACGCTTGAAAGTATCTTGAAGATAGGAGATTCATGAACGTTCTTGTTGTGAACGCAGGCAGCTCGAGCCTCAAGTATCAGTTGCTCAACACGACGACCGGCGAGGTTTTTGCCAAGGGTAACTGCGAGCGCATCGGCATCGACGGTTCCTTCATCGGCCACTCCGAGAATGGCAAGAAGGACACCCTGGAGGTTGCCCTGCCCGATCACAAGACGGCCATCAAGCATGTTTTCGATATTCTCAAGACCGTCGACCAGCCTATCGAGGGCATCGGCCACCGCGTCGTTCAGGGCGGCTGGTACTTCCCCGAGTCCAAGGTCGTTACCGACGAGACCCTCGGCTGGGTCCGTGAGGTTGCACCGCTTGCCCCGCTGCACAACTATGCCGAGGCCGATGTTATCGAGATTTGCCGCGAGATGTTCCCCGAGCTGGGTAACGTTATCGTTCCGGACACCGCATTCCACTACAACATGCCCGAGCACGCCTGGCGCTATGCCATTCCGCGTGACGTGGTCGACACCTACCACGTGCGCAAGTACGGCGCTCATGGCACCTCGCACCGCTACATCTGGCGCACTGTCGATGAGTTCACCAACCATGAGACCCATAAGCTCGTGAGCTGCCACCTGGGCTCCGGCGCTTCCCTGTGCGCCATCGAGGACGGCCAGTGCATGGATACCACCATGGGCCTGACCCCGCTCGACGGCCTGGTCATGGGTACCCGCTGCGGCGCCGTCGACCCCGCTACCGTGTTCTATCTCAACCGCGTTGCCAACATGAGCATCGACGAGATCGACACCATGATGAACAAGCAGTCCGGTCTGCTCGCTGTTTCTGCCAAGTCCTCCGATTCCCGCGATATCGAGGCCGGTATGAACGAGGGCGACGAGAAGTGCGCCATGGCTCTTGAGATGTTCTACTATCGCACGAGCCAGCTGTTTGCCGAGATGGCTGCCTCTATGGAGGGCGTGGACACCATGGCCTTTACCGCTGGTATCGGCGAGAACTCCGTGACCATGCGTCAGGGTGTTGCCGACCGTCTGGCTTGGATGGGTGTCAAGATCGATCCCGAGCTCAACGCCATTCGCTCCGACGATCCGCGCGTCATCTCCACGCCGGATTCCAAGATTCGCGTCCTCGTGGTTCCCACCAACGAGGAGCTTATGATCGCCCTCGACGTTGAGGCTCTGCTGGGTTAATCCGCAGCCGATTGCCCCGATTGATGTATGCGCTCGGTCGCGTTTGCGGCCGGGCGCATTTCTTATTGAGCAGATGGCCGGCGCTACTCCACGACACCACTCGGATTCCAGGCGATTCCCTCATGCTATTTTTGCCTTTAGCCGTGGCCGTCCCTTTTGGTGAACGGTTCAAACAAAGATGTTCATCTTTTGTACGCCGATTCAAAATAGCTTCGCCCGCGGGCTATTTAAGGCCGCTGGGGGAGGGCATCCGTCTTGCAAGAAATGGCAGCCGATACACTTACACCAATTTGTTGCTTTGCGATAGCTCATCGCAACAAGGGGAGAAATGCAAGGTAAACAAGTAAGTTTAGGCTTACTTGTTGTGTGTTGCTACGGAGAGGGGAGACTGTATGGCAAGACTTCATGTAATGGAGCGCAGCCATGCGCAGGCGGTCATGGACGATCTGCACGACGCACTTGGCCGCAGACTGGCGGTGAGTTCGCTTGCACCGTGCCCTGTCGAGTTCACCGCGGCGCTCGTGCGCATGTGTTCAACGCAGAGCTGCGGCAAGTGCACGCCGTGCCGAGTTGGGCTGCGTGCACTCGATGACCTTTTGCAAGATGTGCTTGAGGGAGAAGCCAACGACGACACGCTCGCGCTTATCGAGCGCACGGCCGAGACCATCTATTATTCGAGCGATTGCGCCATCGGCTACGAGGCGGGCGAGATGGCCCTTACCGCCATCCGCGGTTTCCGTGACGACTTTGAACATCACATTCAGCATCATAGCTGCGGGTTCGACCGAGCAGAACAGGTTCCCTGCGTTTCCGGCTGCCCTGCTCATGTTGATATCCCCGGCTACATCTCTTTGGTGGAGGCTGGACGCAATACCGATGCCGTCAAGCTTATTCGCAAGGACAACCCCCTGCCGTGCGTCTGCGGCCTTGTGTGCGAGCATCCATGCGAGATGCATTGCCGCCGTGGCATGGTAGACGACCCCATGAACATCCTTGCGCTCAAACGCTTTGCTACCGAGCATATGGAGTGCGATTACCGCCCCGCGATCGCGTCTGCCACAGGCAAGAAGATTGCCATTGTCGGAGGCGGCCCCGCCGGCCTTTCGTGCGCTTACTACCTCGCTGTTATGGGCCATAAGGTCACGATCTTTGAGCAGCGTAAGCATCTTGGCGGCATGCTGCGCTACGGCATTCCCAGCTACCGCTTGCCTCGCGAGCGCCTTCAGTCCGAGATAGACTGGATTCTCGCCTGTGGTATCGATGTTGAGCTCGAGCATTCCATCGATGCTGCGGAGCTCGAGCGTCTTGGTGCCGATTTTGACTCGGTCTATCTGGCAATTGGCGCGCATGCAGACAAGAAGCTCGGCCTTTCCAACGAGGATGCACCCGGCGTCGAGTCTGCGGTGAAGATGCTTCGCGCCATTGGCGACGAGGTCATGCCCGATCTTTCGGGCCAGCGCATCGTGGTCGTGGGAGGCGGAAACGTCGCCATGGACGTTGCCCGCTCCGCTGTTCGCCTTGGCGCACAAAAGGTTTCCATTGTTTATCGCCGCCGTATCTGCGATATGACGGCGCAGGATGCCGAGATCGCCGGTGCACAGGCTGAGGGCTGCGAAATTCTCGAGCTCACGGCCCCTGTTGCGGTTGAGGTCGATGCATCCGGGCATGCCTGCGGCCTGCGCGTTCAGCCTCAGATCATCGGCGAGCCTCGTCGTGGCCGTCCGGCACCGCGAGCTTCCGAAGAAGGCGAACGCGTGATTGCGTGCGAGCGCATCTACGTGGCCATCGGCCAGGATATCGTCTCTGCGCCGTTTGAGGCTATGGGTGTTGCCTGCAAATGGGGACGCATCCTCACCGAGCCCGATGGAAGCGTTCCTGGGTTTGATGGCATGTTTTGCGGTGGCGACTGCCAGACCGGTCCCGCAACGGTTATTTGTGCCATCAATGCGGGTAAGGTCGCAGCCGCGAATATCGACCACTATCTTGGCTTCGATCACAAGATCGGCATTGATACCGAGCTTCCTTCGCTCAAGCTCAAGGGTCTTCATAAATGCGGTCGTTGCGAGCTCAAAGAGCGTGAGGCCGGCGAGCGCATCGAGGACTGGGAGCTTGTCGAGCAGGGTCTCTCGTCCGAAGAAGCGCGCCAGGAGGCTTCGCGCTGCCTGCGCTGCGACCACTTTGGCTTTGGCTCGTTCCGCGGAGGGAGGATTGACCAATGGTAACGATTACGATTGACGGTAACGTTTGCGAAGTGCCCGCCAACATGACGATTCTGGAGGCGGCGGCTTCTGTAGGCATCAAGATCCCAACGCTGTGCTATCTCAAGGATCTAAATGAGGTGGGCGGTTGCCGCGTTTGCGTTGTTGAGGTCGAGGGCGCCGAACACCTTGTTGCCGCCTGCAACAACACCGTTCTCGATGGCATGGTCGTCCACACGAACACCCCCAAGGTCCGTGCCGCGCGTATGACCAATGTCGAGCTTTTGCTCTCTCAGCACGATTCCTCGTGTACGAGCTGCGTGCGTTCTGGCAACTGCACTCTTCAGACCGTAGCCAACGACCTGGGCATTTATCGACTTCCGTACAAGAAGCATGTCGAGCACAACTCTTGGGATCGCACGTTCCCGCTTATTCGCGATAACGAGAAGTGCATCCGCTGCCTTCGCTGCATCCAGGTGTGCGAGAAGGTTCAGGGGCTTGGAGTCTGGGATCTTACCAATCGCGCCTCGCATGCCTCTGTGGACGTGCGCGGCCGCAAGCCCATCACCGAGGTCGATTGCGCCGCGTGCGGTCAGTGCATCACCCATTGTCCCGTGGGCGCTCTTCGCGAGCGCGACGACACCGAGCGCGTCTTTGACGCCATGGCAG
This sequence comes from Collinsella acetigenes, assembly GCF_012844445.1. Classification (NCBI taxonomy): domain Bacteria; kingdom Bacillati; phylum Actinomycetota; class Coriobacteriia; order Coriobacteriales; family Coriobacteriaceae; genus Collinsella; species Collinsella acetigenes. The sequence continues at coordinate 162,868 of NZ_JABBCP010000002.1, forward strand.
ACCCGAACAAAGTCGTCATGTTTCAGATCGCTCCTGCCGTGCGCACCTCCTGGGGCGAGGAGCTGGGCCTTTCCCGTGAGGAGGCAACGGTCGAGCGCCTTTGCTCCCTCCTGCACGCCATGGGTGCGAGTTACGTCTTCGATACCGATTTCTCGGCCGACCTTACCATTATGGAAGAGGGCTCCGAGCTGCTGCACCGCATTGCCGAGCACGACGCCGGCGGCGAGGATGCGCCCGCGTTGCCGCTCATGACGTCGTGCTGTCCGGGCTGGGTGCGCTACGTCAAGGCGCGCTATCCGCAGTTCGTGCCGCAGGTTTCGACTTCTAAGTCCCCACAGCAGATGTTTGGCGCCATGGCAAAGACGCATTATGCCGATGTGCTTGGTGTCGAGGCGAAGGACGCATTCTGCGTCTCGGTCATGCCCTGCGTTGCGAAGAAAACCGAGGCCGCGCTTCCCACCATGGTGGGGGAGAGCGGCGACCCCGACGTCGACGTTGCCCTGACGGTTCGCGAGGTCGTGCGCATGATTCGGGCGTCGCATATGGACCCCGCCAGCTACGAAGACCGCGAGCTTGATCGACCGCTCGGTTTTGGCACGGGCGCCGGTGTGATCTTTGGCACGACCGGCGGCGTAATGGAGGCGGCGCTGCGCTCAGCGTACTTCCTCGTAGTGGGGGAGAATCCCGCGCCCGATGCCTTTAAGGAGGTCCGCGGTTGTGATGGCTGGCGCGAGGCCGTCTTCGACCTCAACGGCCGCGAGCTCCGCGTGGCGATAGCCCATGGCTTGGCAAATGCCGGCAAGCTGCTCGATGCGCTGGAGCGTGGCGCTGTGCACTATGACTTCGTTGAGGTTATGGCGTGCCCGGGCGGCTGCGTTGGCGGTGGCGGGCAGCCCATTCACGATGGCGTTGAGCTTGCCGACGAGAGGACGGCGGTGCTGCGAGCGCTCGACCATGATGCGCAGATCCGCTTTAGCCACGAGAATCCCGACGTGGCAGCCTGCTATCGAGACTTCCTGGGCGAGCCGCTTTCCGAGCTTTCCGAAAAGCTGCTGCACACAGATCATACGGCTTGGGATATGCCGTAACCCGTAGATAAAAAACGCCCTCCCTCGCTTTGACCGGTTGGTCGTTACGGGGGAGGGCAAATTCTTACCGCGTAGACAGGCGCGTTAGAAAAGGGCTTTTGAGCAGTAATGTTACTCGGCCATCTGAGCCTGGACGGCGGTGATGGCAACGACACCCACGATGTCGTCTGCAGAGCAGCCGCGGGACAGGTCGTTCACCGGCTTGGCGATACCCTGAAGCACGGGGCCGTAAGCCTCGGCACCAGCAAAGCGCTGAACGAGCTTGTAGCCGATGTTGCCGCTCTCAAGGTCGGGGAAGACCAGGATGTTGGCGTTACCGGCAACGGAGGAGTGGGGAGCCTTGAGCTCGGCCACGGACTTCACGAGCGCGGCGTCGAGCTGCAGGTCGCCGTCGAGGGCAAGCTCGGGAGCCTTCTCGTTGGCCAGCTGCACGGCCTCCTGGACCTTGGCGGGAACATCGCCTTTGGCGGAGCCCATGGTGGAGAAGGAGAGCATAGCGACCTTGGGGTCGGCACCGGGCATAAAGGCGCGCCAGGAGTCGGCGGAGGCGATGGCGATCTCGGAGAGCTCATCGGCGGTGGGGTTGATATTCAGGCCGCAGTCGGCAAACAGCAGGGTGCCGTTCTCGCCGTACTCGGGGGTCTTGGTGCACATGATGAAGAAGGCCGAGACCAGCTTGGTGCCGGGGGCGGTCTTCAGGATCTGCAGTGCGGGGCGCAGGGTGTTGGCCGTGGAGTGGCAAGCGCCGGAGACCAGGCCGTCGGCGTCGCCCATCTTGACCATCATGGTGCCAAAGTAGGTGGCGTCGTTCATCTGCTCGCGTGCCTCGGGAAGGGTGACGCCCTTCTTGGCGCGAAGCTCGGCGAACTTGGCGGCATAGGCCTCTTTGCGCTCAGCAGTGCGGGGGTTGATAACGGTGGCGCCGGGAACGTCGATCTCTGCGGGGTCGCCCAGGATGATGAGGTTGGCAAGGCCTTCCTCGACAATCTTCTTAGCAGCCTCGATGGTGCGGGGGTCCTCACCCTCGGGAAGAACGATGGTCTTCTTGTCTGCCTTGGCAGCAGCTTTCATACGGTCCAGGAAATCGCTCATGTCTCTCCTCATCTCTTTGCGCACAAACATTCAAGTTCATGTTGAGCATTCCTTGTGTGGCACGAAACATTATAGGTACCACGCGCTATAATCCATACGACATTTTGTGCACGCTATAGAGCTTGCGCATTCGAATTTCCTGCAAGGAGCTGTAATGCAGATCACTTCTGGTCTACCGGAGAATTTTAACCCCGACGCATATGACATGATCGTCGTGGGTGCCGGATACGCCGGCGCCGTTTGCGCGCGCCGTCTGGCCGAAAACGCTGGATTCCATGTTGCCGTGCTCGAGCGCCGCGACCATATTGCGGGCAACGCCTACGATTACCTGGACGAAAACGGCATCCTTGTCCACAAGTACGGTCCGCACATCTACCACACCTTCAACGAGCGCGTGCACAACTTCCTGTCGCGCTTCACCAAGTGGGCGGACTATCAGCACAAGGTTCTTGCCAACATTCACGGCACCCTGATGCCCGTGCCCTTCAATCATCAGAGCCTAAAGCTCGCCTTTGGCGAAGAGCGCGGCGAGCAGCTCTTTAACAAGCTTGTGGATACCTTTGGCCGCGACGTCAAGGTTTCCATCATGGAGCTGCGCAAGAAGAGCGACCCCGACCTCGCCGAGGTTGCGGACTACGTGTTCGAGAATGTCTTTTTGCATTACACCATGAAGCAGTGGGGCCAGACCCCCGATCAGATCGACCCGTCCATCACCGGACGCGTGCCCGTCTTTATCGGTGATGATGACCGCTACTTCCCGCAGGCTCCGTACCAGGGAATGCCGGCCGATGGCTATACCCCGCTGTTCGAGCGTATGCTCGACCACGATCTTATCGATGTCTACTGCGATATTGACGCACGCGATATCTTTGAGATCGGCGATACCATCGTGCGCGTATGCGGCAAGGTTTACGGCGGCGAGATTGTCTACACCGGTCCGCTGGACGAGCTGTTCAATCTTGATCTGGGCGCCCTGCCGTACCGTACGCTCGACATGAAGTTCGAGACCCTCGATATGGACCAGTTCCAGCCGGTGGGTACCGTCAACTACACCACGAGCGAGGACTTCACGCGTATCACCGAGTTCAAGAACATGACCGGTCAGGTTGTTCCCGGCAAGACCGTTATCATGAAGGAGTACAGCCACGCCTACGAGCCCGGTAGCGGCCAGACTCCGTACTATGCGATTCTTGAACCCGAGAACCGTGCGCTGTACGAGCGCTACCTCGAGCGCGTCCAGGACCTTTCCAACTTCCACCCGGTGGGTCGTTTGGCGGAGTATCGCTACTACGACATGGACGCCGTAACCGATTCTGCCCTCAACCTGTCTGATGAGATTATTGCCTGTCATGCCTAATACCGCTTGCGCCAAGACCATAACCTTCGGCATCCCCAGCTACAACGCCGCTGCCGACATGGACCACTGCATCACCTCTATCCTGGAGGGTTCTGCCTACGCTTCCGATGTGGAGATCATCATCGTCGACGATGGCAGCCACGACGAGACGCCGCAGAAGGCCGATGAGTGGGAGGCTCGCTATCCCGGGATCATTCGTGCGGTGCACCAGGAGAACGGCGGACATGGCATGGCCGTGATGGCTGGCCTGCGCGAGGCTCAGGGCGTCTACTATAAGGTTGTCGACTCTGACGACTGGCTGGACGGCCAGGCGCTTTCTGCCATGCTTTCCATCCTGCGTGGTTTTATCGAGCGCGATTTGCGTGTGGACCTGTTTATCTCGAACTACGTGTACGAGAAAGTGCATGAAGGTACGCACCATACCGTGGGCTACCGCATGGCATTGCCGCGCAAGAAGATTTTTGGCTGGGACGAGATGGGCCGCTTCCGCCCCGATCAAAACCTGCTCATACATAGCCTGTGCTACCGCACCGATGTACTGCGCGATGAGGGTCTGCCCATGCCGGCGCACACCTTCTACGTGGATAACATCTATGCGTACGTGCCGCTGCCGCGCTGTCGCACCATGTACTACGCCGATATCGACCTGTATCGCTATTTCATTGGTCGCGAGGGCCAGAGCGTCAACGAGGCCATCATGGTCAAGCGCTTGGACCAGCAGTTCCGCGTGACACGTATCATGATGAACTCGTTCCATTTGTTTGACGACATCGAGAGCTCGCGTTTGCGCGGCTACATGATGGGTTATTTCACCATGATGATGGCCATTTGCTCGGTGTTCACCAAGCTTTCCGACGAGGAGGGTGCCGACGAGCGCTTGAAACAGCTCTGGGCGGACCTTAAGGAGTTTGACGCTCGCATGTATCGCCATGCTCGCTATGGCGTGCTCGGCTTCTTTACCAACCTACGTGGCCGCGCCGGCGAGAAGACTACTGTGGGCATCTATCACATGGCCTCGAAGATCTTTAAATTCAACTAAGGTGCCACGGCGCAAGCTGGTTTTGCTTACAACAAGAAAGGAAGGGGCGTTTGCCCCTTCCTTTTTTAAAACTTCTCGAAGTGCGTACCCTAAATTGGATTTAACGAGTAGCTGGCTTATTTAGCCGCTTGAATCCTGGGTTTTTGTTGGGAAAAAAGTGGGGCTACTTGCTAAATTCAATTTAGGGTACGCACTTCGAATTGTTTTGTACAAGTAGCATATTCTGCAGGTGCCAAAACAGGTCGAAACCCGTTAAAGAGCGTCGAGCGCGCGTTTGACGCGGGCGATGGGAAGGCCCACCACATTGTAGAAGTCGCCATTGATGGCGCGAACGAGCATGCGACCGCCTACGCCCTGGATGCCGTAGGCGCCTGCTTTGTCCATGGGTTCGCCGCTTGCCACATAGGCTTCGATTTCAGCGTTGCTTAGCTCATAGAATGTTACGTCGGTCACTTCAACAAAGGATCGACGTGTGTCTCCGGAGATAATGCAGACGCCGGTTGCCACCTGGTGTGTGCGACCGGAGAGGTCACGCAACATGGCGCACGCTTCATTGGTATCGTGGGGCTTGCCAAGCTTTTTGTTGTCGATCGCGACGATGGTGTCGGCTGCAACAACGATCTGGCTTGCTGCGAGTGGCAGCGCGGCGATAGCTGCCGCCTTGGCGCAAGCCAGACGTTCTACGAGTTCAAAGGGTGATTCTCCAGCACGAGGGGTCTCATCGATATCGGCGGGGATGATCTGGATGTCATAGCCGGCCTCTCGCATCAGCTCAATGCGACGCGGCGATTGCGAAGCTAAGATCACAGCTGGATACCCTCGCGAACCTTGGAGACGGCAACCTCTCCGGCGATATCTTCAAGCACGGCGAGGGCAAAGGGAAGTGCCTGTCCCATGGCCGACGCGGTAATGATATTGCCGTCGACAACGACGGTCTTTTCGCCTGCATAGGCGCCTTTGGGAAAGTCGAGCTCAAATCCGGGGAAGCAGGTGGCGCGTCGGCCCTCAAGCAGGCCCAGGTGAGCCAGGATGGAAGGCGCTGCACAAATAGCGGCGACGTGCTTGGTTGCGGCGAACTCGCGCACAACGTCGCATACGCGCTCATCGTTTTGCAGGTTGGTGGTGCCAGGCATGCCGCCGGGGAGTACCACGTAGTCGTATTCGGAGAAGTCGACCTCGTCAAAGGTGCAGTCGCACGAGACGGAAATCTGTTGGGCCGAGATGACGTCGCGCGTGGGCATGATGGACACAAGCGTGGTGCGCACGCCTCCGCGGCGCAGGACATCGACAATGGTCAGACACTCGATCGTCTCAAAGCCATCGGCGGCAAGAATGGCAACAGCAGACATGTTTTCCCTCTCGGACGTGGTTGATGTTGAGGCTTTTATACCCCGCATGGCTAGAAAGCGTGTCAAAAAAACGACAGGTTTATTTTGTCACGTTTGGATTAGGCAGCGGTAAGCACGCGGTTGGCGTAGCACGTTTTATTTGCGCGTGAGGTGGGTGACGGCCTCGCAGTGGAACGTCTGGGGGAAAAGGTCCACCGGGGTGATGCTTACGGGTACGAATGTGCCCTCGTCGCAGAAGCGCTTGAGGTCGCGCGCGAGCGTGGCGGGATCGCAGCTCACATAGGCGACGTCTCGGGCGGAGGTGCTGGCGATGAGGTCGATAGCCTCGGGCGCGAGCCCCGCGCGCGGCGGGTCCACAACCAGCACGTCGGCATCCTCGTCGGGGAACTCGCGCACAGCATCGCCACCGATGACGTCAACGTTGTCCAGATGGTTGATCTCGAGGTTGCGACGCAGGTCGCGCACTGCGGGACCATACGCCTCAACGGCAGCGACGTACTCGCAGCGGCGCGCAAGCGGCAGCGTAAAGGTGCCGGCACCGCAGTAAAGGTCCACGGCGACTTCCTCGGGCTGTGGGTTCAGTGCATCCATGACCAGATCGATGAGAATCTCGGCCGCTTTGGTGTTGACCTGGAAAAACGAAGGTGCAGAAAGGCGCATCTGAGAATCGGCGATATCCTCGGTCCATGAGCCCTCGCCGGAGAGAACTTCGACCTTGGAGACGCGACGGGCCTTCTTTTCGCCCTTGCTCATCACGCGGACCATGCTTGTTGAGGGCAGTGCGTCGGAGAGTACACGCGACACTTGACCTCGGGGGAAGCCGCCGGTGGGCGTCCACAGGGCAACCTCGAGTGCGCGCGTGCGGCGCGAAGCTCGAATGCCTACGCGTTCGAGCGAAAGGTCGTGCGAGTTGCCCAAAAAGCCCAGGGCACCAGAAACAGCCTTGATGGCGCGGGGGAACTTCTTTTCAAAAAGGGGGCAGGCGTCCACATGGATGATTTGCTGTGGATCGCGTCCGTGCAGGCCCAGGCGGAAGCGTCCATTTTGAATGGTGGGCGCGAGCTCGATTTTATTGCGGTAGCCCCAATCATCGCGGGTGGCGCGGATGGGCTGCACCAGCTGGGCGACAGCGTCGTCATCAAACTTGCCAATACGTTTGAGCGAGGAACGCAGGTTTTCTTCCTTTGCGGCGAGCTGTGCCTCGCGGGAGAGGTTGCCCCAGGGACATCCGCCGCAGACGCCCACAAACGGACAGGGTGAATCCACGCGGTTGGGGGAGGGCTCCAGCACCTCGCTCACCGTGGCGCGCGAGAACGAAGAGCCGTCCTCGACGATTTGTGCCTCCACGACGTCTCCCGCAACGCCGCCGGCAACAAATACAGCTTTGCCGTCCTCGGCGTGCGCGAGGCCGTCCGGTCCGTACATCATGGATTCGATGGTGAGTTTCATGATTGTGCCCTCCTGCGTATTCAACCTGTTCATAGTAGCAGGTTGCGCAGGAGGGCACGGGTGGCACGTGCGTGTTGACGCGTTCTCTACTTGGTCTTACCGGTGATGAGTGTCTTTATGCCCATGCCGATGAGCCCCAGGCCCAGCTTGAAGCGGCCCGGCTGGCGGCGTGCAAGCGCCTTTTTTGCGGCCGTTTTGGGCCTTGCGTGCTGGCCACGAGAGCTGCCGGCAGTCGCGCAAGGTGCGGATTCCGCCTGACTATCCGGTTCGGGCTCCACGATGGTTGCTTTTACGGGGATACCTGCGGCAGCTGCGGTCTGCGGCGCGGCGGCAGCGGCGGTCTGCGGGGCAGCGCCGGCTTCGGCGCTGACCATAGGCGCGGCAGACTCGTTGAGCCCAGTCGACATTCCTGCGCCCTTGGTGGTCGCCTGGGTCTGAGCACCCGCGGGCGCCCCGGCCTCCTTGCTTGATGCGGCCTGCGTCTGGGCCTCGGCAGCGGATGCCTCGGCTGCATCAAGCTCCGCCTCGGCCTGCGCCATGGCTGCTGGGCTATCGTCTGGAATGTCCACTACGGGCGCACTCTCGCGTTTGGTTGCTGCCTCGTCGGCATCACGATATGCGCGGGCCAGCAGATACTCCTGCGAGTTGAACGGAGCCTCACCCGCGCTGCGCGTCACGGGTACCCACTCGCCTGAGGACGAGAGCACACGAGCCTTCACGTTGTCCTTGAGCTGCGCTTTCACGTAGCGCTGCACGAGGGCACGGCATGCGGGATCGAGTACCGGGTAGGCAATCTCTACGCGATGCTCGGTGTTGCGCGTCATCATATCGGCGGAGGACAGATAGATCGTGTCGGAGTCCACACCAAACGAGTAGATGCGCGCGTGCTCCAAGAAGCGTCCCACGATGGAGCGGATGTGCACGCCGTCGGTCTTGCCTTCGATGCCCGGCAGCAGGCACGAGATGCCGCGGATGATCATCTGCACTTGCACGCCGGCGCGGCTGGCCTCGGAAATCTTGTCGATGACCTCGCGGTCGGTGAGCGAGTTGAGCTTGAAGAACACGCGGGCGGGCTGGCCTGCCTGCGCACGCTCGATCTCGCGGTTGAGGCCGCGCAGGATGAGGGGCTTGAGACCCGCGGGCGCTACGCCCAGGTAGCGGTAATCGCCTTTGAGGTTGCCCAGCGAGAGGTTACGGAAGAACAAGTTTGCATCCTCGCCGATGCCGGGATGCGCGGTCATAAGCATGAAGTCCGAGTACAGCTTGGCGGTCTTCTCGTTAAAGTTGCCGGTGCCCAAAAGCGTGAGACGTGTGAGCGACATACCCTCGCGATAGGTGATCTGGCAGACCTTGGAGTGGCACTTAAAGCCTTCGGAGCCGTAGATGACGGTGCAGCCCGCCTCTTCCAGACGTTCGGCCCACTCGATGTTGTTTTGCTCGTCAAAGCGGGCGCGCAGCTCCATGAGAACGGTGACTTCCTTGCCGTTCTCCGCCGCGTCGATCAGGCTCTCGCACAGGCGGCTTTGCTTGGCTACGCGGTAGAGCGTGATGCGGATGGAGATGCAATCCTCGTCAAAGGCCGCCTGATGCACAAGGTCCAACAATGACGTCATGGCTTGATAGGGGTACATGAGGAGCTTATCGCCCTCAAGCACCTGCTCGCGCATGGGGCGGGAGGGGTCGATATCGGGGTTCTGCTGTGGCTTGAACGGGGGGAATAAAAGCCTCTCGCGCGCATGCGTCGGTACATGGCTTTCGATACCAAAGACATAGCCCAGGTCAAGCGGGGCGTCCATGTGCAGAACCGAGCGCGATTTGAGGCCAAGCGATTTGCGGATGGTTTTGAGTGTGGAGGGGGCAAGGTCGCCCGAGACGGAAAGAGCCACCGGCTGCAGGCGCAAGCGCTTCTTGAGAATGCGCTTCATGTGCATGCGGTAATCTTCGTCTTCTTCTACACCCTCGCCGTCGGGGTCGATATCGGCGTTGCGCGTCACGCGGATCACGGCGCGATCGAGCGGCGTATAGCTGCCAAAGCAGCTGTCAAAGCAGGCGAGAATAACGTCTTCGAGCAGGATGTAACGGTATTCGCCCACAGCGTGCGGCATCTCGATCACGCGGTTGAGCGAGGGCGGGATCTCGATCAGGCCCAACAGGTTTTCCTCTTCGGCGCTCTCGATGGCGCATGCCAGATACAGCCCTCCGTTGCGCAGGTTGGGGAAGGGGTGGCGCGGATCGATGACAAGCGGCGAGATGACGGGGGAGACGTAGGCTTGGAAGTAGCCTTCCACAAAGGTGCGCTCGTCGCCGTCGAGCATGTCGGGGTGCGCGCGCACGATGCCATAGCTCTCCAGCGCTGCCTCGATGCGATGCTGGGCGTCAACTGCGCGATCGATCATTGGCGGGAGAGCATTAAAAACGCACTCGATCTGCTCGGCGGGGGTCATATTGCTCTTGTTATCCACGGGCTGGCGTTTGAGCGTGGCGAGGTCTGACAGGCCGCCGATACGCACCATGAAGAACTCGACGAGATTGCTCTCGAAGATGGAGACAAACTTGAGGCGCTCGAATAGCGGAACCGTCTCGTCAAAGGCCTCGTCGAGCACGCGGCCGTCAAAGCGCAGCCACGAAAGCTCGCGATTTTGCGTGTAGCTGAGGTCGTGACGCTTGCGTGGCGAGACCTTTACCACGTTTTTTGCGGCCGATTTCTTGCTGTCCTTATTTTTTGCCATGATGCTCCCTTTGCATGTACTTTGTTCGCCATCAACAATACCCGGCTTTTGGGTGGGGTGGGGGCACATATTGGATTGTTGACCATATGATTACACAGGCGTTATGTGCTCGGTTTTGCATGCTAGCGGGGGCGTGGACGATACGCGCCCGGATTTGCATGCCGGCGGCAGCAAGTAGCCCAATCGTATACACGTGCCGCGCCTGGATGAAGGGACATTTTGTTAACAAAGCGGCCCCGTGCGCTTTACTCGTGCAGAGTGCATGCGAACGTGGCATACTTCTGACCAGTTTCCCTAACGAAAGGACCTGCTATGGGCGTCAATATCTCTGGCCGCAGCTTTTTGAAGCTGCTCGACTTCTCTACCCAAGAGATCGAGTACCTGCTGGCACTCTCCCGCAACCTTAAGGACCTCAAGCGCGCGGGTACCCCGCATCGCTACCTGGAGGGCAAAAACATCGTACTGCTCTTCCAAAAGACCTCCACGCGCACCCGCTGCTCCTTTGAGGTGGGCGCCATGGATTTGGGCATGGGCGTAACTTACCTGGATGCCTCTGGCTCGCAGGTGGGCAAGAAGGAGTCCATCGAGGACACCGCGCGCGTGCTCGGCCGCATGTACGACGGCATTGAGTTCCGTGGCTTTGCCCAGGCAGACGTTGAGGAGCTTGCCGCAAAGTCTGGCGTGCCCGTGTGGAACGGTCTTACCGACGAGTGGCACCCCACTCAGATGCTTGCCGACGTGCTTACCATCCAGGAGAACTTCAACTACGACATCAAGGGTCGCACCGTCGTGTTTATGGGCGACGCCAAGAACAACGTGGCACGCTCGCTCATGGTGGTCTGCGCCAAGCTGGGCATGAACTTTGTTGCCTGCGGTCCCGAATCTTGCATGCCCGCCGCCGACGTGGTGGATGCATGCACGCCCATTGCCCGGGAGAACGGCTGCACCATCAAGCTGACGAGCGACGTGGCCGATGCCTGTACCGGCGCCGACGTGATCTATACCGACGTGTGGGTTTCGATGGGCGAGCCCGACGAGGTGTGGGCCGAGCGCATCGAGCAGCTGGAGCCTTACCGTGTGACGTCTGAGGTTATGGCGATGGCCAAGCCCGAGGCTATCTTCCTGCACTGCCTGCCCAGCTTCCACGACACCAACACCCAGGTGGGTGCCGAGAAGGCCGCGCAGTTTGGCATTACCGAGATGGAAGTGACCGACGAGGTGTTCGAATCTACCCAGTCCAAGGTTTTTGACGAGGCCGAGAACCGCATGCACACCATCAAGGCCGTGATGTACGCAACGCTCAAGTAGCTGTGCGCGCGACAATTTGCGAGTTTTGGCGGGGACGTTGCCCTTTGGGCGGCGCCCCCGTTGTCTGCCCCGGAGTGTGTCAAAAAATCGACAGGTTTAATGTGACACATTGGGGGATGGGGCTGGGAGTTACGAGGCGTTAAAGCCCAAGCTTGGGAGCGTTGCCTCAATGGCACTTGCCGCGCGTTCCTTTAGGTATTCGCGGTTGAGTTCCTTCTTGCGATAAGCAAGATAGGTGTCCTTAGTTTTTTGGATGAGAGCATCGGTGAAGAATGACTCCCAACTAAAGAACCGCTCCGAGTCAATAAAATCGGCTGGATGCTCGAGCATCTCTCGCATTTCAGTATCGTTGAATAGCCCCGAGGAAAGAACGAGCCACTCGAAGGACTCCGGTAAGAAAAGCTCGATGTTCTTTAGCCTTGTGAGTGCATAGACGGCTTCCATCTCGGGTCCGAAAGCGGCACCATCGGCAATAACCAGGAAGCTGGTTGCATTGCTTGCAAGAATGGTCGAGTAGATATTCGACTTTCCCTTTGCGCTTACGCAAGGAATGCCGCTTTTAAGGCATAAAGCGCTAAAGAATTCATATCCAGAGTTGGAATCTTCCACGATAACAAGCTCGGGGCGTTGCCCCGAGAACGATTGTTCGCCGTAGATGCGGTACGTCGACGTGTATATCCGGGAGTAGACGGGATACTTGGTCGTTGCCCGATTGGTGTTTTTTAGTCCGTAGATCTCATCCACACTATAGGGAAGCTGGGGGAGGGATTCGCGTGCTACAAGGACATAGTAGTTGTCGCTCTCTCTTGCGGCGTGAGCAAACTCATGGGAGCGCATGAACGCACTGTCTTCATCGATAAAAACAATGCTTGAACTGATTTCTTTAAGATTGCGTTTCCAATTGCGCCCGGAAAGGACGTGACAGGGGGCATCACATACAACAGAGACGCCGCTATCCGGTCCTAGCTGATCGAACTGATCGATAAGCTCAAGAAGGGTCGTTTTGCCGGTTGCACTGTTGCCCTGGAGAATGGTCAGGTTACGACGGATATTCAGTTTGAATTTAACCCGGTTGTTCGCCACGGTGATGAGGTGCTCGCCGCGCATTATGCGGTCTCCTTTAGGCAACGGAGCGCGATGGGGATAAGCTCGTTCATGGAGTGGACGATGTCGCCAGTGTTGGAGACGGTCATGGTAAATTTGCCTTTACCAAAATCCATAAGATGGTAAAGATTGATGGTGATGTTCTGCTTAGCCGCGATTCGCAAAATCCAATACGAGCAGTTGTCGCCGCAGTTTGAGGCGTTGTAGACCATGTTGGGCATAAAGTGCATGAGTAGAAGCGTTTTGGTTCCGCTGGAGAGCTTCTCGGGAGGAATGATGCCCAGGGCTCTGGTCTCGATCGCATTGGGGCCGAGGACGGTTCCACGGTCAATCGATTTGATGATGCGCTGCGCAAAGGAGTCTTCAAACCAGTTGGGGGAATAGACGTTGTTGAAATACACCGACGTGTTGTACACAACGTTTTCCATGTCGCCAAAATGCACGGTGAGCAAGAGTGCACCTTTCTGAGTCATTTATTGGGTTTAAGTATAGCTTGATTTGCTCGGCGTGGTTTTGGCGGAAGCGCCGACTGATGAGCAGGGCAAATGCAGATGAATAGATACTGAGCGGACAGAGCCGTTCGCAACTGACCTAGAACTTGTAATGCGGCCCCGTTCATAAAAACGAACGTTGAAGGTACGTATTGTTTGCTCGAAGTTGCTCGCGCGCACAGCATTCGCTTCCATCATGTAAGCACGGACGAGGTTTTTTGGCGATCTTGCCTTGGAAGACCCGTGCGCTTTAGGGAGGATTCGCCCTATCGCCCGGGTTCTCCCTATGCAGCATCCAAGGCGAGCTCTGATCTGCTCGTACGCGCCTGGGCTCGTACATATGGCTTGCCGGTGTCTATTTCGAATTGCTGCAACAACTATGGTCTGCTGCAAAACGAAGAGAAGTTCATCCCTGCAGCGATCGAGAGTATTAGATGCGGTAGGTGCCCACGACTGTATGGTGACGGCAAAAATGTTCGTGATTGGATTCACGTTAATGACCATGCCCGTGCTGTATGGACCATTCTGAATGAGGGTAAGCTGGGGGAGACTTATCTGATTGGCGCCAATTGTGAGCGGAGTAATCTTGAGGTCCTGCAGACGATTCTTGAGGCAATGGGCAAGCCCCGCGACTTCATCGATTGGGTGAGTGATCGCCCCGGTCATGATCGGGGCTATGCAATTGATGCGTCCAAGCTGCGATGCGAGCTCGGATGGGCCTCCATTCATGATGATTTTGAATCTGGACTGCAGGAGGTCATCGCGGCGCAAACGGCAATGAACAAGCGCGACTTGGCCGACTAATCCCGAAGGGTGCCGGAGGCCATTTCTCAGATATATTGCCTTGCGATGGCTGGCATTTCACAATATGCAATATGTATAGAAGCTCAGCCTGCTAAAATGATTGCTGCGTAATTGTCTAGAAATTGCAAAGGCCGTCTTCATGAATCGATTTAAGCATCTAATCAAAGCAGCTGCTGCTATTGCTCTCACCTACGTGCTGTGTGCGTCGGCGCTCCTGCAGCCTATGGCTGTCTATGCTGCTACGCTGCAAGCTCAGCAGCCTGCTGCCGAGGTGGCTGATGCATCCAGTGCACAGGATAGCTCTGCCGGGGACGTGTCTGATGACACAACCGATGGGGTGAGCAAAGACGCTGACTCTGCGGATGCGGCGCAAGACAAAGCAACCCTCACCGGTGCTGCGGATGAAGATGTGGCAGCAAACGGGGAGGACGCTGCGGCCCCCGAGTCTCTCGATGCCGGGGACGAGCAGACGACAGATGACACCGTGATCGGTGACAGCGAGGCAAACTCCTGGCGCTACCAGAACGGTGAACTGCGTAGCGACTTGCAGGATGACAATGCAACTGACCTCGGCATCGAGTCTCGCTCGATGCGCGAAATGCCCGAAGGCGCTACGTTGCAGGGTATCGATGTAAGCGGACACCAGAAAGATATCGATTGGCAGAAAGTCAGGGATGCAGGTATTGACTTTGCAATCCTGAAGATTGGCAACATCAATGCTCGCGAGCCGGATGGCTGGTATACCGATAGCTATTTTCAGCGCAATGTGACTGAGTGCGAGCGTCTGGGTATTCCTTACGGCGTATACGCTTATTCGTATGCAAAGAATGCTGACGATGCCGTGAAGGGTGCAGACCATATCATTGCGCTGCTAAAGGGCCATAATCCTACGCTGCCGGTATACCTTGACCTTGAAGATAACAGCATCAAAGATACCGATCATGCGACGATTGCTACGGCATTCTGCAACACGATCTCTGCTGCTGGCTACACTCCCGGTATCTATGCGAACGCCAGCTGGTTCAAAAACATCCTGACCGACCCGTGCTTTACCAATAGCGGCTGGAACATCTGGACTGCGCAGTATCGGTATGGACAGCGCTATGACGCCTCTTTGGGCTTGGGTCCGGAGTATCCTGCCAAGTTTGACTGCTGGCAGTATTCATGCCTTTCTACTGTGCCGGGCATCGATGGGTATTGCGATATCAATTACTGGTACAGGGTTTCAACTCGCGATCACTGGGAAAAAACTGAAGACGGCGTTTTTTACGTTTCCGCAGATGGACAACCGTATAAGGGCTGGAAGCTGATCTCCGGCCTCTGGTACTGGCTCGATCCCGCCAAGGGGGGCGCAATGGCGACCGGTCCCGCTGAGGTCGAGGGCACATGGTACGTCTTCTCCTCCTCCGGCGCGCTCTCCAGCGGCTGGGTCAGGAAGGACGGCGAGTGGTACTACGGCGCCTCCGGCGGCAAGATGGTCCGCGGCTGGGTGAAGGGCTCCGCCTGGTACTACACCGACCCCGAGTCCGGCAGGATGCTGACCGGTGCCGTCGAGATCGACGGCAAGAGCTACTGGCTCGACCCCGCCAACGGCGGGGCCTGCGCCAGGTCGGCCTGGGTCGAGATGCCCGAGGGTTTTTTGTCTTACGCTGCCAACGATGGTGTTCTTTGTATGGCGGTTAAAGATGGAGTGCTCTACAAAGACGCAACCTTCACTGAGGTGTTATCGGGATGGGTCGACTGTGGCGACGATCGTTTATATGCTGATTCACAGGGCCATGTATTAACTGGGTGGCAGAGGATTGATGAAAATTGGTATCTGTTTGATTCCAATGGGATTATGCATCGAGGCTGGTATTGGAATGGTTCTGCTTATTATTACTTAGATAAATCAAATGGAATTATGCGTACCGGTTGGGTATCGGATTTAGGCTCGTGGTATTGGCTGGACCCCGATAACGGCGGGGCAATGGCAACTGGGTGGAAAAAGGTTGGACAAAGCTGGTATTATCTCAATCCAAATAACGGTGGAAGAATGGTAACCGGTTCACTGATGATTGATGGTTACATTAGAACTTTCAATTCAGACGGCAGCTGTATTTATTGGGGATATCAAAATCCCTCTAATTACTATCAAGTTTCTAGCAAGTCAGTTACTATTCCGCATCTTGGACAAGGCATCTTTGGCTATCGAACAGAGTCAAGGATCTCGGTTAGCGCCACAAGGGATGAATGCGTTAACGCGATGATTACTCGAGCATATGATTATGTCGGAACCACACCTTATATTTGGGATTATTCTTGTGCGCCTGGCGTTGGTGTTGATTGCGCTGGACTTGTAATGCAGTGTTTATATGCAACTGGTATGGATTTGGGTCGCTATACGCCCTGGGATCATTACTACACTCCTGGCCATGACCATTATGCCAATGATATGTGGAATGATCCAAAGTTTAAGCATCTCGATTTCTCTCAGCGCCGGCGAGGAGACTTGATTTGTTACAACGGTCATATTGCTATCTATTTGGGTAATGACCAGATTATAGAAGCGGCATCTCCTCGTTATGGAGTCCGTGTCCATAGCGTATATGTAGGTTATCCGATCAAGGGTGTTCTCAGACCGTTCGTATAGGTCGCTTATCAGCTGGTTTGATTCGCCCTATGAGCTATAACTAAGATAGTAGAAAGTGACTGATACTTTAATGAAGCTTGCATTTGTATTTGATGGTTTAGGGTGCGGAGGAATCGAGCGTGTCGGAATCGATTACTGCAACGCCCTCTGCAATGCGGGTCACGAGATTGTCGTCGTGAATCTTTCTCCCCAAAAGAATGAGTTTGTTCATCAGTTAGATAGCAGAATTCAGTATCACGCACTTTCTTTTTCAAAGCTATGTTCTCCTGAGTGCTATGTATCTTTAACACGTCGCCCCGTGTGGGGAAAGTTCGCCTATCCGCTGTTTTCAACTCTCTGTGGAGCCATTGACGTTGCTATAAAGCCTCTTGTTAGATATACAATTCCTGCCGTTGATATTGCTATTGCTTTTTCAGGGCATTTTAATGACCTTACTTTTGTCTCGAAGGGGCTCATTAGATCATCTAAAAGGGTCGCTTGGCTCCATGGAACTATTTCTTCCTACGCTATTATCAGCGAAGGTTTTCCTCTTCTGTATCAACGCTTTAACGCCCTTGTTTGTCTTGGCGTTGAAGGAGATGAAGAATTCCAGGCTGTACACACTCGTTTTAAGGTTAAGAAAAAAGTTATCTATAATCCAATTACCATAGGTGAAAGAGAGATTCAGCCTGACATCGTTTCAAACCTGAAAGCCAAATTTGGTCAATTTGCTTTAATGGTAATGAGGCTTAGTTATCCGGAAAAGGATCCTTACACACCGATTCGTGCGCTAAAGATTCTTAATGCCAATTTAAAGCAAAAGCGTCATTTGGTTATCGTTGGTGATGGTCCTGAAAAGCAAAAGCTGATCGATTTTATTTATAAAGAGCATATGGATAATTACGTTCACTTAGTTGGACAAATTGATAATCCTGCTCCATATTTCGCGGCATGTGATTTTTTGATTCACGCCAGCGCTGCAGCGGAGGGACTTGGCAACGTAATTCTTGAAGCCTTATATTTTTCAAAGCCTGTAATTGCGACTGATGTTCGCAGCGGACCGCGTGAGATATTGGGAAATAGCAGGTATGGAATTCTCTGTAAGGTGCAAAATCCTGAAGACATGGCTAATTCAATTGAAGAATTAATTACTAGTCCTGAGCTATATTCTACCTATGCAAAGAGGGCGCCAGAACGGGTTGCAGATTTCGAACCAAGCCTTATTTACAGCCAGTTAATTGGCTATTTGAATGAGGTTATGCACGGCGCTCATTAATGAATTTTGTAGGTTATTCGCGATGTTAGCAAAAATGCACGGGGATCTTTTTCATAAAAGGTCCCCGTGCATTTGCGTTTAAGGTATTGACGAAAATATAAACGAAAGAAACCCGATCGCATCTTTACCTAAAAAATCAAACCATCGTGATCAGGCTTGTCGTAAGGAAAAGAATACAGATACTCTTTTAGATTTTCTTCAATATACTTTGCTTCATCTCGATACATGTCATTCTTGAATAACTGGGTGTTATTAATAGAAACATGAGGGTCAAATTTATCGAAACGCATTATGTGATCCTCAGGTTTATAGCCAATGCGCGTCTCTAGCAAGCTTAAGGTATCTGAATAGCAATAAACTAAATCTTCAAAATGAACGTCGATGATATGATTATTGGCGTAGGGCTTCACGCTTTCTCGCATCGCCCGATAATAGCTGCAGAAAGAAATTACATCAAGCGGAAACGGTACTGCTTGATTAGCGGGGTGCCAGTAGTATTTATTTAGAATGAATACATCTCTGGGATCGCGATCGACAACAATTGCATAGGTGTCATCGTTAAAATAGTTGCCCATTCGCCATAGATTATGAGGCAGCATCAATTGGTCAATTAAAAGGGAGTGGTCATTTAGGCCCATCTCATTCAGACATGCGTAAATAAACAACTTTGCATTCTTATAAAACTCTTCATGTGTGGGAATTGCCAAAAGCATCGGGTGATAGTTAAGTAGAATGGCATTTTTGGGAGAAATGTGTGCTTTGCTCGCGACTCTAAGAAGCAAATTAAAAAAGCTTTTTAGAGTCGATAGATTCTGTTGGTAATACCAGTAGGAATCAGACTCTATTATTGTTAGTGATCTAACAAAGTCACACGCTAGCGTATAAAAATGCGGAGAGAGATTACTCGCGTAGTTCCCTGGCCACCAATGCTTCTTGGTATACAGGTCTTTCATTGTTGATAAAAAAGAATGTAACGCTTCATCACTTCGGATGGCATTATTTCCAATAAGAAGCTTGTCTTCAAGGTCAAATACGCCGTTAGGACAATGAAGAAATACATATTCGAAAGAACCGTTGTTGCATTGAAGATCCTTGTATTCAGATAACAGATCGGTATATGCAGATGATCCAGATCCCATGTAACCGGTTGTAATTAGTAGTTTATTGCCCATTTGACCTCATAAATTCTTTTAGCTGGCTATTTAATATATTTCTATATCTATACAATAGGAAGCACGTAACCGT
This sequence comes from Collinsella acetigenes, assembly GCF_012844445.1. NCBI lineage: Bacteria > Bacillati > Actinomycetota > Coriobacteriia > Coriobacteriales > Coriobacteriaceae > Collinsella > Collinsella acetigenes. The sequence goes on from NZ_JABBCP010000002.1 coordinate 181,810, forward strand.
GATCATGAGTAAATATCGGATAACAAGGTTGTTTTCAACCGCGATTCCTAACAATGAATAGCCTCCCATAAATATAACTGAGAGTAGCAATGCTTTTGAGTTATAGATTGAATTAAAATCGAGCTTCCTTGTCATAGCCAATCCGGTTAAAAGTAGTATTGCATAACTTATGCAGGTTAAATAACAGGCACTTTGATATCCTGCAATTGGGATTATAAGGATATTGAGAACAACATTTGATGCCGCGGCAATGGAAGACTGAAGTGCAATCCAATGGGGTTTTTTCCTAAAGTACTCAAGATCATAAACAAGTGTAAACAAAAACTGAAAATACATAGCAAACACGAGCATGGGGATGATTGAGGTTGTGACCGCATAGCTGGAAGGTAGCATCAGATGGACAAGTTCGGGTGAGACAGTTATTAAGCCGCAAGATAGAAATACCCCGAGCGCCATCAAGAACTCGCTTCCATATTTAATCGGCGCATATTGGTTCTCTTTCATTCTCCTGTATACCCAAGGGGACCAAGCGCACATTATCTGCGTCATTACGGTAAAGGCAAGATTTCCAACGGTGTGGCCCATGCTATATATTCCGCTCTTGTCTGTTCCACATAGATAGGAAATAAGTATCAGGTCGCATTGCGTCAAGAGCATTTGGGAAAGTAGATGCGGAAGAAGCGGTAATGTAAAAGATAAACTTTCCTGTATGTATTTTAGGCACTTACGCCATGTGGGCCTTTTCTGTTTGAAGAGAAAGCCTATGAGGAATATAAGTGTAACGAGTACATATGCAGCATCGAGGCCTAGCACGCGTCCAATATATTTATTTGATGGCATTAGAACGGCAAAGATAACCGATAGTATTTGTCCAATTGGGCCAGTTGCAATTACTATCCAAAAGACGAGTCCGCTTTTATTTGAGTAAATGCAGTAATAGTCTGCTACTAAAAATACCGTATAGGAAAGTAAGCTAACAAAAAGCCAGTAATATAGAAACGGATCGAGCGATAGAAGATTCATTAGCAGCTGTTTAAATGGCAGCGCTATGATGAATGCAGCGAAGATTACAAGTATGCAGAAATAAGTAACTGATTGTAGGAAACCAATTTTATCCTCGTCATGGAGGACTAGACCCCTATTAACATATGCATAAATAGAAAAAGTAACCAATATAGCAATTGTGTTGCGGTTCGCTAGAAAAGTGGCAGCGGTACCCACATCGTCCTGAGACATAACACGTGTCGTCACGGAGACCACAAGGGTTCCAATGACGAGAGATATTACATTGGCAATAGTATTGGAAAAGGCGGTGTGGAGCGTCTTTTGTGAATCGGAAATCCGCTCTTTACGGTTCATGCGTTTCATTTCTGTAGTATTGCTTTAACTAATACACGGATATAGTAATCAACGTAATGGAGGCCGTGTGTAACGCACCATGCTCTCCAAATGATTATCGCATCGAATCCAATTTCCTTACGGTAGCATTTGACCCACTTTTCAATTTCAGTTTTACAGGCTTTTATCAATCTACGGTAGTCGGTACCGCTCATTTCTGCCTTGTGGATGTAGAGGTTGTCCATTGAAACAATCAATGCTGCTAAATAATCACGAAGAACTGGGCTTATTTCGTTATTTAGGGGCGGAAGGGATCGATACAGCAGGATAAAATTCTCAAATTCTTCTATGATGCAAGCTTGAAAGTTTGGCACGAACTTGGTGGATAATGTTCCGCCTGAAGATTGGGCGTATTTGTATGATGCGGTTCCACTAATGCAAATGTTTTTATTCGAATGTAGTAGATACTGAAATACAAAACTAGCGTCTTCGCCTAATCCATGCCTAATGTCAAATCTAATCGATTGACCATCCAGTATCGATTTCTTAAATAGTTTATTCCAGACGGGGCTCAGCAGGCCTGATCTGAATAGTGTGGTTAATAGAGTCTTATCAAGGGGAATTGATGTGTTAACCGCGTGGGTTGTGACACTGGTCATCCTCCTATCTTCACATCTTAAATATGAGGTGATAGCTAGGTCGACATCGCTGATTGAGTTCACAAGGTTTGAGATATGGTTAGGAAGAAGAGTGTCATCGCAGTCGACAAAAGTTACATAGTCGCCAGAGGATGCGTCAATTCCGCGATTTCGAGCCGCCGATACGCCCGCATTCATTTGCCTGATTACTTTTACGCGGCCATCCGCCTGCTTGCAATTGTCGAGCACGGCAGGCGTGCCATCCGTGGAGCCATCGTCAATAGCAATTACTTCGAATCGCTGATAGTCCTGTGCGAAAATTGATTCCAGACAGGCTTTTATTGATTCCTCTGCATTGTATATGGGGATAATAATCGAAACTAACTTCACTTAAGTGTCCTACAGCTTTGAAACTAAATTATAAAAAGGTTGATCAAGATTGTGTCGGTGCAGCATCAGGGCAAGATAAACGCCCATGCTCCTTTTCATCGATTCGCCTTTGATGAACGGCGATCGAAGTAGTGGGTTTGCTAAAGAGTTTTTGAAAAGAGTGGCGGCGTGATTAAAGACGAATGTGACCTTCTCTTGCATCCGTTTCTTACCGCAGCCTTTTCCATAAACGACCAGAGCATTAACCATGTTTGCGTAGTAGCAATACTCGAGCATGTGGAGTTTCCTATCCTCTGCGTTATCGAAAGCTCCATCATCGAACAATTCGTCATAGATTCCTGCAATGTAGCGTTCAAGCTGCCGGTCTTTTTTCGCAGAACTCGTGATTGAGTTACGGTTAAAGTAGTAATAATAGCCGGCATATTTTTCAAGAACTGAATAACTGGGTTCAGCTAAAAAAATCTTTGAGCTGAAAAATATATCTTCACCGCAGCGTGTACTGCTGAAATGTATCCCTTTATCCTCCAAAAATGATTTCTTATATAGTTTTGCACATGCGATGGTATAGGAAATCAAGCTCCAGTCACTATTTGTTGGATAATGCGGAGTAATTTTGCCATCGACATCACGAGAGTAACCGCCTATGACAACCTCTGCATTTGATTCTTTAGCTTCAGCTAAGTATGTCTCAATATAGTTATCTGCGACATAATCATCGCTATCGATAAACATGATGTAGGGGGCTTCCGACAGGCTAATGCCGCGTTCGCGCGTCTTGCCTAACCCGAAGTTGGTCACATTGCGATATAACCTAAACTTATTGGGATATTTATTGCTAAAACGTGAAGCAATTTCAGCGGATCCATCAGGGCTGCAGTCGTCAATACAAATCACTTCATAGGATTCAACTGTTTGGTTGTTCAGTGAAGAGAGACATCTCTCGATGTACTTTTCGACGTTGTACATCGGGACTATGATTGATACTTCTTTGCCCATCTGTCTCCTTATCTATATACGTTACTTACAATTATCCTACTGCTGACACATTTAAATGCAATTCTCCGTTTTACTGAAGAACTTATCCCAATTTATGCTTGCTAGGATGCTTTCAAGAAGAATGATTATGCAAAAAAGTTAGTTGCGATAAACGGAATGCTACCCTGTAGCATAAATCAAGCTATGCTGCCCGATTGCGTCCAAATAGCTCATTCCAGTTGCTAGCAGCCAAAACCGTTCCGCATACAATCACTATGCAGCAGATTACTGACGCCATGTCTGGAATTGTTCCAAGCAAGATCAGGCCAAATACTACCGACCATGCCGAATAGGAGATATTCAGAGCCATCGCGCGCGCCGCTCCGATGGCAGCGATGCCCTTGTAGTAGAACAGATAGGAAGCTGTTCCTGCAAGACCGGCGAGTGCAATTATCAGCGTGGGCATGCTCGGGATGGCGCCCAGCGTGAAATGCCATGCCCCGAAGAAGGGGAGGACAAGTACTCCATAAACAAGCGCGCTTGTAGTTTCTCGAATCTGCAAAGCCGTTTTGTCGTCTACGGCATCATCTTTCATTCCCCATGCGCACAGCACCGCCTCGGATCCCCATCCAATTACCGCAAGCACTGCGCCGAGCAGGCCGAGAGGGGCGTTTGCGATCTCGCTTGATCCAGCCGACAGATAGCCCATCGTCATTACGCCGCAAAGGGCAATAAGAAGGGAAAGGATCTGGCCTTTGCTCATTTTCTCCTTTAGCAGAACGAACGAGAGAAAAGCTCCGACTGCAGGATAAAAAGCAGAGATAATTGCTGTATAGGCGGCTCCGATATTATTGATTGCCAATACGTAGCCAGTCATTCCAATAGGCCCTCCGAGCAAAGCGCCGACGATGACGACCTTTCCCGAACGAGTTTTAAGCGCGGCGACCGTGTCTTTTAGCCTGCCTCGGATCCCCATGTAGCTAAAGAGCCAGATCGCGCAGAAGGCGTCATGGAGAAAAGAACCTGCAATAGAGGCGCACGCAAGCGCTTCTGCCGATCCGATATAGGGCGCGAGCGCCAAGCCGATTCCAAGAATTACCGTATCGAGGCCCCAAAGAAGGCCGCTAAAAAAGCCGAACTGCATCGTTACATACCTTTCCGATAGATTTCTAGTGCCTTTTTGAGGTATTTGGCACCGTAATTAAAGTAGATATAGAGCCATTCGCCCACGAAGTCACCTTCGGCTTCCTTGAGAAGAGCCCAGAGGTACCAGCACCATCCTGCAAGGGCAATGTGTGCATAGTTATGCGCGACTTCGTTGTTTGTTGCCTTGCGTCCAAAATATGCATCAAGCGCGCGGTCAACTTCATTTTCGGAAAGCTCGCAGCAGACGCTGCACGTTCCAAAATCGTTCGCATAATCGCTCATGCCGGCATATTCCCAATCGATGAGATAGTACTTGTCTTTTTCATCGATAAGGAAATTCAGGTAAAAGAAGTCATTGTGGCAAAGGCATTTCGGCGCGTTGTCGGCTTGGACAAAGCGCTCCAACTCATCGATTTCGGCGGCCATTTCCTTGTAGCCCGGGATGTCGATAGGGCCCTTCTCCAGAAGGAGCGATTCGTAGCGCTTCGCCTCAACGTAGAAGTCAAATTTGGTTTCAACGTCAGCGCCGCTCTCGTGAAGCGAACGGCACATCTGCATCATTCGGTCCATCTGGGCAGCGTCATGCGGATCGGGCTGCTTGGCATTTGGAACAAACTTTGATATTTTCCACCCGCGTTTTGGGTCCTCATGGATGAACGTGTCGTCAAGACCGAGCTCTTTGGCCTTTTTAAGTGCGGTCACTTCTCCATTTCTATTGATGAGCAGTTCGGTTCCGACTCCCGGATGGCGGTAGACGTATTCTCCGTCGTTAGTCCTAAAGTGGCACGATAGATTCGTCAGACCTTGTTTGAGGGGATAAACGTCGTGAATCTCTGATTTTGAGCAGCCGAGCACCTGCTCGATGTTGTCGAAGATATCCGAGTCAACGTTTTCGATAAAATGCGGGTCAAAGGCGCGCAGCTCATCAAGAGAGTCGAATTCGTTTATCTCGCCCTCGGGATACTTTTTGATCACCATATCAAGCTCCTTGATGTGCTTGATATAAAGATCCTCCCAGAGCTTGTCCGCCGTTTCCGGCTTACCATATTCCACTTCGAGAATTTGCCTAAAAACATGTGAAAAGGCTTTATCGAAGTAAACATGGCCAAGCATGTACCACGCATCGGAACCACCGATCGTGACATTGGTGATTCTATCCATTGCCCCTGTCTGTATGCACCATTCTTTAGTCGTGCCTTCAGCATATTGAGCAGAGTAGAATGCTTTCCAGACATATGCCTCGAATGGGTTATTCAGAAGGTAATCATCGCTTGAGCAAATATAGGTGTTACCAAGTCGCTCTTTTACGCACATAAGCGATGCGTGGTTGTTTTTGGATGCATATTCGTTGTTGACGACAATTGATACGCCGAACTTGCTTTCAAGATAGAAGAAGTACTCTTTCTTATAGCCGACGACGACGGTGATGTTGGTGATGCCCGCATCTTGCAGCTGCCTAATCTGTCGCTCAATAAGGATCTCGCCGCGCACTTTTAAAAGGCCTTTAGGTTTTTCATACGAAATGGGGGCGAATCGGCTCGAAAGACCTGCCGCCAATATCACAGCGTTTTCAACCTTGTAGGGGTGGAGTGCTTCATAGCCGTTGTCGGTTAGACTGTCAGATGCAAGAAAGCCCTCATTCGTGAGTTCTTTATTTGCTGCGTTTACCGATCCAAGTGAAAGACCGGTATGCTCGGCAACTTCTCGCTGGCTGGCATATGGGTGCTTTAAGTAATCATATAGAACCGTAAAGTTGCGCTTGTTCAGTTCCACTGTAGGCCTCCGATTAAGGTGTTCATTACTTGCTATTAATATAGATTAACTGAACGATATGTTCAACCTACGGTGAAACCTTACATAGACTGAACAGAGCATGGTGTAATTCAATCCCGACGGCAACGCCCCTCGGAGCCCTCTGCGGGTCGGGGCAGACGGCCGACAGAGGCAGCAACCATCGATCGTCGATGCGGCTCAAACGTATCTGTAAATGTGGAGGAGCCGGCCTTTTGGTCGGCTCAGACTGCAATGGCTCGCTGAGCGATTTGTAATCTGACGGGATGGTTTTAGGTGATAATGAGTTACTGGCGACTTCGAATGAGATATGGTTGGTATGATGGATGAAGAACTATAGATACGCCCTATAGATGGAATTCAGTAATAGCTCTGTGTTTCTTGATTCACTGAGTAAGACTTTTGAATAATAGAGGGAGCCTGGATTTACTTGTTTGAGTCAAATGACCATACATTTGTGTTGTGTGCATATAAAGAATCGCCGTATTTAGAAAAGTGTGTACTCTCGCTCCTGAATCAGTGCGTGCGCTCCAGAGTCATCATTTCGACGTCGACTCCCAATGCATACATCAAAAGTGTTTCCACTAAGTTTGGCTTGCCGTTATTTGTGAATGAAGGGGAGGCCGGCATTTCGCACGACTGGAACTGCGCGGTCGCCCACTGTGAAACCCCTCTGGTTACCATTGCCCACCAAGACGATATTTATCTTCCTGATTATTCTACGAGAATGCTGGAAATGATGAATTCATGTGCCATGCCTTTGATCTTTTTTTCTAACTATGGAGAATTAAGGGGCAATCAAGAAGTTGATGACAGCGCATTATTAGCGATTAAACGCTACTTGCTTCGAGATATTAGAAAAGCAGGGTGCCTTGACTCGATTAAGCGAAAAAGGGCCTTGCTGTCGTTCGGGTGTTCGATATGTTGCCCGTCCGTAACGTTCAACACTGGTGCCCTTCCCGTTCCATTGTTCTTGGACAACATGAAGTCCAATTTGGATTGGGAAGCTTGGGAGCGTTTTTCGAAAATTGAGGGCTCGTTTGTTTATTCGGATGACATTCTTGTTAGGCATCGAATCCATTCAGGCTCAGAAACAAGCGTTTTGATTAAAGACGACACGAGAAGTGCCGAGGATTTGAGGATGCTGAGCAAATTTTGGCCAAAACCGGTGGCCTGCATAATTAACTGCGCTTATTCGCTTGCGATGCGTAGCAATTCTATCTAATTAAACTGGAGCATTATATATAGGTATCGGCTGGCACGCTGCTGTTGCGGTGTCTGTTCATCAGACTCTTTATATATGTTGCCAAGTCATGTATCTTTAAGCCACAAAGCTATATGGCTCGGCGCCGTCGGCTTCGTTTTGCTCCAGCTATTGTTTTTACTCGCTCTTCTAGTGCTTACCTTGTATATCTGAAACTGGAATTGCTGTCCCAGCCAAATGGGGCAAATCAAAAGCGTGAACAGTTCGATATTATATAAACTACGGTATTATACTATCTGCTAAAACCAATTACCGTGATTTTGAGAGCTAGTTTTGAAGACACTAATCATTATTCCCGCCTACAACGAGGAAGCATCTCTGGGGAATACGGTCGCTAAGTTAATGACTGCTGTTCCTGAGGTTGATTTTCTAGTTGTTAATGACGGTTCCATCGATGGCACGGTTGCGGTGTGCCGCGATAACGGCTATCCATTTTTGGATCTTCCTTGCAACCTTGGTCTTGCTGGTGCATTTCAGGCGGGTATTAAATATGCCTATCGGCATGGATATGACTGCGCCATTCAGTTTGATGCCGATGGCCAACATCTGCCGCAGTACATTCGCGATCTCGAAAAAGCCATTGAGACGTGTGATATTGCAATCGGTTCGCGCTTTGTCAATCACCCCAAGGGCACCTCGCTTCGCATGTTTGGCAGCAATATCATCCAATCTGCCATTAAGCTCACTACGGGTGAGACGATTCATGATCCAACGTCCGGCATGCGCGCCTTTAATGCCCGCATGATTAAGCTTCTTGCGCTTGGTCTCAATATGGGACCCGAGCCTGATACCGTTTCGTATCTCATTCGATCGGCCAACGCCAAGGTTGTCGAGGTTCCCGTAACTATGGCAGAGCGCGAGGCGGGGGAGAGCTACTTTAACTGGAAATCTTCCGCTAAGTATATGCTTCGCATGACACTGTCTATTCTGTTTATCCAGTTCTTCCGTAAGCGCTTGGAGGGCGATGCTGCATGACGCTTCCGCTTCGCATTACGCTGTTCGCGGCGTCTTTGCTCACGTTTGCCTATATGACCATGAAAATTCGCGATTCCAAGATGCGTCTCGAGGACTCTCTATTCTGGTTCTGCTTTTCAGCGCTTCTGCTGCTTGTTAGCATCTTCCCGCAGGTGTTTTTCTGGCTTTCGAATCTCGTTGGCACCATGTCGCCCTCGAACTTCGTGTTCCTCTTCTTCATCTTTATCCTTTTGATTGTCTGCTTTAAGCTAAGTGTCCGTCTTTCCCAGCTTGACACAAAGCTTCGCGAGCTTACTCAACAGCTGGCGATTGAGAAATACGAACGTCATCGCAATGACGAGAGCCATGTGGAAAGAGGCTAGTCTATGAAAGGTATCATCCTTGCTGGCGGGTCGGGCACGCGTTTGTACCCGCTTACGCTTGTGACTAGCAAGCAGCTGCTGCCTGTTTACGACAAACCCATGATTTACTACCCGCTATCTACCCTCATGTTGGCGGGTATCCGGGATATTTTGATTATCTCGACGCCAACGGACCTACCCAATTTTGAGCGCCTGCTTGGCGATGGTTCACGCTACGGTGTAAACCTTACTTATGCTGAGCAACCCTCGCCGGATGGCCTTGCGCAGGCTTTTACTATCGGTGAGCAATTCATCGCTGGCGAGCCGTGTGCACTTGTTCTGGGGGACAATATCTTCTACGGCAACGGCCTTTCCCGCCATCTCAAGAGGGCTGTAGAGAATGCCAGCGTTGGTCGTGCCACGGTGTTTGGATACCATGTCGACGATCCCGAGCGCTTTGGTGTAGTGGAGTTCGATGCACAAGGGAAGGCTGTCTCCATCGAGGAGAAGCCTGAGCACCCCAAGTCCAGCTATGCTGTTACGGGCTTATATTTCTACCCGGGTGATGTCGCGGTTAGGGCGGCAAAGGTCCTGCCTTCGGCCCGCGGCGAGCTCGAGATCACCGACCTTAATCGCATGTACTTGGATGAGGGAATCCTCTCCGTGGTCACCCTCGGCCGCGGCTATGCGTGGCTCGACACCGGTACCATGGAGAGCCTGCACGAGGCTGCGGAGTTCGTCCGTGCTGTGGAGCACAGCCAGGATTTGCCCGTTTCGGTTCCCGAAGAGATTGCCTGGGAGAACGGTTGGATTACAACCGATCAACTTCTCGAAGCTGCCAAGGCCTACGGCAAGTCCGTTTACGGTCAGCACCTCAAGAAGGTCGCGGCCGGCGAGATTGTCAATAGCCCCCGCGAGTACTAGGAGCGATTTGAATATGTCTGAAATCTTCGAGCCTAAAAACATCGTCGTTACGGGTGGCTGCGGCTTCATTGGTAGCAACTTCGTGCATTATGTCGTGAACAATCACCCAGAGGTTCACGTGACGGTTCTGGATAAGCTGACTTACGCTGGCAACCCCGAGAATATTGCGGGTCTGCCGTCTGATCGCGTGGAGCTCGTTGTGGGCGACATCTGTGATGCCGATCTGCTGGACAGGCTGGTCCCTGGCCATGACGCCATCGTGCATTATGCGGCGGAGTCCCATAACGATAACTCCATCGCGGATCCCGAGCCCTTCCTGCGCACTAACGTGGAGGGGACCTTCCGTTTGCTCGAGGCGGTACGCAAGTACGGCATTCGTTATCACCATGTTTCTACCGATGAGGTTTACGGTGACTTGCCTCTCGATGATCCGGCAAAGTTCACCGAGGAGACGCCCTACCATCCGTCGAGTCCGTACAGCTCTACTAAGGCTTCCTCCGACATGCTCGTGCGTGCTTGGACTCGTACGTATGGCTTGCGGACCACTATCTCCAATTGTTCGAACAACTACGGTCCCTATCAGCATGTGGAGAAGTTCATTCCGCGTCAGATCACGAACATCATCGACGGCGTGCGTCCGAAGCTCTATGGCAAGGGTGAGAACGTCCGCGACTGGATTCATACCGAGGACCATTCCAGCGCTGTGTGGGACATTCTTACCAAAGGCCAAATGGGAGAGACCTATCTCATTGGTGCCAACGGCGAGCGCAACAACATCACCGTTCTTCGTATGATTCTCGAGGCCATGGGGCGCGACCCCGAGGACTTCGATTGGGTTGCCGATCGCCCTGGTCATGATCGCCGTTATGCCATCGATAGCAGCAAACTGCAGCGTGAGCTTGGTTGGAAACCGTCTCATACCGATTTTTCTGAGGGCCTGAAGGAAACCATTGATTGGTATGTAGCCAATGAGGCATGGTGGCGACCGGCCAAGGAGGCTACTGAAGCACGGTATCGTGCCCAAGGGCAGTAAGAACTCCTGCAGACAAAGCATTGCAGCCATAGGTGCCCTTGCGGGCCCAGGGGCATGGGGATGATCCTGGGCCCGCAAGGGCACCTATCTTTGATTGGAGCTACGCTTAAATGGCGGACATCGCATTTGAGAAAGACCTGACTGTTGCTGAGACTGGAATCGAAGGGCTTAAAGTTCTCGATTTGGCAGTCCATGGCGACTCCCGCGGTTGGTTCAAGGAGAACTGGCAGCGCGCGAAGATGACTGCGCTTGGGATTCCCGACTTGAATATTGTTCAAAACAATATTAGCTACAACGATAATCGTGGCGTGACCCGCGGCATTCATGCGGAGCCCTGGGATAAGTTCATCAGTATTGCACGTGGCTCCGTTTTTGGCGCTTGGGTCGATCTTCGTGAAGGCTCACAGACCTTCGGTAAGGTCTTTACCTGCACGCTGGACCCTTCTAAAGCTATCTACGTGCCTCGTGGCGTGGGTAACTCCTTCCAGGCCCTCGAGGATGGCACTGCCTACACGTATCTGGTGAATGCACATTGGTCGCTGAAGCTCAAGAAGACCTACACCTTCGTGAACCTCGCCGATCCCGAGCTCGCCATCGAGTGGCCGATCCCGCTCGACGAGGCCACCGTGTCCGAGGCCGACCTCAACCACCCGATGCTGAAGGACGTCGTCCCCATGGCGCCTAAACGCACCCTGGTCACCGGCTGCAACGGCCAGCTTGGCCATGCGGTCCGCGCACTTGCCGAGGAGCGCGGCGTCGCCAAGGACTTCGACTTCTGCGACATCGACACCTTCGACATGTCCGACCCGGCCGCGTACTCGCGCTACGACTGGTCGCTTTACGGTACCGTGATCAACTGCGGAGCCTACACCGCGGTGGACAGGGCGGAGACTCCCGAGGGCCGCGTGATCGCCTGGAAGGCCAACGCGACGGGCCCTGCTCTTCTCGCCCGCACCTGCGCCGAGCACGGAATTACGCTCGTGCACGTGTCCTCCGACTACGTCTTCGACGGCACGGCCGAGGTCCACGACGAGGACGAGCCCTTCAGCCCGCTCTCCGTCTACGGCCAGACCAAGGCAGCGGGAGACATCGCCGTGGCCGGCTGCCCGCGCCACTACATCATGCGCAGCTCCTGGGCCATCGGCGAGGGGCACAACTTCGTCAAGACCATGAAGGGCCTGTCCGATCGCGTCGCCGACCCGGAGGATAAACTCACCCAGATTACGGTCGTGGACGACCAGCTGGGCCGCCTGACCTTCACGCGCGATATGGCCGCGGCTATCTTCCACGTGCTGGAGAACAAGGCCCCCTACGGCACCTACGACTGCACCGGCTCGGGTGCCGTTAAGAGCTGGGCCGATATCGCCCGCGCCGTCTTCGAGGCCGCCAACGGCAACGGCGGGAAGGTCGTGCCGGTGTCGACCGCCGACTATTACGCCAGCGCCGCCGGCCCCATCGCCCCGCGCCCGGTCAACTCCGCGCTCGATCTGTCCAAGCTGGAGTCCGCCGGCTTCCACATGCCCGACTGGGAGGAAGAGCTGGGGGAGTACCTCAAGACGCTCTAGTCCCCCTTAAATATGCGAGGGCAAAAGCCGCCGTTCTTTAACGGTGGCTTTTCCTTTGTCTGGCGTAAAGCCCTGCCGCGACAAGAGCGGCGGCTGTCGCCAAGCTAATTGCGAGCCCTGCAGATGCTGTCGAGGGCAGCCTCTCTTCCATGAGATCGAGGAGGCTCGACCGTTCTTAGTATCCAAGTCGCCCTCTACTTCGTGTTCGTTTTTGCCCTGCGCAGGAGTCCGGGAAAGGTCTTCTCGCTTGCGGCTGGTATGATAGGGAGGCGAGTCGCGGGTCGCCGCTGACGCAGGCTGCGGCCATGGCGATTCGGATAGAAGACAGGTCAGGCCATTTGGTGAGGGGAGTCGATTGCTACGGTGGATGAGATGAGGGCTGACGAGGATTCCGCATCCGCTCGCACGGACCTCTCCGAGGCGCTGCGCGAGTCGGAGGCGATGCGTCTCAGCATGGCGGAGGCTCTGAGTGAGTCCGTCGCATATACCGAGATGATGCATAAGACGTCCGAGGCGGTTTACGCTAGTATGGCGCCGGCCCTCGAAGCAGTTGCCGACAGCATCAAGTCCATTACGGCGGGCGTCCGCCTCGACTCCATTCATGCGGTCCTCGATTCCATCAACTCCAGCGGCTGGCTCTCTTCCTATCGAGCTTCCGAGGTCGTGAAGGTTGTTTCCGCCCAGCAAGAACTTCTTGCGGCATGTACGGCCTCGCTCCAGACGCCCGCCATTCGGGACATGGCGGACCGCTTTGCGTCCAAAGACTACCTCGGCGTCTACGAGAGCCTTGCCAGCAGCCTTTCCGGGCTGACCGTCAGGGGCCCCGACATCGCCCTCCTTGGCAATGTCGGCGGACTTGTCGATTCCCTCGGGGATTTCGGCTACGGCGGCTCGATGCCGCGTGGTACCAAGACCTTCGTGAGGGACCTCAGCAAGGCCTCGCTCGAGCGGCTCTCCGTTAGCGAGAATGTCTCGGTCGACATCAAGGGGAAGAGGTTGCTCGCGACGGACGCCGAGACGGACTCCGGGGCCTGCAATTGCGTCGGCGACGATTCCGGCGAGATATCCGCGAACGTTCGTTCGTTCAACGTCCTGACCTCATCCCTGTCCTTCCTTGAGGGGCTGACCGAGGTTGATATGATGAAGCTTCAGCAGCTCTGCTCGGATGACCCCGCCTTCGCAAAGGATTGCAAGGCCGGTAGGATTATCTGGGAGACGGTTCGTGACTGGAGGGATACGATTTCGTTCGACAGGCCGGTCTATTACCATGCTCGACTGAAGCCCGCAGGGACGGTCCCGTACCTCAAGGACGACATGGCCAAAGCACCCCGCCTGTTTGTGAAAGCGGGGAGGTTTAACGGCCCGCAGAAGGCTTACTACTACTTCTCCGACACAGAGCACGGCGCGATGCAGGAGATTGGAAAGCACGGTTCGGAGGACGAAGCCCAGGTCGCCGAGATAGAGGGCAAGCGCGATGTCCGCCTCATCGACCTTTCCGGCGTGGGCCGCGGGACCAACTACTTCCTGAAGTACCTTCGGTTCCCATTCACCAACACCAACCAGGTCATTCCGCCGGAGTACCTCGTGCCGAACTTCGTTGCCCAATGCTGCCGCCATGCCGGCATCGACGGGATCAAATACTACGGCAGCAAGACGTACAGCAACTACGTAGTTTGGGACGACGGCTTGTTCCGCATCGCGTCCATGCGTGTGGTTCCCATCGAATGAGGCTGATATGACAGCTGGATTCGATGCGGCTGGCTTCTACGACTAACTCATGTACGCACTGGGGGAGATTGCAGGCTATGCCGCCGCGGTCTACCATCGGCGCTAGCCCCCCCCTACGAGTAAACAAGCCGATTCTAGTGAACGCATATTTAATGTGGGGGGCATCGAATAGCTCATTTCTAACTGTAATGGGAGGCAGTGGCCTTGGATAATTCCAACCTATCTCTTGCCACCGATACACCAATCAAGGCGAGGGAACAAGATCTTATCGGAAGGATCCCTTTCGCTGAGAGACTGGCTGGTATTCTGAAATCCGCAGCTGGCCCTGAGTCGCTTGTCATTGGTTTGTACGGGCCTTGGGGCTCAGGCAAGACTTCGGTTATAAACCTCGTCGAAAATGCGCTTTCCCGAAAAAACGATGACGGCAAGGCGGGAGTCTCGGTCGTCCGTTTCGAGCCCTGGAATTACCTCACGGCCGAGCAGCTGCTCGCTCAGTTCCTTAAGGAAGTCGGGGGTGCGCTTGATAAAGATGCACATGGGCGGCGCACGCTATTCAGCAAGCTGCGCGGTAAGCGCCCCGAGGTGCTCAATGCCTTTGCGGCATATTCTGAAGCCTTGATAATTACCGCCGGCGCCGCTGCCAGTTTGGCGGGCGCGCCGCTTGCAGGCGTTGCTGTGCCCGCCTTCGGTAATCGTTTGGCGAGCAAGTTGAGGAAATCCGCAGATAGGGCGGGAAGCGTCTCCGCGGAGAAACAGAGACTTGAGGAGGAGCTCCTCAAGTTCGATGGGCGGGTCGTAGTGATCATCGACGATATCGATAGGCTGCCGAACGATCAGGTGCGTATGGTATTTCAGCTCGTCGCCTCTCTGGCGAAGCTCCCCAAGATAAACTACCTTCTTTCATTCGATGAGGAGGTGGTTACGCGGGCTTTAAGTGAGGTCCAGAAGTGCGATGGCGCCGAATACCTGGAGAAGGTGGTCCAGGTTCCTGTGCGCCTACCGTCCATTTCATCGGGCGATTTGGAGCGGATACTTCTCAAGGACATCAACGCGATTTTCGAGGCGTTTGCCTACAGGCAGGAGGACCTCGACGACAACAGGTGGAACGGCGTCTGCCTGACGTTTCTGAACAATCGGCTCTTCACCATAAGGGAGGTTCGGCGGTTCACGAATGCGTTGAAGGCGAAGTTGAGCATTCTGCCGCGATTCTGCTGCTTCGAGGACGTTGTCGCCTTGGCGGTGCTGGAGCTCAAGGTGCCAAAGCTCGTAGATTGGATTCGCGTGCACAAGGACTTCCTTTGCGGCACAATCGGATCGTCGTTATATATGAATAACATGGATCTGAAAGACAACCTCGCCAATTTGGAGGCGCAGTTTTCTGAGATAGTCCCGAGCTCCGAGGCCAAGTGGGCGGTCGAGGCCGTCTGCAGGATCTTCCCGCAGGTGGCAAATAAAACTGGCATGAGTCATTGCGTCTCTTACTCGAGGGAGAGTTTGAACGGTATCTGGCGGGCCGATTCCTTCGATCTATACTTCCATTCGAACATGCCGGACGGCATCGATGTTCACGAGGTGCAGGATGCGTTGAATGTGAGCGAGGGCGAAGTGTTGCTCGAAGCCCTGCGCAAGCACGCTGAAGCGGCGAGCATGATCGACTTTGTGTCGGCTATGAGGGCCCGTGTATCGACGTTGGAGGAAGAACGTGGCGAAGTCGTCGCCAAGGCATGCCTTTTGGCCTTGGGTTTGAGTAGGGAAAAGAGCTACGCCGCTTTGGCCTCGACGAGCGCCGACCTGGAACTCCTCAGACTCATCGAGTTGCTGTTCAAACAGTTGGGGCCTGCCAAGTCTGGTGAAATCCTGCGAGCATCGGTGGACGAGAGCAAGGGGAGAGTGATCTATCCGCTCGCGCCTTTCTTGATATCTCAGCTGAACAGCCTGAATGACAGGGGAAACGGTGGCTGCAATACGCTTTTGCCCGAAGGCGACATTTTCGAGCTTTCCGATGCCGTTTGCGCCAAGGTGGGCGAGGACGCCACCGCGAGGAACCTGTTCCTAGTCGATGAGTGTCATTATGCGTTGATCTTGCTCAAGGAACGTAAACCCAATGAATTCATGGCTTATGCGAAAAGGGTTGCCAATGCTGACGGGGCGGGATGCGCGTCTTTTCTCTCGTTCGGGCCGGTGCGTTACACCTCGCTGGGCAGCGGCGAAGTAACGAGCTTCTCATTCGATAAGACTGGTGTCGCAAAGGTGGTTGAGCTCGCAAAGATCGACGGTCTTCTTGCTGAGGCGCGCGCAGACGGCAGCTTTTTCGAGTTGCCGGAAGACTTCCAGCTGATTGCGGCAGCTTTCTGCGTTGCGAATGGAGGCGATGACGGTGGGGATAGGATCTCTGCCGAGAAAGCTGGTAGGCTCCTTGCGTGTTGGAGGCGAGATAGCAGGAGGGCGTGATGACGGGTGGTACCGTCAAAGATCATTCGCAAATTTGTCGATGTCTAGATGGGGCCACCGGCGTTAATGCCCTAAACCCCGTTTCGAGCAGCGATACGTCCAGGTAGCGCCTGCGGTCCCATTTGTTTTCGACTGTTTATTCCAGCCTGGCGGTCACCGGCATCAGCTCGGATTTCCTGTCGGAGATCGGCCGACGACGCGGATTCGGCGGCCGATCTCGCTGTTGAAGTGTTCGCTGGGGTTGCTCGTCCTAATTTTGGTCCAATGCCGTATGGGGAAGTGATCGGGGGATGCGGACGTTTCTTTGGACCGGCTATGCGACCAGCCCTTGGACTGGCCGTTTGTCGCGTGTTAGGAGTTAACTTTGTCTAATGAACAACAGGGCGGTGCTTGCTCGGGGTCTAACGAATATAAGCTTCACGATACCGCCGCCCGCTCTGGCGCCATCGTGAAGCTTTCTTCTGGCACTCCGGACGCCATCTGGGGCGCGAGTGCCCCGCACCTCAAAGGCCTTGCACAGATCCAGGACTCCGTGCGCGCCATAACCGAGCAGTTCACCAAAAACCTCGAAGGCCTCTATAACTTTGCCGCCCAGCTTAGCTTGCAACTGAGCTCCCGGTTCGGTGTCCTTGACGAGTTCCGGGAGTCCGTGTGCTCGAACATAGCCTCCTTGATGGAGCGGCTAGCGGAGATAGGCGCATCGCTCGACTGGGAGGCCATCCTTGAGGATTCAAAGCGTTGGGGCTCGTATGGCTGGGCAATCACGAACGACCAGTTCACCTACAACTCCCCGCCGCACTGCCCCTCGACGCTGGGGGAGGCCGATGCCGTCTACCTCTCATTCCTCGATGTTGACGCCCTTATTGCTGGCCTTGAGGGCAGCGTTGCCAAGAAAGTCGACTTTCGCGAGGCCGTCGTGCTTTTCCGCGAGAGGCACTATAAGCCCTGTGCCATGATGCTTTGCTCGCTTATTGACCGAGAGCTGTTTCGCGCATGCTGTGGGCCGAGACGAGATGAGTGGGGCACGCGTAAACAAAGGTCTTGGTCTCGCGAGCTGAAAAAGCTGAAAGGTTCGCTTTCAGATGGAAGTGACGGTGAACTCCCCGCCATGGCCATTTCGATAATCGACTTTGTCAACATATGCGAGGCCGTGGACTACTTCTTCAGGTCAGGAGATGACTTCAACCGCGAGCGAGAAGGCGAGCTTAACCGGAACTTCCTCGATCACGGCATGATGTACAAGCCGGTCCGACGCAAGACTTGCATCAAGCTCTTCGTGCTGTTGGATGCCGTGAGCTCGTCGCTTCCTGACGCGTTGGGATATGTCTCTGGCTTGGCCAAGGGTTAAACTGCCATTTTCATGAGGTTTGGACGCCTCGGCTCTCTTACCGATGAGTATCCACCAAGCTCACCGGAGCAATGACGTTTGATAGAAGCGGCGTTACTATTAGGCTCCGCCTGCGCGGCGGCCATCGCCTTCGTCAGCGTCTCGGCTGCCTCGCGCTTGGAGTCAATGTTCACGTGGGTGTAGATATCCATGGTGACGGCGGAGGTGGGGTGATGCTCGGCGAGATCTTGAGTCTAGATTAAACATGGCTAAGGAGGGGGCTCGATTGATCCTCAGTGGAGTCCAATGGGTGGCTGCAACTCTCATCGGACAAATGGATAACCGTGAATATGCCTCAATTATATTGATAGGTCTTTTAGCGATTTATCTTCTGGCTAAGGGTAAGTTGTTAAGCGTTATTAAATCGCTTGCTGATGTTATCAAACTTGCGCTAAATCCAAAAATCCTGATTCCTGCGCTCATTCTTGTGACATACTCCGCGCTTTTGATATACGGCGCGTTTGAATGCGGGTTTTGGAATACAGGCATCTTGCTGGATACGATTCTTGAGGTTGTATTTGTTGGGTTTCCCTCCATGTATATTGCTTCTAAGGCAACATCGGTCACTTCAATTAAAAACGAATTGATTGTGCCCGAAGTCGGCTTTGGCGCACTAACGTCTTTCTATATCAACTTGGTCTGTTTCCCGATTCTGTTTGAAGTTGCTCTTCAAGTAGTCCTTTTGTTTTTGGGTATTGGCTATGCCCTATTTTCATCCAGACGTGATGTATCCAATCTACGCTTGTTTGAAAACATGAGGGTTGTTTTGGGCATCATTGTTTTTGTTGCAGCAACGTTGCTGCTCTCAAATGCCTGGTCCTCTATGGACTGGGGCGATGAATTAAGCTTGCTGTTTCTTTCAATCTGGTACCCAATATTCATCGCACCCTATGTTTTCGCGCTTGCCTATTATGCTTCGCTTGAATCGATGTACATGCGCATTAACGTTGTGGAGAAGAACCTGCCTGCAAAGGAGTTTATTAATATCGCAATAGCGTTGTTTCCAAACTTTCGATACATCAGACATTTCAACGGACGGAATGCCCAAAAGTACCTTGAATGTTTAAGACCGCCTGAAAAAGCTTCCTACTTGGCTACTTTTAAGCGTGAGGTCGACACGAACGCCGCCAACGCCAACGCTAAGGTTAAGCGGTTTGAATCGGGCAAAGGGAGGAGCGGGTTCGATGAAGATGGGATATGGTTTGACTGGACATATCTGGAAGAGATGAAGTCCTTTCTTTGGACAATTGCAAGTTTGGAGAATCGGAGCTGGATGGATTCCGGTGCCTATTCGTCTCTGGACGAGGCGTTTAACCGCTTCTTGCCCAACGGCTGCAACGGATCGTTGTTGCTTTCTCGTGGAAAGGATGCATATGTCTGTTGGGCAATCAACCCATCAGGTTTTGTGTTTGCTTCTGGTTCCAGAGATGGTGCTTTTCCTTTTATGAAATACGAGGGCGATCGCTGCCCAATTACCGACGGTGCGGATATGCTCTCTGAGTTTGTTGATGACAACGGGGATGCTGATTCGCAACTTAAAAACTGGCACTTCAGCTTTTATACCGATAAATCTTACTTGTGATTACGCTTGAGACTGGATGATTTGACGATGCCTTTCTCTGCGCCGATTTAATTCAGCCAATCCGAGCCGAACAAATATAGCCGCTGCGCCCCGCCTCCGCCCTAGACTGAAATACGCCAATACACCAGCGAGAGGAGGATGGATGAACCAACAGGAACGCAACGGCCTGGAAGACGTTAAAGACAAGGCCCTGGCGGACATGCGCGCCGAGAACGGCGGGGCCCTGAAACCAAACGACGTCAACCTGGCGGAACTCGCCAGGCGCGCCGGGATCACCCGGTCCAGGGCCAGGACCATCAAGGCGCACGGCTTCAAGGTGTTGCCGCACGGCAGGACCGGCTTCAAGGCCGCGACCACATTGCTCGCGCCTTGCGTCGCCGACAGCCGAGCGCGCTGGCCAGGTTCATCGCGCTCGTCTGCGGCGGACAACCCCGTTGTCGGCGGGAAGGCGGCGAGGCATGCGCTAGAATGACGGCATTCTAGGCGACTTTTGCTTCCTTGGGCAGCCTGCGGCCACCTTCGAGAATCGAGCCCTACGCCAACACGCGACACTACCGTACGCGTCGGTGGCAATTGAGGGCAACCGCTTCGTTAACGAAGCGGTGAATAGAAGGGTTTAGATGCTGTAGCGATAACAGGACTCCAGATCTCTCGGATAAAGGACCGGTTGAGGTTCGAGTCGTTTGTTCGCTGGGCCCCGACGCTTGCCACTCTGGTGATTGTGATCGCCATCTTTCTTTTGATCCTGCAACCGGTCAAGGATACCGTCGCGCTTTCTACTTCGACATCCGATGTGATCGTGAGCACCGCCGAATCGGCTTCCCCCGTGCTGGTGGATGATGAGGCGTCGTTTTTGAAGTTCAACCCTGGAGCAGTCGTTGTCCAGCCGTTGCGTTTGGAGATACGGTACAGGTAGCTTGTGTACACGGGCGAATACCTGGTGCTGGGATTCGCGGCTGCTTCTACCGCGATGCTATGGCTGCGCCGGTTCGAGAGGGCAAGGCCGGCGCCTCCGGGGAACACGATTGGTCGGAGCTGAAGAAGATGCCCAGGAAGATGATCGAATCCAGCCCGGAGCTTGTCGTCAACGTAGAGACTGCCAAGGATATCAACTGATTTCAAATCCTGGACGCAGGGGTCGTAAGGGCCATTACACCAACCTTCGCGACACTATCACAGTGCGCTGGCGGTGCTTGTTCAAGCTTCGGACAATAGAGCTTAGAAGGCAAGGATACGAAGTTAGAATCGTTGTCGTCATTAATCTAGTACGGTTATTCGATAGAGACGTCTGCTGCCTTCGGTAAGAACAAGCTCAAAGCCAGGAGTATTTTCGTTTATGTTGTGAATACCCTTCCAGTCGTCCCTTTCGTAAAAATCAAAGTACTTTGTTCCGCTTTTTCCATTGAAATCGTAATCGAGGACAAGAACGTACTTCGCGTTTATTGATTTGACGGCATCCTTGACTTGGTCATCGAATGAAATGTCGGCTAATCTTGTTCGAATTAAATCCGAAGTATCGTTGTTTTCCGGTGCGAAGAACCGCCTGTAGTAGGTATTGATGTTATCTAGTCCGTAGGCATAAACGCTTCCATCATTGGGATCGTTAATCACAAGGTTGTGAGTTCCCGTAATTGCTTCAACCTTTTTAAGGAACTCCGAGTCTCCAATGGTTAGGGAGGCGGTAGGGCTTGTAAGGGTGTATTGGTATTTAATCGTTGAGGTTAGGAAATCAAAGGAGTCTGCATTTTTGTTTGGCAAGAGGATAAAAGTGTTATGTCCATAGCAGATAACACAAAATAAAGCAATTGATAGCACTTGGATTAATGAGTCGACACGTATTCCCTTGGTACCTATTCCCATTTTGGTAAGTGTGCATTTAATTGCGTTATGAATTAATTCTAGTCCATAAGATACGAGGGGAATTAGGCACAATCCATACATGCACGCGATTCGATAGAAGTCGTTGTACCAAAATCCCGAGAGATATGTTCTTAATAATCCACTGCTTGAAATGCAGATGATATATGAAATAGCAAAATAAAGCGGTGAAAAGAGTAAGCATCGATTCCGACGTAACGAAACAAGTCGAATAATGCCCAAGAGTACACAGGCGACCACAATCCATTGAGGTGGGTTATTGTTATAAATTAGGGTCAATTCGAGTATGCAGCGTGTGGCGCTTTTAGCATCTAGGATGGGGTCCCAGTTGAAATTTGCGACTCCAGAGAAAACTGGGCTGTTGCGACAGATGACCCAAAATAACAGAATGGCAATGGATGCCGCGCATGCCAAGAACGCCGCTGGCAAACCTCTTTCTTTTGATGTTTTATATATGCTGCGGATTAAAAATGGAGCCAATATTACGCCCATGGTCATGATGCAATTTGGCTGAGCGAGTGCAATAGCGAAGCATCCGGTAACGAATAATGCCGCCAGGTTAACGCGTTTACCATGTTTTCCGTCGAGAAGTGATATAAAGCAGCTAGATGTATTTGATATAAAGACAAGACCTAAGAGGTTGGCATAGAGAGGCCCCCAAATTACGAATTTCCAAGGGCATGCACAAACCGAGAGCGTCGTAACGGATCCGGCAATGTGAAGGTTGCGATTGGTCGAATCAATCGATACTAAAAATGAATAAAGACCTAGCGGAAAAACGACGGCTATAAGTGCTGTATTGAGTGCATTAATACAAATAGTCGGTTCAATATTAAGTGTCTGCATGCAAAGGGCGGCAAGAATATGCCATTCGGCAGGATAAAAACCGGCGCCAACAGTGGCGCTGGCGCTGTGTTCAAAAAGGCTAGCAGACAGACAAGACATATCGCCGCTTTGTGCAAAGCTTCGTACGGCGTTGAGGTGATAATAATTATCTGTTCCGTCTTGGAAGAAAGCGGTAGCCCCATCGAGATTGGCTACAAACACTGCAGTGGTAACTAAAATGCCGACAAAGATATAGATAAGGGGAATGTGAAAGTCTATAAATAGTAGATCCTGAAGTAAATTGCGCTTGTCTTTCAGCCTAACGAAAATACCAACAGCAAGAAAAAGAGAAGTCCAAGGAAAGATGATTGTCAGTGGTGAGGACTTAAGTCCTAGACAATAGAGCACAATGCCGCTTAACGAATAGGAGAAGGCCGTTATCGCGGGGGCCATCGAAATGGATATGCGTTGATCAATCTGTAGGGCGGAGAGAAAATAATAAGTTGGCACAAACAGAACTGCTATGTATAGAAAAAAAGCGATGCTGAATTCGAACCACATGTGTAAACCTTTTTAAAACAGGGGTTGGTTTCTGCTATGGAACGTTTATCCCATTGAGGAATAAGCTGCGGGAGAATCAAGGCCGGGAAGATATACAGGTTGATTGCTGCTATTACCTGAAGTCCAACTGGATTCGGCCGGATGTGCCGTTGTGGGAAAGGAATAAGGCAATCGAAATATGTCTTCAGACCAGAATGCCAAGGTTGCACAAGGAAAAAGATGGAGTGCTACTTTTAAGGCTTTCGCTGTAACTCATGTGTCCAAAGTGGCCTCGCATCATGACTCTGTGACTTTACGCGTTCATTAAGGAAGTCTTGCGTTTATCGGCAAATGGAGGATAGGCCCCTTTTGAGCGCTGAAGCGAGTCCCTCTTCCTTGAGGTAGTAGGAAAAGACAGCCATCTTGCCCTTTTCACGGGCAAGGTCAAGTTCGGATTTGCCGTCTTTGCTATTGCGAAGCTCATTCACGTATGCCTTGGGGTCTGCAACGATGGCTTTAAGCCTCTTGAGCTCGTCGGGCCAAAACAGCTTCTCATCGATTTCGTTATTGTCGAATGCCTCCTTATATTCGGCGGCATATCGCTCCAAGAAGGGGAGCTGGAACTCTTCGGCGAGTCTGCTGAAGGCAAACTCGCAGTTATGGGTCTTCTTATACTCAAAGATGCCAATGAACTTCTGGCATAGCTCGGGGTTGCTCCTCAGCCAGCTCTCGATCCACTGGTACTCATCGAGCATGACAAATACCTTGTTGGACTGGTTGATCGAAGATGCGGCGTTGTCCTGTCGATAGCAGTAGAAAGCCTCGTCAAGAACGGCGATTCTGGTTGCCCAGCAGTAGGACTGGAACCAAAAGCCGTTATCTTGGAAGCCCGCCCCGGGGCTCTCGTTGAATTTAATGTCGTGCTCAACAAGCCAAGAGCGCTTGTAGATACCGGTCCAGTTTTCCATGCGGATATTGAACAGGTCCATATTGTCCTGCGGATTGAGTACTTTGTTGTAATAGGAGCTTTTGTTGCAGATGGGCTCCTTCTCAAGATGGTCAACGCCCTCGGCGTCGGTTGTAAGACGGTAATAGTCGGAGCGAATAAAATCCAAGTCATCCTGAATCGCTCGGTTGTAGAGCTTCTCATACATATCGGGCTTAAGGTAATCGTCCGGCTCCAGAATGCCCACGTATTCACCGGTTGCGTTGCTCATGCCAACGTTCATGGCGTGTCCGTAGCCGCCATTGGGCTTATCGATAACCTTGATGCGAGTGTCGTTTGCGGCATAGCGCTGCATAGTCTCGAGCGAAGTATCCTTAGAGCCGTCGTTTACGCAGACGATTTCGATGTCTGTAAGGGTCTGCGCCAGAACGCTGTCAAGCGCCTGCTCAAGATAGGGCTCGGCATTGTAAATCGGCATTACGACAGATACTTTTGGCGTTGTATTGCTCATATAACAATCTCCTTAAATGGGTAAGGACTAGTTCTTGCTTGCGGTTTTGCCTGTGATAGCAAAATCGGAACCTCGTTTTATCTGGGGGCTTGGTTGTGACACCGCCTGCTTTAGGAGCTTTCGCTTGCACCAACCAAAGCTCTTGCCCAAGGTTCGGAAAAAGCCATCGTACTGGATTCCCTCAAGGAATTTTATCAAACGGGGAATAATGCGATGGTGCTTTTGCTGGTTTGGACCGCCTGGACTGGCCTCGTCGTTACCCACCGCCTCTTCAACAAGTGTGCGATATCGTCCGTAAACCGTCGGCTCTAATCCAAAGAAGGCGGGGGAATGGAGCCCAATTTCGAGCTCCGGGAACTCGTCGTTCGCAAGTGCCCTAAGCTGAATTTGACGACCGTTATCATCGTCCATGGTCTCGATATTCCATACCAAGTAGCCTATCGCCCAATTGAGGAAACCCCATGAGGTCTTCTCGTATAGACTGGGATGCTTTTTGAGCTCAGTTTTGAGCAGACAGGTGCTCTCGTAGAAAGCGAGGGGGTCTTTTGCGCGGGAACCCGACACCGATCCGGAGCGGTTGACTCTGTGGCTGATAAGCGGGGTATCGACTACGGAAATCTTGGATGCGAGCGCCAGGGAGAGGAAGACAAAATACAAGTCTTCGCTATTGGTGAGCTTTGGGTATCGAATGGCGTTTGCCTCGATAAACGAGCGTCGGTACAGTTTGTCCCACGGCCAGCCGATAAATGCGGTAAAGATATAGTCGCGCATGTCCGTCGCGCTAAAAACTGGTTGGTCGGGAATCTGCGCAATGTTGATAGTCCACCACGAATCGACGGGAGTGCCGGTGGCGTCGTCAAATTGCGAGGACCTGCATACAACAACGTCGCTATCATGCGTTTGTGCGCTTGCGTACAGTTCCTCTAATAGCGTTGGCTCGTAAATATCATCGGCATCGAGCATGATGACGTATGTTCCCGTTGCGGCGTCGAGTCCGGTATTGCGTGCAACGCCGGGGCCGGAGTTTTCTTGCGTAAAGACGCGGAACCTCTCATCTGCTTGGGAAAACGCCTGAAGGATGCCAAGACTGTTGTCGCTCGATCCATCGTTTACGCATAAGACCTCAAAGTTGGAAAATGTTTGCGCCTGGATGCTCTTGAGCGTTGTTTCCAGATAGCTTTCGCCGTTATAGACGGGGAGAACGACGGAGATGGTGGGTATCGAAGGATTTGTAGTCAAGTGAATCAATCTTTCTCGTTTCGCGGGCTTCTGCGTATTAGTTAGCGTCTTGCAATATCCTTTATCTTGCTCAGAGGCGCGAGCAACGCGTTTCCCAGCTTGTATGAATGTGACTTATATACAGCTGCGAGCTTTTGGTCGGCTTCGACTCGCCATGTGTCGTACTGGAGCCGTTCCGCCTCGAGTGCACGCTCGAATTTCTCCCGATCGCAAAGGGCCTTATCTCTTTCTTTGAGCGCGGTGATGGAGCAAGAGATGACTTTTGCCCTGTTTAAGTCCAGCAATTCTCTAAGCTTGTTTTCATAGGGGTCCAAATTGGGCTCGGCATTTTGAGGGATAGCGTGAATGACGGGCTCAATTTCGGTAAGGTAGGCATCGGCCTCTGCACTGGGTAAGCTCTCGATGGTCCACAGTGAATAGTTGAGGATCCAACGGTAATAAGAATTGAGGCAGGCCTTACCGTGCGTGGATTCGCCCAGCATGTCGCCGATAGCGCGAATGGCGCAGAGTGCATTGTTCCAGCTCTTTGCGCGAGAGCCTTCCAGCGAGTTCTTGTTGTTGGTTCGATGGTGGAACAGCACGGAGTCTAGGCACACGATGGTGTCTGCCAGCGCTAGCGCGCAAAAGACAAAGAGGGCGTCGTTGGTGGTCCTGAGTGGCTGAAACGTAAGCGCTGTTTTGTCGATAAACTCCTTGCGGAACAGCTTGTCCCACGGCCAGCCGATAAAGCTTTGGAATAGCTTGTCGCAATAGTCTGCGTGCGCAACGGGGCGATAGAAGTCCATGCCGTTGAGCGCGCCTTCGATAGTCCATGTGTCGCCCGTTGTGTTGTCGAATCCTTCGGATTTGGCGATGGCGATGTCTGCCCCATGCTGCTCAATGGCATTTACAAGCTCTTCGAGCGCAGTGTTTTCAATATAGTCGTCGGCATCGAGAAAGTAGAGATACTTACCCCGAGCCTTGGACATACCATTGTTGCGAGCTACGCCGGCAAACTGGTTTGTCTGCTCGATAAGTGCAACGCGCGAATCGTTATTGGCAAATTTCGCTACAACCTCGCGCGTGGTATCCGTCGATCCGTCGTCAACCACAATGACCTCAA
Source organism: Collinsella acetigenes (assembly GCF_012844445.1). Taxonomy (NCBI): domain Bacteria; kingdom Bacillati; phylum Actinomycetota; class Coriobacteriia; order Coriobacteriales; family Coriobacteriaceae; genus Collinsella; species Collinsella acetigenes. The sequence goes on from NZ_JABBCP010000002.1 coordinate 208,379, forward strand.
TATCGGGCAGCGTTTGAGCGAGGACGCTCTCTAGCGTTTGCGCGATATAATCTGCCGCGTTATAGCTTGGGATGATAACGGAGACGATAGGCATTTCATGTCCTTTGGCTCGTGGTGTGCTTGGACGGGGGCTGGAGAGATACTCAACGATTTGAGACCTTTGAGCGCTAGGGTCGGGCTTACTTGCCGTTGGGGTAGTGTGTTTTATATAGCTGGAGTTTCCACTGCTTTCTTTCTACCGTGGCTACGGAATCGAGGACGAAGCCGGTAACCTTGTCTATGGTGACGGCCTCGTTGTAGCAGGGAATAATGACTGCAGTATCTGAATAATCCAAAATCGGTACCCCTTAGATCCTAATAAATTCTAAGTATACCTGTAGTGAACTGAACCCCTTCTTGCTATCAATATGTTTGTGAGTCGTCTGGGTTTGCGGGCGTGCCCCCGCCATCGCCTCGTCAGTCCCTCTGCCAGAGGTCTCGCGTGTAGACCTTCTCCGCTACGTCGTCGAGGACTCGGTCGTAACGGTTGGCGATGACCACGTCGCTCGCCTGCTTAAACGCTGTTAGGTCGTTGACCACGCGGCAGCCCTGGAGCTCGGCGAGTGTGCTGGTGGGCTCGTAGACGATGACCTCGACCCCGTGCGCCTTGAGCTGGTCGATCACATCGAGCGTCGAGCTTTGCCTAAAGTTGTCCGAGCCGCTTTTCATGGTCAGGCGGAACGCGCCGACGACCTTTGGCTGCATTGCCAGAACCTGGTCCACGATGAACTGCTTGCGTGTGCTGTTGGAATCGACGATGGCGCGAATCAGGTTTTGGGGAACATCCTGGAAGTTGGCGAGGAGCTGCTTGGAATCCTTGGGCAGGCAGTAGCCGCCGTAGCCAAAGCTGGGGTTGTTGTAATGGGTTCCAATGCGCGGATCTAGGCAAACGCCCTGGATGATATCGCGCGTGTTTAGGCCCTTGCTCTTGGCGTAGGTGTCGAGCTCGTTGAAGTACGAAACTCTCAGCGCCAGATATGTGTTGGCAAAGAGCTTGATGGCCTCGGCCTCCGTCGAGCCTGTTACCAGGATTTCCGTCCCTGTATCCTCGGAGCCTTCGTCCAAAAGATCGACGAAGGTCTGAGCCGCCTTTCGGTCGGCATCTTTTGTAATGCCGGCGACGATGCGGCTGGGGTGGAGATTGTCCTCCAGCGCGTGGCCCTCGCGCAAAAACTCGGGGGAGAAGAGTATCTGGAGCTTGGGATACTTAGCGCTTATATCTTTGGTGTAGCCAACGGGGATGGTGGACTTAATGACTATGGCGGCATTGGGATTAAGCTCCTCGGCGAGGTCGAGGACGTTCTCGATGCTCGAGGTGTCAAAGTAGTGTGTGACGTCGTCGTAGTTAGTTGGCGTGGCGATGACGATATAGTCCGCATCGACATAAGCCTTGGCTGGGCCGGTGGTCGCCCTCAGCGTGGCGGGACGCTGCGCCAGATAGTCCTCGATGAATGGGTCCTTAATAGGGGAGATGCCGTTGTTGATATCGGCGACCCTGCGCTCGTCGATATCGATGGCCGTGACATCGTTGTGCTTGGAAAGCAGGCAGGCAAGCGAAAGGCCCACATAGCCAAGGCCTGCGACTGATATGTTCATAGGTGCCTCCCGGCATAGTTGATGTTTCTGACTTAATGTAAGCCGCCACGGCGTAAGTTGGTTTGGCCTATCGGCCGAGCAGCTTTCGCGGGATAGCGGTTAGAGCTCTTCCTAGTTTATAGGAGATGCTATTTTCGAACTGCAATCTCACCGCGTTTTCTGCTTTTGTTTGCGCCTCGATCGCCGTTTGCACAATAGGGTCCTCGTGCTCTTGGCATGTCTGAATGCGCTTTTGAACGAGTATGGCGAACAGGACTTGATCGTGCGGTGTGTAGCTCGATATGAGTTTTTGTATTTGATTGGCGTCGATGACATTGTAGTGATCCACTGCGGCATCGATCCACATGCCGATTAGCGCAGCGCAATCGTCGACAGATGCGGCGGTGGAACGGTGCTGCCCAATAAAGTCTATGGTCTCGATGGCACATCGAAAATAGCCGTCAAGGTTCGCTACGCTCGCCGGCGTAGTCATAATTGAGCTACTGCGTATGCGCCGAAGGTGAAGTTGCTGGTCGATGTATCGAACCGATTTGGCAAGCAACAGAGCTTGGAAGCTAAAAAGATTGTCCTCGTGGATGATGCCCGGATAAAAGGCGAGCTGCGTTTTCCTTAGAAAGCCGACGTTAAATGTCCTTAGGCATACACTGGGGCGAAAGTCGCCGTTCGCAAGTATCGCCGATAGATATTCCGGACCGGTTAGCGCGTTTGGATACAAACCGGTTCTTTGATAATAGGTTCGATATGTTGGAAGTGATTGCTCCAGCTGTGCGTCTTCGTAGAACACCTGGGTATTAAAAGTTAGGATGTCTAGGTGTTCGTGGGCTATGCGATCGGCGATAGTTTGCAGCGCATTGTCCGTGAGCATGTCGTCGGCATCAAGGAAGATGATATAGCCGTTATCTGCGTTTCTCGTGACCCAAGTGAGCGCCGCGTTTCGGGCAATGGACAGGCCGCCATGGTCAATGGGGATAACATGTTTGCGATATCCCTCGATGTCAAGAGTTTCCATAATCTGCAGCGTGTTGTCGCTCGACCCATCGTCTACAAAGATGACTGTTTTGGGACCTTTGTAGGATTGACGCAAAAGCGATTGAGCCAGGTCGTTGAGGTATTTGGACACGTTAAACCCGGGAACGATGATGTAAAACGTGGGCATGCTTGACATGTTGGCCATGGGCGCCCTCCGTACTTTGCCCAGATATCAATTAGTCTCTCTAGTGTAACGTAACTCGGCTAAGCGCTAATTCTTTGTGTTTGTTGATGGGTCCTGCCGAAATGCGTGCAGGTCCGCTCGTTGTAGGAAAACAGCTGCTCGCATTTGTTGCTCAACATCTGGTCCGTGCACGGGCGTGTCATCGAGAGCGGATGACTGGCACCCCGCGAGAAGAAGGACCTGTGCTATGAAAGCCCTCCGCAAGTGCGCATGCATAGCTGTTCAGCTCGTTGTTACCACCGCACTCTTGTTCCAACAGTGTTCTGCTTGACTGCCGGTTGCGCCCGCCATCAAAAAACGCCCCGCACAGCACTTGCTGCACGAGGCGTATCCGTAAACGTTGGGGTGCGCCATGTCGGATTCGAACCAACGACCTTGGGATTAGAAGTCCCCTGCTCTATCCAACTGAGCTAATGGCGCATGCGCACCTGATTATACCGTGCCGGTCCGTCTCGCGATATGACAAATAAAGCTTCGGGATTGCTGCTTCATGTATGGGATAATCATTCCGTAATCTGGGCCTACTCGTCCGCCTTCGTTACTCCACATCCTTGTCTGGCTGGATAAGCTCCTCGTAACGGCTGATATGCTCGCGGCCGTCTTCGACCTCGTGCAGCAAGAAGTAGTAGAGCGTCTCGATTATCGCCATGGCCGAGATCTTGGAAAACGCGAAGTCGCCCGTGGTGAGCAGCGCCTCGTGGTTTACGGTGCGCAGCACGTACGATGCCAGGCGGGCGAGGGGAGACTGCTCGTCGCCCGTGATGGCGATTACGCAGGCGCCACGGTTTTTGGCGGCCTGGGCTACGCGCATCAGGCGCTGGGAGCGTCCGGAATTGGAGATTACGAGCAAGGCGTCCTTGGGCTGCATAGTGAGGGCAAAGCCCACGGCGATCTCGTTCACCTCATGTGTGGTGCAGCGCAGGCCCAGCTGCGAGAACTTGAACGTGGCGTCGAGTGCCACAGAATTGGTGTTGCCTACGGCAGCGATTTGTATGACGTTGGCGCCCGCCAGGCGCTTCACCACATTGCGCACGCAGGCGCCGTTGATGCCGCGCAGTGTGGCCTCGAGCTCGCCCATCTTGGTGGCAAGGATGCTTTTGAGTGAATCCTCTACGTTGTCGAGCGATATCTCGCCATCGAGGTCAAGCCCGTCGTGCTTGAGCGTGAGGTCGCGGCCCAGCGAGAACTGGAAGCTGCGGTAGTTGTCGAACCCCAGATGCTTGCAAAAACGCGAGATCGTGGCTTCGGAGGTTCCGCTGCGGCGTGCGAGCTGCGCGGCGGTCATCGTGGGTGCCTCTTCGCGGTGATCCAGGATGTAATCTACGATGCGCTGCTCGGTCCCCGAGAATTCACGGGTTGAGCTGATGAGCGATAGCGCACTGAGCTCTCCTGACGCCATGTGAACCTCCATTTTTCGGTGAACGGTACTGGTCAGCAAGTTGCTGAAATCATTATCACAGTGCTTGAGCTGGTATTTGACGAGAACATTTCAAACACCGTTCACAGCTGTGAAAGAACCTTTCACCATGTACGGTCATCCGCTGTGAAGAAGCCGTGTACGCACGTGCTATGATTTTCGGCGAAAACCCGGGAGGAGTGCGCGTTGCACGTCTTGCGGATGATCGAGGATGCAGCGCCCAAAAGGGGAGGGCGCTCACTTCTAGAGAGAAGGAGGGACGTATGGCTCAGCAGTATGACGTTATCGCGGCAACCGGTTGTCCGACCGGCATCGCGCATACCTTTATGGCAAAGGAAGCGTTGGAGAAGGCTGCGGCTGAGCGCGGGCTCACCATCAAGGTTGAGACCCACGGCCAGGTTGGAATCGAAAACGAGCTTACCCCCGCAGAGATCGCCGGCGCCCGTGCCGTCGTGGTCGCCGCCGACAAGGACGTTCAGGCAGAGCGTTTTGCCGGTAAGCCCCAGGTGACGGTCGGCGTGTCCAAGGCTCTGTCCGTCGAGGCCGCAGGTGCCCTGATCGACCGCGCCCTGGCTGCCAAGGGTGACGCTTCTAAGGTCGTCGCTGCTGCAGACGACGCTGCAGAGGAGAAGGAGTCCATCGGACACCAGCTCTATAAGCACCTTATGAACGGCGTTTCCCATATGCTCGTGTTCGTCGTCGCCGGTGGCGTGCTTACCGCGGTGTCGTTCCTATGGGGCATCATGTCGTTCGACTCTACGAACGTCCAGTACAACACCTTCGCCGCGATGCTCAAGATCATCGGCGGCATTGCCATGAACCTCATGGTTCCCGTGCTTTCGGCCTATATCGCCGAATCCATCGGCAAGCGTCCGGCGCTCGTTCCCGGCTTTGTTGCCGGTATGATCGCCATCACTGGCCTGCCCGTCTCGCCCGAGACCGGTCTGATTGACGCCGGTGGCTCGGGCGTGGGCTTCGGCTTCCTCGGCGGCATCGTTGGCGGTTTCCTTTCTGGTTACGTTATCCTGCTGCTGGAGAAGGTTTTTGCCAAGCTGCCTCAGAACCTCAATGGTCTGAAGGCCATTTTCCTGTACCCGCTGTTCTCTACGTTCATCGTGGGTATGGTTATGCTCGGCATCTCTGGTCCCATGGCTGCCATCAACACGGCCATGATGGACTTCCTTAAGGGCCTCTCGGCCTCTGGCCCCATTGTCCTGGGCCTGGCCATTGGCTGCATGTGCGCCTTTGACATGGGCGGCCCGGTCAACAAGGCCGCATACGTCACCGGTACCGCTATGCTTACCGAGGCTCTGGCTGCGGGCGTTGGCACCGATACCTACAACTTTGGCACCAACTTCATGGCTGCTGTTTCTGCTGCCTGCATCGTTCCTCCGCTGATCACCACCTTTGCCGTGGTTGTGGGCAAGAAGTACTTTAGCCAGGAAGACCACGACGCCGGTGTCGTCAACTTCATCCTGGGCTGCACGCACATCACCGAGGGCGCCATTCCGTTCATGACCAAGAACATCTGGCCTGTCATGCCCATCATGATGATCGGCTCCTCTATCGCCTCTATCCTCACCATCTTCTTTGGCGTGCACGATCCGGCACCCCACGGCGGCTTCCTCGTGCTGCCCGTCGTGGATGGCGGCCTGCAGTGGGTTATCGCCATCCTGATCGGCGCCATCGTGGGCGGCATCCTATTCGTGCTCTTCAAGAAGGTCGAGTACGGCAAGAAGCAGGCGGCTGCGCCTGCCGTCGAGGCTGCTCCTGCCGCCGCTGTGGCCGCACCCGCCGAGGCCCCCGCTGCCGATGGCTTCGTCAAAGAGGAGAACATCTTCTTGGGCCAGGACTTCGCTGGTCGTGACGACGTGCTCTCCTTTATCTCCAACGAGGCTGTGAAGAACGGTATCGCCGATGACGCCGACGCGCTCATGCAGGCCTTCCTTGCTCGCGAGAGCGAGGGGACCACGGGCATGATGGACGGCTTTGCCATCCCGCATGCCAAGTGCGCTGCCGTTAAGGCCCCCGCTGTCATTGTGGTCAAGGACGATTCGGGCGTTACCGGTTGGGACACCATGGATCAGGCTCCGGTCAATGTGGCTATCGCCTTGCTCATCCCCGAGGCTCAGTCGGGCACCACGCACCTCAAGCTTCTTTCCAAGGTTGCCGAGGCGCTTATGGACGAGGATTTCCGTACCACCGTCAAGGGCGCTACCGAGACCTCCCAGGTGCTCGCTGCCATTAGCGACCGTCTTGCTTAACAGCATCTAGCGCGTCTAGAGCAAAACGTTGCCTAACGGGCGCGTCGCAGGTCCACCCCTGCGGCGCGCCTTTTTCATGATGTGACAGAAAAACGACAGGTTTATTTTGTCACATTTTGCCGTTGAGCAGTCCTTTTCTTCCCATTGCGGCCGGGTGTGTAAATAAACCTGATGTCTTCTCGCATACTTGGGGGTTAGCCCCTCTTTGAGGTAAACTATGCGAGGTATGTTTCACGCATGGCCGCATGCTGTGCGTGATCGGTTAAAAAGGAGTCGTCATGGTTTCCGAGAAGGTCACCCTTATCAACCCCCAGGGCCTGCATATGCGTCCCGCCGGTCTGTTTGCTTCCACCATGGGCAAGTTCGCTTGCGATGTGAAGGTTGTCGCGGTCACGGACGAGGGTTCTACTCGCGAGGTCAATGGCAAGAGCCCCATGGCCTTGATGGCTGCCGGCATCAAGAGCGGCGTCGAGGTTGAGATTCGCTGCGATGGCGAGGACGAGGCCGATGCCCTGTCCACCGCTATCGAGCTCATCAAGAGCGGCTTGGGCGAGTAATTTGCACATCATGCTCTGTAATTTTAGGTAACATAGCGCAGGTGCCCGCCCCATGAGGGTGAGTGCCTGCGTTATTTTATGCGGTGCCGCATCTGGGCACCAAAGAGAGAGGGGCGCCCGACGGGGGCGCCAAAGAGAGAGGACATCTGCATGTACAAGGGAGTAAACGCTTCCGAGGGTATCGGTATCGGCACCGTTGCCGTTGCTGTCGAGCCCGATCTGAGCTTTGAGGCGCACGCCGTTGAGGACGCTGCTGCCGAGAAGGAGCGCTACGCTAAGGCCCTCGACGTCTTCTGCCAGAAGACCGAGGCTCAGGCTGAGGCCATGAAGGTCTCTGTGGGCGAGCACGAGGCCGAGATTATGATCGGTCACATCGCGCTGGCTCAGGACCCCGGCATGAGCGATCAGATCAACCAGGCTATCGACGCCGGCACCTGCGCTGAGCAGGCACTCGTCGACACCACCACCATGTTTGAGAACATGTTCCTCTCCATGGACGACGAGATGTTCCGTCTGCGCGCTGCCGACATCGCCGACATCCGCACCGGTCTTCTGGCTGAGCTGCTGGGTCGCGAGGTCGTCGACCTTTCCGTGCTGCCTGCCGGCACCGTCATCTGCGTGCATGACCTCACGCCTTCTATGACCGCCACCATCGACAAGAAGAACGTTGCCGCTATCGTTACCGAGACCGGCGGTCGCACCTCTCACTCTGCCATCATCGCTCGCGCTCTCGAGATTCCTGCGGTCCTTTCCGTCGAGAATTCCTGCACCGAGCTCAAGAACGGCATGACCGTTATCGTCGACGGCTCCAAGGGCGTTGTCGTTGCCGATCCCGACGAGGCCACCCTTGCCGATTACACCGCCCGCGCCGAGGCCTTCGCTGCCGAGAAGAAGGCTCTCGAGGCCTATCGTGGCAAGGAGACCGTCACCGCTGACGGCGTGAAGAAGATCCTTGCTTGCAACATCGGTAGCCCCGACGACGTTACCGCTGCTCTCGAGCACGACGCAGAGGCTATCGGTCTGTTCCGCTCTGAGTTCCTGTTCATGGATGCCAAGGAGCTTCCTTCCGAGAACGAGCAGTTCGAGGCTTATCGCAAGGTCGCTACCGCTCTCAAGGGTAACCCTGTCATCATCCGTACGCTCGATGTGGGCGGCGACAAGGAGATCCCGTACCTGCACATGGTCAAGGAAGAAAACCCCTTCATGGGCTTCCGCGCCGTGCGTTACTGCCTGGCCAACCCCGACCAGTACAAGGTCCAGCTGCGCGCCCTGCTGCGTGCCAGCGCCTTTGGTGACGTCAAGATCATGATCCCGCTTGTCACCTGCGTCGAAGAGGTCCGCGCCGTCAAGGCTCTCGTCGAGGAGTGCAAGGCTGAGCTCAAGGCCGAGGGCGTCGAGTTTGACGAGAACATCGAGGTCGGCATCATGGTCGAGACCCCTGCCGCTTCCCTCATCGCCGACAAGCTGGCCCAGGAGGCCGACTTCTTCTCCATCGGCACCAACGACCTGATCGGCTACACGATGTGTGCCGACCGTGGTAACGATACCATTTCCAACCTGTACCAGGTGTACTACCCGGCCGTTCTCCGTTCGCTCAAGAACATCATCGAGAGCGGCGTCAAAGCCGGTATCATGGTCGGCATGTGCGGCGAGGCCGCTGCCGATCCGCTGTTGGAGCCGGTGCTCATTTCCTTTGGCCTGGAGGAGTTCTCCATGTCTGCGCCGAGCATCCTGCGCGCCCGCAAGACCATTTCCCAGTGGTCTAAGGCCGATGCCGATGCTCTTGCCGAGAAGGCCCTGGCGCTTGACACTGCCGAAGAGGTCAAGGCACTTCTCGAGGCTAACGCTCGTTAATCGTGCGTAGGTCATGAGATAGGTAATCTGCAAGGTCGTACGGTGTGGATACCCATGCCGTACGGCCTTGTATTTAAGTTAGGGGGACCTATGTTTTACACGCTAACCGCTAACCCGGCCGTCGATATGACGGTTTCCTGTCAGACGCTCGTGCCCGACGAAAACATTCGTTCGAGCAATGCTAGCTACACGCCCAATGGCAAAGGCCTGGACGTGTCGTTTGCCCTTAAGAAATTTGGCGTCGATTCCGTCGCGCTCGGTTTTTTTGCTGGGTTCACCGGTCGTTTTATTGTCGATGAGACCATGAACATGGGCTGCCTCTGCCGCCCGGTGTGGACCGACGGCATCACCCGCATCAATTCGTATCTCAACGATGGCGAGCACGAGTACGGCGTTTTGAACCCGGGCGCTCCGCTTACTCCGCAGGCTCAGCAGGAACTCTACGACATTTTGGATACCGCGGGTAACCTTGACTGCCTGGTTGTTTCCGGCTCTGTGCCGCCCAAGGCCTCACCAGACTTCCTGGACAAGGTCATGGATCATGCCCATGCGCGTGGTTCCGATGTGGTTCTTGACCTCTCCAGCTCCAAGCTCAAGACGCTTGCCTCTAAAAAGCCGCTGCTCATCAAGCCCAACCATCACGAGATGCGCGAGATTTTTGGCGTCACCATCGATACCGATGACGACGCTCGCCGCGCTCTTGCCATGGCTCACGAGGTGGGCGTGCAAAACGTCCTGCTCACGATGGGTAGCCGTGGCTCCGCGTACTTCTCCAACGGCGAGGACATCTGGTATGCCAAGCGTCAGTTCAACATCAAGCTGGTTTCTTCCGTGTGCGCCGGCGACTGCACGCTCGCCGCGTTCCTCACCATGTGGTATAACGATCGCGACAACGTGGAGAGCGCTTTGAAGCTCGCTCTTGCTACCGGCGCAAACGTTGCAGAGAGCGTTGGTCTGGGCGACTTCTCGCATGTCGATGAGTACAGCAAGCGCATCGAGGTCCGCAAGCTTCCTCGTCTGTAGGACGTAAGGCTTCCGCCTCGTTTCGAACATATTGTCGGTCTTTTAGGCCGGGTGCTATATCCCCCTATGGCACCCGGCCTTATTAATGTGACAAAAATTCGACAGGTTTATTTTGTCACATTATACCGTTCACGGGTTTAAATCGACCGTTGGCAGGAGTTTGCGCAGGTAGATGGTCGATGTCTGAATGCTCGCCGCCGGCGTGCATCGCAGCCCGTCTTTCGCTTTTTGTCGTGTTTGTTTGTTTTTGGACAGGGCTTTCGCGGGTCTTCGATTTGGTACGCTAGGAGCGGTTTTACACAGCAATTTCGCCTCGTGGACCATATAAAGGAGACATCATGATCTACACCCTTACCGCTAATCCTGCGATCGACTACAACATTACATGCGATGGCTTGGAGCCCAACTGCGTCACGCGCACGCGCGACGCAGTCTACAGCCCGAACGGCAAGGGTCTGAATGTTTCTTTTGCTTTGCATCACTTTGGTAAAGACACCGCTATTCTTGGCTTTTTTGCTGGCTTTTCCGGCCGCTTTATCGTCGAAGGCGCCGAGGCCAAGGGCGTCGACGTGCACCCTGTGTGGACCGATGGCATCACGCGCGTGAATGTATTTCTTAACGCTCAGGACCGCGAGTTCAATATGGTGAACGCCGGCGCTGCGGTGAACCCTGCCAACGAGCAGGAAATATACGACCTGATTGACTCGCTTGAGGATATGGAGTGCCTGGTTATTTCCGGCTCTCTGCCGCCGCATACGTCCGAAGATTTCCTTTCGCAGGTCATCTCGCGCGTTAAGGCTCGCGGTGCGGAGTTTGTGCTCGACATCTCGAGCCCTCAGCTGTCCGATCTTATTGCGGAGGAACCGCTGCTCATCAAACCCAACGACGATGAACTACTCGACATCTTTGGTCTCGAGGTTTCGCTTGAAGACGAGCAGACGGTTGTGGACGCGATGGCCGAGCTTCATAAGAAGGGTGCCAAAAACGTGCTGCTCACGCTTGGTGGCAAGGGGGCGTATTTCTCCAACGGCAAGCATATCTGGTATGCGCGCTGCACGGTGCCGGTAAAGGTGCTTTCGACGGTTTGTGCAGGCGATTCTACGCTCGCAGCGTTTCTGTCCATGTGGCATGACGATCCCGAGCACGTTGAGGATGCTCTGCGTTTGGCCATGGCGACGGGTGCCAATGTTGTTGAGTGTGCAGGCCAGGGCGATTTTGCCAAGGTCGACGAGTATCGCCAGCACGTCGAGGTTCGCGCGATTGCCTAAATGTGACAAAAAGACGACAGGTTTATTATGTCACATTCCGCCGTTGGCCGATTTTTACTGAATATGGCCTTTGAGATATGGACTCGCCGTGAATTATCGGCGGGTCCTTTTGTTTTGCGCCGTCTTGTTTGGCCATTGCAAGCAGCCATGTTTGATTTGTGTTAGATGTTGCGATCTTTTTTATTTGAAGGAGCGGAATTTCCGCAGATACCGTTCGCCATTGTTTCTCCTGTTAAAAGCTGCTTTTTCTAATCTGTGGTCAAATGCAATTAACTGAGGGGGCATTATGGCAACAGACGCGCGTAAAATCTCGGAATCTGGCTACTATCACGCAATCGCTCGTGGCAATGGCCGCCAGCTGATTTTCGAGGACGATGATGACCGGCTTCTCCTGCTGCAAAAACTTGAGGAGGTTTTCGCGCAAAAGCATATCGTTGTTATCGCGTGGTGTCTGATGGGCAACCATTTTCATCTGGCGTTACTCGATCGAGAGTAAGCATTATCTGCTGCTTTTCAAGCGGTTCTCTCGTCGTATGCGCGTATATACAATCGCAAGACGGGTCATTCTGGTCATCTTTTTGATGCGAGATTTTGGAGCGAGCCGATTAAAAGCGACGCACAGTTGCTCGAGACCGTTCGCTATATTCACGATAACCCGCAAAAAGCTGGTATTGAGCCTTCCTGGTGTTATCGATGGAGCAGCTATGGCCAGTACGCGCGCGGTGAAGAAGGGCTTGCGGATACGACTGTGGTGCTTGATCTGATTGGCGGACCGCGCGGCTTTGTTGCCTTTACGAACAATATCTTGCCCATATGGGATCCTGCGGAGGAGGAACTGGAGGAGCTTCGTCATGACCCACGCGTAGTTGAGGTCTTGACCGAACATGGCGTCGCAAGTCCCGCGAAGATAAAAGCCCTGCCAAAACCCGAGCGCGATAATCTTTTGAGAGATTTAAGGGCACGCGGCTTCAGCATACGTGAGCTGGAGCGCTTGACGGGTATTGGCAGGGGTGTCATTCAACGATTGTGAAGAACCGATGAAAATGTGACGAAATAAACCTGTCGACTTTTTGTCACATTAGGCAAGAGATCCCATGGGGTCCCAGGGGGCAAGCTCGATTGGGTCGCTCTCGAAGGCGGTGAGCTCTTCGGGCGTAAGGTATTTCTTGTCTACGACCACCTGGTAAACGTACTCGTCAAACCATGCGGCGGAGCCGATGTCATAGCCGTCGTGGCCGTGATCATCGCCCCAGCTGTTCTCAATGCGCCAAGAGGTTGGCTCGCCCGCCGCATCTAGGCTCACGCCCTGCAGGGTCATGGCATGCGTCATGAGCGATTCGCCGTATTGCAAGCGATCGCCCTTGTTGAGACCGGCCTCGATAGGCAGGCCGAAGAGCGCGTCCACATCGATCGAGGCGGGGTCGAGCAGACCGCGCTCGGAATCAAATCCCTGGTCCACGTCGGAGCCAAACCACACGGGCAGGCCATCGTGCATCTGCGCTACCGCCACGCGCTTGAGTGACTCGATGGGGAGGTTTACGTATCGCACACCGCCATCTTCGGCGACATTTCCCAGGTATTTAACGGTGTAGGAGCGGTAATAAGGCTTGTCGGGCGTGGGCGCATTGATGATTGAGATATAGCTATCGAGGTCCATGTCCACGTACTCGCGGAAGAACTCCTGCGGTGTATAGGTTCCCGATGCCTTGAGTTCGCCCTTTTCATCGCGGATGCGGACGTCAAATGACGCAGGTGGCTCGCCCAAGCAGATCACAAGGGCGCGATAGACATCGGAGAGCATCTCGTTCTTAGTCGCCTGCAGCTCTTCTGTGGTTTGGCCAGCAGTCACCGCCTCGCGGAGTTTCTTTGCACATGCACGCAGATAACGGGTGAGATATTTATCCAGGTCACGGGTATTGGAGGAGTTTGCCGTTTCCAGCATAGCCTCTTTGGGACACACGCCGTATTTTTTAACGAGCGAGCGGAACATGTCCCACTGGCCACCGTCAGACAGCGGGTCTGCTAGCAGGAAAGACACCTCGCGGCCGGCAAGGTCTTGATTGGCGGTGGCGATAATGTTTTCGAAGAACCAGTTGGCACGCTCGTATTTATCCCAGAAGAGGGGATATGCCTGCGAAAGTTCAAAGGTCTTGATGCCGAGTTTTTTGATGATGCGGTAGCGCATGGTATTGAGGCTGGCGAACATCCAGCAGCGACCGGAGCGTTTTTGGTTGGTGACGTCGCCTTGCTTGAGCTGCACATCAAAGGTGGTCGAGGCGAGCGATGCTGCCTGCGGATTGTGCGCAGCGGCTCGGATGCCGCATGAACTGGCGGCATTGCGGGCAATGACAGTAGCGCGGTCCTGCGCGATGCGGGCTGATGTTTCCCGGGTTATGGCGGGGTCTATGGCGTGCATGGTCATGTTTGTCTCCAATCAAATGCATGCGTTCCCGTGCGATGCGGCACAACAGGAACGCGACGGCTGACCATCGCAAATATATTCCTGTTCTAGGGCGAAAGAAAGATGGCGACCGCCAGTCCGGTCGCTTTTTGTCCCGGATGCCATGGTGCGAGTATCTGTCGGCTGCGTCTGAATATGTAGGACTCGTGAAAATGTGACGAAATAAACCTGTCGACTTTTTGTCACGGGGGAGTGGGGGCGGGGAGCGGAGTCGGTATACTGGTGGGCGAAACGTACAAGGAAGGGAAATCGGTGGCGGATATCAGCGCATATGAGGATGTCGATCTTGAGGGAACGCGACTTTCGAGGCCTGCGTGTCGCGTGTTGCGCGCGCTCGAGGCGGCGGGTCTCGAGGCGTGGGTCGTGGGCGGCTGGGTTCGCGATGTCCTCATGCATGCGTCTTCGCACGATGTCGATATGTGCTGCTCGGCCCCTTGGCAGCAAAGCAAGGCAGCGCTTGAGGCTGCGGGTATCGGCGTGGTTGAGTCGGGTATCAAATTCGGCGGCATTACCGCCATCGCAGACGGCGAGCGCATCGAGGTCACCACGTATCGCCTTGACGGCTTCTATACCGATGGCCGCCATCCGGAGGAGGTAACCCGGGCTGAGCGAGTTGAAGATGACCTTGCCCGTCGCGATTTCACCGTGAACGCCATGGCGTGGCATCCCGTTCGTGGCCTTCTTGACCTCTACGACGGCGTGGGCGACCTTGCGCGTCGTGAAATTCGGGCGGTGGGGGAGCCGCGTCGTCGTTTTGAGGAAGATGCCCTTCGCATGCTTCGTGCCGTACGCTTTGCTTGCCGCCTGGACTTTACCGTGGAGCCAGCCACGCGAAAGGCTCTGGCAGATTGCGCGCCCTTGCTCGATGCCGTTGCGCGCGAGCGTGTTGGTGTTGAGCTGCAGGGTGTTCTCGCAACCGGCCTTGGGGGAGATGCTCTTGAGCGCTATCCCGAGGTGATGTGCGCCGCTATTCCCGAGCTTGCGCCCTGCCGCGGTTTTGACCAGTGCAGCATCTATCATGATTACGATGTTTACGACCATACCCACCGTGTGCTTACCGTTGCCTGTGTGCTTGCTCGCGCGCAGGACGATGGAGACGCTCAGGCGGTTGCTATTTCGCCTTCGCTTATGTGGGCGGCTCTTCTGCATGACATCGGAAAGCCTCAAACGTTTTTTAAGGACGAGGCAGGCCATGGCCATTTTTACGGCCATCCCGAGCTTGGTTCCACGATGGCGAAGGAGATCATGCATCGCCTGGCATTGCCAAATGACTTGATTCGCGACGCCTGTCTTCTTATCAAATATCATGACCGCCCGCTTAAGGCGGAGCGAAAGAGCGTGCTGGGAATGATGAACCGCTTTGCGGCGGAGGGGGTGGACACCCCGCGGCTCATGGATGAGCTGTTCGACCTTAAGCGTGCCGACGCGCTGGGCAAGTCCGCCCTCTGCTTTGAGTACGTGTGGGAAGTCGAGGACATGCGAGAGATGTTCCACAAGCTACTTGAGGCAGGTGAGGCATATAGCGTAAAGACCCTGGCTATTTCGGGCCGCGACCTCATTGCCATGGGTGTCGAACCGGGCCGCCGGATCGGTGAGCTGCTGGAGCAGGCTCTCACAGCGACGATGCAAGGTGGCGTTGCCAACCGTCGGGATGGTTTACTGCGCTATCTCGCGCGGGTGGCCGGCATTTGCGCAGATGCCCCCACCTCGTCTCTTCATGATTCATCCACAAATTAGGGCGATTTCAAATCACCCCTTGCGCAAGGACCTTGGTATCCCGTAATATAGCTTTCGCATTGAGGCAGCAATGCTTCGGCACATGGCCCGTTCGTCTAGCGGTTTAGGACGCCGCCCTCTCAAGGCGGAGATCACCGGTTCGAATCCGGTACGGGCTACCATCGTTTGCTCAGGGCTCCTTCGGGAGTCCTTTTTTGTTATAAAGCCAGTTTGACGTCTGGCTCCATAGTCGGTTTTTTTGATTCTTCTCTTCGGTCGGATTTTAATTCGTCGAAAAAAAGTTTAAATTTGGGCTTGCGCACTGTTGGCATCTGCCGTAATATACTTTCTTGCGCAACGGCAGCAGCCGAGCGCGACTGGATGCATCTTGGGATGTCGTCTAATGGCAGGACAGCGGATTCTGGTTCCGTCAATGGGGGTTCGACTCCCTCCATCCCAGCCAGTGCATCTTACATATGGCCCGTTCGTCTAGCGGTTCAGGACGCCGCCCTCTCAAGGCGGAGATCACCGGTTCGAATCCGGTACGGGCTACCATCGATTGCTCAGGGCTCCTTCGGGAGTCCTTTTTCATATTGCTTCCTGACGCAGTTGCCATCCTTTAACGAATGCGTCAGAGCCAGACCTTTCAAAAATGTGATGCAGGCTTGCATGGAAGTCTGGGGATAATGCCACTCAGGACGTACAATGGAACACGTTCTACATCTAATTAAAGGAGAACCATGACGGGGCCCCTTAAGCACAAAACTTCTCATCCGCAGGTTGACGTTCAGGTTGCCGGCGGCGACGATACCAAAACCGCGCGTCGCGGTGCCATTTTTATTGGCTTGGTCCTCATCGCCTATATCGTTTATTTGGTGGTTACGGGACAGATGGCGCAGTTCTGGGGCGCCATGGCGTCTGTGAAGGGCGGTTGGCTCTTTGTCGCCTGCTTCTTCATGTTCCTGTACCTCGTCTTCGGCATTCTCGCTTACGCGATTGCCGTGTGGCTTGATCCCCATTCGCCTGTGGGCATTCGCGATCTTATCTCCGTCGAGGCTTCGGGCATTTTCTTTGGCAATCTCACGCCCATGATGATGGGCTCCACGCCTGCGCAGATTTACCGTTTGACCAAGGCGGGGCAAAACGTGGGCGAGGCGGGTGCCACGCAGTTCACGCGATTTATCGTGTATCAATTTGGCCTCGTTGCTTGGGGCGCCATTCTGCTTTTGGCCCGGATGCCGTATTTTGCCGAGCATTATGGCGACATCACGCTGCTGTGCGTCTTCAGTTTTGGCGGCCACTGCCTCATCTTGCTTGGCATCTTTGCCGTGGCGCTCATGCCGGGTATGGTGACGCGTCTGGCACATTGGATTATCAACCTGCTTGAGCGCGTTGGCATGTCCAAGTCGAAGATTGAGGGGTGGCGCGGCTTTGTCGACAGCGAGATCTACTCGTTCTCCGATAAGTTCAAGCTTTCTGCCGGGCATTTCTCTTCGATGGTGCTCACCGTCATCATCACCATGCTGCAGCTTGCGTTCTTCTATTTGGTGCCATATTTTTTGATGCTCGCCTTTGGTAAGCACGAGGTCGACTTTTTCTCGGTCATGGCGGCGAGCGCTTTTGTGCAGCTGCTTTCTTCTGCGGTTCCTCTGCCGGGCGGCACCGGTGGTGCCGAAGGCGGCTTCGCACTGTTTCTGGGCCATTTCTTTGGCTCTGCTGCAACAGCAGGATATCTTCTGTGGCGCCTTATCACGTTTATTGCTCCTACTATCCTGGCGGCGCCGCTTCTGGGTCTTAAAAGCGCTCACAACGCGAGCATTCATGCTCGCTGGGACCGTGTGCTGCGTCGCTTTGGTAAGGATTCGTCCGGATCGGCCAAATCCTCCTCATCCGGCTCTGCGCGCAAGAAGGGTAAGAAGCGCAGCCATCCCTCGCATCATGAAGACGAGATTGCTGCTCCGCTGGCTTCTATCGGGTCTCTTGAGGAGGCGTCCGCATCGTCTTCCCATCGCTTGAGCGTCAATGGTGCCGCGTCTTCGAGCCCTTCGCGCAAAAAGCCCGTTGCTCGAAGGACAGTGCGCCAGTCGGCGGATGGCATTACCGTCTCCCCATCTCAGTTCAAAAAGAAGCCGCGCGCATAGGGGAGTGCCAGGGCAGCTGCCTATATCGTCGGTACTTTAGATTCGTTAGATAAAAACCCTCTCTCGGCATTGTGCCGGGAGAGGGTTTGTCTACCTATGTGGAGGAGTTGAGAAAATGTGACAAAATAAACCTGTCGACTTTTTGTCACATTATTGCTTGAGGAGGCGGCCCTGGGCTGCAAACTTGTGCATGTCGGACTCGGCCATGCCTTGAGTGCGATCGTCGCGGCGCTTGGTGTACAAGGGATCGTTCTCATCCGTCCACAGGCGGTCGGCAACGGGGCTCCAGGCCTCGGCTGCGGCCTTGGTCTTCTCACGCAGCTGCTCGGGCGTCTCTTGCTCCACGAGGTCCGTGGAGTGCGCGCCGGATTCGGCAACAAGCCTTGGCAGGACATCGGGATTCTCAAGCATGGGGCACGGCTTGAGGTAGTTGTCGTTAAACGGCATATTCTCGTAGTACTTCATGAACAGGGGAGAGCGCAGCGCATCAAGAAGACTCACGTCATGGATGTTGGCGTTGGAGTAATGGATAAACACGCAGGGCTCCACGTCGCCTGCGGCGTTGATGTGCAGGTAGCGACGGCCGCCGGCAATGCATCCACCCACGTACTCGCCGTCGTTTTGGAAATCGAGCGTGAACAGCGGCTTTTTCTCGCGCATCTCGCGCACGAAGTGATACATGCGCTCGCGTTGCTCGGGTGTGGGGATGAGCTCGGCTGTAGCGCCGCGTCCGACGGGCATGAAGTGGAAGTACCAGCAGAACAGCGCGCCCTCCTTGATCATCCAGTCGATGTTCTCCTCGGTGGCAACGGCATCTGCGTTTGCTTTTGTCCAGCAGCATGAGATACCAAAGGGTAGGTCATGTTCGCGCAAGAGCTTCATTGCGCGCTCGATCTTCTTATACGTGCCCTCTCCACGACGGGCATCGGTGGTGTGCTCGTTGCCCTCGGCCGAGATGGCGGGAACAAAGTTGGCCACACGAATCATGTCCTGACAGAACTGCTCGTCGATAAGCGTTGCGTTGGTAAAGCACAAGAACGCGCAATCGGGGTGTTTTTCGCAGATGCGGATAAGATCTGTCTTGCGCACCAAGGGTTCACCGCCGGTGTAGATGTACATATGCGTACCCAGCGCTTTGCCCTGAGTGACGATGGAATCGATATCTTCAAAGGAAAGATTTTGCCTGTGTCCGTATTCGGCTGCCCAGCAGCCCGTGCAATGCAGGTTGCATGCGCTTGTGGGATCGAGGAGGATGGCCCAGGGGATATTGCATTGGTATTTATCGCGGTTTTGCTCCTGCTCGGGCCACGCCAGGATATTGCCGTCGACAATGAGGGTCTTGAGCAAGCGTGTGCGCATCTCGGGATTAAGCTTAAATATGCGCATGATAAGGTCGTACCAGTTGCCGCGGCTCTTGATGACGTTGGTAAACGCCTCGCGCTGGGTTGGGAAAACATTATCCGGTACCAGCTTGTTGATGAGGTCCATGATCTTATCAACGTGCTTTACGGGGTCTTCGTCCAAATAGTCGATGAGCTTGTTGAGCGCAGCGCGCTCTGCGGTTTGCTTGAGTGCCATGTGTACCCTCCTGATTGACATCGACGAGTGGTCGGGCGGCGCTGGGTCTTTCGGTCTTCGAGAGAAACGGCTGGAGTCGTAGATGTGGTAACGAGTCGCTTGTGGACAGCATCTGCGAAATTGCACCGCCTGACGCATTCGCTACAGGAATAGTACCCAAACGTGATATATTCAACAAACGTAGAAAAGTCTATTGTGTCTATTCAACAAAGATATCTAGGTTCGTATCTTATTCTACAAAGGTGATTGTGATGGCCAAAACTAAAACGGAAAAGGGCGTGCGCGTTGACCGTCGCGTTGCGCGCACGCGCAAGGCGATTCTTGCCGCGTTTGAGAAGCTTCTCGAGAAGAAGGACCTGAGTGAAATCACCATCAGCTCGATAGCGCGCGAGGCAGACATCGATCGAAAGACGTTTTACCTGCATTTTGGCAGTATCGATGGTCTGCTTGATGCTGTCGCCGAGGAATCGGTCGTCTATATCGTCAATACGGTAGAGAAGGCTTTGAGCGGGCATCAGGCCGAGAGTGCCGAAGACGTGCAAATTGCTGCTGATACGTTTTTCGCAACGGTGAATCATGTGGTAAGCCAAAACATCGTCATCAACAAGCGTCTTTTCGAGCTGTTGCCGCCCGAAGAGCTCATTACGCGTATTCGTAAGCCGCTTGAACGTGCGCTGCTCGACGGCAATTTGGTGCCGAGCGATCTGCCCGACGAGCTCTTTGAGTACTATCTTTCGTTTTTGCTCAGCGGCATCGTGGGCATCTACCGTGCGTGGGTGCTTTCGGACGGATCGATTCCTATCGAGCAAGTTTCTGCTGTTGCAAATGATCTTACACAGCGCGGCTTGATGTCATTGGAGAAGCGCCTCGATGCCTAGGGCGGTGTTTAAGGCGTTAGCTGATTACAAAAACGGCGAACCCAATTACAAGGGTTCGCCGTTTTCGATGAGCGTTTGAGCGTGTTGCTAGTTGTGCACGACTACGCAGTCGCCGACATTGATCATGTCGTAGAGCTCTGCTGCTTTGGAGGGCGGAAGGTTGATGCATCCGTGGCTGCCCACGCTCAGGTAGGCATTGGGATTGGAGAAGCTTGAAGATGCTTGCCAGTTGGCGTCATGAAGGCCCACGGCACCGCCGATGAAGGACATCCAGTAATCGACGTAGGAGATATAGATGGGCTCTCCGGTCTCTGGATCTTTTTTGCCGGTGAGCTTAACGTTGCGCTCCTTGTTGTTGATGGAGTAAATGCCAGTAGAAGACGCATTACCCTCATTGGGGTTGCCCGAAATGATGCCAGACTCCCACTTGAGATTGCCATCTGCATCGTAGTAGCGCGCGTGCTGCTCGGAAAGGTCGACGTCGACATAGGCGCCCCAATCGGGCTGGCCCGCATCGGTGTATTTTGCAGCGGTCTGCTTGGTGGGGATGTCGATATCGCCCGTCTGCTTGTTGGCAACGGCGTCTTGGATCATCTGAGCAAGGGATGCCTCGTCGCTGATCCAGCCATAGGTGCCGCCGCCGATGGTGACTTGCTTGCCATCCGGGCGCGTATAGGTGCGCTCGCTGCCGGCGGTATCGAGCTTGGTCTCGGCGAGGTTGTGAATCCATTCGGAAAGCTGATCGTGGTTGAGCGTGGGCTTGAGCGAATCATCGAAAGTGATCCACTTGCACATCTGGGCGCCGTTGAGCGTAGCTACGGTGGCTCCGCCCATCTTGAGATTCACGTTGACGCCGAGCAGCTCATTTGCTGCGTCGCAGGCCTTTTGGAGCTGTTCGTCGGTGGCGCCTCCGGCGAGAGGCTCGTAGGCAGAATCGTCAAGGGAGCAGGTGGACTGAGCGTGCTCGATGGCTTCCGTTGCCGCCTTTGTTACCGTATCGGCATTTATGCGCTGGCTCGAACGCGCCTTTTCGACGGTGAATTTGCCGGCATCGGCGTCATAGGCGCCGGCGGCATCGAAGGTGCCGGGTCGGTCTTGGTTGAAGGCATCGATGGCAGCGGAGAGCTCCTGGTTAAAGGCGTCCTTGTCGTAGGTTGCCTTGGTCGTCTCGTCGAGAGAGGCGAGGTTTTCCTTGGCGTTACCCGTGGCGAGCGATCGGATGAGCTTGACAGGCCAGAGGAAGGCGGAATCTCCCGCTAGAACGGCTTGTGCCTCGGCTTTAGCGTCGATGGAGAATGTCCCTTTGGCAGGCGTAAAGGTCCAGTCCATGCCGCAGCCGGTGAGGTGCATCGAGTAGTTTGAAAGTGAGGATTCGATTCGCTCTGCTGCGGTGTTTGCTGTGGCAAGAGACACGTCCACGCCGGCAATCGACGTATTGGGATAGTAGATATTGGAGAAGGCGATGACGCCGGCAATGTAGACTACGACAACGATGCCCCCCACGATAGCGGCTGCGATTTTGCCGCGTTTGCGGTTCTTGGGCTCTCGAGGTGCAGAATCGCCTGCATTTGAAGTGGCCTTGGAGGGAGCCATATGGTTGGGTGCGCGATGTGCGCCAGCGGGCTGCTGAGCGCGCGTGCTTGACGAACGGGTGCGGGTTGCCTGTGAGGCAGGGGGCATGATTCGTGTAGAGCTGGGCGTTACGGGACGAGGCGGGGTTATGCCGCCGTTTCCGGATTCTGCATCAAATGCCATCGGGTCTTTCCTTGATTTGATTGAAAACTTGCCATCTAGCAAAGGCGATTATACCTATTTGACCTTGAATAGGATGCGCGACATGGAGTTTTCACCACATTTTGAGGAGCATTTGAGGTATGGGAACGGCGGCGTTGTAAACGCTAGGCGCAGATGCCGCAGCGGGCACATGCCGAGAGCGCGGAGGGCGCTTGGGCAATGCCGCCGCGTGCGGTCTCGCGAAGGCTTGCGGGCAGGGCATGGCCTACGCTGAGCATGACTTTTGCCATCTCGTCAAAGGGGACAAGGCTGGCTATGCCGGAAAGTGCGAGCTGTGCGGAGGAGAATGCGGCTGCCACTCCTATGGCGTTTCGTGTTTGGCAGGGTACTTCCACGAGTCCGCCCACCGGGTCGCATACGAGGCCCAAGAGGTTTGAGAGTGCCAAAGAGGAGGCGTGGAGTGCCTGCTCGGGCGTGCCGCCCATCATCTGGACGAGTGCCGCTGCCGCCATGGCGGCAGCGCTTCCGACCTCGGCTTGGCAACCGCCTTCGGCTCCTGCTACGCAGGCTGAGGTCGTAAGGTTGAGTCCGATGGCTGCCGCGCAGAAGAGTGCCTCTATGATGGTCTCGTCGCTGGCATCGAGATGCTCGGCCAGTGCCAGGACGCACCCGGGGACGATGCCGGAGGAGCCTGCCGTAGGCGCCGCGACGATGACGCCCATGGATGCGCTTCGCTCGAGCACCGCCATGGCTTTGGCGGTCGCGGCGGTTTGGACCTCGCCCAAAAGGGAGAGACGCGTTGTTTGCGAAGCTGTTGCCACGCGTTGCGCTTCGCCGCCCAGGAATCCGCCAAGAGAGGGCGTGGGGTTCGCGAGGGGCGCGCTGGTCTCCTCGCGCATGACGTCGAGGGTGCGTGCCATGGAGGCACGGGCGCGCTCTTCGCCGATGAGGCGATGCTCGCGCAGCTCCATGACGGCTCCAATGCTCATGTTGCGCTCGCGGCAGGCATCGAGAAGTTGGGCACCGTCATCAAAGAGCTCAGGCGTTGAGACGCCGGGGGAGAGTGAAGAGGCAGATCCGGGAAGCTCGATAAAGGTTGCGAAGTCTACGTGATCGAGATTTTTAAGCACAGGGAGCACCTCGCCGCAGGCGGCTCCGTCGGTCTCGAAGACGGAGTAGGCCTGACCGCCCTGTTCGGTGCGATATGTGCGGCAAAAGGCGATGTTGACATGTGCATAGGCAAGCAGGTTGGTGAGGGCGGCAAGCACGCCCGGCAGGTCGCGATGGGCTACGAACAAGGTGCTGTACATGCCGGAGATGTCGACGCCCACGCCGTTGATGCGACTGATGCGCATCTTGCCTCCGCCGAGGCTTTCGCCTCGTACCTGCATGGACTCGCCGCGGGCGTTTTTCATATCGATATCGACGGTGTTGGGATGGATGGAGCCGTCGTCGCCGGCAACGTCGAAGGCATAGCTGAGCCCACGAGCGTGCGCGATGTCGAAGGCGTCGCGGATGCGCTCATCATCGGTATCGAGGCCCAAGATGCCGGCTACGAGGGCACGGTCTGTACCGTGGCCTCGGTAGGTGTGGGCAAAGCTATTCCAAAGCGTGAAGGTCACGTCGGTGACGTCCCCGTCGACAAGTGAGGCGGCGACCTGCGCGCAGCGCAACGCCCCGGCGGTGTGGGAAGACGAGGGGCCCACCATGATGGGGCCGAGGACCTCGAATGCTGAGGTTGTGGCAAGTGTTTGCGGGGTTCCGGACATGAGGGCTCCTAACTGCAAGGCTGGCGGTTGGCATGCCGAGTTTCGGCTCGGTCAGGTCCTGCGCAAGACGAAGCGTCCACTGGACGCTTCTTTGCGTGCGGAATCTACCGAAACTCGGCATGCCAACCGCCTCTAGGATAGAGCATTCAAGTCCCTACGGCTAAGCGTGGAGAAAAAGAGTGTGCGCTTCGCGCACGTTTGGGATATGAAAAGAGAGCTTGGCAAATGCCGAGCTCTCTTTCGAAGATACTGTATTTGCAATTAGCGTAACTGCTGGGGTTACAAAGCCATCGTCTTGGCGCGGGCGATGCGGGCCATGCAGTCTTCACGGCCGATGAGCGCCATGGTGTCCGAAAGCGGGGCGCTCACCAGATTGCCGCAAATCGCCACACGAACAGCCTGGAAGACGATGCGCTTCTTGAGGTCGAGCTTTTCGGGCAACGGCTCCAGGGCGGCGTCGATGGCCTCGGGCGTCCACTCGGCATCGGCGAGTGCGACTTCAGCCTCGTCGAGAATGGCGCCCATACCCTCTTTGGCGAGACCTTTAGCCACGGACTTCTCGTCGTACTCGAGCGTCTCGGCGGTGGCGAAGATGGGGGAGGCCACGGTGACAACGTCGGCCGGGAACTTGGTGCGCGGCTTTGCGATGGCAGCAAGCGCATCGATCCAAGCCTCATCGTACTCAAGGTTGCCTTCGATCATGCCGGCCTCATGCAGCTCCGGAACCATGATTTTATCGGCGAACTCCTTGTCGGTCATGGTGCGAATGTACTCCGCCTGGATCCAGTCGAGCTTCTTAGGATCGAACGTAGCCGGGTTCTTGGACACGTGGTCGAGCGAGAATTTGGAGGCAAGCACGTCGCGGGGAACGATTGTCGTTTCGCCATCGAGAGACCAGCCGAGCAGCGCCAGGTAATTGACGAAGGCATCGGGCAGGTAGCCCTGGTCGCGGTACTCCTCCACAGAGGTGGCGCCATGGCGCTTGGAAAGTTTCTTGCCGTCAGCGCCCAAAATCATGGAGATGTGCGCGAACGTGGGCACGGGGGCGCCGAGCGCCTCGTAGACCATAACCTGGCGCGGCGTGTTGGAAAGGTGGTCGTCGCCGCGGATGACGTGGGTGATGCCCATCATGGCATCGTCAACCACGGTGGCGAAGTTGTACGTGGGGGTGCCGTCAGAGCGGAAGATGACGAAGTCGTCGAGCTCGCGGGCGTTAAACGTAACCTCACCGTGGACGGCATCGTGAATCACTACGTCGCCGCGGTCCTCGGGGACCTTGATGCGCAAGACATATGGCTCGCCGGCGTCGATACGGGCGCGAGCCTCTGCGGGGTCGATATTGCGGCAGGTGCGCTGGTAACCCTGGAACGGGTCCTTGCGCGCCTGGGCGGCAGCGCGATCTTCGGCGAGCTTTTCGGGGGTGCAGAAGCACGGATAGGCACGGCCCTCGTCCCAAAGCTTTTGGGCGGCGGCGCGATACAGGTCCAGGCGCTCAGTCTGAGCATAGGGGCCGTGCTCGCCGCCGACCTCCGGACCCTCGTCCCAGTCAAGGCCCAGCCAGCGCATGGCACGCAAAATAATCTGAGTGTTTTCGTCGGTAGAACGGGTGGGGTCGGTATCGTCGATACGCAGGATGAAGGTGCCGCCATTGGCGCGAGCAAATGCCCAGTTGTAGATGGCGGTACGAGCGCCGCCGATGTGCAGCTTGCCGGTGGGCGACGGTGCGAAGCGGACGCGAACGTCTGAGCTCATGGATGCTCCTTGTATAGATAGGTTCAACTGTTTGACCCATGCATTATAGAGCACAAGCGGCGCGAACGTTATACGGAGCGCGGTATCGGCGTAAATGACGGATATCAACACCCGTTGGAGGCGCGAGAGCCCCTAAAGGCCCTAAAGCGTCTAACGCTCTGACTTCTGGTGCTGTTCGGCGGTCGGTCTTGCCGCTACACCATTAACGCGATGAGTGGGATGGTCAAAATCGATGCCACGATGGTCACGAAGTTCGCCTGCATCATCGGTTTGGGGTCAACTCCGTATAGGAGGCTGAACAGCACGCCATTACTGGCGGCGGGCATGGCGCTTCCCACCACGAGCACGCCTTGTGCCAGCGGATCGGTGACGAAGCCGCCCAAGATGAAGAGAATCGCGCACGGAACGAGAATCAAGCGCGCGGCTCCTGCCACATAGGCGCGCCAGTTTCCAAGCATCTCGCGTGCATTATAGCTCGCGAGGGTGGAGCCGAGCATGAGGAGTACCGCCGGCGTGGTGAAGTTGCCGATTGTCGTCAAACCGTCTCCAAGAATCCCAAGGTCATGTATGCCCAATAAGACAAGGGCGAGCAAGATGAAGCTTGCGAAAAATGTGGGGTTCGCCGCATCGCGGGCAAGCTCGCGCAGACGATTGCCCAGTGAGAGCGCACGCTGCCCCTGTGCGTCCTGGGCGCCGGCTTTGACCATAGCTGCCCCGATACTGAAATTGAACAGGTTGAAGGGGATGTTGGCGATTGCGGCGTAGAGCACGGCTTGCGGCCCAAAGATGGCGGAAAGCGCAGGATAGCCGATAAAGCCCACGTTGCCAAAGGTGATGGAGAAGTGCCAGGCGCTGCGCTCGGTTGCGGGCGTGCGCATGAGTGCGGTGATTGCATAAGCAATGATCGCGGCGATGGCGTAGCCAGCGGTGGAGGCGGCGAGAAGCGTGAGGAGAACGGGTGTCTTTGGCAGGGTCTCGTTTGCGCCCACGGAGGAGACGACCATGCATGGCAAGGTGATGTTCATGACGAGTCGCGTGAGGGCGGTATTCATCTTTTGGTCGAGAAATCCCGCACGCGCGGCAACGATGCCGCCAACGATGGGGATGCACAAGGTGAGCATCTGCAGAAAGATGGTCATGAAGGTCATGGGCTAGCCTTTGATGGTTGTGGTGGTTTGCAAGGTGAAACGGGGTGTCATTCTACCACGGGAGGGCTTTGGTGCCGCATGGGGCCACTTATCGAATTATTCGGTGCAAATGGCACAACTGACGGGAGCGTTAATGACCCGGGAGGACTACACTTGATTGCGTTTAATAGGCAGCGGAGTAGAATGTCTGCCTACACATATGCTCGACGGAATGGTAACGGTCGTCGGGCGCGTTATTGAAAGGGGCATGCCATGCCAGCTACTAATCGTTCCACCTCCGATCGCGGCAACTTCGTGTTCACATCAGAATCTGTGACCGAGGGACATCCCGATAAGATCGCAGACCAGGTGTCCGACGCCATTCTCGACGCCATTCTTGCCAAGGAGGCCGCGTTGCAGGCCCAAGGCTACGTGGCACCCAACGGCGTACCCGCCAACGTCGACAACGTCCGTTGCGCATGCGAGACACTCGTGACTACCGGAACCGTGATCGTCGCCGGCGAGATTCGCACGCAGGCTTATGTTGACGTGCAGCAGATCGCACGCGACACCATTCGCCGCATCGGCTATGACCGCGCCAAGTACGGTTTTGACTGCGATACGTGCGGCGTCATGAACCTCATCCACGAGCAGAGCCCCGATATCGCCCAGGGCGTGGATGAATCCTTTGAGACCCAAAGCGGTGCCACCACCGACCCGATCGACCTGATCGGTGCAGGTGACCAGGGCATGATGTTCGGCTACGCTTCGAACGAGACTTCGACCCTGATGCCCATGCCGCATTACCTGGCGAGCCGCCTGGCGGAGCGTCTGGCCGAAGTTCGCCATGACGGCACTTTGGATTACCTGCGTCCCGATGGCAAAACTCAGGTCACCGTTCGCTACGAGGACGGCAAGCCCGCGGGCGTGGACACTATCGTCGTCTCCACGCAGCATGCGGCCGAGATCGAGGATATGGGCATCATCAAGAACGACATGATCAAGCACGTGATTGCTCCTGTTATGGACGCCGAGGGCATCGATTGGCGCGATGCCGACATCTACGTTAACCCCACCGGTCGTTTTGTCGTTGGTGGCCCGATGGGCGACACCGGCCTTACCGGCCGCAAGATCATCGTCGATACCTATGGCGGCATGGGCCGTCATGGTGGCGGTGCCTTCTCGGGTAAGGACTGCACCAAGGTCGACCGTTCTGCCGCTTACGCTGCACGCTGGGTTGCCAAGAACGTGGTTGCCGCCGGTCTTGCCGATCGCTGCGAGATTGAGCTCGCATACGCTATCGGCGTTTCTAAGCCGCTTTCCGTTATGGTCGATACCTTTGGTACCGCCCATGTGGATGAGGATCGCATCGTCGAGGCCATCAACAAGACTTTTGACCTGCGACCCGGTGCTATCATCCGCGACCTCGACCTGCGTCGTCCGATTTACGAGAAGACCGCCGCTTATGGTCACTTTGGTCGCAACGATCCAGACTTTACGTGGGAGAAGACGGATCGCGTCGATGAACTTCGCGCGCTGTGCGGCATGAGCGCGTAGCCTGGGTTAGAATTGAGGCATGAACAAGCAGCCCTCGCTCTTTCCCCAATTGGATAGTATGCCGAAGGAGGCGCCTGCTCTCGCGGGCGCCTCTTCCTTATCTGCCGCCCCGTGTGCTTACGTACGCGTGGTGGTTGATATTCCCTCGCGTGCGCTTTCGGAGCCATTTACCTACGGCGTGCCGGAAGAGCTGGGGGCTACGGCGCTTGTTGGCGCTACGGCGCTTGTGCCCTTTGGGTCCCGTATGGCCCTGGGCTATATCTGCGAGCGCATGGACAGCCTGCCTTTGAACGGGGAGGGCTCCGTGCCCCACCCTTCGCGCATCAAGTGCATTCGCGATATCTTGGCTGCGCCGGCTTTTACCGAGCAGTCTGCACGCATCGCCTTTTGGATGGCGCGTGAGTATGTGGCTTCGGTTTCCGAGTGCCTGCGGCTCTTTTTGCCTCCCGGTGGGACGCCTCGTCTTGTGCGCGACGCCAAAGGGTCCTATCACGTGGAGGCGCCTGCCACGCCCGAAGCGCACGAGCGATGGGTGTCGCTTACCGAAGAAGGCCGCTCTTTTGAGCCGGCCGCACGGGCCGTACGTCAGCGACAGGTGCTCGACGCCCTGGCCTGCGGGCCGGTGACCACGCGCGAGCTGCGCATTCTCTATACCGATATGTCCGCCACGGTGCGTGCCCTCGAGCGTCGCGGCGTGGTGCGTGTCGAAGAACGTCGTGCATGGCGCGGATGCGAGGATGCGACGACGTTGTCTTCTGCCAATGGCGCGGCGCCCGTTGCGCTCACGGCAGGGCAGCAAGAGGCGCTCGAAGCCATCGAGCATGCGCGCGATGATGCAGCCGGTCGTGTGATTGTTGTCGATGGCGTGACCGGTTCGGGCAAGACCGAGGTGTACCTTTCTGCCATCGAGCGGGTGCTTGAGGATGGCAAGTCGGCGTTTGTTCTTGTCCCCGAGATTTCGCTTACCGCTCAGACCGTAGGACGCTTTCGCTCGCGCTTTGGCTCGCGAGTCGCGGTTTTTCATTCGCGTCTTTCGGCTGGCGAGCGCCGCGATCAGTGGGATATGGTTGCAGCTGGGACCGCCCGTGTGGTGGTGGGTGCGCGCTCGGCGCTGTTTTGTCCCCTGCGCAATCCCGGAATCATCATCATCGATGAGGAGCATGAGCAATCTTATAAGCAAGGGTCTTCGCCGCGCTATCACGCGCGCGAGGTGGCGGCGCATATGGCTTCGGTCTATGGGTGCCCCCTCGTGCTTGGTTCTGCAACGCCTAGTTCGGAAGCTCTTGCCCGCTGCCGTGCGGGGGAGTATGCGGGCCAACGTTGGCTGCGCGTTTGCATGCCCGAGCGACCCGGTGCCGCGCGTTTGCCCGAAGTTACCATATGCGACTTGCGCCGTGAGTTTATTGGCGGGAGTCGCTCGATGTTTTCCAAGGAGCTTCGAGAGGCGCTCCTGGGCGTGGCGGAGCGTAGGGAGAAGGCTGTCCTTTTGCATAATCGCCGAGGATTCGCTCCCTTTTTGATGTGCCGGGAATGCGGTTGCGTGCCAACTTGCAAGCATTGCTCGACGGCGCTTACCTATCATGAGCGCACGCATACCCTTGAGTGTCACACCTGCGGTGCTACGTATCGCATGCGTCCCTATCCTGCTATGGGTTCTGCTTGTCCTAAGTGCGGAAGCCGATATCTTGCGAAGATGGGGCTGGGCACCCAGCAGGTGGAGGATGCTCTTATCCAGCTGCTGCCCGACGACGTTGAAGTCATTCGCATGGATGCCGATTCGACTCGCGGCAAGGATGCCCACAAGGAGCTGCTCGAGCGCTTTGACGCCGCAGAGTGCGCGGTTCTTCTTGGTACGCAGATGATCGCGAAGGGACTCGACTTTCCCGAGGTAACGCTCGCCGCCGTGGTGAATGCCGACTATGCCCTTAAGATGCCCGACTTTCGCGCTTCCGAGCGCGCTTTTGACCTATACGAGCAGCTCGCGGGCCGTGCTGGCAGGGGAGAGCGGGCGGGCCGCGTGATTATCCAGACCTATTTGCCGGACGATCCGGTGATTCGCGCAGTGGCGACGCATGACCGTTCCATATTCACCGAGAGCGACCTTGCCCAGCGTGAGGAGGCGGCCTATCCACCTTTTGTGAGGCTGACCAATGTCGTGATTTGGGGTGCCGATGAGCGCGCCTGCCGGCGTTATATCGAGGAGCTTGCAGCGGCTGTCCGTGCTCAAATGGGCATTGACAATCCGCCGCCTGCTATCGGCCTCACGCCGCTATCCGAAGACGAGGGGCTCGAACCCCCATCCTCCCCGGTTTTGCTTGGTCCCGTTCCCTGTGTAATTGAGCGTGCAAAAGACCGATTTAGGTTCCACTTTATATGTAAGACTCCGGTGGGGTACCATGTTTCAGACTGTATACGTGCCGCACTTGCGAGCGTCGGTTCCCGCGAGGGCATCAGCTTGAGTGTCGATGTGGATGCATACGACCTGATGTAGATGCGGGGCCGCACAAATGAGAAAGGAGCGATGGCGTCAATGGAGATAAACGGCATCGTGATATCGCCCGACCCTCGTCTTCGCCAGGAGTGCGCCGAGATCACCGAGATTGGGCCGGAGATCGAGCGCCTGGCTGAGCGCATGAAGCAGATGATGTTTGACAACGGCGGCTGCGGCCTTGCTGCTCCGCAGATTGGCGAGCTTATTCAGCTCGTGGTTATCGATACCGACTATACGGGCGCCGATGACTACGACCCTTACGTGCTTATCAATCCCGTTATCGTGGAGCAGTCGGACACGCTTGCACCGTATAACGAGGGCTGCTTGTCCATTCCGGGCATTAACTGCGAGATTTCTCGTCCTGATCACGTGGTTGTCGAGGCATATGACCTCGACGCGAATCTCATGCGCTATGAGGCGGCAGGCGACCTGATGTGCGTGTGCCTGCAGCACGAGATCGACCATCTCCACGGCAAGACGATGTTCGAGCGTTTGGCTCCTGGCAAAAGGATCGCCGCTCTCCATGATTATCAGGAGGCGCGTGCTCGCGGTGCCAGGCCTGGCGAGACGGAGTAGTAGCTGGAAAGGAGCGCACGAATGCGCGTTGTATTCATGGGCACGCCGGATTTTGCCGTGCCGTCCCTGCGTGAGCTTGCTTCGCGCTTCGAGGTGGTCTTGGTGCTTACGCGCCCTGACGCCGTGCGCAGCCGCGGAAAGAAGCTCGAGCCCTCTCCCGTAAAAGCCGCGGCTCTTGAGCTCGATATCCCCGTGATGGAAGCCACGCGCATCACCCCGGAGGTCATGGATCGTTTGCATGAGGCCGAGGCCGATATCTTCTGCGTTGCCGCCTACGGTTGCATCCTGCCCGATGAGGTTTTGCATATGGCACCGCTCGGTATCGTGAACGTGCATGCGTCGCTGTTGCCGCGCTGGCGCGGTGCCGCCCCCATCCAGCGTGCGATTCTGGCTGGCGACGAACGTGCCGGCATCTCCATCATGCGTATCGGCCATGGTGTCGATACCGGCGCCTACTGCGCCCAGGCGAGCTGCTCGGTGGCGGGCAAGACTGCAGACGAGCTTACTGTCGAGCTGGCCCAGTTGGGAGCAGACCTTCTGTGCAATACTCTTCCGGCTCTTGCCGATGAGACTGCGGTGTGGACTGAGCAAGACGAGTCCCTTGTCACCCACGCTCAGAAGATCTCCAAGGCCGAGATGCGTTTGGACCCGCAGGAAAGCGCTCTTGTCAACCTGCGCCGCGTGCTCGCCTCTTCCGATGCGGCCCCTGCGCGCTGCATTGCTGCGGGAAAGCCCGTGCGCATCATGCGCGCCGTGGCCGCGGATGGGGATGCTTCCATGTGCGCTGCGGGCGAGCTTGTTTGCCAGTCGAAGCGCATCTATATCGGTTGCTCCGATGGCGCGCTTGAGATTACGTCCGTTAAACCCGATGGGAAGCGTCAGATGGACGCGAGCGCCTGGGCGGCAGGCCTGCATGGTGACGCCCTTGCCTGGGAGATGCTCTCGTGACCAAGCTTTCGCCTGCGCGCCGCCGCGCGCATAGTGCACTGATTGAAGCCCAGGATGGTTGCGGCTTTGTTCGTGATATTCTGGCGGCTTCTGCAGGAACGCTGTCCGATGCGCGCGACGAAGCATTTGCTCTGACGCTTGCCCTAGGCGTGACCGCAACTGTGGGCGCGCTTGACGAAGCGCTTGATCGCTATATTGCCAAGCCTTCTAAGGTTTCTGCTCGTGTGCGCATGGCGCTGCGCATCCCTGCGTTTGAGATGCTCTATCTCGATACGCCGGGGCATGTTGCAGTGAGTCAGGGCGTTGAGCTCGTGCGTTCGCAGGCACGCTCTGCAGCAGGCCTTGCGAACGCGGTGCTGCATCGCGTCGACGAGGGGCGTGCTGCATTTTTTGCGGCCGCGGATGTTTCCGATGACGAGCGCGAGCTCACTGCCCGCGCTCGCCGCCAGGGAATTCCCGTTTGGCTTGCTTGCATGCTCGACGCTTCCCTTGCGCGTCGTGGCTTTGGCGGAAAATCGCTTTGCTTCAATGGCATTGCCGCCCCAACCTGCGCTTGTATGTGTCCTGACGCTGTTTGTTCCGGCGATGTGTCGGATTGTCTTGAGCCTTCTGTGCTTGAGGGCTCTTATCTGGTGGGGTCTCCCGCGGTCGTTGCCGCGTCGAGCGATCTGGCTCAGGGCAAATTGGTGATTTCTGATCTTAATGCCCAGCTCATTGCTGCCTCAACCGTGCGTCCTGGCTCATGTTTGGAGATTGGGGCCGGGCGCGGTACCAAGACGTATGTCATGGCGTGCTGTGCGAATCGATGCGGGCTGCGCGGGCATCATGTTGCTGTAGATCTTTCTGCGGCAAAATGCGAAATCAATCGCCTGCGCTTGGAGCAAGCCGGTCTTTCCAAGGGAATCGAATTTGCGCCGGGTGATGGCTGTAATCTTGATGCGACTCTTGCACACATCGATGTTGCGGGCGAGCGCACCTTGTTCGATACGGTCTTTTTGGATGCTCCCTGTTCGGGTACGGGCACCATGCGTCGGCATCCCGAGATTCCCTGGCGTTTGGTTTCAAGCGATGTCGAGGACGGTCTTCCCAAGTTGCAACTGCAGCTATTGCAGGAGGCTTCGCGTCGCGTAAAGCCCGGAGGCGAGTTGATCTATGCCACCTGTTCGGTACTCGAGGTAGAAAACGAGCAGGTAATCGATGCGTTTTTGCAATCGGAGCAGGGACGTGCATTCAAGCTTGCCCCGCTGCACGAAGCCGATCCCTTCAAAGATGAGACTGAGGCTATGGCATATATATGCGAGCGAGAGGACATGCGTGGGCTCTTCCAGTCCATCCCTCTTTCGCCTGCAGACTTCGATGGCCATTTCTGCGCCCGCCTCATCTACCAAATATGACAAAAGTCCACGGGTTTGTTTTGTCATGTTTTCCCTGTCAACGCCCTTTTAACGCAAAGCGCCCAGCAGTCTGAATGAACTGCTGGGCGCTTTGCGTTGCATAGCGATGGACGCTTAGTTGTTATGGGGGCAATCGGCGCAGGCGCAGGAATGCGTCTCGCTTGATGCGCCCGACGTCGCCGATGTGCTCGAAGAGCCACCGCGCTGGTCGGTGTTATAGAAGCCTGAGCCTTCGAACTTGATGCCACTTGCGTTGAAGACGCGCTCGGTGGCGCCGCCGCAGTCGGGGCATACGATGTCCGGGTGCTCTGTCATACCATGCTCGACCTCAAAGACTTTGCCGCATGAGTCGCAGCGATAGTCGTACCGTGCCATGAAACTCTCCTCTTACGTTATACGATGTAAGCAACGTTGCCTACTGTACCCGAATCTGCCCTGATTTGTTCTTAAAACTCAACAAGCCTATTTCTGTCACATAAGAGCTCGTTCGCAACGTACCGCAATTTCTTTCATGCGTTCAATCGAGGCATCGAGTTCTTTTTCGGTTGCCTGCCAAGACCAATTGCCGCCAGTGGTCCCGGGAACATTCATGCGAGCATCGTCGCCCAAGAGCATCACGTCTTGGAGCGTAAGCATGATAAGAGGGCTGCTGCTTTTGAACGCACGTTCGATCATGTCGAGGGCGGTATGTTGAAGCTCCGGATCGTTTTCGTTTGCGTTTGCAAACCAGCGAGATTTCACCCAGCCCATGAGTGTTGAGGTGTCATGGGTTGAGGTATAAACCACGTTTGCCGGATTGTCGGGCATCGAGAAACGGGGATCATCGTCGCTAAACTCAAGTACATCCATACCGGGGAAGCCGCACTGCGCTTTGAGCGCGCGCACGGCGGGCGTGAGATACCCCAGGTCCTCGGCTATGAAGGGTAGGAGTCCCAGCTTTTCGTGAATGCGCTCGAACAGTTCCAGGCCGGGACCGGGAATCCACCGGCCTGCGGAACCGGTCATCCCGGCAGGGATGGAGAAATACGACTGGAAACCAAGAAAATGGTCCAGGCGCACCTCGTCATAGAGCTCGAGGGAACGGCGCAGACGCTCGGTCCACCACACGTAGCCGTCGTCGTGCATATGGCGCCAACGGAACGTGGGGTTTCCCCAAACTTGTCCCGTTTCGGAGAAGCGGTCGGGCGGGGTGCCGGCGATTTCTGCCGGCATTCCCGCTGCATCGAGTTGGAACATCTCCGGTTCGCTCCAGGTGTCGGCGGAATCGTCCGAGACGTACATGGGGATATCTCCGATGATGCGAATACCGCGCTCGTTGGCGTAGCGTTTAAGCTCGCGCCACTCGCAGTCAAAACGATATTGCGCGAAGGCATGGAAACGTGCGCGCTCTCGATAGACGGGGTCGTCAAGAATCGCGACATCATAGCGCGCGAGCTTTTCTTCCCAGGTATGCCGCGATGCTCCGCCGTGCACATCTTTCACCGCTGCGAATGCACAGTAGGGGTCGAGCCAGGTGCTTGCGCGCTCGGTGAAAGCGCAAAAAGCATCTTGACGCTCGCCTCCGTTTTCGATGAATGCGTGATACATCTCTTGAATCGTGGCAGCGTCTTCCTCCAGGAGGTCGATGTTGCCTGCAAAGGCGGAAGGGCCAGCGTAGGGGGAGTGATGTTCATCGGTTGGATTGAGGGGCAGGACCTGCCAGTACGATGCGCCCATTTCTTGCAGATGATCGACAAATCGACGTGCGGGAGCGCCCAGCGTACCAGGCTTACCCTCACAGGGGATGGAGGTGACGTGGCACATCACGCCCCAACCGTGGCAAAGCGGCTTTTGCAGGCGCTCGCGCGAATGAAAATAGACAGCAGCGCTGCCCAGGGGGTACAGCGTTACCGTGGTCATGCCATCGGCATCCGCGCAGAGGGTGCGCCCGGAAATGAGGTCGGTCGCGGCTTCTCCCATAAACGGAATGCGCACCGTATGCGTGTTGCAGGAATCGCGATTGACGAGCATGTTCAGGCACTCGCACTGCGTTTTACCCCTCGAATACATGAGGACGTCGGCATCGAGAGCTCGAGCCTCAATTGATGCGGTTCCAAGTAGCGGCATAGATCGGCGAAGAGAGGCGGCGTTTTTAATCATAGCCTGGAAATCCAGGTCTTCATGTCCCCACGGGTAGGTCGAGCGGTTGCCGGGGTCTGTGGCGCCTTGCAGGCCTGCTTCATCGCCGTAATAGACGCACGGTACGCCTGGATACGTCATTTGCATGAGCATGGCGAGCCAGAATCGACCCTTGGCAAGACCGAGCTTGTCGTCTGGTAGACGCCATGTTGCCCGCTCGTTTTCGGGAATGCTATCCGGGTTTTCCATCCCACCTAAAACGGAGATGATGCGTGCGCGGTCATGGCTGCTCAAAAGGTTGAGCGAGCAGCGCAAGGCCTCCGCAGGATAGTTCTCGCTCTGCGACTCGATCATCTCGGCAGCACGGTAGGCGTCGACGCCCTCGGCGCCGGTGAGAAAGCCAATCACCATGTCGCGGAACGGATAGTTCATGGCTGCATCGAGCTCATCGCCCAATAGGTAGCGACGAAGATTGCCATAGCTGATCTTATTCGAAGCGTCTTCCCAGACTTCGCCCAGCACGAGTGCGTCGGGCTTTTCGGTAGTCGCCGCTCGCTTGATCTCGGCGATAAAACCATCGGTAAGCTCGTCTGCCACATCCAAGCGCCAGCCGTCGGCACCCATGCGTAGCCAGTGGCGAATCACGCCGTCTTTTCCCAGCAATAGCTCGCGAACGGCGGGGGAGTTTTCGTTGAGCGCCGGCATGTTGGTTACGCCCCACCAGCACTCGTAGGTCCCGTCTTCGTTGAAGTTGAAGGCGTCTTTCCAGGGCGAAGTTCCACCTTGCCAGGCGCCAGGAGCGGGATAGTTCTCGTAGCGGTTGAAATAGATCGAGTCGTCGCCCGTATGGTTAAAGACGCCATCGAGAATGATACCGATGCCATGCTCGTGCGCTGCTTGGCATAGGTCGCGAAAGTCTTCGTCGGTTCCCAGCATCGGATCGATATGCAGGTAGTTTGCAGTGTCGTATCGATGATTGCTAACGGCTTCGAAAATGGGGTTGAGGTAGATTGTCGTAATGCCCATTTCGCTCAAGTGGGGGAGTTTTTCTTCGATGCCCTTGAGCGATCCGCCGTAGAAGTCCCATGAGGTAATGGAGCCGTCGGGGTTTCTGCTATAGGTGGGGGGCGTGGACCAATCCTCTATGAGGTGCTTGGTGCTGCCGCGTCGGGGCTTTGCGCACTCGGCAGCAGTTCTCTCACGCCATGCGGTGTCGCGCGCAAAGCGATCCGGGAAGATTTGATAGGCAATGCCATTTTCATACCATGTAGGGCGGTGGCGGCGCGGCTGATATACCGTGAGCTGGAACGAGGGGACTTCTGCGTAGTCATAGACAACGCCCTCGCCGCCTTGGGAGCCTTGTGGGGCGCCAATGCGCAGCTCCTGCCCACCGGGCTGGCGAATGATAAAAGAGTACCAAACGATTGCAGGGGTGTCCCTCGTAATCGTCGTTGAGAACATGCCTTCTTTATCGCGGTCCATGTCGAGGAGCGTTTCGCCCTCGCCATCGATCCAAAGTCTCAGGATACATGCCACTTCGTGCGATTTGTCACCTTTGACTTGGCAACTCAGGCGTACAGGCGTATTACATGCAACAGCGCCAAAGGGGGTTCTGAATTGAGGGGAGCGGGAGTTGTGTCGGAATACCATCGACTGTCGTTTCTTTGATGAATGTACAAAAGCCAGTGTACGAGTGTACAGGAATATGCAAGCAAGCGGGGCGCGCAGCCTTATTGCTGCAACGCCCCGCATCCGTGCATTTGAGGTTTAAGAGATGGACGTGCAATTACTTGCTGGACGCTCGACCATGCCCTCTCGTTGCGGTGGAAGAGGATTTGCGCGGAGTGGTCGTCTTGGTACTTGAGGCGCCTGTCTTGCGCGCCCTGACTGACGTTTTAGGTGCTTCGGGGGCACTCGTCAAAGTGGAGGAGTCTGCTTTGGGCGAAGATGTTGCTGCCTTGGCAGGTGCGGCTGGTGCCTTTTCCTTGGCTGTCGTCACTTTTTTGGCACTTGTTTTAGACGTGCGCGTGCTTGCGGTTTTAGCCTGAGTCCCGGCGGTTGTCTTCGCGCGTGTCTTGTTCGATGCTGCCTTGCTGTTTTCCCGTTCTGCGCTATCGCCAAGCGGTTTCTCGTTCTTGCGTACAGCGGCGGTCTTCTTGGTCTCCGCTGTTGTTTTGCGCGTGCGTGCAGGTTTTTCTTTGGGCTCTGCGTCCAAATTGTTGTCAGCAGAGGTTGCTGCGGCGGTTTGACCCACCGGAACCACTGCGGGCGCCGCCTTTGCCGTCTTGGCTGCGCGCATAGCTGCGGAAGTGGTTTTTGGGCTGCGTTTTGCAGCGGTCTTTTGTTTGGACTTGGGCTTATGCAAACTGCAATCGGGGTGAAGCGTCAAGTAAAGATCCAGGTAGCGTGCAGCGGAGGCCGTCCAGCTAAAGTCGCAGGACATGGCCTGGGATACAAGTTTTTTCCATTCACTCGGCTGATCCCAGAACAGGCGCGCTGCGCGAAAGACCGTATCGCCCATTTCCTCGCCATTGAAGTGCGCGAACGAAAAACCGGTGCCTTCTCCCGTGTATTGGTTGTACGGGGTCACGGTATCACGAAGGCCGCCCGTTTCGCGTACGATGGGCAGGGTGCCATAGCGCATGGCAATCATTTGGGATAATCCGCATGGCTCAAAGAGCGAGGGCATGAGGAACATGTCGGCACCGGCATACATCCGCTGTGAAAGCGCCGGGTCGAATTCAATACGCGCCGCCATCTGACCGGGATAGATCGATTGATACCAGCGCAGGGCATCTTCGTAGTCGGTATCGCCCGTGCCCAGAACTGCCACCTGAACACCGCCGTCGAGGATGCGCTCGAGGCAGTACATGACCAGGTCCATACCCTTTTGCCTGGTGAGGCGCGTAACCATAACCATGAGGGGGCGGTCGTCTCGTACCTCAAGCCCCAGCTCTTCTTGGATGGCCTTCTTGCAAAGCGCCTTACCCGTCATGTCTTCTATCGAGTAGGGTGCTGCGATGCGCTTGTCGTATGCCGGATCGTTGCGTACCACGTCGATGCCGTTGACGATGCCGTGCAGGACATTTTGACGGCGACGCAGAGCGCCGTCGAGGCCCTCGCCGTATTCGGGCGTGCGAATCTCTTCTGCATAACTGGGAGATACGGTTGTAATGGCGTCGGAGTAGTTGATGGCGCCGAGCATGTAGTTGATGGAATCGGCGTCGCACCTTAGCTGGCGTGCGGCGGCTTCCACGCCGCCGAGCCCCAAGATGTCATCCAGCACGAAGTCGCTATATTGACCTTGGAAGGCGATGTTATGGATGGAGTAGACGGTGCGCACGTTCTCATACAGGGGAAGACCCTGGTAGAACTCGCGCAAAAACACAGGCGCCATGGCGGTGTGCCAGTCGTTGCAGTGCAGGATATCGCAGACAAAACCATCTGGTAGATGCTGCAGGGACTCGCAGATGGCTTTGGAGAAGAACGCAAAGCGTTCGCCATCGTCAAAAAAGCCATACGGATAATCGCGCTTAAAATAGCGCTCGTTGTCTACAAACAGATACGTGATGCCGTCGTACACGAGGTGCTCAAGGCCGCAGTACTCGTTGCGCCATC
The DNA here is from genome assembly GCF_012844445.1 of Collinsella acetigenes. NCBI lineage: Bacteria > Bacillati > Actinomycetota > Coriobacteriia > Coriobacteriales > Coriobacteriaceae > Collinsella > Collinsella acetigenes. The sequence continues at coordinate 247,468 of NZ_JABBCP010000002.1, forward strand.
CCAGGGGCACGTAAAAGTCAGTGACATGCTCCATCTGGCTGAGGTAGGAGCTATCGATCGTGGAGTATTTGGGCACCATCACGATGACTTTTGCCCCAGCCGCCTTCAAGGCATGGGGGAGTGAGCCCGCGACATCGCCAAGGCCACCCGTCTTGACAAACGGAGCGGCCTCCGCGCTCGCGAACACCACATGAAGGGGTTTGGTTGCCGCTTCGGTCATATGCTGGGTTTCCTTTCTTTATCGCGGGTCACGTGAACCGTTGGGGTTAGTCAAGGGTTGCAAGCTCCTTGGTCGCGAGGGGCGCCTTGGGGATGATGAGGGTTGCGTCGGGGGTGCCACGCAGCTCTGTCTGCGCCGGAATTACGTTGTTCTTGTCGACGATGGCGTTCTCCACGCGCGCCCCGCTGCGAATCACGCAGCTCTGCATGATGATCGAGTTCGATACCGAGGCGCCGTGCTCAACGATAACGTCGCGTGCAAGGATGGACCCGCGTACCGTACCCTGAATCAAGCATCCTGCAGACACCAAGGAGTTGCACACCGTGCTGCCCGTGCAGTACTTTGCGGGCGGTGCGTCGTGTGCCTTGGTCATGATGGGACGATCGGGGTTGAACAAGCGGTCGTTCAGGTCGGGGCGCAGCATCTCCATGGAGCGCTGGTAGTAAGACTGCTCATCAAAGACACCGAGTGCCAGGCCCTTGAACTCGTAGGAGCATACGTCGATGCGGCCGAACTCGGGTTCGATGGCCTCAAAGAGGTCCAGATGATCAACGTCTTGATAGTTGTCGATAATGTCGAGCAGCACGTCGCGGTTGATGACGCAGCAGTCAAGGAATTTGTTGTCGCCGAAGGAGCATCCGGCGTGTAGGGCGTGCACGCGTCCCGCCTCGCCGATTTCCAGAGCGGTTACGTCATTGTCGTGTTCGCGTTCTGCGCGACAGTACACCATCGTGGCATGGGCGCCAGAGCGCTCGTGGGCATCGATGATTTCGGCGAGGTCGATGTTGAAGATGATGTTGCATCCGCACATGACCACATAGGGCAGGTCGGAACGCTGGAATAGCGTCTTGTTGGCGATGATGTCGCGCAGCAGGAAGCGCATGCCGCGCTTGGAGGCGCCGAATGCGTTGCCGGGGAGCAAGAACAGGCCGCCCTTTTTGCGGTCGAGCATCCAATCACGGCCAGACTCCATATGGTCGATAAGCGAGCGGTAATTGCCCGGCATCACGACGCCGACGGTTTTGATGCCGGCGTTCATCATGTTGGAGAGCGGGAAGTCAATCAGGCGATAGCGGCCAAAGACTGGCAGGGCCGCCAGGGGACGGCATTCGGTGAGCTTGGAGCTCGTGCGACAGGTATAGTTTGCGGTGATGTAGCCGATGGCTTTACGGTTGATCATCGGTTCATTCCCCCTTCCCGATCACGACATCATTACCAACGACGGCGGTATCCTTTGCAACGTCAACGCTACCGAGCTTAACGCCCTCTTCGACCGTCGAGTTTTCGCCCAGAATCGCGCGGGCCACGTGGGCACCAGCCTTGACATGGGCGCCGGGTAGCAGCACCGAATCCTCAACGACGGCGCGCTCGTCAATTACGCAGTCGGTCGAGATGATGGAGTGGCGCACGGAGCCAAAGACCTTGCATCCATTTGAGATCAGACAATCCTCGACACGCGCATCGGGTCCAATGTAGTGCGGCGGGCGCGTGGTGACGTTGCTCATGATGGGGAACTTCTTGTCGAATAGATCGAACTCGGGGTTTTCGCCCAACAGGTCCATCGACGTCTCATGGAAGCTCGAGATGGTGCCGACGTCTTTCCAGAAGCCATGGAATTCATAGCAGAACAGACGACGGTTTTCTTCAAGAAGTTTGGGGATGATGTCCTTGCCAAAATCATGACTGGAGCGCGGGTCGAGGGCATCTTCCTCGAGGGCATCGATCAAAAGCTTGGTGCTAAAGATATAAATGCCCATGGAGGCAAGGTTGGAATCGGGTTTCTCGGGCTTCTCCGTAAACTTGAGGATGCGATCGTCCTCGGGGTCCTTGGTGATGATGCCAAAGCGGCTGGCCTCTTCCCAGGGTACGGGCATGACCGAAATCGTGAGATCGGCGTTATGCTCGATATGCGCCTTGAGCATCTTGCGATAATCCATGCGATAGAGATGGTCGCCAGAAAGAATCAAAACATATTCGGGGTCATGCTCCTTGATGTAGCCGATGTTTTGCGCAACGGCATCTGCAGTCCCTGCGTACCAGCTGCCGCCTTCCTGTGTGGCGTAAGGGGGCAGAATCGATACACCGGCGCCGCGTTCGTCCAGATCCCATGCCTCGCCAGAGCCCACGTAGGAGTTGAGGAGGTAGGGGCGATATTGCGTAAGCACGCCAACTGTATCGATGCCCGAATTGGCGCAGTTCGACAGCGAAAAGTCGATAATCCTGAACTTGCCGCCGAAGGAGACGGCTGGTTTAGCGATCTTGCTGGTCAATGCACCCAGCCTACTGCCTTGTCCTCCTGCGAGGAGCATGGCAATACATTCCTTCTTGCTCATCGGTTTCTCCTTTTGCCGATTGACGGTTACCTATACGTGCCAGATATCGCGAGCGTACTCACGGATGGTGCGATCGCTCGAGAAGTGCCCGGAATTCGCGATGTTGGCCAGTGCCTTGCGTTGCCACTCACGTGCGTCATCGTAGGAATCCGTAAGCTCGCGCCAGGCCTGCGTGTAGCTCGCGAAATCGGCGATGACAAAGTCGTAGTCGTTGTTGTTCATAAGTTCGGCGTGAATGCTCTCAAAGTTGCCGGAGAGCGCGCCGAAGGTGCCATCGACCAGCTGCTCGACGCAGCGGCCAATGTGTTCGCGGTCGTTGTTCACAACGTCCCATGCGAAGTAGTCGCTGCGGCGCAGCGCCTCGACTTCATCGACTTTCATGCCGAAGATCTTTTCGTTTTGCATACCCGCAAGCTCGGCGATCTCGATGTTTGCACCATCGAGAGTTCCCAGAGTAAGGGCCCCGTTCATCATGAGCTTCATGTTCGAGGTTCCCGATGCCTCTTTGCCTGCCGTCGAGATCTGCTCGGAGATTTCGGTTGCGGGGTAGATAAGCTGCGCATTGGAAACGGCGAAGTTGGGAACGAAGGCGACCTTGATGTAGTCGTTGACGCGCTCGTCGTTGTTCACAACATCGGCCACGGAGTTGATGAGGCGAATCGTTTCTTTGGCAAAGGTATACGCGCTTGCTGCCTTGCCGGCAAAGATGAACGAAGTCTTATGCGGCTTGTAAGACGGGTCTGCAAGCATCCTGTTGTAGATGTCCATGACCTTGAAGATGTTGAGCAGCTGACGCTTGTAGGCATGGAAACGCTTGACCTGAACATCAAAGATAGAATTCACATCGAGCTCGACACCGGTCTGCGCGGCGATGTAGCGAGCGAGGCGCTCCTTGTTCTCGCGTTTGGATGCAGCGAGCGCATCCAGGAAGGCATCGTCATTTGCAAAGGCTTCAAGACGCTTGAGTTCCTCGGCGTCGCGCAGCCAGCCGTCGCCGATTTTCTCGGTGATGAGTCGGGCAAGCGAGGGGTTGGCATTGGCAAGGAAGCGGCGCGGCGAGATGCCATTGGTCTTATTGTTGAACTTCTCGGGCGTCATCGCATAGAAATCATGTAACGTCTCGCGCTTGAGGATGTCGGTATGGATCTGTGCCACGCCGTTGACGGAATGGGAGCAGATGACGGAGAGGTTTGCCATGCGCACCTGTCCATCCCAGAGGATAGCGGTGTTGCGCAGGCGATCTTGCCAACCTTCGCCCTCGCGCGGGAAAGACTCCATATAGTGGCGATTGATCTCGTCGATATACATGTAGACGCGCGGAAGAAGGCGCTGGAAGGTGTCGATCGGCCATTTTTCCAGAGCTTCGGGAAGAACGGTATGGTTGGTGTAGGAGATGCTCTTGGTCACGATGCCCCAGGCGGTATCCCAATCCAGGCCCTCTTCGTCCACGAGCAGGCGCATCAGCTCGGCGCCGCACATGGCGGGGTGCGTGTCGTTGGTATGAATTGCCACGAGCTCGGGGAAGCGTTTCCAGTCGGCATCGGGGTGATCGAACTTGAAGTTGCGGATGATGGACGCAAGGCCGGCGGCAACGAACAGATACTCCTGTTTAAGGCGCAGGATGCGACCGTGCTCGCCCGCATCGTTGGGATACAGAATTTCCGAGATCGCCTCGGCATCGGTGCGGAACTTCGCGGCAGCGGCATAGTCGCCGCGGTTGAATGCATCAAGATCGAAGTCTTCTTGTGCGGGCTCGGCACTCCATAGGCGCAGACGATTCACGGTCTTGCCATCCATGCCGATGATGGGCACATCGTAGGGGACGGCTTTTACCATCTCTCCGCCCTCTTGGCTAAACCAGAACTTTCCGCTTTCGTCTTCGTGGCGAACGACCTCTCCGCCAAAACGGACGATAACGGAGCTCTCGTCATGTCGCGTTTCCCACGGATAGCCCTTGTCGAGCCAGTTGTCGGTGACCTCTACCTGGCGTCCGCCTTCGATTTTTTGACGGAAGAGTCCATAGCGGTAGCGCATGCCGTTGCCAAAGCCCAGGATGCCTTCGGCGGCCATAGAGTCGAGGAAACATGCGGCAAGGCGGCCCAGACCGCCATTGCCCAGGCCGGGGTCTCCCTCTTCGGCCAAGACATCGTCGAGCTTGATGCCCATGCTGTCCAGGCCCTCGGTGACAACATCGCGGATACCATAGTTGAGTAGGTAGTTATCGAGCAGGGGACCAAGCAGGAACTCCAGCGAGAAGTAATAGACCTTTTTCTTGTCGCTTTTGGCGTTTTCCGAGTCGGATTGCGCAAACTGCTGGTTTGCCTTTTGGGCAATAAGTTTGGCGAGTGCCTGGTAGCGCTCGGTGTTGGTGCAGCCGGCGAGGTCCTTTCCAACTTCGGCGGTCAGGACGCGCAGATACTCATCGGCAAACTGCTGCGGGGTTTCGAAAATCTTTGTCATGCATTCTCTCCTTTGCGTGCGCTGCTGCACTGGGATTTCTTCTTTTTGGTTTTATCGGGCGCTTTGGCAGGTGCCTTAGCGGGGGTCTTTGAACGCTTGCGCGCGGACGCCTTGGGCGGCACGTAGCTCGAGGGCCCAACCCTGCGGAATACAAGGCCGGCGAGATCGGGTACGGGAGTTTCGATCGAGTTCTCCCTGCCGTTCCAGGCAACCGGTTCGCTTGAAACAAGCTTGCGCACGGGATAGTCAGAGCCTCCGTAGCGCGCATCGTCGCTATTGAAGATGAGCTTCCAGTCGCCTTCGCGTGGGGCGCCTATACGGAATCGCTCGTAGGATGCCGGGTCGAAGTTGATAAGGATGAGCAAGTCGTCTTTTGGGTCGTCGCCATGGCGCACAAAGGTCACAACGGACTGATCGGCGTTGTCGGCATCGATCCACTCAAAGCCGTCCGGGGTGTAGGAGCGCTCAAAGAGTGCGGGTTGTTCGAGATAAAACGCGTTGAGGGCTTTGACGAATTGCTGCTGGTTGCGGTGGGTATCGTATTCATGTGTTAAGAACCACTGAATGGACTCGTAGTAGCGCCATTCGATGAACTGAGCGATTTCATTGCCCATGAAGTTGAGCTTTGCGCCCGGGTGCGTTATCTGGTAAAACGCGAGCGTGCGCATGCCGGCGAACTGGCGCCACCAATCGCCGGGCATGCGGCCGATCAGTGAACATTTGCCGTTGACGACTTCGTCGTGTGAGAGCGGCAGCACGAAGTTCTCGTTAAAGGCGTACATCATCGAGAACGTGAGCAGACCGTGATTGCCGGGTCTCCAGGGAAAATCGGTTTGCATGTAATGCAGGGTATCGTTCATCCATCCCATATCCCACTTGTAGTGGAAGCCCAGGCCGCCTTCGCTTGGCGGGTAGGTGACGAGGGGCCAAGCGGTGGATTCCTCGGCGATCATCATCACGTCGGGCATGCGCTCGGACACACAGGTATTGATGGAGCGGATGAAGGCGCTGGCGTCCAGGTCTTCTTCGGTTCCTAGGGCGTTGAATTTTTTATCGGATTCGTTGTCGATTCCGAAGTTGAGATAGAGCATGCTCGAGACGCCGTCCATGCGGATGCCATCGATATGGAAGTTCTCGAGCCAGAACAGGATGTTGGCGGTAAGAAAGCTCACTACCTCGGGGCGCGAGAAATCGAATTTGTGCGTTCCCCAGTTGGGGTGAATCTCGTGTTCGTAGAGCATATGCCCATTGAACGTGGCGAGACCATGGGCATCTGCGCAAAATCCGCCGGGGACCCAGTCCATGATGATACCGATACCTGCTTGGTGGGCGGTATCGACAAGCTGCATGAACTCCTGAGGCGTCCCAAAGCGCGCCGTGGTGGCGTAGTAGCCCGTTGTTTGATAGCCCCATGAGCCGTCGAAGGGATGCTCGGTTATCGGCAAGATTTCGATATGGGTATAGCCCATATCTTTTGCGTACGGCACGAGCTCCTGCGCAAGGTCTAGATAGCTGTAATACGTTCCGCGCTGGGCGGGGAAGGGGTCGCCCGGGCCGGGATAGGTTCCATCTTCGCGCGGCTCTCCCTGGGGCTCATTGCCATGGCGATTCCAGCTGCCCAGGTGTACTTCATAGATATTGAGGGGCTGTTTCATGTGGTTTGAGGCGCGGCGTTGCTCGAGCCATAGCTTATCGTTCCACTGGTAGCCGTCGAGCGACCACAGCTTCGAGGCTGTTCCCGGCGGAAGCTCATCTGCCACCGCCATGGGATCCGCCTTGAAAAGAACCTCTCCAGAATCCGTTTCCAGCGCGTATTTGTACAGCTCACCAACTTTGAGTCCGGAGATAAAGCCCTGCCAGATATCGCTTTGATGCACGCGTGCAAGGGGATGCGCCCCCGGTGTCCACGCGTTGAAATCTCCAACAACGCTTACGCTTCGGACCGCTGGTGCCCAAACGGCAAAACTCCATCCGTGGGTCCCATCTTCGATGTCGGGGTGGGAGCCGAGCTTTTCGGCGCAGCCGAGCCAGGTGCCTTGACCAAATAGATAGATATCGTCTTTGCTGATGGCGAGGGAGGACTCGACGGTGGTTGTGGCAAGGGTTTCGTTTTGTTTGCTCACGGTAATCAGTCCATCGAATGTCGGGGTCTTCCAAGAAAAAAATGACCTTTTTCAAGGTAGCACTTCCCAGCTTATTCCCGCTCATGGGAGCGCGGGACGGTCGATTTTAATCCATGGGTGAACGACACTTGACAACTTACGGTTTTCGTATTTTTGATTTAGATGCGCGGCTTTCGGTGTCCTTCGTCTTGGTTTGGTGTTTTGCTACCATGGACACTGTTTGAAGTATTGGTCTTTCGTTCCAGGCCAGTCTTCCGAGAGGGGATTTCATGACACTCGACCAGAAGATGCCCCGTGCATTTATCTTTGATTGCGATGGCACCATTTTACAGTCCATGGGAATGTGGCTGCGCATACAGCCTGCACTGCTCAAGACGTACGGTGTCGATACCGTGGCTGATGATTTTGCCGAATTCGAGTCTCTTTCCGTTATGGGTGAGTGCGAGGGATACCATCGCAAGTGGGGTGTTGGTAAAGACGCGCAAGAGGTCTACGACCGTCTTTTGGGCATGCTTGCGCGCGGCTATAGTGAAGAGGTTTCTGTCCGCGAGGGAGTAGCCGATTTCTTGAAGTCTGCGTATGACGCGGGCATTCCGATGGCTATTGCCACATCAACCCCTGCAGAGTCGGTTCAAATCGGTCTTGATGCACTGGGCATCGGTCGTTACTTCGATGTAATCGTCACGACGGCAGACGCCGGCGCTTCTAAAGACCATCCGGATGTATACAATTTGGCGCTGGAAAAGCTGAGCGGGATTCACGGCATGAAAGATGTCGACCATACGGATGTCTGGATATTCGAGGACATGCCGTTCGGTCTTATTAGCTCCGCTTCTGCGGGGTATCGCCGTGTGGGCATCTTTGATCCCGAAGGCCGTGCCCCCCGTCCGGACGTCCAGGCGAATTGCGATATCTTCATCGATTCCTTTACCGAGCTCACACTTGATCGCATTCTTTCGTATGAGGATTGAATTCCCGGGCAGCTCTGCGCAAATGGATGTTCCCATTGTGGCCTCTGTGCAGAGCTGATGCGGCGACGTGCAGAGGCTGCACAGGCCGCCTATCTTGACGATATCGAGGTGTACGAAGGGTTTGAGGGAGATGAGGGCCTTGTCTAATTCGGATGTCGATTGTGTTCTCATCGTCGGTGGTTCCCCAGATCGCTCTTCCGCTAAAACGATTTGTTATGCGTCACGGGGCTGTGCTCATATCGTTGCGGTCGATCGCGGTTTAGATGCTGTTCTCGATGCCGGTCTTTCGTGCGATTTGTTTTGCGGCGATGCCGATACGGTGGGGGAGCGCGGTCTTCGCCTTGTCGAGGAGGCACAATCGCGTACCAAGGCTGTTTCTTTTGAGGTTGAGCGCTACGACCCCCATAAGGATGCGACCGATCTTTCCCTGGCGTTGCGTGCGATCGAGAAGCGCTGGCCTCTTGCCGAGATTGTGTGTACATGCGTGTCTGGAGGCGCTCCCGATCATGCGCTTGGTGTGCTCGGGCGTCTTGCCGGAGCACGATCTTTTGTCCGCGTTATCGAAGACGATTTTGAAGCGCGGATTCTTCATGGGAATGACGCTTGGGAGATTTGCGCGGCCCAGGGCCGCCGTTTTTCGTGCGTTCCCGTAAGCGCTGGAGCAGAAGTGTCTGAGCAAGGTTTTTGCTGGAATGTCGATCATGCTCAAATGCCCTTGCTCTCCGACTGGGGCATCTCCAATGTTGTTGAATCATCTCGGGCTAGCGTTCAATGTCATGAAGGCGTAATCGCCTGCTGGCTTTATTGCTAACAATTCTTGGTTTTTAACGATAGACGCCGCGGGTCGATGCAATTTCGCGTCGACCCGCGGCATTATGTGTTCGGGTTGCTTGGGTTGATATACGACTCGACTAACGGCCCAGGCGTACCTGCGGCTTACTGATAGTCCACAACATCGACCCAGCTCAAGAGCGCGTCACGATCCTGGCCTTCACGGTTGCGGGCAAGTTCTGAGGCGGCGACAACGGGCATCCACTGACGCACAACCTGCATCGGCGTGCTGGAGCGGTCACAATACATCTCAAGGAAGGCGTCGGCCTGTTGCTTGTCCTGGATGGAGAGGAGCAGATACGTCATGGCTGCGTCTGCCGCAGGTTCACCCTGGGTGGCGTGAGCCCAGTCGCAGACATAGAGCTTATCGTCTTCGCCAATGATGATGTTCGTGGGATTGAAGTCGCCATGGCACACGCACGTGTCCTTCTTCATGCCATCAAGACGCTCAAGGAGGTTGTAACGGGTCGTGCCGTCGATTCCGTCGAGGCTCTTAATCATGCGGGAATACTTGTCCTTCTGGCGGTTGAGCTGCTGGCAGCGATAGCTGTGAATCTCAATCAAGAGGTCCACAAACTGCTCAAGATACTCGTAGAAGTGACCGGGCTCCGCCAGCATCTTCTCCGCCATTACGGTGCCGGGGATCTTGGTGGTCTCCATGGCCCAGCCACCACCGTTTTCGATTTCGGATACCTGCAGCACCTTAGGGCTGCGGATGCCGCACTCGTTGATGCGGGCAAGGTTGAGCGCCTCGTTGAAGACATCGGACAGCGGTTTTGTCTCGTTGAAGACCTTCACTATCTTATCTCCCAGGTCATAGACGACCTTGTTGCCGCGCTTTACCAGCTCGACCTTGTTCTCCGGAAGTTTCATGATCGATGCATCCCTTCTGCCCAGATGGGCAACTGACGTATGGAAAAGGGAGGTAACCGCCTATTGCGTGTTACCTCCCTTCAAACCCGAAGTTGCTACTGTTAGACGCCGTAGCTCTGCGGCTCACGGCCGTAGTATGCGTCCAGGTAGAGCTCCTTGATTTCGCTCATGAGCGGGTAGCGCGGATTGGCGCCGGTGCACTGGTCGTTGAACGCCTGCTCGGTCATCTCATCAAGTGTATCCAAGAAATACTTCTCGTCCACACCGTATTCGGCGATCGTCTTCTTAACGCCGATGAAATCGCACAGCTCGGTGAGCTTGGCGATGAAGTTCTCGAAGACCTCTGCATCGTCCTTGCCCTCAATGCCGCAATAGCGGGCCATGTCGGCGTAGGCGTGCAGCGCATTGGGGTAGGGGTACTGCGAGAAGGTACCCATCTTGACCGGTGCCTCAGCAGCGTTGTAGCGCATGACGCGCGTCAGGATGACGGCGTTTGCCAGGCCGTGCGGGATGTGATGGAAGGCGCCGAGCTTGTGGGCCATGGAGTGGTTGAGGCCCAGGAAGGCGTTGGCGAATGCCATGCCGGCCATGCAGGAGGCGTTGTGCATCTCCTCGCGGGCATGTGGGTCCTTGGCGCCGTTCTCAAAGCTGGAGGGCAGGTTCTCGAACACGAGCTTGGCTGCGCGCTCGGAAAGGCCACGCGTGTAGTCGGAAGACATGATGGAGACATAGGACTCGATGGCGTGGGTCATGACATCGATGCCGGAGGCAGCGGTGAGGCCGCGCGGGGCGGTCATGGCATTGTCGACGTCGACGATAGCCATCTTGGGCATCAGTTGGTAATCGGCAAGCGGCCACTTGATGCCGGTTTCCTTGTCGGTGATGATTGCGAACGGCGTGCACTCGGAACCGGTACCCGAAGAGGTGGGGATGGCGACGAAGTAGGCCTTCTGACCCATCTCGGGGAAGGTGTAGACGCGCTTGCGGATATCCATGAAGTCCATGGCCATATCCTCGAAGTTGACCTCGGGATGCTCGTACATGACCCACATGATCTTGCCGGCGTCCATGGCGGAGCCGCCGCCGACGGCGATGATCACATCGGGCTCGAACAGGCGCATCTGGGCGGCACCGCGGCGAGCGCACTGCAGGGAGGGGTCGGGCTCGACATCATAGAAGCAGTCGTGCGCGATGCCCATCTCGTCGAGCTTGGCCTCGATAGCGCGGGTGTTGCCATTCTTGAACAGGAACTGGTCGGTCACGATGAAGGCGCGCTTCTTGCCCATGACACGGCCGATTTCGTCGAGCGCCACAGGCGTGGAGCCCTTCTTGAAGTACACCTTCTCGGGAGCGCGGAACCACAGCATGTTCTCGCGGCGCTCCGCGACGGTCTTGACGTTGATCAAGTGCTTCACCCCAACGTTCTCGGAGACGGAGTTGCCGCCCCAGGAGCCGCAGCCCAGGGTCAAGGACGGCTTCATGCCGAAGTTGTACAGGTCACCGATGCCGCCCTGCGAGGAGGGAGTGTTGATGACGATACGGCAGGCCTTCATGGTGTTCTCGAACAGGGCGATCTTCTCGCTCTGGGCGGGGTGGACGTAGAGCGACGCGGTGTGACCCGGGCCACCGGCGAGCACGAGGTGCTCGGCCTTGTCCACTGCCTCCTGGAAGTCCTTGGCATGGTACATGGCGAGGACGGGGGAGAGCTTCTCGTGGCTGAACTCTTCCTTCTCGGGGTCGGTCGAGGTGACCTCGGCGATCAAGATCTTGGTCTTGGCGGGAACCTCGATGCCGGCGAGCTCGGCGATCTTGGCGGCAGCCATGCCGGGGATGCGGTGGTCGAGAGCGCCGTTCTTGAACATAGCCTCGCGCAGGGCCTCGAGCTCCTTGCCCTTCTTGACAAAGTAGCAGCCGCGGCGGGTGAACTCCTCTTTGACCTCCTTGTAAACGCTATCGATGACGGTCACGGACTGCTCAGAAGCGCAGATCATACCGTTGTCGAATGTCTTGGAGTGAATGATGGAGTTGACAGCCAGCTTGATGTCGGCAGTGTTGTCGATGACGACGGGTGTGTTGCCTGCGCCGACGCCCAGTGCGGGCTTGCCGGAGCTGTAGGCGGCCTTGACCATGCCCGGGCCACCGGTGGCCAGGATGATATCGACGTCGGCCATGACCTTGCCGGTCAAATCGATGGAGGGTACGTCGACCCAGCCGATGATCTCCTCGGGAGCACCAGCCTTGACGGCGGCGTCGAGCACGAGCTTGGCTGCGGCGATGGTGCACTTGGCAGCAGCGGGGTGCGGGGAGATGATGATCGCGTTGCGCGTCTTCAGGCAGATCAGAGTCTTGAAGATTGCGGTAGAAGTGGGGTTGGTGGTCGGGATGACGGCACCGACGATGCCGATGGGCTCAGCGATCTTGGTGATGCCATAAGCCTCGTCGCGCTCGAGCACGCCACAGGTCTTGGTGTTCTTGTAAGCGTTGTAAATATACTCGGCGGCGTAGTGGTTCTTGATGATCTTGTCCTCAAGAACGCCACGGCCGGTCTCCTCGATGGCCATCTTGGCCAGGGGGATACGGGCCTTGTTCGCAGCGAGAGCTGCCTCGTAGAAGATTTTATCGACCTGCTCCTGGGTATAGGTGGCGAAGACCTTCTGCGCTTCACGCATGCGTGCGAGCTTTGCCTCTAGGGCGTCGATGTTGTCCACGATCTCGGGCGCGGCGTCAGTCGTTGGCTTTTTTGCCATGCTAAGCTCCTCCTCTTAGTTGGGCTGTGCCTACGAGCCGAAATTCTATGACATACATGCGCGTTTGGATGCGAGCGGTAGCTTTTTGTCGATAAACGGCATAAATGAAGCGTTTCACTTGCGATTTCGGTATTCAATTATGGCGAGAATCTGAAGGAGGCAAACGGTTTGTCCCTCTGGGATTTCGCAGATGAATAGCTATATCGTCATCGTTTTTACGCCCAGGTGTCGTTTCTTCGTTTGTATTGAAAGATGAAGCGTTTCAACAAAGAAATCGAAAGAAGCTATTCTGTCTTAACGTAAACGCGCCCCTAAAGACCGGCCCATTGCGGAAGATGAGCTCGACCTATATATAAGTGCGATAAGTGCGCTGCCGGCGTCCATAATCGCCACTCTTCACTTTTAGCTCTTGCGCGCAGGCGAAAGTGGGGTATGATAGCCTGCGCATTTGCTTGGGAACGGTCTGCTCCACGTATCTATGGTTTTCCAAGTTCATTGTGTAAATATCGCGCACTATTTCATTTCTGTGATATAGTGCAATGCTGTTTGTTCACGCGGCATCAACAACATACGCCGCCCAAGGAGGGTTACACATGTCCAAAGTTTGCGAAATCTGCGGTAAGCACCCCGTTGCTGGTCGCTCTGTCAGCCACTCTCACCGCGTCTCCATCCGCAAGTTCCGTCCCAACATTCAGCGTGTCTACGTTGTCGTCAACGGCCAGCGTCGTAAGATGAACGTCTGCACCTCCTGCCTTAAGTCCGGCAAGGTCGCCCGTTCCTAAGTTCTTTCGCGGCAGCCACGCGTGAACATGCCGATACATCGGCTCCGTCACGAACTTGAAAGCCACCTTCGGGTGGCTTTTTTGATATCTCGGATCGATAGCCATCTGTTTTTTGAGGATTCATGCCGCACCCGTACTTCGCTCATCATGTGTGCGCTTGATTGATTACTGATTTACATGCGCTTGCGTTGTAAAATACAAGGATGATTGCTCCCGCAAACCGATGCCTGGTATGCATCTGGAAAGGAGATTTCTGTGTGTGAAACCATTCCTGGCACCTTGAGTGTCTCTAACGACGTCATCGCCGATATCGCCGGGTATGCCGCTATGTCTTGCTACGGCGTGGTTGGCATGGCCGAGCAGCTTCAGGGCGCCGAGAGCGTGCGCCTTCTTCCCGGCCAGCGTCTGCGCAAGGGCGTCATGGTGTCGAGCACCGAAGACGGTCTTGTCGTGGACCTTCATGTCGTGCTCGAAAATGGCGTCAACATGAAGTCCGTCTGTGCGAACCTCACGAGCTCGGTGTCGTTCACCCTGGCCGAGATCGCCCAGATCGACCCGGCTCACCTCAAGATCGCCATTCACGTCGATGCCCTTAAGTCCCGCGGCTAACCCTCTTCTTGTTCGGAGATTCACCCAATATGATTGCCAATACCATCCGCACCTGCTTTCCCATTGCCGCGAAGGCGGTAGCCGATAAGGCCGAGGAGATCAACAAGCTCAATGTCTTCCCCGTGCCCGATGGCGACACCGGTACCAATATGTCCTTGACTTTGGCTTCTGTTGTCAAGGAGGTGGCGGAGCTGCCTGCAGATGCCGATATCGAGGCTATCGCCGCCGCCATCACCCATGGCTCCCTCATGGGCGCTCGTGGTAACTCCGGTGTTATTACTTCGCAGATTCTTCGAGGTGTGGCTGAGGGCCTTATCTCGGCGAGTAACCCCGTGAGCACCGCCGATATCGCTGTGGCCCTTCGCAACGCCGTGAAAGTCGCTTTCCAGGCTGTTCGTAAGCCGGTGGAGGGCACCATTCTTACGGTGCTGCGCGATATTTCCACCAAGGCCGATGAGTGCGCTAAGAAGAAAATGACTCCCGCCGATGCGCTTGACGCCATCGTGGTCGAGGCCTATCAGTCTGTGGCGCGTACGCCTGACTTGTTGCCCGTTCTCAAGGAGAACGGCGTGGTCGACTCCGGTGCGTTCGGTTTTGCCATCTTTGTCGAGAATTTCGTCTCGGCTGCCTTGGGTCGCACGTCCAATATCGAGGGCTTTTCGGCTACGTTTGATGCCGATGCAAGCTCTGCGAAGGAAAACGCGCTCGGTCGTGTCGAGATTGAGGCCAATGACGACTGGGAGGGCTCTGAGTTCCGCTATTGCAACGAGTTCCTCTTCAAGGCAGAGAAGAAGTTCGATGAGGAGAAATGCCTCAAGTTCCTTGCCTCCATGGGCGATTGCGAGCTTCTCGTAGGCGCTTACCCCGACTATAAGGTGCACGTGCACTCCAATACCCCCGATAAGATTTTGGCTCATATGCTCAAGTACGGCCAGGTCTACGAGGTCTTCATCCACAACATGGATATGGAGTCTCACGAGCGCACTGCAAAGATCAAGGCCGATCAGGCCGCCGCTGCCGAACCCGCGAAGCCGCTCGGTTTTGTTGCCGTGGCTGCCGGTTCCGGCCAGGCCGAAATCCTGAAGTCGCTCGGTGTCGATATGATCGTCTCTGGCGGACAGACCATGAATCCCTCCACCGCTGACCTTTTGGCTGCAGTGGACCAGGTGAACGCTGAATCCGTCATCATCCTTCCCAATAACGGCAATATCCGTATGGCAGCCGAGGCCGCTGCGTCTGCTTGCGAGAACAAGCACGTTGCAGTCGTTCCCACCAAGACCGTTCCCCAGGCCTTCTCGGCTCTGTTTACCGTTGTTCCCGACGCTTCGCTCGATGAGGTTGTCGAGACCATGACAGAGGCTGTCTCCGAGGTACGCGATGGCGAGGTTACGACTGCTGTCCGCGATAGCTCCGCTTCCGATGGCAGCCCGATTCATGCCGGCGACGTCATGGGCATCATCTCCGGCTCTATCGATATCGTAGGCTCTGATGTAGCCCAGGTCACCGTCGACTGCATCAATCGCATGCAAGACGAGGAGGAGGGCGATACGCTCACCATTCTCGCCGGCGCCGATATGTCCGATGATGACTTCGAAGACCTCCTTTCTGCTATCGAGGAGGCCCAGCCTGATCTTGAGATCGATTCGCACCGTGGTGAGCAGCCGCTCTATCCGGTGATCTTCTCGATCGAATAGGCCGTGCGATATGACGCGCGCAATCATGACACCCGAGGCTTCCGCGCGTCTTTCTCGGACGGGCATCCTTGCGCAGGATGTTTCGCGTCTTAAATATGTTTCGGGTGCACGTGAGGAGGCTCTCCGTAGGCTCGGTATCGAGACGGTGGGGGACCTTCTCCTTCATATTCCGCGGCGCTATCTCGATTTCACGCGTGGCTACAGTATCGAGACCGCGCCGCTGGGGCAGGTGTGCACCATCATAGCCACCGTGGATCGCGTGATGGAAAAACGCCCGAGGCCTCGTCTGACTGTGACTGAGGTGATGCTTGTAGATGATTCGGGTGTTCTGCGCGTTTCGTTTTTCAAGCAGCCCTGGATTGCAAAGCAGCTCAAGCCTGGTGATCGCCTTGCCGTTATGGGGAAGGTAGAGTTTGCCTACGGCTTTAAACAAATGACCTCACCGCATTATGAGCGGCTCGATTCGTCTTCTTCCCTGGGTGCGATTGTGCCGGTGCACGGTGCGTGTGAGGGCCTGAGCGCAGCCTGGATGCGCCGTATTGTTTCTGTTGCCTGCGAGACAGCGGATGTATTTTGCGACCCTATTCCCGCCAAACTGCGCTCACGACGCCGCCTTATGAGCATCTCGCGCGCGTTGCGCTCCATCCATTTTCCTTCGTCTCTCGCCGAGGTCACGCTTGCTCGCCGCAGGCTTGCCTATGATGAGGTCCTATACCTGCAGCTCGCCCTTCGATTGCGCAACGACGCTAATCTTTTGGGCATTACTCCAGTGAAGCATATGGTCAAGGAGCACGTTTCTGCTGTCTTGAAGTCCCTTCCCTTTGCACTGTCCGACGAGCAGCAAGCGGCTGTCGATGAGATTTTGACTGACATGCAAAGCTCCGAACGCATTATGAATCGTTTGCTTTTGGGCGATGTGGGAACGGGAAAGACGGCTGTCGCGATGGTTGCGCTGGCCTCGTGCGCGGATACGGGCACGCAGGCCTGTGTAATGGCGCCCACCTCTGTGTTGGCTCGTCAGTATGCTTCTTCATGCATGCCCGTTCTCGAGCAAGCTGGCGTGCGCTGTGCGTTGCTTACCGGATCGACATCTGCTGCAGAGCGCGACCGTATGCTGTCCGCCCTTGGCTGCGGCGAGCTCGACATCCTCTTTGGAACCCATGCCGTGTTGGGGGATGACGTTGTCTTTTCGCATCTTTCGCTTGTGGTGATTGATGAGCAGCATCGTTTTGGTGTGGGGCAGCGTAATCTTTTGCGTGCCAAAGGGCCCGGCGCCGACTTGCTCGTTATGACCGCTACCCCGATTCCGCGCACGCTCGCGCTTTCGGTCTACGGTGACCTTGAGACGAGCATTATCAGGCATAGGCCCGTTGCGAGCGCGGGTGTGACAACGCGCGTTCTTGCCGATGCAAATCGTGATATCGCCTATGGCGCGCTGCGCGCTGCTCTTGAAGAGGGCCAGCAGGCATACGTTATTTGCCCACTTGTCTGCGAAAAGGACGATCAAGATGAGCTTGACGTCCAGCCCGGCTTGGAACTCGATGAGCTGGGGCGCCCTGTTTCGGCCCAGCATCTGCATTCTGTCGAATCCGAGGTCGAGCACCTGTCCCATCTGTTCCCCGAGGCACGTATGGCCGCGCTTCATGGGCGCCTCTCCCCGCGTGACAAGGACCGCGTGATCGATGCCTTCCGCGGAGGAGAGGTAGATATTCTCGTGGCGACCACGGTGGTCGAGGTGGGCGTGGATGTCCCCCGAGCCACGGTGATGATTATCGAAAACGGCGAGCGATTTGGTTTGGCGACGTTGCATCAGCTCCGTGGACGCGTGGGCCGTGGCAGCTTGCCTGGTTCGTGTTTTGTCCTTTCGCAGCTTTCGAGTTCTAAACATACTGTTGCGAGCGACCGGCTCGAATCGCTCGAGAAGAGCAACGACGGTTTTACGCTTGCCGAGGAGGACCTTCGTCTTAGGCATGAGGGAGAGATTTTGGGGCTTCGTCAGCATGGAGGTGTGACCTTGCGCTTTGTCGACCTTGATGCCGACACCGATATTATCGAGGCGGCCCACGAGGACGCGCGCGAGCTTTTGCGGTATGCTCCTACTTTGTCCTCGCAGGCTACGCTTCCGTTGCGCCTGCAGGTTGTCGAACGGTATGGAAATATCTTTAAGGAGGTAAGCGGAGGATGAGAATCATCTCCGGACAATGGCGTGGGCGCAAGATCGCCGAGCCGCAGGGGAGAGACGTCACGAGGCCTACGACCGATCGCGTGAGGGAGGCCATGGCATCGATGGTCGACTCTTCGCTTCCTCAGGGGATCGAGGGCGCTCGGGTGCTCGATGCCTTTGCAGGATCAGGCGCATTGGGAATCGAGATGCTCTCGCGCGGCGCTGCTTTTGCCGCCTTTTTTGACATCAATCGTTCTGCCGCGGCTCTGGTGCGCAAAAATCTTGAGTCGCTCTCTGCTCCACGCTCCTCGTATCGCGTATTTTGCGCCGATTGTCTTGCTTCGGCAGCGCGCGGTCGTATTGAGGGGGCGCCGTTCGACCTTGTGATGGTCGACGCTCCGTATGCGTTGGGGGCAGACCCGGCCACGCAACTTGCGGAATCCCTTGTCAAATCGGGATTGCTGGCTTCCGACGCTCTTGTTCTCGTCGAGCATGCTGCTGCGGACGAAGGGCCGCGGCCGGATGGTTTTATTGTCGAGCGCGAGAAGCGCTACGGCTCTACCGCTGTCGATCTTTTGCGTTTTGACGGCTCGCTTACCATCGAGGATATCGATCGCTAGCTTTAGCTTGCTTTAACTATAACCACCAACGAAGGCAGATTATGATTCAAACCATCGACCACGCACTCGTCCCCGGTACGTTTGACCCCATCACATATGGTCATATCGATGTGGTGCGACGTGCATCCCGTATGTTCTCTCAGGTGACGGTTGCTGTTGCCGAGTCGCTTGGCAAAGGCGGCAGCGGTCCCGTTTTCTCTCTCGATGAGCGCGTCCGTCTTGCTACCGAGGCTCTTGCCGATCTTGAGAATGTGCAAGTGAGGCCTTTTTGCGGCCTCCTGGTTGATTTTGCCCATGAGATTCAGGCGGGCGCTCTTGTCAAAGGCCTTCGCGCTATGACCGACTTTGAGTACGAATTGCAGCAGGCCGATTTAAACTATCGCCTGGATGCAGACCTTGAGTCGATTTTTGTGATGAGCGCTCCGCAGTATGGTTATATTTCGTCTTCGGTTGTGCGGCAGATTGCCTCGCTTGGGGGCGATGTGTCCGGCTTTGTTCCCGGCAATGTGGCGCATGCCCTTGCAGAGCGATTCAAGTAAGCAACACAAGCCACCACTTTGTGCAAGGCGATACTGTTCATGTGCTACTATTATCGGTTGATTATAAGCAAACGAAGGGAGACAGGATGGCTGGGGACAACTTTCCTGGCGAGAGGATCGAAAGCCTCGTAGACGAACTCGAGGGGCTTATCGAGGAAGCAAGGCCACCTTTCGGCAAGAACCAGCAGTTCAAGGTCATCGAAACGGAGGTCTTCTTCAATATTCTTGACGAGATCCGCATGAGCTATCCGGAGGAATGGCAGAAATCTCGCCGCATCCTCAAGGAGCGCGATGAGTTGATGGCCAGCGCCACCGCACAGGCTGATTCGATTATCGCCGATGCCCAGCAACAGGCGCTCACTATCGCGGGCGAGCAGGAGATCGTTCGTCTGGCTCAGCAGCAGGCGGATGATATTCGCGATCGTGCCCAGCAGTATGAGCGTGAGACGCGCTATGCTGCCGAGGACTATGCCGAGCAGGTGTTCACTCACCTTGAGGAGAACCTCAAGAGCTTGACCGGCACGGTTGCCCGTTGTCGTCAGCAGCTCAACGAGGGCGCTAACTCCGCTCAGCAGAATGGCGCTTGGTAATCATGTCGCAGTTTGCTTCTGTTGTCGTCAATCTTGAGGACAAAATCGAGAATCCCGGCGATACCCTCCCGGTCGCAGGGCATATCGATGCCGCGACCTATAAAGCGGGGGAGAAGTCCTTTTCTCTTGACGACGGCATTTCCTATGATGTGATGCTCACCAATACCGGCGACGGCGTTCTCGCTACGGGTATCGTTCGCGCGCATGTCACCGGCGAGTGCGATCGCTGTCTCGATGTTGCCCACTTTGAGGTCGCGGGCGAGATCGAGGAGTACTACCTCTTTGAGGAGCCTGAGGATCCGGAGAGCTATGAGGATGGGTTCGAGCTTGTGAGCGAGGACCGCACCATCGATCTTTCTGATGCCATTGCCGATGCCGTCGTGATGGACACACCTTTTGTGGTTCTCTGCCGTCCCGATTGCGCCGGCCTTTGTCCCACGTGCGGAGCGAATCTTAACGAGGCTCCCTGCGCATGCGAGGATAAGCAGAAGGACGATTATGCCGCTTCGGATTCCAATCCTTTTGCGGCGTTGAAAAATCTTAAGTTTGATGAGTAGGCCGCTATTGTATGGTCAACTCTTGATGGAGAAAAACTTCCACCAAAACCCAGTGGAATGTGATAGTATCGGTGCTTGCGCGTAATTGTGCCAGGCAATAGTTATGTATAAGGAAGGTCATCATGCCAGTACCTAAGCAAAAAAAGGGTCGTGGAGCTGTGCACACCCGTCGTTCCGCCAACATGAAGATTGACGCCCCGTCTCGCTCCGTTTGCCCTCGTTGCGGCGCCGTCAAGCTTCCGCATCACGTCTGCCCCAACTGTGGCTTCTACAAGGATCGCGAGGTCATCGTTACCGAGTAGCTTTTGCTTAAGGTAATGCTGCGCGCTGCATCATCGATCTTGTTTTGCATGGCGTGATAGATCTGGAACAGACATGGCCGGCTCTTCGAGTCGGCCATTTCGCTATAGAGGGAGAGTTCATGGATAAAGTTCGTGTTTGCGTGGACGTCATGGGCGGAGACGAGGAACCGTCGGTCGTCATGGCCGGCATCGAGGCCGCGCTTGCTGCCGATGCCGATCTTACCGTTGTGGCCGTTGGTCCTCAGGATATTGTCGAGGCGTTTGCGAAGAAGCATGAGCGCGTCGAGCCGCTGGTGGCTCCCGATGTCATCACGATGGAGGACGATCCCATTCAGGCTGTCATGCATAAGCGCAAGTCGTCGGTGGTGATTGGTTGCCGAGCCGTCAAAAAGGGCGCGGCGGATGCTTTTTTCTCCGCCGGCGCTACCGGTGCTATCACCGCTGCCGCCACCGCCTATGTAACTCCTTTTAAGTACGAGAGCGAGGGCACGCGTCGCCCTATTCGCCCGTGCCTTACCTCGGCGCTTCCTAACCGGCAGGGCGGTTTGACCGTTTTGTGCGATATGGGAGCCAATCCCGATGTCGAAGTGGAAGACCTCGTCCGTTTTGCTCAGATGGGTGCTACGTATGCGAGGGTCGTCTGCGGCATTTCAAATCCTCGTGTAGGCCTTTTGTCCAACGGCTCCGAGGACACCAAGGGATCGCATTTCACCAAAGAGTGTTTCTTGCACATGGGCAAGAGCGTGCCGGGCTTTGCGGGTAACTGCGAGGGCACGGACTTGACCTCTGGTAACTTTGATGTTGTTGCTACCGACGGTTTTGCCGGAAACGTTGCGCTTAAGGCAACCGAGGGAGCCGCAAAGCTGCTCATGAGCGAGCTCAAAGGTGTGCTCATGGGGTCTTTGGGCGGAAAGATCGCCGCGCTTCTCGTTAAGGACGGGTTAAAAGAGCTCAAGGTCAAGCTTTCGGGCGATGCCAAGGGCGGAGCGATTCTTTTGGGCCTTCGTGGCGTTGTCCTTATTGGCCATGGAGCCACCAGTGTGGAGGCTATTAAAAACGGTACGCTGGCTTCTGCCTATGCCGTTCGCGAGGGTCTCGTGGATAAGCTTGCCTCATCCATGGAGAACATCGTTCGCTAACCGGTCTCTGTTGGGCCGATGCGGTAAAATCACACTGTTGATGCGTCGCGGCTGCGTGCCGTGTCCGTGTATGGGTGAAAGGAGCCCACAATGGAGCATTCTGAGATTTTTGAGAAGGTTGCCGACATCGCTAGCGATGTACTCGGCATCAACGCCGATGAGATCACCGAAGAGACCACGTTTGACGATCTTGATGCCGATTCTCTCGATCGCCTCCAGCTTGTTACTGCGATGGAAGACGAGTTCGATATCGAGATCGATGACGAGAAACTCGAAGCAATCAATTCTGTAGCGGAGGCTATCGTAGCCATCAAGTCCGCTCTGGGGGAATGAGCGCGTGTATTCGATCGCTGAAAAAATGAATCGGGCGGAGGCGATCTGCGATCATACGTTTTCCGATCGCGATCTGCTTCGTTCTGCTATTACGCATCCTTCTGCTGTAGAAGGCCAGCCCGTCTCTGCATCCTACGAGCGCTTGGAGTTTCTGGGTGACTCGATTTTGGGTTCTATTGTGGCGCTTGCCCTGTTTAAAGCCTATCCCAATTTTGATGAGGGCAAGTTGACACGCCTTAAGGTCTCGCTGGTTTCCGGTGCCACGCTTTCCGATGTAGGCCTCGAGCTTGGTATCGACAAATGCATCGTCTTTGGCGCCTCCGAGACGGGGACGGGCGCGCGCGGCATGCACTCCGCGCTCGAAAACGTCTATGAGTCCCTTGTCGGTGCCATGTACCTCGATGGTGGCTGGGATGTTGCCGAGGCGTTCATCTCGCGTACGCTCAAGCCGCATCTGGCAACCGAGCGTGCCGAGCACCCCTCGAATCCCAAATCCTTTTTGCAGGAGTGCGTGCAGGGTGACCGCTTTGATCCTCCTGCGTATAAGCTTGTGGACACGAGCGGTCCTGCGCATGCGCCCACTTTCACGGCGGTTGCGCTCGTCGATGGCATTCGCCGTGGGCGCGGTACGGGATCTTCAAAGAAAGAGGCCGAAGCCGCGGCTGCTCTCGATGCGCTCGAGCGCATGGGCTACACGCATAACGGCGTCATTTTGAAGAAAAAGCTTGGATAAGCGAGGCATAGGTGTATCTCAAGTCCCTGACACTCAAGGGCTTTAAGTCCTTTGCCGATCGTGCGCATATGTCCTTCGAACCCGGACTGACGGTTATCGTGGGCCCCAATGGTTCGGGTAAATCCAATATTTCAGACGCTATCCTTTGGGTTTTGGGCGAACAGAGTGCCAAGCAGCTGCGCGGCCAGGCCATGGAAGATGTCATTTTCTCCGGCTCGTCGGCGCGCAAACCCGTTGGCGTGGCGGAGGTCACTCTTGTTTTGGATAATTCTGACCATATGCTTCCGGTCGACTTTAACGAGGTCGCTGTTACGAGGCGCATGTATCGTTCGGGCGAGTCGGAGTATCTGATTAATTCGAGCCCCTGCAGGCTTATGGACATCCAGGATATCCTGCATGATTCCGGGTTGGGCAAAGATACTCATTCCATCATCAGCCAGGGAAAACTCGATGCCATCTTGCAAAGCCGTCCTGAGGAGCGCCGCGCTCTGATTGAAGAGGCTGCCGGCATTTCCAAGCACAAGCGTCGCAAGGAGCGTGCGCTCAAAAAAATTGCTTCCATGGATGAGCATCTCAAGCGTGCCCGCGATATCAATCGCGAGATTACCCGCCAGCTGCGTCCCCTTGAGCGTCAGGTTGATCGAGCGAGGAAGTACCGCGACCTTACCGATCGAGCCAACGAGCTTACGCAGATTCTTGCTGTTGATGAACTGCGCCGCCTTCAGGCTTCATGGGGCGATATGGAGTCTTCGTCGCGTGAGGCCGATGCTGCGTTCGAGCTTGCGAACTATCGCTTGGGCGAGAAACAGCGCGAGCTTGAGAAGCTCCAGGTCATGCTTGAGGAAAAGGGCCTGTTCGTCGGCGACCTTGGCGAGCAGCGTCGCCATATGCAAGATGTCTTGGGCCGCATTGGCTCCGATATGCGGCTGCTCGAAGAAAAGGGCCGCAACATGGTGTCTCGACTTTCCGAGATGCGTGGCACGTTATCTTCTTCTGAACATCAGCGTAAACGCGTTGCGGACGAGCTCGAACAGATTTCTGCCCAACTTGATGAGGTGCGCGCTGCAGCGCATATTGCGCGAGAGGATGTGGACGAGGCTGCTCCGGCAGCCGAGAAGCTCCATGCGCGTCGTAAAGAGCTCGACGTTTCCATCACCGCGCTCACGCGCGATCAGCGCGATGCCCAGCGTGCCGCCGATGCAGCGGCGCTTGAATACGTCAAGGTCAAAGAGACGATCTCTAATGCGGAGCTCGAGGATTCGATGTATGCATCGCGTCTCGACCAGCTCGATGAGCAGATGGAAAATTTGGCGGCCTCTCTCGAAAACCGCCGGAGTCGTGCGGAGGAGCTCGATGCCGAACTCACCTCGACGGCCCAGCGCCGCGAGGACGCGAAGGGCGCCATTGATCTTGCCCAGCGCGCTCTTGAGGAGCTTCGTGCTCGCGAGACCGAAGCCCGCCAGCATCTTTCCGAAGTGAGAAGCGAGCTTGCCAGTTTGAAAAAGCTCGATGAGCGCGCAAAAGGTGCCTCTCCGCTTACTTCTACCATTGCAAATTCCCATGCTGGGGATATCGCTGCACGACTGGGCGATCTTATCGAGGCTCCAGAAGACCTTGAGTCTTTAGTGGAAAGCCTGCTTTCTTCCGATATCGATGCTTTGGTCACTACTGATGAGCAGGCACTTGCCCGTTTGGGTTCCTTTGCTGTCGAGCAGAAGGGCGCTTCTGGTGAGGCTTTGCTGCTTTCGCGCGATGCTGTGGGTACAGATCCGGCTGCCAGCGCTGCTGGTTTCCGGCTGGTTGAGCGCCTGAGTGTTCGCGATGGTTTTGCTTGCGCTGTGGCGTCCATCCTCGGTGGCGTCTATGTTGTCGATTCCCTTGACGAGGCTCTTGGCGCCCCCGCCATTCCGGGCGTCATGTACGTGACGCGCGATGGCGCACGCGTTACTTCCGGTGGCGCTGTTCGCGTCGGTTCTGCGGGCGATGCCGCCGACGGCGCGCTTGAGCGCAAGCGCCGTATCCGCACTCTCGAGGGCCTTGAGCCCGATCTTTCCTCCGTGTTCGAACATGCCGGCCATCAGGTTTCGGAGGCTTCCGACGCCGTGGCTCAGGCGCGATCCGCTGAGGCGGAGGTTGCGGGCGATATCGCTCGTATCGAGGGAGAAAAGCGCTCCTTGCTTTCTGAAATCGGTCGCCTGGAGCAGTCGTATAACCAATCGCAATCCGAGCGCAAGCAGGTTGAGCGCCGTCGTGAGCTGTCGGCGAGCGCCGTACGCGAGGCTCAGCCGCGTCTGGATGAACTCGCGACGACGTGTGATTCCGAGCGCGAACGCGCCGATTCGCTTGCTCTCGAGATCGAGGATGCAAGCGACGAACTCGAGGCGTTACGCCGCGAAGATTCCGAGGCTGCGAGCAAGCTCGCTGATGCCAAGGTCCGTTTGGCGCAGTCTTCCGAACGCCTGCGCAGCCTTGAAGCTCGTAAACCCGAGCTCGAGCATCGGCTCGAAGGGATTGACCGCCGCATTCGCTCCACACGTCAGGCATCGCGTTCGCTTGAGGTCTTGCGCCTTCGTGTCGATCCGTTGCATGACCGCTATCAAGCCTTGTCTGAGCGCGCTCTTGATTGGGCTGCTCGTTTGCGAGATCAGGCGTCTATCGAGGAGGCCGACTCCGCGTCGCTTAAGAAGACAATCGCCGACGCGCGCGCCGAAGTGGAGCGTGCAAAAGGTGAGGTTGATGAGGCCAAGGCCGCTCAGGGCGAGGTCAAGGTTGCACGAGGCAAGCTCGAGGTGCAAGTCGAGGCAGCCATCAAGGCCATTACCGCCGATGGCAAGACGGTGCTCGAGGAGGCGCTTTCTCTGCCTGCGCCCGACGACCGCGCGGCCTGTGAGCGCGAGCTTGCCGACCTTGCGCGTCAGATCAACAATTTGGGCCCGGTGAATCAGGTGGCTTTCGAGGAGTATGAGCGTCTTCGCGAGCGTGCGGATTATGTTGCCACCCAGCTGGCAGACCTCGAGAGCGCCCGCACTTCGCTTACGAAGATTTCTCAGGCCATCGACCGAAAGATGCGCCGTCAGTTCCTGACGACCTTCGAGGCCGTCGATGCAAATTTCCGCGAGGTCTTCTCCATGCTCTTCCCGGGCGGTCAGGCGCATCTCGAGATGACCGACCCCGAGCATCCCGCGCAAACCGGTATCGAGGTGGTGGCGCAGCCACGCGGCAAGCGCATCACCAAGATGATGCTTATGAGCGGTGGCGAGAAGAGTCTGACGGCTTTGGCGCTTCTGTTTGCGGTCTATCGTACGCGTACGGTGCCGTTTTATGTGCTCGACGAGGTTGAGGCCGCCCTTGACGACTCCAACCTGTCTAAGCTCATCGGCGCCATCGATGTTTTGCGTCAAAGCACTCAGCTGCTTGTTATCTCTCATCAGCGTCGTACGATGGAAGATGCTGATGTCTTGTATGGTGTGTCGATGCAGGCCGACGGCGTGAGCCACGTGGTTAGCCAGAGGCTCGACCGAGAGACCGGAAAGGTAGTGAACGCGTAGATGGGTTTCTTTGATTCGCTTTCGCGTGGACTTGAGCGCAGTCGCGAGGCGCTTAACCAGATTTTCTATTTTGGTGGCGACGTTACCGAGGACTTCTGGGAGGATCTTGAGGATACGCTCGTCATGGGCGATATGGGCGCCGATATCGCCATGCAGGTTACCGATGATCTGCGTGATATGGCAGCGAAGCGCAACCTTACCTCCGCTCGACAGTTGCGCGAGGCGCTGACCGATCGTTTGGCCGAAACCTTTGTGAGTTCTGAGTTCGATCCCTTTGACGACACGCCTTCCGTCGTCTTGTTCGTGGGTATTAACGGAGCCGGTAAGACCACTACGGTGGGAAAGATTGCCAGTGCCGCTGCCCATGAGGGGAAAAACGTGATTATCGGTAGCGCCGACACCTTTCGCGCTGCCGCAATCGAGCAGCTGGATGTTTGGGGCAAGCGCGCGGGCGTTTCCGTTGTCAAGCGTGATCGAGGCAGCGACCCTGCGAGCGTTTGCTATGACGTCTTGGATGAGGCCGACAAGTGCGGAAGCGAGCTGGTTCTGATCGATACCGCCGGCCGCTTGCACACAAGCGCCGACCTTATGCGCGAGCTTGCCAAGGTGGTTAATGTCACGCGCAAGCGCGCCGCCTCTGCGGCAGCGGGCCCCATGCCCGTGCGCGTGGTTCTTGTAATTGATGCCGCAACGGGACAAAACGGCCTGAATCAGGCCTTGGAGTTCAATGAGGCGCTGGGTCTTGACGGTATCATCATGACAAAGCTCGACGGCACGGCCAAAGGCGGTATCGCCATGGCTGTTGCCTCTAAGCTCAAGCTTCCCATCTTCCGTATCGGTGTGGGCGAGCAGGTCGAGGACCTGCAGCGTTTTGATGCCCACGAGTTCTGCCGTGCCCTGGTGGGCAACGGCGACAAGGAGTAGTCGATGTTCAACAGCCTTTCCGATCGCCTGAACGATACTTTTGACCGCCTGCGCGGCAAGGGCAAGCTGACCGAGGCCGATATCACAAGTGCTATGCGCGATATTCGCATGGCGCTGCTTGAGGCCGACGTCAACTTCAAGGTCGTCAAGGATTTTGTCGCAAAGACCAAAGAGCGCTGCATGACCGCCGAGGTCATGGAGTCACTCACCCCGGCGCAAAACGTCGTCAAGATCGTGCTTGATGAGCTTACCGAGCTTTTAGGCTCCACCGAGAGCAAGCTTGTTCTCTCAAGCCGTATTCCCAATGTGATCATGCTCGTGGGTCTTCAGGGTTCCGGCAAGACCACTGCTGCTGTAAAGCTGGCCTACCTGCTCAAGAAGCAGGGTCGTAGCCCTTTGCTCGCCGCGTGCGACGTGTACCGTCCCGCTGCAGCCGATCAGCTCGCTACCCTGGGCGGCGAGATCGGTGTGCCGGTCTTCCGCGGTGATGGCAAAGATGCGGTCGAGATTGCCCGCGGTTCTATTCGCGAGGCTGTCGACAATATGCGCGACGTGGTCATTGTCGATACCGCCGGCCGTCTGCAGATCGACGAACAGATGATGCAGGAGGCCGTCGATATCAAGCGCGCGGTCAAGCCCGACCAGGTCCTGATGGTTGTGGACGCCATGACCGGTCAGGACATCGTCAACGTGGTCTCCACGTTTGCCGAGCGCACCGACTTTGACGGCGTCATCATTTCCAAGCTCGACGGCGATGCCCGTGGCGGCGGTGCCCTGTCCGTGCGCCAGGTTACCGGTAAGCCCATCAAGTTTGTCTCGATGGGCGAGAAGCCCGATTCGCTCGAGACGTTCTATCCCGATCGCATGGCCAAGCGCATCTTGGGCATGGGCGACGTCGTTGGCATTATCGAACAAGCGCAGGAGATGGCCGACGCCAAGCAGATCGAAAATGCCAAGCGCATGCTTCGTGACGGCTTTACCATGGATGACATGCTCGAGCAGATGGCCGCTGTCAAGAAAATGGGCGGCATGAAGGGCATTCTCTCCAAACTTCCGGGCGGCCAGCGCGCTTTGAATCAGATGGGCGGCAATCTGGATGAGAAGATCTTCGATCGCAACGAGGCCATCATCCACTCCATGACCAAAGCCGAGCGTCTTAAGCCCTCGATCATCAACGGCCAGCGCCGCGCTCGCATTGCCCGTGGCTCGGGCACGACCCCGGCAGATGTCAACTCCCTCATGAAGCAATGGGGCGAGATGAACAAAATGATGGGGAAGATGCGTTCGATGCAGCAGCAAGCGAGCGGAAAAAAGGGCAAGAAGGGCAAGAAGATGCGCATGCCCAGTATTCCCGGTATGGGCAATCTGGGCGCCATGGGCGGTATGCCGGGCCTTGGCGGCGGCGCCGATATGGACATGCTGCGCCAGATGGAGCAGCAGATGCGCCGCAAGTAGTTCTTTTGAACACAGACAATTTCATCTGTTTTTGGGCGGGTCTTTGGACTCGCCTTTTATTACTGGGGTATCCATGTGCGTCGGTTATGGTTATGAGAGCCTTGATGCTTGCTGTCGTACAATGGGGTGCATCGCTCGCTATCGTTTGGAGGCGCTGATGAGCAAGGCTGATGAACTCTTTGTTTCCATGTGCCAGGATATTCTCGATAATGGCACGACGACCGAAGGCCAGAAGGTTCGTCCCCACTGGGAGGATGGTACCCCTGCTTATACCATCAAGAATTTTGGCGTCACCAATCGGTACGACTTGCGTGAGGAATTTCCCGCGTTGACCCTGCGACGCACGGCGCTCAAAAGCGCTATGGACGAGATCCTTTGGATTTATCAGCGTAAATCCAATAATATCAACGACCTTCACAGCCATATTTGGGATGAATGGGCCGATGAGACAGGCTCAATCGGTAAAGCGTACGGCTACCAGATTGCGCAGAAGTCCCATTACGCTGAGGGCGACTTCGATCAGATGGACCGCGTTTTATATGACCTGCAGCACACGCCGTTCTCGCGCCGTATCATGACCAACATGTACACCTTCAGCGACTTGTCCGAGATGCACCTCTATCCATGCGCCTACAGCGTGACCTACAACGTCACGGAGCAGCCTGGAGACGAGAAGCCCACGCTTAACATGGTGCTTATGCAGCGTAGCCAAGATATCCTCGCCGCTAATAATTGGAACGTCTGCCAATATGCGATTCTGCTGATGATGGTGGCGCAAAGTTGCGGAATGATTGCAGGTGAGCTGCTTCATGTGATCGTCGATGCGCACATTTATGACCGTCATGTCGATATCGTTCGCGAGCTTATCGCACGCCCCCAGTATCCTGCGCCGCGTGTGTCCCTCAATCCCGAGGTGACGAATTTCTACGACTTTACAACCGATGATTTGATCGTGGAGGAGTATGAGCACGGCCCCCAGATCAAGAACATTCCCATTGCGGTGTAAGTCGATTTGGCCAACATGCCGTATGAGTGAGAGGTTAAACCAATGGACAATTTGAAGGCAATCGTTGCGGTGTGTGACGATTGGGGTATTGGCGCAAACGGAGACATGGTCGTCTCCAACCGTGCCGACATGCGCCATTTTGTCTCCTGCACCAAAGGCCATACGGTCATTATGGGTCGCAAGACACTCGAGAGCTTTCCCGGTGCCCGTCCACTCAAAGATCGTCGCAATATCGTTTTAACGCGCGACCCGCTGTTCTTGTGTCGTGGTGCCGAGGTTGTCCATACTATCGAAGAAGTGCTCGCTGCCCTTGAGCCCTCTGAGCTCGCTTGGGTTGTCGGTGGGGGTAAAGTGTATGAGCAGCTTTTGCCCTACTGCTGCGAAGCGGAAGTGACTCGCAATCATTGTCTGCGCAATTCCGATACGTATTTTCCCAATCTTGATGAGGACCCTGCATGGGTTGTCGTCTCTCGTTCCGAGACACAACAGGTCGCCGAAGGAGAAGGCGATGCTGGCGTTTCCTTTGAGTTCGCCACGTACCGACGTCGTGATGAGAGAGCGGGGGAGTAGCGCGTGGCAGTTCAGCTCATACGTATCGAGTCCCTTGAGGACAAACGCCTTGATGCCTATACCAAATTGACGGAGCGCGAGCTTCGTTGTGTCCTTGAGCCTGAGAAGGGCATCTTTATCGCCGAGAGCGCCAAGGTGATCGAGCGCGCTGTCGATGCGGGGCTCGAGCCGGTGAGCTTTCTTTTGGGCGAGCGTTGGGTGCCTCAGCTGCAGCCGTTTTTTGAGCGTTTGGAACAGGAGCGTCCCGAACTCGATATTCCTGCGTTTGTAGGGTCTATGGACCTCATGCGCGATCTTACCGGTTTTACGGTGACGCGTGGCGCGCTCGCTGCGTTTCGTCGCCCACCGCTGGCCGATGCGAGCACCTTTCTCACCGCGTTGAATGCGCGTGCCGAGGGACGCTCCGTGCGCGTCTGTGTGCTCGAGGGAATTGTGGATCACACGAATGTCGGCGCTATCTTCAGGAGTGCGGCAGCCCTTAACGTCGATGGCATTCTGGTGAGTCCTACATGCTGCGATCCTTTGTATCGTCGTGCTGTCCGCGTGTCGATGGGAACCGTTTTCCAGGTTCCTTGGACTCGTATTGGAACCGAGGCACGCGTCTGGCCACATGATGGTTTGAACGTACTGCACCAGGCTGGATTTGAGTGTGCGGCCATGGCGTTGACAGACGAATCCGTCTCTTTGGATGCCCCTGAACTTCGGGAGTGCGAGCGTCTCGCCATCTTTATGGGCACCGAAGGGGAAGGTTTGCAAGCGCGTACGATCCGCGGTTGCGACAAGACCATTCGCATCCCGATGGCACACGGAGTGGATTCCTTAAATGTGGCGGCGGCGAGCGCGGTGGCATTTTGGCAGCTTTGCCCCCATGTTCCTAATGACTATCATTACCGTCCCGGGATGTTCGCTTAACCTTTTTGACGAATCCGCACGTACGTTGCATGTATTGCAAATCGTCGCTTGAAGCTCTTTGCGCGTCGGCGTACCCTATGTTGCTGTCGCGCTTAAAGGAAGAGAAGGGAGCGAAATGGCGAGGCCGAAGGAAACTGCTGTCGACGTTACCGAGGGTGTAATCTGGAAACAGCTGTTTACGCTGTGCATTCCCATTTTCTTCAGTTCCTTTTTTCAGCAAGCGTACACGCTTATCAACACATTCGTTGTCGGACAATTCGGTGGCAAAGACGCCCTTGGTGGTATTCAGGCAACTACGTGCCTGACCGAGCTTGTCGTTGGTTTTTGCGTCGGCCTCGGTGCTGGCTGTGCCGTTTGTGCCGGACAGTTTTTTGGGCAAAAAGACGATGAGAGGCTCTCTCGTGCCGTGCACACGGCCATGACGCTTTCGCTGCTCATCGGCCTTTGCGTTACCGTTTTTGGCGTGATCTTTATCCCCGATATCCTGCGCCTCATGGGCACGCCCGAAGAGCTTCTTCACGATGCGATTCTCTATTCGCGTTGCTATCTGGGTGCCATGACTTGTACGCTCATGATGAACATGGGTGTGGCCCTCTTGCGTGCGGTGGGCGATACGCGTGGACCCGCTTTGATCACGGCTGTGAGCTGCGTTGTCAACATCGCGCTCGATCTTGTCTTCGTGGTCTGGCTTCGCCTTGAAGCGCTGGGCTGCGGCATCGCTACGGCTCTCGCCATCGCAAACAGCTGTATGCTGATTCTTCACCGAATGCATAAGGCCGAGGGGGCCTGGCGACTTGAGTTTCGCCGAATGCGTATCGACCCCGTAATCTTGAAGAATATGGTGTCGTGCGGTTTGCCTCTCGGCATTCAATCTGCTGCTTATTCGATTTCCAACATCATCGTGCAATCCACCATCAACAGCTTTGGTGCCGATGCGGTTACGGGCTGTGGTCTGGCAAGCCGACTCGACGTGTTTGTCTGGCTGGTCGTAGAGGCACTTGGTGTGGCGCTTACGACGTTTACGGCTCAGAACTTCGGGGCGCGCAATTACCGGCGCATGCGTGAGGGTTATCACACCTCGCTTGTCATGTCGCTTGTGCTTGTGGGCTCTTTGTCCTCGCTGTTGATTCTCTTTGTCGATCCACTATCGCGTTTCTTTATCGATGACGCTGGCGTGACGTATTACACGCGCTTGATGATTCACTATGTTGCGCCGTTCTATATCTTCTACTCGGTGGTCGATAACGCCTCCGGAGCCATTCGAGGTTCGGGCGTGAGCTTGCAACCCATGATTATGACGCTGTTGGGCACCTGCGTTCTTCGTATCGTTTGGCTCTTTACCATCGTGCCGCTGCATCACGAAATGGGCACGATGCTCATGGTGTACCCTGTTACCTGGGTTGTGACGGCGGTTCTTTTTGCCATCTACCATCACTCCGGCAACTGGCTGGGTCGCGCTCGCGAGCGCCAGGAACGTTTTGAGATTGCGCTTTAGTACTCGATACCGCGCCGGGCGAGAAGGCCTTCGTCAAAATAGTGCTTTATCGGAACCATTTCGGTGACCAGGTCTGCTCTGTCGGCAAGGTCAAGCAATCCGCGTCCTGTAAGCACCAGCTCGGTTGTGGCGGGTTTTGACGCGATGAGCTTTTCGATGTCTGCTCGCGTTACGTAGCCTCGATGCATCGCGTAGCCCACCTCATCGAGCACGAGTATGTCTACGGGCTTATTCCGTGCAGCGATGGGGATGCTCGCGTCCGGAGCGTCTCCCGCTGGCGCCAGTGCCCAGTGCGCCAGCTTCATGATCTGCTGTGCGCATAGTTCTGGCGTTTCCCGCGTGGCTTGTGCAATTTCAAGGCCTATCTGTGGCGCTATCTCGTGTTCGGCACAGACGAGCTTTTTTGCAAACTGGAGAAAAAGGACGTCGAGCCCTAGCCCGCGAGCGCGAAGGGAAAGACCGAGTGCTGCGGTGGTCTTGCCCTTGCCGTCTCCGGTATAGATTTGCACTTTTCCACATTCGAGCTGAGCCATCGTATTCTCGAGCCTTTCGTATGCGCGACATATGTCTTTATGAGCTTATCGCTGGGGGAGCTTCGCTTAGAAAACAATTTGATTATCTTATTATCGATAGGGTATCAAACAGTAATCAACAATTCTCGAGATGGAGTTTTGCCAATGGAGATGGATGATCGCAAGCGCAGAAGGAATATGATCCTCTACGTTCTTATCGCGTTCGTTGTCTATCTTGTGCTCAGCACGGTGCTGTTCCCCAATTTGGGACGCACCCAGCAGATCACCGAGACAGATTATTCGACATTTGTGACCGCTTTGAAAAAGAAGAAGGTCGATAAGGTCGAATACAACACGGACGACTACACGATTTACTACACCAAGAAGGGTGAGAGCGAGGATATCGCTTATAAGACGGTGGGCGTCCCCAACGATTCGGGCTTTACCGATCGCGTGCTCGACGCCGGTGCTTCTCTGACCTCGGTGGTTCCCGATAAGAACTCCGGGTTGATGATGTACTACCTGCTTACTATGGTGCTGCCCATCGCTATCTTCTTCTTGGTTGGCTGGTGGCTCAACCGTAAGATGAAGAAGGCTATGGGTGACGATGGCCCCTCGATGAACTTTGGCGGCGGCTTTGGCGGCGGTGGTCTTGGTAAGTCCGGCGCGCGCGTGATCGCTTCCAAAGACGTGGGCGTGACGTTCAAGGATGTCGCTGGTCAGGAAGAGGCCAAGGAGTCCCTCAAGGAAGTCGTTGACTTTCTTGAAAATCCGAAGCGCTATGAAGAGATCGGCGCCAAGCTTCCTCGCGGCGCTCTACTCGTGGGACCTCCGGGTACCGGTAAGACCCTGCTTGCCAAGGCAGTTGCCGGTGAAGCCGGCGTGCCGTTCTTCTCCATCTCTGGCTCTGAATTCGTCGAGATGTTTGTTGGCCGTGGTGCAGCCAAGGTGCGCGACCTTTTCAAGCAGGCCAAGGAAAAAGCTCCCTGTATCGTCTTTATTGACGAGATCGATACTGTCGGCAAGAAGCGCGACGGCGGTGGGTTGTCGGGTAACGATGAGCGTGAACAGACCCTGAACCAGCTTTTGACCGAGATGGATGGTTTCGATAACCATAAGGGCATCGTTGTTCTTGCGGCCACTAACCGTCCTGACAGCTTGGATCCCGCGCTGCTTCGTCCCGGTCGCTTTGATCGTCGTATCCCCGTCGAGCTTCCCGACCTTAGCGGCCGCAAGTCGATCCTTGAGCTTCATGCCAAGGACGTTAAGGTGCAGCCGCCAATTGATCTTACTGCCATCGCGCGCGCCACGCCGGGCGCGTCCGGCGCCGATCTTGCGAACATCATCAACGAGGGTGCCCTTCGCGCCGTTCGCATGGGCCGCAAGCGCGCTACCCAGGATGATTTCGAAGAGTCGGTTGAGGTGGTCATTGCCGGCCAGCAGCGTAAGTCCACGGTTCTTTCCGATCATGAGAAGCAGGTTGTTTCGTATCACGAGATCGGCCATGCCATCGTTGCGGCGCGCCAGAAGGGTTCTGCCCCTGTCACCAAGATCACAATCGTGCCGCGTACTTCGGGTGCCCTTGGTTACACGATGCAGGTTGAGGAAGATGAGAAGTTCCTGACGACCAAGCAGGAGATTCTTGATAAGCTTGCGGTCTACTGCGGTGGCCGTGCTGCCGAGGAGCTCATCTTCGGTGAGATGACGACGGGCGCCGCCAATGATATCGAGCAGGCAACGAAGCTTGCGCGCAACATGATCACGCGTTTTGGTATGTCCGATGAGTTTGGCATGATGGCTTTGGGTACGGTTCAAAACCAGTATCTCAACCAGGACACCTCGCTTACCTGCGCTCCCGGAACGGCCGAACAGGTGGACGCCCTGGTGGTAAAGCTGATTGAGGAGGCCCACGCCCGTGCTATGCAGATCTTGAAGGAGAATAAGTTCAAGCTGCATGAGCTCGCTCGCTATCTCT
Organism: Collinsella acetigenes; assembly: GCF_012844445.1. NCBI lineage: Bacteria > Bacillati > Actinomycetota > Coriobacteriia > Coriobacteriales > Coriobacteriaceae > Collinsella > Collinsella acetigenes. Next base: position 282,485 of record NZ_JABBCP010000002.1, read on the forward strand.
ATAAGAAGGAAACCATTACCGGCGAGGAGTTCATGACGCTCCTTTCGCGCGAGAATCCGCTGATGCCAAAAGCGCAGTAATTGATTTTCTCTTTTTGGTAGTTTCCTTGGTTATATATGCCCCTGTGATCTCGGTGTCTCGGAATCACAGGGGTTTTGCGTGCGTTTCGATTATGCGCTAGCCTTCGGACGCGGTTTGGGGAGCGGGCGTTAGGCTTGTTAACGGTAAGTTTCTCGATAGTGCACTCACCGCGTATTATCAAAATGGTAAACAATGCGCACAGACGTGACGGTTCGTAAGAATCGTTGCCATTTTTACGGGAAGGATAGCCAATGCGAACCGTTGAATTGAGCAATTACACCATCGGAGACGATTGTTTTGATGCGATTCCCGAGGTCTTGGCTCTTCATGAGGTCAAAAGGGTCATGCTTATCGGCGGCGAGCGTGCGCTCGCGGCCGCGGCGCCCGGCATCAAGGCTTCTCTTGCGGGTACTGATGTCGAGATTCTTGGTCGTCACGTGTACGGCAAGAACAGTACGCGCGAGAACATCGCCAAGATTGTTAACAGCCCTTTGGCCCAATCTGCAGATGCGCTATTTGCAATTGGTGGCGGCAAGGCGATCGATACGGTAAAGACCGCTAACATCGAGCTCAATAAAAAGGTTTTTTCGGTTCCCACCATCTGTTCCAACTGCTCTGCTGGCACCGCTATCGCGGTGGTGTACAACGCCGACGGTTCGCTCGAGGGGTATAGCTACCCGCATTGTCCCGACCACATTTTTATCAACCCTGCGATTATCGCAGCGGCTCCCGCGGAGTACTTCTGGGCTGGTATCGGTGACGCGCTTTCAAAGCAACCCGAGGTGGAGTATGCCACCAGTGCCGGGAACTTGGAGCATACCGCTGCTTTGGGCTTGGCTTTGGCGCATACGTGTTCTGAGCCGCTTTTTGCCTATGGCGAGCAGGGTTTGAAAGATGTTCGAGCAAAGGTGAGCTCGGAGGCTGTGCGACAGATCGCGCTTGATATCGTGGTCAACACGGGTTATGTCTCAAACCTCACCAACCAGACTGATTTCTACTACAACTCAAGCGTCGCTCATGCTTTCTACAATGCGAGCTGCTCGATTGACCGTCCAGGCAGCTATCTTCATGGTGAAGTCGTAAGTTTCGGCGTCCTCGTTTTACTCGCCTATATCGGTGATGAGGAGAATCTTGCTCGCTATGCTGCCTTCAACAAGAAACTCGGCCTTCCGGTAACGCTCGAGGCTGTCGGCTTGGATGAGAGCTTTATTCCCGCACTTTGTGAGGCAGCCCATGCTACCAACGAATGGAGGCAGGGCAACCCCGAGCCCTTTAGCGACGGTAGATTTGCTCAGGCCATCAAGGACGCCGACGCTTTTGGCAAGCGTCTCAACTAGAGAATGCGCTATGGGCAGCGCTGCCAGGATGCCTTGATAAACCTCACTATTCATTACTACTTCACCTTGATGTGGCATAGTGTCCTTATTAAATGGGATTTTATCCATACGCATTGAGAGGAATGCCAATGGGCTTTTTTGATGATATTCAAGCCTCTATGAATCGAGGCATGGCTAGCGCCGGTCGTGCTGTGGATACGCAGAAGATCAAGATGCAGATGAACGATGCTGCGAAACGCCGGCAGGCGCTTGCGGCCCAGCTTGGTGCAAGCCTTTATGATGTCACCAAGGATGCTCCTGAGTTTCGTTTGGGCCGCGAGCCTCTTTATGATGGCATCGCGGCTGTCGATGCCGAGCGCGCATCGCTTCAGGCACAGCTCGATGAGCTTGAGCGTCAGGCGCAGCAGGCGGTTCAGGCTGCCACCACATTTGCATGCCCCTTCTGCGGAGCGCGCATGGGCGTGAGTGATCTGTTCTGTTCCGGTTGCGGTAAACCTATCGCCGAGATCAAGGATGCCTTTGCCGCTCAGCAGCAGGCAGAAGCCCCCGTTGCATCTACCGTCGGTCCCGTGTGCCCCGCGTGCGGCGCTCCTGTTGTCGAGGGCGATGCTTTCTGCATGTCGTGCGGCAAGAAGCTTGGCGAAGACGCCTCTGCAGAGTAATGCGATATATGGGCGGGACAAAATCCTACGACGATTTTGTCCCGCTTTTTTTGCTTTGTAAAACATCGATGCTCGCACTGTTCGTTCGTGCTAGCATACAAACCTGTTAAGCGTTGATGGGGACGAGTAATCGGTCATACGCGCACATCAGAGAGTTGGACCTTGGCTGAAAGTTCGACGTGCGCGCCCGTATGAAAATCACCCCGGAGCTGCGGCCCCAACGGGAGCATATCCTCAGTAGGCGTCGCCGGGATGGTCGCCGATATAGGCCAGCCGAGTATCGGATGCGAGGCATGCGTGGTTGCCTGTGCATCTAAGCTGGGTGGTTAAACGAAGAGCATGAGCGGCTATACCGCACGGGAGCGCTTCGTCCCAGCTTGTAGGGACGGGCGCATTTTTTGTGCCCAAAGGACGCGAGAGCGTCCGCGTGTATACGAAAGGGGTATTCGTGGCCAACGAGTACAAACAGACCATGAACCTGCCCAAGACCGGTTTTCCCATGCGCGCCGGTCTTTCCAAGTCCGAGCCCAAGCGTCTCAAGGACTGGCAGGACAACAAGGTCTATGAGCAGGTTTTGAAAAAGAACGAGGGACACAAGAAGTTCGTCCTGCACGATGGACCTCCGTATGCAAACGGCCCGATTCACATCGGCCATGCCATGAACAAGATCTCTAAGGACATCATCAACCGCTATCAGGCCATGCAGGGCTATGAGACCCCCTACGTCCCGGGATGGGACTGCCATGGTCAGCCCATCGAGCACAAGGTCGAAGAGAAGCTCGGTACCGCCAAGTTCAATGAGACCCCGGTGGCGAAGATTCGCGAGCTCTGCAACGAGTTCGCTGTCGAGAATATCGAGCTCCAGAAGGCGGGTTTCCGTCGTCTGGGCGTGCTCGGCGATTGGGACAATCCCTACTTGACGCTGTATCACCAGCATGACGCTGCTGATATCGAGGTTTTCAAGGCCATGTTCGATCGCGGTATGATCTATCGCGGCCATAAGCCTGTTCACTGGTGCAAGCATTGCCATACCGCTCTCGCCGAGGCAGAGATCGAGTACTCCGACGAGACGTCCCCCTCGATTTTTGTTCGCTTTGAGCTCACGAGCAAGCCTGCGGGCTTGGAGGGTTTCGACGGTCCTGTCGATTTTATTATTTGGACCACGACCCCGTGGACCATTCCTTCCGACCAGGCGGTATCCCTCAAGCCCGGCGAGAAGTATGTTGCTGTTGAACACGACGGCCGCGCCGAGATCATGCTCGAGAAGCTCGCTCCTTCTTGCTGTGAGCAGTTTGGTTGGGAGTACACCCCGGTTCAGGTCGACGGCGCCGATTACGTTGTCGATGCCGAGGTCTTCTATCACCTCCACTACAAGCAGCCCGTCTTTGATGGCGTCGAGGGCGTGGCACTTCTTGCCGATTACGTTGGAACCGAAGACGGTACCGGTATCGTCCATAACTCTCCTGGCCATGGCGCCGACGACTACTACGTTTGCGTCAAGGAAGGCATGGATATCTGCATGCCGGTCGATGATGACGGCAAGTTCTACGTGGGCGATGAATTTGGCTGCGGTGGTCCCTTCAGCGGCATGGATACCGATGAGGCCAACCCTCACATCATCGAGTTCCTTCGCGAGCGCGGCACGCTTGTGATGGAGAAGAAGATCACGCACAGCTATCCTCACTGCTGGCGCTGCAAGCATCCGGTTCTTTTCCGTGCCACCGACCAGTGGTTTGTATCTATGGACAAGACCGGTCTGCGCGAGACTGCTGCCGATCAGATCAAGAACCATGTGAAGTGGTATCCCGCGCATGCGGCCAATCGTATTGGTGCCATGGTCGAGCAGCGCCCTGACTGGTGCATCTCCCGCCAGCGCAACTGGGGCGTGCCTATCCCGAGCTATACCTGTGCCGACTGCGGCGAGAAGGTCATGAACGACGACACGCTCGACGCTGTGATCAAGCTCTTCCATGAGAAGGGCTCCGATGCTTGGTTTACCGACGAGCCCGCAAGCTATCTGGGCGACGCCTGCGTCTGTCCTAAGTGCGGTGGCCATCATCTTAAGACCGACCGCGACATTCTCGATGTGTGGTGGGATTCCGGCGTCTCCTGGAAGGCTGTCTGCGAGTATCGCGACGAGCTTCAGTATCCTGCCGACGTCTATCTTGAGGGTTCCGACCAGCATCGCGGATGGTTCCAAAGCTCGCTGCTCACTTCTGTGGGTACCAACGACATCGCTCCGTATAAGGCCGTTGTCTCGCAGGGCTTCACGCTGGACGGCAAGGGTCGCAAGATGTCCAAGTCGCTCGGCAACGTAATCGACCCTAACAAGGTTTGCGACGAGATGGGTGCCGATATCATTCGCCTGTGGGTGTCCTCGGTCGATACCAGCTCTGATGTCTCCATCGATCACGAGATCCTCGCTCGTACCTCCGATGCGTATCGTCGTTTCCGCAACACCTACCGCTTCTTGCTTTCCGAGCTTGAGGGACAGTTCGATCCCGAGCGTGACCGCGTTGCGTTCGACGAGCTTATGCCGCTCGATAAACTCATGGTTGCGCGCCTTACTCAGGTCCAGGCCGAGGTCGATGACGCCTATGCCTCCTATGAGTTCCCGCGCGCTTACCGCGCTCTATACGACTTCGTGGTCACCGAGCTCTCCAATGTCTATTTGGACGCTCTGAAAGATCGCCTGTACTGCGAGAAGCTCGGCTCTCTCAAGCGCCGCAGCGCTCAGACCGTCCTTGCAGAGCTGCTCTCTATGCTGCTGCGAGACATGCAGCCCATCCTCGCCTATACCACAGACGAGGTTATGGCGTATGCGCCCGCAGGCATCGTGGACAACCAGAAGTACGCCGCACTGCTCGATTGGTACAAGGGCCCCATCACTCTTGAAGAGGCTAATGGGTTCGAGGGTATTCTCGAGGCTTCGCTTGAGCTTCGTTCCGTTGTCACCAAGGCGCTCGAGGAGGCTCGCGCTGCCGGTACCTTCACAAAGAGCCAGCAGGTCAAGGTCAAGGCGACCGTTCCTGCCGAGATGTATGAGCTGCTTTGCGGCGAAAAGGCCGTCGACCTTGCCGAGTTCTACATCGTCTCTGCCGTCGAGCTGACATCCGGTGACGAGCTGACCGCTACGATCGAACCTGCCGATGGCGAGTGCTGCGACCGCTGCTGGAACTACCGCACCGATGTTGCGACGTATGGCGCTCACGAGCACATCTGCGCTCGCTGCGCCGCCGCGCTGGGGGAGTAGCGGTATCGATCTGCATCCTTTTATGTGTATGTCGAGGGGTCATCGATTTCATCGGTGGCCCCTTTTGTGTGATATGGTTTTGCAGAAAAACTGCTGGCGAGGAGTATGAATGAAACAGCAACAGCCCGAAATGAGTCCTAACCGTGTATGGCGTTTCGCCACTGCCGCTGGCGTTTCCGCTCTTTTTTTGGTGCTCGATCAGATCACCAAGGCGGTCGTGCGAAACGTTCTCGTCCTGGGAGCACCTGGCCCCGAGCTTATTCCTGGTGTGATTCGTCTTATCTATGTTCAAAACATCGGTGCGGCGTTTTCCCTCGGTGAGGGGCTGGGTGGGGCTTTTGTTTTGCTTGCCCTGGCGGTAATCGCCGCGACTGTCTGGTATCTCTGGAAGACCCCGTTGGTCTCGCGCTTGGAGGTAATTGGTCTCGCCATGGTTGTGGGCGGCGCCGTGGGTAATGCGATCGATCGCTTGATGTGCGGCTATGTTGTCGACTTTTTTGCCACGGAGTTCATCGATTTCCCTGTCTTCAACGTTGCCGATATCGGTATCACCGTTGGGGTCGTTTTGGCATTCGTCGGGTTCACGTTCTTTTCTCCCGCCAATAAGGTCGATGCGACGGAGGAGCTCAATCGTCGCGATGCCCAGGCGCGCGCCAAGCGCGAAGCAAAGCGTGCAGCTCGTAAGAAGGGTGACTCCTGATGGCCGACATGCATTATTTGGTCGATATGTCCGATGCCGGTTCGCGTATCGATGCCTATCTTGGCGCTCAGTCGGGCATGCCCTCGCGTTCTGCATGCGCGCGTTTGCTTGAGGCCGGCTCCGTCGATGTGAACGGTGAGACCTGTGCTTCTAAGAAATACGCCGTTTCTGCTGGCGACCGAATTTCTGTAGAGCTGCCCGAAGTTGACGAATCTACCGAGATTGTGCCTCAGGCGATTCCTCTGGATATTCGCTATGAGGATAACTACCTGATCGTTTTGTCCAAGCAGCGTGGTCTCGTATGTCATCCAGCTCATGGACATGATTCGGGTACGCTTGCCAATGCGCTTGTATATCATTGCGGAATCGATCATTTGGGTACCGTTCAGGGAGAGGACCGTCCCGGCATCGTGCATCGCTTGGACCGCGATACTTCGGGTCTCATGCTTGCCGCTAAGGATGATGACACTCAACGCGAACTGCAGAATCTTATTCGTACGCGCACACTTGACCGTCGCTATATCGCCTTGTGCCACGGATATATTTCGCTTGATTCTGGAACCATCAACACCGGTATCGCTCGCTCCACGCGCGACCGCGTGAAGATGGCCGTATCCGATGACCCGTTTGCACGCCAGGCAATTACCACGTTTCAGGTGCTTGAACGATTTGAGGCGCAGCGCGGAGATGATGGCTATACGCTTGTTGAATGCCATCTGTATACCGGACGCACGCATCAGATTCGCGTGCATATGCGCCACATCAATCATCCGCTTGTGGGCGACCCGCTTTACGGCAAGCGCAATGCCGGTCGCGCCGACCTGGGACTTGATCGTCAGTTCCTTCATTCCTGGAGCGTTCGTTTTACGCATCCGGTGACGGGGGAGACTATCGCCTGTACCGATGAGCTGCCCTGGGACCTTGCTGCTGCCTTGGATGAGCTCAGGGATCGTTCAATGGGCCGCACGGAGGCGGGAGAGCGTATCATTCCGCAGCTCAACATGTATGTTTAAGTGAGCACATAAGCTTCACCATCTGCGCTGAGCCCTGCGTTAGACTCTTTGCTGTTTGTCTTTATTTGAATGATCTCGAGGTTCTCGATGGCTTTTGATTTTTCTGGTATGACCCCCATTGTCGCGTTCAACTTCATCGTTGGCACTCTATTTGGATTGTGCTTCCTCTACCAGGTCGTTTTCTTTCTCATCGGCCTTTTTCATGGCGAGGTCAAGCTCCCTCCCGCCCGCAAGCAGCACCGCTATGCGTTCTTTATCGCGGCTCACAACGAGGAACCCGTTATCGCCAACCTGGTGAAGTCTATCAAGCAGCAGGATTACCCTTCCGAGCTCATCGATATTTTTGTTGTAGCGGATGCGTGCACCGACAATACCGCTCAGGCTGCACGCGACGCGGGCGCCATCGTCTACGAGCGAAACGACCTGGCGCGCAAGGGTAAAAGCTGGGTTATGGACTATGGGTTCGACCGCATCCTCAGCGAGTATCCCGATACGTATGAGGCATTTTTTATCTTTGATGCCGACAACCTTCTTTCACCCAATTACGTGAGCATCATGAACGATGCCTTTGACCAGGGATATCTTGCGCTTACGAGCTACCGCAACTCCAAGAATTTTGGAAGCTCTTGGATTTCCGCTGCGTATGCAACATGGTTTTTGCGCGAGGCACGCTTCCTTAACAACGCGCGCATGATCTGCAAGACGTCGTGCGCCGTTTCTGGCTCGGGCTACCTGGTTTCTTCCAAGATCGTCGAGGGCATGCATGGTTGGGATTTCCACACCCTGACCGAGGATATTCAATTCTCCACGTTCTGCGCCGTTCACGGTGTTCGCATCGGGTATGCGCCTGCAGAGTTCTACGATGAGCAGCCGGTGACGTTCTCGGCGTCCTGGAAGCAGCGTATGCGTTGGACTAAGGGCTTTTATCAGGTCTTTTTCACCTATGGAGGACATTTGCTCAAATCAATTGTCCACTTTAGGCGTTTTGCTGCCTACGACCTCATGATGACGATCGCTCCGGGCATGCTGTTGACGCTCATTTCTATTCTCGCAAATGGCACGTTCATGCTTGTAGGCTCGCTTTCACATGGCTTCTTGGCCACCGATCGCGAACTCGGTATGTGCTTCGGTTCGATTCTCATGACGCTTCTCTACATGTATGGAACGTTTTTTGTGATGGGCCTGCTCACGACGGTCGTTGAGTACCGTCATATTCATTGCAAACAAAAGTGGCGTATCATCACGAATCTCTTCACGTTTCCACTGTTCATGTTTTCCTACATTCCCCTTACGGTCGCTGCTTTGTTTCTTAAGGTTGACTGGGTCCCCACGCCTCATGAGGTTGCTGTTACGCTGGACGAAGTTATGGAAGGTGCTCAGTAGTATTTTGAAGGCCCGTCTGTCTCTGTCTGCGTCTTCGGGGTACATACCGTGCAGTTTTGTGAGTATGTCGGAAGGTGCATGCAGGCATGATGACCGTCGGGACATTGCGGCTGATCTTTTTCTTCATCTATTTGTGTCTAGCGACTGCGGCGGCTGTCTGTGACGCCAGGACGAACCGTTGTCCTAACGCTCTCGCCTTCGCTTTGGCCCTATCGTCGTCGGCGCTCGTGGGCTTTTCGATTTCTGAACGCGCATTCGTTCATCGCCTCATTTTTGTCGCGGTGCTCCTTTTGCTGCTGGTGACGTTCGAACTCCTGTGGCGTCGTGCGAGGGGCAACGCTGGCTTTGGCATGGGGGACATCAAGGTATTCTTTTCCATGCTGTTGATTCACCCGCTGTGCGCATTTACAGCGCTCGGCGTCGCATGCGTATTTCTCTGCTTGTTCTGTTTGGTCCGTTCGTGCACGCACGCTCCCTTCCTTCCGTTTCTCGTTCCGTCTTTCGTCTTGGTCCTCATATTGTTTGAATCCTGTGCATTGATTCTTTGATATGCGATGATGGTTCAAACGAAGGGATGGTTCATGGGTGATTCTGCACAGGGCTTGCATGCCCGTCTTCTAGACATGCCCGAGACGCTCAGTGACAGTCTGCTTGAGCAAATGGAGGAGAACCGTGCTAGCGGTTGGGTCAATCCGTACCGCTGCGATGATGGCGATGTCATTCGGCGTTTCCCTCGTTCTCAGGATGCTTCTACCATCTTTCGTCCGCCGTTCGTGCGTGATATCGAGAAGATCATCCATCTTCCTGCCTATAATCGCCTAAACGGCAAAACCCAGGTCTTTAGCCTTCGCAGCAACGATGACCTTTCTCGCCGTGGCCTACATGTACAGCTCGTTTCGCGCATTGCCCGTGATATCGGCGCCGCTTTGGGCCTTAACTGCGATCTTATCGAAGCTATAGCGCTTGGACATGACCTTGGCCATACGCCATTTGGCCATGCAGGAGAGCGCCGTTTACACGAGCTGCTGCAAGCCCATACGGGGCGGTCGTTTTACCATAATGTTCATTCGGTTCGTGTTCTTGACACGCTTTTTGGCCGCAACGTGTCGCTTCAAACGCTTGATGGCGTCCTTACGCATAACGGTGAGTACGAACAGCGCGCGTTTCGCCTGTCGGGACTTTCTTCTTTCGATGCCTTCGATTCCGTCATGGAGTCGTGCTATACCGAGGATTTCGGCTATATCAAGACGCTTTGTCCGGCGACTCTCGAGGGCTGTGTTGTGCGCATTTCCGACATCATCGCCTACGTTGGACGCGACCGGCAAGATGCCATCGAGGCTGGTCTGTTGGACGAAGACGCTTTTGATGATGGATTTGGGAGCCTATATAATTCTTGGATTTTGTCGCACGCTTCGGTCGATATTATCGAGAACAGCTATGGCAAGGATCATATCGAGATGAGCGAGGGGCTCTTCCGTGAGCTTTCGCGCGCAAAAGCCGAGAACTATAGCAAGATTTATCTTTCGGCGGGAGTCGAGGAAGAACGTTCCGAGATGCTTACGCGCGCATTCGAGCTCATGTATGAGCATTTCCTTGCCGATCTTTTGCACCGAGACGAGTCGAGCTATATATATCGTCACCATATCGCCCGCATCGAGCGCGCCTTGTCTCATTACGGTCGCTCTTATGATTGGCAAAGTGACTTTAACCAGACGGTTGTGGACTATATCGCGAGCATGACGGATGGCTACTTCACTGAGCTTGCTTGCAAGCTCTTCCCCGAACTTGAATTTCCTGGTCGAACCTATATTAACGAGCAATGATTATGGACACTTTGTTTTCTTCTGCCCAGCGGGAACGCTCGCTTAAGCATGCGCCTCTCGCCGTTCGGATGCGCCCGGAATCGCTGGACGACTATGTCGGTCAGGATAAGGCAGTAGGCCCCGGTTCCTGGTTGCGTCGCGCCATCGAGCACGATGTGTTGTCCAGTGTGATTTTGTATGGTCCGGCCGGTACGGGCAAGACAACGCTTGCGCATATTATCGCTAAACACACGAGGAGCGAGTTTGTAGAGGTCTCTGCCGTCACCGGTTCGGTCAAGGATCTACGCCGCGAAATTGAGGAAGCTAAGCACCGCTTGCTCACCTATGACCGGCGTACCATCTTGTTTATCGATGAAATCCATCGCTTCTCTCGTTCACAGCAAGACGCCTTGCTCCATGCAGTTGAGGACCGTACCGTGGTCATGATCGGTGCCACGACGGAAAATCCCTACTTTGAGGTCAATTCTGCACTTCTTTCGCGCGGGCGCGTCGTGGAGCTTGAACACCTCAGTAATGAGGACATCGCTCGCATTGTTCGTCACGCCATCGTCTCGCCTAAGGGCCTTGATGGCGCGTTCGCCGTTTCGGACGACGCTATCGAGGCGATCTGCATGCTTGCCGCGGGCGATGCGCGCTCGGCGCTCACGACGCTTGAGCTTGCAAGCGAGGTTTCGCTTACGTCCGATCATGGACAAGACAGCGCGGAGGGCTCTTCGAATCCCATTCCCATTACCGTTGATGATGTGAAAATCGCGAATCCGCGTCGGGGTTTTGCCTACGATAAAGACGGCGATATGCACTATGACATCATCTCGGCCTTCATTAAGTCCATGCGCGGAAGCGATCCTGACGCGACGGTCTACTGGCTGGCGCGAATGATCGATGCGGGGGAGGACCCCAAGTTTATCGCACGACGCATTATGATCCAGGCATCCGAGGACGTGGGCAACGCCGACCCCCAAGCATTTTTGATTGCCGAGGCAGCTTTTAAGTCTGCCGAGGTCATTGGGTATCCAGAGTGTCGTATCAACCTTGCACAGGCTGCGCTCTATGTGGCGCTTGCGCCCAAGTCGAATGCTTGTGAGGCGGCGATAGATGCTGCCTTGGCCGATGTTCATTCGAGCGGTCTTCGCGAGGTGCCCTCTCATTTGCGCGATCGCCATCGTCCCGGTTCCGATTCCTATGGGCCTTACCTGTATCCCCATGACTTCCCAGAGGGCTGGGTCGATCAGCGCTATCTTCCCGAGGGACTCGATCGAGGGGCGTTTTGGAAACCCGACGGCAGGGGATGGGAGCAATGGCGTTTTGAGCAGAGCGAGCGAGATCGTACTGGTCTGGCACCCGATGTTTCGGACTCGGCGGAGTAGAAGGCTTCTTTTCGCTTCGGGTAATCCATGCTCATTTGTCTAGCGTCCCCGCATCGGGGGTATCCTTGTCTATCGATATATCTTTTTTGACGACCGTTTGTTGCAGGAGGCATTGATGGATCCCATGCAGATCGCTCTTATCGTTTTGATTGTGGCCGGCGTGTGGGCTGTGGTTGAGCTCGCCCTCGTTTTACGCCGTGCGCGTGGAACGGTTGACACGCTCGACAAGACGGTGGGAAAGCTTAACGATACGATCGATGATGTGCGTCCCGTTATCAATAAGCTCGATGAGACCGTCGAGAACCTCCAGCCCGCTATTCAGCAGATTGAGCCGTTGCTCCAGCGTTCGACTATTGCGGTCGAGGCCCTTTCTGCCGATCTGATCGAGGTAAATGGCGTCTTGCGCGATGTCTCGCAAATTACCGGCGGCGTTTCGACTGCCTCTGGCGCTATGTCCAACATCGCTGGCGCTGCGTCCGAGAAGGTGCAAAAACTGTTTAATAAGAAGCATCACGGCGAGGCTGTTTCGCATGATCGCACCCTGACTGAGTCTGCCGGAGTCGACGGCTCGCATGCTGATAACTCCGTGGAGAACACGGATGAGCATCAAGATGAGATGCCCGATGCCGCGGCGTCTTGCAAGTCCTATTACACCTATGATGCCGACGGTGCAGCGGCTGGTTCGGAGGATGACCATGAATAGCGTGAGCCTTCGTCTTGAGGCGACACCCGCCCTCGCGCGCCTGGTGCGCATGACTGCTGCAAATATCGCTGTCCTGTCCTCCATGTCGGTAGACCGTGTCGAGGACCTTCGCATGGCGGCAGAGGAGGCATTTGTTCTTGCGTGCTCTTGTATCCCAGGACAAATGGTAACGGTTGATTTTGATGCCGATGATCAGCACGTGGGCATGACCTTCGATATGGGCGATGCATCGATTGTTGAGGGCGATGACTCTGCATCCACGTATGCTGACCTTATTCTGACCTCTGTTTGCGATTCGTATGAAAAGCTCAGCAATCCCACTCGTCTCGTGCTCGATATGAAGGCGGATGTTTAATGGCCGAAAAGTCCTCTACGGGCAAAGTCGCATGGGATAAGGAGCGCACCCGTGAGCTCTTTCGCCGTCTTAAGGAAGATGGTGACACGGATGCTCGCGAGAAGCTTGTCATGTCCCATATGAATCTTGTTCGCTTCCTTGCAAATAAATTCAAGAATCGCGGTGAGCCCCTCGACGATCTGATTCAGGTTGGCTATTTGGGTTTGCTCAAGGCTATCGATCGCTTCGACCCCGATCGCGGTCTTGAGTTTACAACGTATGCGACCCCTACCATTTTGGGTGAAATCAAGCGTCACTTTAGGGATAAGGGCTGGAGCGTGCGCGTCCCGCGCCGTCTTCAGGAGCTTTCTGCCAAGGTGAACCAGGCAACCGATGCGTTGACCATACAGCTTCAGCGTTCTCCGAAGGTCGAAGAGATCGCCGAATATCTTGGCGCCACGGTAGACGAGGTCCTCGAGGCCATGGAGTCTTCTAGCGCTTACAGCTCTGTTCCGCTTGAGGCCCCCGTCGGCGGAGCCGATTCCGAGGATGCCCCTTCCGTTCTTGATCGCTACGCCACCGAAGATTCTGAGCTTGATTTCACTGACGACCGCTTGATTTTGGAAGAGGCCCTGCGTGACTTTACTCCCCGTGAGAAAGAAATCATCGAGATGCGTTTCCTCAAGGGGATGACGCAGATCGAGATTGCCAAGGAACTGGGGATTTCTCAAGTACAGGTGTCTCGTCTGCTACGTCGTACCCTTAAGAAGGTTCAGGATAAGATCGACCCCGAAGGAGTGATGGGGAAGTAATGGCACGGGATACCTCTGCGCGACGTCGTCAGGCTGCCGAACTGCGGCTCCCCACCGCCCGCTTGACGCTCATTCGCATTTGGTCCGTTGTGGGTGCGATCGTTATCGCCGCAACGGTTCTCAATGTCTTGGGCGTCCTTTCTCCCGTTATCGAGTTTTTGGCCGTCGGCTCGCTTATTGCCTTTGTCGAGTCGCCTATCGTCAACGGCTTGGAACATCGGGGCGTTCCACGCGGCTTGGGTGCTCTTATCGGCTTAATCGTAGTCATCGCTATTATTGCCTGCGTTGTCATGGTTGTCGTTCCCATGTTCTTTGAGCAGTGCTTGGAGATCTTGTCCAACTTGCCTGCACAGCTACGCGAGTTCGGTACCCTTATCACTTCTGCCCTGCAGCGCTTCCGCTCCTTCTCGCAAGGGTCTTGGGCGCTAGATATCGATTCTGTTTTCGCTTCGCTCGCAAACATCGTTCAGGTATACGGAAAGCAGATCGCCGGTGACCTTGGCAAGGGGATGCTCCCCTTCATTACCGCTATTGCATCGCAGTTTTTCGTCATCTTTTTGGGCTTGGTGCTCGCTTATTGGCTTGCTTGCGACTATCCGCGCATCCATCGCGAGATCAGCACCATCGTGGGCGAGGAGAAGGAGACGAGCTACCGTTTTATGGTTGCCATCCTCTCTCGCTCTATTGGCGGTTATATGCGCGGCATGGTTATCACGTCGATCGTTGGCGGCTTCCTTGCCTTCATGGGCTTTTTGCTTATCGGCCATCCTTACGCCTCGCTCATGGGGGTTCTGACGGGCATCATGCATCTCGTCCCCGTTGTCGGTCCCTGGGTTTCTGCTGCCGCATCGACGATTTTGGCATTCTTCATCAACCCCTTCCTGGCTCTTTGGACCTTGCTGGTGACAGTCGTTGCGCAAAATATCACCGATAACGTTGTTTCGCCAAAGGTGATGCAATCTGCCGTGCAGGTCCATCCCGCCATGAGCCTTGCGGCACTTGTCGTGGGCAGCGCCCTTATGGGACCGCTTGGCATGGTGATTGCTATTCCCCTGTGCGCGGCACTGAAGGGACTGTTCATCTTTTATTTCGAGAACGATACGAATCGCCAGATCGTCTCCTACGATGGAGCCCTTTTCAAAGGTACGCCTTTTGTTGATAAAGAGGGCATGCCGGTCGCCGCGTTCGATGCACTGGGCGACGATAAATTCGCTTCGGATTCCGAGATTATCAAGGAAGATCACATGCCCGACGCGCAGGCAAAGCCGCGCCCCGACTTGGATAATCCCTGGTCGGCGCTTTCTATATTGCAAACAGGCGTACTGCCTTCGCAAACAGGCATCTTCCGTATGCCTCACGTGGATGAAAGCCATGTTGAGGGCAGCGCGGACGAGCGGGACACTGTGGAGCCACCTGAGAATGACGATGCTGACGAGTAGAACGGTTTCTCCCGTCTCTGCTCGCTCTTTTCCGGTTCTCTGTGTCGATTTAACCCTTGCTGCGCGCCGTCGCTTTTCGACGGCATACACACTGCATGTTAGCTGCTACAATCACTCTGTTTGAACAGAGGCGCCCGATGACGGCGCCCTTTACTGACCGAGGAGTTTTCTTACCATGGCTGTAGACTTCCCTAAGATGACCACCGCTGAGATTCGCTCAGCTTTCCTCAAGTTCTTTGAGGAGCGCGGGCTTAAGCTCTATCCTTCTTCGAGCTTGGTGCCCGATGATCCCTCTTTGCTGCTTGCCAATGCGGGCATGAACCAGTTCAAGGAGTATTACCAGGGCAAGAAGACCATGAAGGAGATTGGTGCTTGCTCTTGTCAGAAGTGCGTGCGCACCAATGATATCGATGTCATCGGCGAGGATGGCCGCCACCTCTCCTTCTTTGAGATGCTTGGTGATTTTTCTTTTGGCGGCGTCTCCAAGGAGCAGGCATGCTCTTGGGCTTTCGAGCTCATCACTGACGTCTTCAAGCTTCCGCTCGATCGCTTGTATTTCACTGTCTTTACCGATGACGACGAGACCCATGACATTTGGCGCTCGCTTGGCGTTCCCGAGGATCATATTTCCCGTCTAGGCGAGGACGACAACTTCTGGGCGGCAGGCCCCACCGGTCCGTGCGGCCCGTGCTCCGAGATCTATTTTGATCAGGGCGAGGAAGTAGGGTGCGGCGAGCCCGACTGCGCCCCTGGCTGCGACTGCGATCGCTTCCTTGAGTTCTGGAATCTTGTGTTTACGCAGTTTGATCGTCAGGAAGACGGTTCTATGCCCGAGCTTCCGCATCGCAACCTTGATACCGGTATGGGTCTTGAGCGCATGGCCGCAATCATGCAGCACAAGAGCGCTAACTATGATGGCGACCTTATGCAGGGCCTTATTGCACTGGGCGAGAAAATCTCGGGTAAGACGTATGATACCGAGAGCTATGAGGGCGCATCGCGCTCGCTGCGCATCATCGCCGATCATGCTCGCGCGGTTGATTTCATGATTTCCGACGGCGTTCTTCCCGGCAACGAGGGCAGGGAGTATGTCCTTCGTCGCCTTTTGCGTCGCGCTGTTTTCCATGGTCGTCTGCTTGGTATCGAGGGGGCTTTCCTCAACAAGTTCATCGATGCCGTGAACGAGCTTATGGGCGAGGCCTATCCCGAGCTTTTGAAGAACGTTACGCTTGTGCGCGGTATCGTTGCTGCCGAGGAAGAGCGTTTTTCCACTACGCTTGATAACGGTCGTGTTTATCTGGACGAGGCTCTCTCTCAGCTTGAGGACGGTGCCGTTCTTGACGGTGAGACCGCTTTTAAGCTGCACGATACCTTTGGTTTCCCCATTGACCTGACGGTTGAGATTTCTCGTTCCGCCGGCCATGAGGTTGACATGGACGGCTTTGATGCCGCTATGGCTGCCCAGAAGGACCGCGCTCGCGCGGCCGTCAAGGGCGACGCTTGGGGATCGTTCAACGATGTCTGGGTCGAGCTTTCCGACACCTGTGCCGTCACTGAGTTTTGCGGTTATGATGACTGCACCCTCGACGACGCTCGCGTTGTCGCTCTTGTAGCCGACGGCGTTTCGGTTGACTCGGCTGCTGCTGGCCAGGATGTTGAGGTCGTTCTCGACCGCACGCCGTTTTATGCCGAGATGGGCGGCCAGATGGGCGATGCGGGCTCGTTGACGGGCACCGCCAATCTTGAAGTTTCCGATACTAAGAATCATAACGGTCTGTATGCGCACGTCTCCCATGTCGTGTCGGGCGAGATTCACGTGGGCGATACCGTTTGCGCTGCCGTATGCGCTCATCGTCGCGAACTGCTTCGCCGCAACCACACTGCAACCCACCTGCTTGACGCTGCTCTAAAGGCTGTTTTGGGCGATCACGTTTCCCAGGCCGGATCGCTTGTTGCACCCGAGCACCTGCGTTTCGACTTCACTCACTTTGAGGCGCTCAGCGACGAGCAGCTTAAGCGTGTCGAGGATCTTGTTAACGAGCAGATTTTTGCCGCCAAGCCGGTCGTCACTGTCGAGATGAATATCGAGGATGCGAAGGCTTCTGGTGCTGTCGCCCTGTTTGGTGAGAAGTACGGTGAGGTCGTGCGCGTTGTTTCCGTCGGCGCCGAAGATAAGCCGTTCTCGCGTGAGCTTTGCGGCGGTACGCACGCTCGCAATACTGCCGAGCTTGGTTTCTTTAAGATTGTCAACGAGTCCTCTACCGGCTCGAACGTGCGCCGTATCGAGGCTGTAACCTCCGAGGGCGCCGTCGCATACCTCTCCGGTCGTGCAGCTCTTGTCGATTCGGCTGCCGCAACGCTCAAGTGCCGTGCCGAGGAGGTTCCTTCACGCGTTGAGATGCTGAGCCAGGAGCTTCGCGAGGCAAACTCCAAGCTCAAGAAGGCTTTGACCGGCGGTTCCTCCGATGCGATTGGTTCTGCAATCGGGGCTGCTGCCGATATGGGTGCTTATAAGCTCGTTGTCGCCGAGCTCCCTGGTCTTGAGGCTGCAGACCTTCGTAACGTTTGGGATACCATTCATACTAAGTTCGGCTCCCAGGCCGCTTGCGTTATCGCCACGGTTACCGAGAAGGGCACGCCTGCTCTGCTCGCTGCTGCTGCCGAAGATGCCGTTGCCGCGGGTTTCCATGCGGGTAATCTGATCAAGACGATTGCCCCTGCTGTTGATGGCCGTGGCGGCGGTCGACCCAATATGGCTCAGGCCGGTGGTAAAAACGCAAAGGGCGTTTCCGCCGCTCTCGATCTTGCTCGTACCGAGCTTGGCGCCTAAGAGGCATCAACGTGGTTGCACTGGCTCTTGATATCGGCGAGACACGTATCGGCATTGCGGTGTCGGACCGTAGCGGCCGCGTTGCCTCGCCGGTCAAGGTGCTTCCTGCTGCCGAGGTCATCGGGCTTGCGAAGTCCTTTCTCTATATCGTGGAGGACTATGAGCCCGATGTCTTGGTGTCCGGACGTCCCATGACTATGGCAGGGGAGCGCGGGCCGCAGGCCGAACGTGTCGAGGCGCAGGCTCAAAAAATCGCCGATGCCCTCGACCTTCCCTTATACTTTGAAGACGAGCGCTTGAGTTCGGCTGAAGCGAAACGCATCTTGCGAGAGCAGGGGCTTTCTGAAAAGCAGATGCGCGGCAAGGTGGATATGATAGCCGCATCACTCTTTTTGCAATCATGGCTCGACTCTCGACAAGAAAGGGATGAACGTGGCTAACACCCCTAAAGGACCTTCTCCTCGCGATGGACATCGTAAGGCAACGCCTACTCGTCGTGCTGTCGCGCCCGCGCATCGGCAGGCGCCTCAGGCGCGATGCGCTTCGCATGCATCCCGTGGGGTTCATTCGCCGCGTCCTTATGCGCCTTCGTCCTATTCGAGCGCTACGCATTCTCGAAGCGCAGCACGTCGTCGTCCTCAGCAGCAACGTCGCTCAAAAACTCCGGTGATCGCAGCGATTGTCTCTCTCTTGGCTATCGCTGTCATCGCATACTTCTTTGTGGTTCCAGCTGTCAAATCGATGTTTGCGCCTCAGCAGGAGCAGACGGTTGCGGCTGGCCAAGATGTGAGCATCACGATTCCCGAGGGTGCTTCGGGCGATGACATCGCCTCGATTCTTTCGAAGAATCATGTTATCGAGAATCCAAAGGACTATTATGCTGCCGTCGCCAAAGAGGGTGCCGAGATGTCCCTCAAACCCGGCGATTATACGCTTAAGACCGGTATGGATGCTGTCGATGTCGTAAGGCAGCTCGTTGCGGGTCCCAATTCCGGTGCGGTCCTCACGATTCAGGAGGGGCTCACGCTGGAGCAGACCGCCGAACGCGTCGAAGCGGTCTATGGGATTTCGAAAGATGAGTTCCTCGCTCAAGCTAGGGTATCGAAGTATGCCGATGACTACCCGTTCTTAGAGGGCGCATATAACGATTCTCTCGAGGGTTATCTCTACCCGAAGACCTATACGTTTACGGGTGCTCCTTCGGCAGACGACATCATTCGCAAACTTCTCGATCAATTTGTGTCCGAGACCGCATCTCTCAACTTGGATAAGGGTGCAAATGGTCTTTCTGCTCAGCAGATTGTGACCATGGCATCTCTTATCGAGCGAGAGACCGCTGTCGATTCTGAACGCCCGACCATTGCGAGCGTTATCTACAATCGTCTTGACGCCGACATGCCGCTTCAGATCGACGCTGCTATCGTCTATGCGCGCGGCGGTGGGAACCAGGCCGTGACCTATAGCGATCTTGAGATTGATTCGCCCTACAACGTGTACAAGAACTACGGTCTTACTCCGGGACCCATCTGCAGCCCGAGTATCTCTTCGATCAAGGCTGCGCTTAATCCCGATAAAACCGACTATCTGTATTATGTTGCCTCGGCGGCAGGCGATGGCACCCATAAATTCTCTTCTGATTACGAACAGTTTGAAAAAGACAGCCAAGAGTACTCGGAGTCCCTATCATCATGAGTTGGTTTTCTCCCACCCGATACGTTTCCCGCGTCGAGCGCATAGACCTCGATGAGCTTTGGGCTCAAGGGAAGCGCGCAATTATGCTCGATCGCGATAACACGCTGGTGCCGCGCGACATGAAAAGCGCTCCCGAATCGGTTACTGCCTGGCTTGACCATGCGCGGGAACTTGGGTTCTCCCTTTATATGGTCTCTAATAATTGGCATAAAAATCAAGTCGCTCGTTCCAGTCGTGAGTTGGGCATGACGGCAATCTGTTTTGCCTGCAAGCCGCTCCCTTTCGCTATTCACCGTGCTCTTGATCGCATGGGGGTGCCGCATGAGCAGGCGGTTATGATTGGTGACCAGCTCTATACGGATGTCTGGGCCGGTAATTTTGCCGGGGTCGATAGCATTCTCGTGAAGCCGCAGACCCATGTTGACCTTTGGTACACGCAAATCTTTCGTATCTTCGAGCGCCGTGCCCTTGCGCATGTTCCCTGCGAGGAGTAGTTGGCATGCCATCGCTTGAAAAACGAGGCTGCGACCATATTTTCTTCGTTGGATTCCTCGGCGCGGGAAAATCTACCTTGGCTCGAAACCTCGGGCACATGTTTAATCGGCGCTATGTCGACACCGATCGTTTGGTGGAACGCCGAGCAGGTAAAACCGTTACGCAGATTTTCGAGTCCGATGGGGAAGCGGCGTTTCGCATTCTCGAGACCAAGGTTTTGAAGTCGCTTTCTACGGGCCGTAGCTTGCTTGTTTCCTGCGGGGGCGGCATTGTGGAGACGCCGTGTAATATCGAACTCATCCATGAGCTTGGCTATTGCGTATACCTTGACGGTGACATCGACGATTCGTTGAGGCAGATACGCAGAAGCGATACGCGTCCCGATTTTCGCTCAGAATCCCATGCCGCCGATCTTTTGCGACATCGCAGACCGCTCTATCAGCAGGCGGCCGATCTGACGCTCGATATCCGTGGAAAGAGCTTTTCGGAAGTCGGCTTTGAATGTGCCGAACTCTTGCTAGAAAGTGGGTTGTTGTAATGATTCGTCGTCAGCTTGTGAACCTTGGCGGCTTTGGTTGCGATTATCGAATCGGATGCGGCGCTCTTGGTGATTTTTCGCGTTTCGCCTCCAATGTCGTGACCACCCCTAAGCGCGCGGTTCTCGTCATCGAAGCTGGAACTTCAGATTCGACTTTTACACTTGTTAACCGCGGCTTGATTGATGCTGGCTTTCGAGTCTACACAATGCAGCTTGCGGCCGATGATTCGGTTTGCACGGTTGATTGCGCCCTGAGGATTCAAGAATTCTGTGCCGAGTCCCAGCTCACCTGCGATGACGTTATCGTTTCGGTTGGAGGCATGAATGTAGCATCGGTCGTCGATTATGTTGCCATGAGCTGGTGCGGCGGTTGCGCCTGCGCCCATGTGCCCACGACGTTTGATGCCATGTGCCTCGCCGCCACGCGCATGCGCCCTCTCGGCCTTTCTTCGGCTCATGGGCTCGTCTCTTTCCATCCTCATGTTTCACTTGTGGTTTGCGACCTTGATCTGGTGATGGGGCAGAGCGCCGACGATAAAATGCTCGGCCTGGTTTACCTCATTGCAGCCGCAATGACCGAATCTACTCGTTCTTGGGAGAACTTCGCCAAGAAGATCCCCGGTTATCTTGCGGGCGAAGAGGTTGCCTATATCGATATGCTCGGCATGGCTCAAACCGCTTGGAGCGGTGTTCTCAAGGCATCTAATCCTTCTGCGCGCAAGGCTTTCAATTACGGCCAGCCCACGGCTCGTGCGCTTGCGGCGTGCCTTGGGGATTCGTTTGCCCCCGCTCAGTATCTTGCTGAAGGCTTGCGGTTCGAGGCGCGTCTTGCTCATGAGGTCTTTGGCCTTGATTTGGATACGGTTTTTGATCAGGATGATCGTTTGAATGACTTGGGAATTGAGGAAATCGCTTTCGATTTGGATGCCGATGTCTTTATCGCCGCGCTAAAACGCGAAGCATATCGACTCGCCAACCGTTTCATGCTCTCTATCCCCAAGGCTTCTGGCACCATTCGCCTCGCAACTGTTGACGATGATGTGCTCGAACGCCACGCGAAGGCGTATCTTTCCTCGCGTGTCGATTTGATCAATGGGTAATTCAACCTCGTTTTGGAAAGGTAATTGTTGATGGATACTAAGCTTAACGGGCCTCTTGGTCGTATCGCGCGCGTGCGCAAGATGATGGAGGAGCGCGGCTACGACGCCGTGGTCATTCGCGACGAGGCTAACCTTCGTTGGCTCACGGGCGCAAAGGGTACGTTCGACTATACCTTTGAGTTCCCGCACGTCACCTTTATCACGGCAGACGAGTGCTATTTCCATACCGATTCGCGCTACTTCAATACCTTCCAGGAGAATCTCCCGGCCGATTCCCCCTGGAAGCTCGACATGAATGAGGGCGCTATGCCCCGTTGGGTCGCCGAACGCGCCCGCGATACGCGCTCTCGTGTGATTGCCGTCGAGGATGACATGCAGATTTCCTTCTACTTTGGAATCATGCGCGCCCTTGAGGACCTCTCCATCACGGCGAGTCTGCCACAGCTCCATCATGACCTTCAGCGCATGCGCGCCGTGAAGGACGATGAGGAGATCGCTCTCATGCGCCATGCGCAGTCGATCACCGATGCCGCCTTCCAGCACATGCTCACCTTCATCAAGCCGGGCTTGACCGAGAAGGAGATTCGTACTGAGCTCGAGAACTTTATGTTCAGCAACGGCGCCGATTCCCTTGCATTTGGCTCTATCGTGGCTTCTGGTCCCAATACGGCCAATCCGCACGCCGTGTCATCCGATCGCGTTGTTCAGCGCGGCGACTTCGTGCTGATGGATTACGGTGCGGGTTATTGCGATTATCGCAGCGATATGACCCGTACCGTGGTAGTAGGTGAGCCCACGCCCGAGCAGCTTGATCTGTATGCGCTTGTGCGCCGTACGCATGAGGAGTGTGCCGCAGCCGTTCACGCAGGCGTCGAGGGCAACGACATCTTCAAACTCTCGCGCAAGATCATCGGCGATGCCGGCTATGGCGACTACTATAACCACGGCCTTGGCCACGGCGTGGGTATCGACATCCACGAGATGCCGAACTTCAATCGTTCGATGAATATCATCGAGGCCGGCTCCGTCATCACCATCGAGCCTGGTGTCTATCTGCCCGGCATCGGTGGCGTGCGTCTTGAGGATTACGGTGTGGTGACCGAGAACGGGTACGAGCCGTTCACCAAGTCCACCCACGAGCTTCAGGTTATCGACTGCTAACGTCGAAACAAGCCTGCAACACGTCGTGTTTCCTTGCGTACTTTACCGTGGGAAACCAAGAAACGTGTATACTTTTAAACTGTCTGTATGGAGCGCTTTGTCGCTCAGTGTTAGAAAGGTAATCATGGCTAGCATCACCACCGCCGATTTTAAGAACGGCCTCGGTCTTAAGATTAAGGACAAGATCTGCACTATCGTCGAGTTCCAGCATGTCAAGCCGGGCAAGGGCGGTGCGTTCGTTCGCTATAAGACCAAGGACCTCAAGTCTGGTCGTGTTGTCGAGCAGACCTGCAACGCTGGCTCTAAGTTCGAGAGCGTTACCCTCACCACTACCGAGATGCAGTATCTCTACAACGATGGTGATAACTACTACTTCATGAATATGGAGACCTACGATCAGATTCCCGTCTCGTCCGATTTCATCGGCGATAACGCGAAGTGGCTGCGCGAGAATGACGTTTGCCAGCTTCTGTATGCAGACGAGGACCTCATGGGTGTTAATCCGCCCATGTTCATCGAGGCCGAGATCACCGAGACCGATCCTGGCTTTAAGGGCGATACCGTTCAGGGTGGTTCCAAGCCCGCGACTATCGACACCGGTGCTGTCGTGCAGGTTCCCATGTATCTCAACGTGGGCGAGAGGATCAAGGTCGATACGCGCGACGGCAAGTTCGTTTCCCGCGTTTAATTTCGGCGTACATCGATTCCGCATCGGGCGGGGGAATTTACCCCGCCCTTTTTATACCGAGAGCACGTAGATTGGGGTTCACATGGCTGATAAACGCCTCCGCGTGATGGACACGACCATCCGTGACGGACAGCAGTCGCTCTGGGCGACGCGCATGACTATCGGCGATATCCTTCCCATCTTGCCCAAGATGGACGAAGTTGGATATTGGGCCATCGAGGCGTGGGGCGGTGCCACGTTCGATTCGTGCCTGAGGTTTCTAGATGAGAACCCTTGGGACCGTCTTCGTCAGATAAAAGCCGCTACGCCCAAGACTCCGCTCGCGATGCTCGTACGCGGTCAGAACCTCGTTGGCTATCGCCATTATTCCTCCGATGTCGTCGACCGCTTCATTGCCTGTGCGCACAAGAACGGTATCGATGTCTTCCGTGTCTTCGACGCTTTGAACGATATCGATAACATGCGCGATTGCGCTCGTGCCGTAAAAGCCTGCGGTGCGCATTTCGAGCCTGCCATTTCTTACACGACCAGCCCGGTTCATACCCTTGATTCCTATGTCGACTATGCCTGCAAGCTTGCCGAGCTCGGTGCAGACACCATCTGCATCAAAGATATGGCCGGCTTGCTCACGCCGTATCGCACCGAGAAGCTTGTGAATGCTTTGCGTGCTGCTGTTGACGTGCCGATCCATCTGCATAGTCACTATGTTGGCGGCATGGCCCCTTCGTGCTTTATCAAGGGTGCCGAAGCAGGCGCCTCGATTGTCGATACGGCTTCTGCTCCGCTTGCTTCGGGCAATTCTCATCCTGCAGTTGAGATGGTCGCGGCTTCCTTCAAGGAATCTGCTTTCGATACCGGATTCGATCTTAACCTTCTCTTTGAGATCGCGAACTACTGGGAGGAGGTGCGCCGTCGCGGCCACTATAAGCGCGGCGTCTCTTCGCTTATTCACATGCAGGTCTATAAGCATCAGATTCCCGGCGGCATGATGAGCAACCTCATGAGCCAGCTTGAGGTCCAGCATGCGACTGACCGTCTGGAAGATGTCGTGGCCGAAATTCCGCGCGTTCGCGCCGAGGTCGGTTTCCCGCCGCTCGTTACTCCGATGAGCCAAATCGTCGGTACCCAGGCTGTCATGAACGTGCTTACCGGCAAGCGCTGGAGCATCGTATCCAAAGAGATGCGCGACTATCTGCTTGGTGCGTATGGCCATGCTCCTGCGCCGTTTAACTCTGAGATTATGCGTAAGGTCTTTGGCGAAAACGTCGACCTCGCCACGATTGGAAACGAGTTGGCACTCGACGAACCGCCGACCTTCGCACAGTGTGCCGAGGAGATCGGCGAGCTTGCGCATAGCGATGAAGACGTCTTGATGTATGCAATGTTCCCGGTGGAGGCTAGGGCCTTTTTGTCCAAGCACCCCTCGAACGAATCGGTTGAGTTCCTGCATGACGAGGACGCAAGTCAGACCAAGGAGGATGATTACGTGGATATGAATCAGATTCGCGAGCTTATTCGCGCTGTTGAGGAGAGCAAGATCGGCGAGATCAGCATCAAGGATGCCGGAAGCGAAATCACCGTTCGTAAGCCTGAGGTTGCCCTTGCGGCGAATCTTGCAGCAGCACAGGCCGCTCCTACCGCTCCTGCTGCGGCTGAGGCTCCCGCCGAGCAGTCCGAGTCCGATGACGCCAAGCGTCCTTTGAGTTGGAAGCCCGTTAAGAGTCCCATGGTCGGCACGTTCTATTCGGCGCCTAGCCCCGACGATCCCGACTTTGTTGCCGTGGGCGATGAGGTCATGGCTGGCTCCACCTTGTGTATCGTTGAAGCTATGAAGCTCATGAACGAGATCGCTGCCGACGAGATGGGTACGATTCGCGAGGTATGCGTCGAGAATGGCGATGCTGTCGAGTACGGCCAGGTGATGTTCTATCTGGAGCCCATTACTTCGAAATAGTATTTTGTTCGCTCCGTCCTGTTCGTATCATGAAAGGCCGATATCCGGATGTTCAAGAAGATTTTGATTGCCAACCGCGGCGAGATTGCGTTGCGTATCGTTCGTGCTTGCAAAGATCTGGGCGTGCAAAGCTGCATTGCGTATTCCGAGGCGGATGCGAATACTACAGCTGTCCTTGAGGCTGACGAGCGCGTTTGCATTGGACCGGCTCCTTCCGCCAAGAGCTATCTCGACTATGCTCGCATCATCGGTGCTGCAGTCTCGCGTGGATGCGAAGCGGTCCATCCCGGTTATGGCTTTTTGTCCGAGAACGCCGAATTTGCACGCGCCTGTGCCGACAACGATCTGGTGTTCATAGGTCCCGCCCCCGAGGTTATCGATGCGATGGGCGAGAAGAGCAATGCCAAGCAGACCATGAAGGCTGCAGGTGTCCCCACCGTTCCTGGCAGCGACGGCCCCGTTGAGTCCGTCGAGCAAGCGCGCGCCTTTGCGGAGGCTGTCGGGTATCCCGTTCTCATCAAGGCCTCCGCTGGCGGCGGCGGCAAGGGTATGCGCGAGGTGCATGATCCGGCAGATCTTCAGAAGGAATTCGACGCCGCCCGTTCTGAAGCGCGTGTCGCTTTTGGCAACGATGAGGTGTATCTCGAAAAGCTCATCTTGCGCCCTCGCCACGTTGAGATTCAGGTTCTGGCCGATTCTTTTGGTCATGCTGCCGCCCTTTGCGAGCGCGACTGTTCCGTTCAGCGCCGTCATCAAAAGCTTGTTGAGGAGGCTCCGAGCCCGGCCCTTTCCGATGAGCAGCGCGCCCAGATGTGCAAGGTCGCCATTACCGCTGTGCGTGAAGTTGGCTACGTCAATGCCGGTACCATCGAGTTTCTCCTCGATGAGGATGGCAGCTTCTACTTTATGGAGATGAATACCCGCATCCAAGTGGAACATCCGGTGACCGAGGAGATCACGCGTACCGATCTTGTGTGTGAGCAGCTGCGTATCGCATCCGGTGAGCCCATGACGGTTCCCGATGGGGGCATTACGGTGCCTTCCGGCCACGCGTTCGAGTTCCGTATTAATGCCGAGGATCCCGCGCATGGATTCAGGCCTTGTCCTGGCACCATCAAGCACCTTCGTTTGCCTGGTGGACCCGGCGTGCGCGTGGAGACGCATGTATATGAGGGCTATACGATTCCGCCCACGTATGATTCTCTTGTAGCCAAGATCATCGTTTGGGGTGCCGACCGTGCACAGGCTCTTGCCCGTGCCCGCCGCGCTCTTGATGAGTGCGAGATCGAGGGAATCGCCACAACGCTTCCATTCCATCGGGATGTTGTGCGAAACGCTCAGTTTGCGTCTGGAATCGTGTACACTGATTTCATTCCTGAGCATATGCCCGAGTATTTTTGCTAGAAATGGGTGAGTCATATGAGTCAAGAGATCAAGATTGATGGCATCGCTATTGCACCGGACGTTCTGACCACAATAGTCGTTCGTTCCCTTGCTGACATTGAGGGTGTTGCCTCGGTTGGTAATAACGACCTTGCTGCAAACCTTGTTTCGATGTTCTCGTCCAAGACTTCTTCTCCGTCTCTTCCTGCGGTCGAAGCTACGGTCGAAGACGACGCTCTCCATATCGTCGTCCGCCTGACCGTATTTTTTGGCTATCCGTTTAAAAAGCTCGCCGAGGCTGTGCGCGTCGCCGTTTCCAAGGCGATTGATGCGCAGGTAGGCGTTGCTGTTTGTGCTGTCGATGTTTGCATCGACAACCTGGTATTCCCCAAGGAGTAGCTTTTGAGCTCTAAAGTCA
The DNA here is from genome assembly GCF_012844445.1 of Collinsella acetigenes. NCBI lineage: Bacteria > Bacillati > Actinomycetota > Coriobacteriia > Coriobacteriales > Coriobacteriaceae > Collinsella > Collinsella acetigenes. Next base: position 309,651 of record NZ_JABBCP010000002.1, read on the forward strand.
ATCGCGGCCGTACGCTTGCGCGTAGCCAGGCTCTTCAGATTCTGTTCCAAGCCGAGGCTCTCGATAAGCCCGTTGATGCTGTTCTCGCTGGCGACTATCTTCTGTCCAAGGGTCCCTTGGACGATTATGCCATTGAGCTTGCTCGCGGTGCATATGAGCATATCGACGAGATCGATTCTGCTCTCGTTGCGTGCTCCAAGAACTGGGATCTTAATCGCATGCCCGCTTCCGACAGGAATTTGCTGCGCATCGCTGTTTTTGAACTTCGCTGTGCCAATCCGAGCGATCGCCTGGATGCTGCTGTCGTGATCAATGAGGCAGTGGAGATTGCCAAGGCGTACGGAACCGATGAGTCTGCTAAGTTCGTCAACGGCGTTCTCGGTCGTATCGCTCGCCAAACTCAGCTGCCTGCCGATGCTGCCTTTGACGCGGCCCTCACTCCTCGTGTGGAGGATTCGGCCGATGAGGCCGACAGCGATGATCCCATTGTCCTCGATACGACGGATATGGACGACTAACCATGTCTGAGACAACAGTCCATACGTTTGATGATGTTATGGCGCGCATGGACGATATCGTCGCTGCTGTGCGCGCAAAAGACGCTTCTCTTGAGCATAGCCTCGATCTTTTTGACGAGGCTATCGCTTTGGGCTCTAAGGCAGTCGAGATGGTGGATACCTTTGAGTTATCCGATCGCGAAGCCGCTCAACTTGAAGAGACTTCGGCGAAGGACGATTCGCATTCCGAATCTACCATAGAATAGTTGCTCGCATGAAGCGGCGCCGTTTAGATGATGAGATGATTGCGCAGGGTATTTGCCAGACGCGCGATGATGCCTTGCGCATGTGCATGGCGGGCCTTGTGTCGTGTGCAGGGGAGCGTTTTTCTTCCCCCGCGGTACGGGTTGAGATTGGGTGCGACTTGCATGTTAAGGGCCGTATTCCCTATGTAAGTCGAGGCGGCCTTAAGCTATCCGGGGCTTTAGACGCCTTTCTTGTTGACGTGCATGATCTTAATTGCCTTGATATCGGTTGTTCTTCCGGCGGTTTTACCGATTGCTTGCTTAAGCGCGGCGCTCGTCGCGTGGTTTCGGTCGATGTCGGCCATGCCCAGTTTGACTGGTCGCTTCGAAACGATAAACGCGTTGACCTGCACGAGCGTACCAACATTGTGGACCTTCCCGCTCAAGGATTTAATTCCTCTTTCGACCTTGCTGTCTGCGACGTATCCTTTACGAGTATTCGGACCATTCTTCCCGCAACGCTTGAATTGCTCGCGCCACATGGTGCGTTTGTTTCCCTTGTAAAACCCCAGTTTGAGGCACAGGCCCATGAGGTAGGGGAAGGCGGTATCGTTCGCGATCCGAAGGTACATGCACGCGTTCTTGCGCAAACCATTGATTTATTTGCCGGTCACGGTTTGTATCCGGTCGATATCTGTGCCTCGCCCATTCATGGGGCAAAGGGCAATCGTGAGTTTTTCATTTACGGTGATCGAGTTCGCTTTGCTGATAGCTCGTCTAATGACGTGAGGCTACAGGTTTCGAGGCTCAAGGAGAAGACTGAGGAGCTATGAAAGTCTTTTTGGTCCCCAATTATTACAAGGACGAAGCGATCCAAAGCGGCTTGACCCTTGAGCTTTGGCTTACTCGTCAAGGTGTCGAGGTCGCTTGGGCGCCTGATCAGCGATCTGGCATTAAAGACGAAACCGATATCTCCGATTTTGATCTTGTTATCTCGCTTGGCGGCGATGGCACGTTGCTGCGAGCGGCCCATCTCGTTGGCACAAGCGAGATTCCTATCTTAGGCCTTTCCTATGGCCATGTTGGCTTCCTCACAGCGGCGAATCCCGAGGAAGGCGATATATTGCGCGTTGTTTCCGATGCGCTTGCAGATGAGATGCATGTAAGCCGTCGCGCTACCCTTTGCTGCGAGGTTCACAGCGTGTTGCCAAATGGCGAGGAGCGCGTCATCGCCGCTCAGGCCCTTAACGATTTGGCTCTCACGCGTGGACCGCTTTCCGACATGGTCGAGTGCGATATCTGCGTTTCGGGCCATCATATCGATCGCCTTCGCGGCGATGGCGTTGTCGTATCTACGGCGACAGGCTCTACGGGCTATGCGCTTTCGGCCGGTGGCCCCATTGTCAGTCCCGATTTTTCGGGTATGGTTTGCGTCCCCATCGCGCCTCATACCATCCAGGCCCGAGCCTTCCTTACGTCGCCTTCCGATGTTGTGGAAATTGCCATGTCGCATGACCGCCCTTCTGTTCCCGCTATTGCGGTGGATGGTCAGTTCTTGAATCCGGAGGGCGACGTGGAGTATGTTGCCGTGAGACGCGGTGACGCCGATGTTTTGCTGCTCGATTATGGACCCGAGAGCTTCTATAATTCCGTTTCTCGCGTTTTTTACGGTGTTCGTCATGATTGATGAACTGCTTGTTCGCAATATCGCGCTGATTAGCGATGCACAGATTTCGTTCGCTCCAGGTCTGACGGCTCTTACCGGTGAGACGGGTGCTGGCAAGACGGCGCTTCTCTCGGCTTTAAAGCTCTTGATGGGTGAGCGCGCAGACTCCTCTTGTGTGCGTGAGGGCGAGGCGGGAGCCCTTGTTCAGGGTCGACTCTATCGCAGTGATGCTGATGCCGAGGGTTTTGTTGTTGAGCGACGGCTTTCCGCCGACGGTCGTAGCCGTGTGAAGATCGACGGCTCCTTGGCAAGCGTTTCGGAGCTTGCGTCGCAGGTGCGTCCACTCGTTGATATATGCGGCCAGCATGAACATCAGCGTTTGCTTGACACCGCATATCACCTGACCATGGTCGATACCTGGTCGCGAGACACCATCGCCCCCGCACACGCTGCCTATATCGCTGCTTTTCGTGAATACAAGCGTCAGTTAAGGGAATATGAGGAGCTCGAGCGAGCTGCGCGTACTCAGGGCTCACGTCTTGAAGAAGCCCGTTTTTGTGTTGAGAGAATCGAAGAAGTCGATCCCAAGCCCGGTGAGCTAGAGGAATTGGAAGAGATTCTTCCTCGTGCCGAGCATGCAGAAGCGCTTGCTACCTCTGCTAATGATGCCCAGGAATATCTGTCGGGCGAAGGGGGGGCGCTTGATGCTCTCAACAGTGCTATTGCCGAGCTTTCGCGTATGGGAAGTGTTGATGCGGCTCTCGCTGGATTTGCCGATGAGCTAAGCGGTGCTGCCATTACCATGGAGGATGCTGCCGCTGAGCTCCGCCGCTATCGCGATTCCGTTGATTTTGATCCTGCCGATCTTGCTTCGAAGCATGAGCGTCTAGGTGCGCTCAACGCATTGAAACGTCAATTTGGGCCTTCGATGGATGACGTCTTTGAGCGGTATCGTCAAAGTTCCGAGCTATTGAGTCTCGTAAACGATTCCGATGCGCGACTTGCTCGGGCTAAGCGTCTTGTAGATGATTCCGAGCGCATCCTTCAAGATGCGGCGAAAAAGCTTGCTCGCCGCCGCGCGGCGGCCGGTCCTCGATTCTGTCGAGAGGTGGGAAAGCAACTTGCACGTCTTGAGATGGGAAGTGCCGAGCTTGTTTGGCAGGTTCGCGACCTCGATCGCAAGGCATGGACCGAATCGGGTTCCTGTTCGTATGAGCTGCTGTATCGAAGCGGTGCTGGTTTAACGCCGCGCCCTTTGCGCCGCGTCGCTTCGGGTGGTGAGCTTTCGCGAGTCATGCTTGCCTGTAGCGTTGTTCTTGGCGAGGCCGATGGCGTCTCGACAATGGTCTTTGATGAAATCGACGCTGGCGTGGGCGGAGCAACCGCCCGTTCCCTTGCGTCTGTTCTTTCCGATCTTGCCCGCACGCATCAGGTTATTGTTGTTACGCATACCGCGCAGATTGCCGTTGCGGCATCGCGGCATTACTTGGTCACAAAGAATAGCGGCGCAGAGGTCCCCGTTACCTCGATCGCGCCGATTACTGGGGATGGCCGCATCGAGGAAATCGCGCGCATGCTTTCGGGGGATACCGAGCAAGTGTCAATCGATCATGCGCGAGCTCTTCTAGAAGAAGCGGGCACCCTGGATTAACCCGATGCCCGCTAGTTGCTTATCATGAAAGATGCTCTTTGAGGATGTGCAGCGCGCGTGCATAGCCCGTAAGGCCCTCGCCAACTACGCGATCAAAGCAGGCCATGCCTGCGTATGAAATTTGTCGGAAACTCTCGCGCTCGTCGACCGCCGAGATATGTACCTCAACCGCGGGAATCTGAACTGCCTTGAGTGCATCGAGAATGCCGACGCTTGTATGCGTATAGGCCGCTGGATTGATAACGATGCCATCATAGACTCCAAGGGCCTGTTGGATGGTGTCGATCAGGTCTCCCTCATGATTGGATTGGTAGACGTCGACGGCATCAAAGCCTTCTCTTTCTCCTGCGGCTCGACATAGTTTGATAAGGTCATCATAGGTTTGACGACCGTAGATATCGGGTTCTCTGATGCCGAGCATATTGAGGTTTGGTCCGTTGATAACGAGTGCGTTCATGGTTACAACCTTCTGCTAAATCATGGGCGGCAGGGTTTCGCGAATCAGCGATGCCGTGAGCATCGGGGTCTCTTGCGAGGCAACCTTATAATCGGCCCAAGCGTGGTAGAGCGGCATGCGTGCGGCCGCCAGCGCTTGTATGCCGTCTCGCGCTGTAATGGGGCGGCCGTGGGTTGCGAGCTGCGAGAGGTCGCGATCGATCATGACAATCACGCTGTTCTGATGTAGAAGCGGGTAGTTTTCGGGACGAGTGACGACGCCGCCTCCGCAGGAGATGACCTGACCGCTACGTTTGGCGATATCGACAAGGCAGGCGGTTTCCTGCTGACGAAACGCTCCCTCGCCTTCCCATTTGATGTATTCTGAGCAGCTGCATCCAAGGCGTGATTCGAGTTCTTGATCGATATCAACAAATGATCTGTCAAGAATCGAGGCTAGGGCCTTGCCGCCGCGTGTCTTGCCGCATCCTGGCATACCGATAATTGCGATATTTTGCTCTGTGGTAGCTAGTCGCTCGCACACTTCATACGTGCGAGAGAGTTCGATAGATCTGCCAGTGTAGCGCTCGACAGCCTGCGCCGCCTGGGCGACAAGCATCAAAAGGCCACTTGTGCGGGGAATGCCGCGCTTTTCGGCTTCGAGGATGATTCCAGTTCGTCCCGGGTTGTAGACAATGTCTACAACAGCCTTAAGATCGGGTAGGTCATCGAGGTCGCAGGGTGAATCGGGACAGTTCGGGTACATTCCTACGGGTGTGCAGTTGACGGCCAGTTCAATATCGGAAAGGTTTTTGAGGCCTTCGTACGTGTGCTCTCCGTGTCGGCTGATGGAGATCGCTTCGACATTCATATCGGCCAACACAGCCATGGCGGTTGCGCCGGCACCACCTGTTCCGCCAAAGACAACGGCTCGCATCCCCGTAACATCGATACCGAGCGATTCTACAAGGCACTTGAATCCGTAGTAATCGGTGTTGTCGCCATAGAGCGTGCCATCTTCGCGGCGCGTGATGGTGTTGACGTTACCTAAGCGGCGGGCTATATCGCTCATGCCGGCGAGATAGGGGATGACGGAGCGCTTATAGGGGATGGTGACGTTGACACCTTCCCATTCATCGCTTTTGAGAAAGGCTTCGAGCTCTTCGGGTTCGCGCTCAAAACGTCGATAGTCAAGTCCAGCAAGTTCCTTGTAAATGGTAGGGGTGTAGGAATGGCCTAACACGCGGCCCAAAACGCCATATGGTCTTGATGTCATTAAAGGACCTCCGTATATGTACCAAAGTAGACATAGGAATCGCAGATGTCATCGAGGGAATCCAGCAGCGTGTCGAGTTCGTTGCTCGCTGCAGGGGCTTCAAGATCAAAATAGAAAACAAACTCAAAATCACGACCAGGGATGGGGCGGCTTTCAAGTTTGACCATATTGATTCCCAGGGCATAGAAGCGCTCGAGCATGCGATACAACGAACCTGGTTCATGCTTGAGCGTGACCATCAGGGAAGTTCTGTTGGCACCGGGGTAGATTTTAGGTTCGGCGGAAATAACGACAAACCTAGTGTAGTTGGAGTCGGCATTTTGGACATCGCGTGCGGCCACTTCAAGTCCATAGAGTTCCGCACAGCTTTGAGACGAGATAGCGGCTATATCGTCTCGATCGGATTCGGCGACCATTTGAGCGGCCATGGCCGTGTTTTCCGTAACGGTCACTTGGGCGCCAAGACTTTCAATGATGTCGGAGCATTGAGCGATCGCCTGTTGGTGAGAGCAGATTTCGGTAATATTCTCAAGGTCTGTTCCTGGTGTAACCAAGAGTTGATGGTCGATCTTTTGTCGCAGGCTCTTGACGATGGAAACGCGGTATTGCGCCATAAGGTCATAGACCTGGTTGACCGAACCCGCCGTGGAGTTTTCGATGGGAAGTACGCCATATTCGCAAAGTCCGCTTTGGACGGCGCGAAATACGCCTTCGAACGTGGTGAAGTACGATATGACAGGGACCCTGAACAGGCGGCATGCTGCAATTTGGCTATATGCTCCCTCAACGCCCTGACATGCTACGTGCGCGGTGCTGGGAAAGGCTTCCGATGAGGGAAGAAGCGAAGCACGAGCGCGTGAGGAAAGGCTTTCCGCGTCGTCTGAGTGAAGTATCTTTTGCTGTTCCGCCTTGTTCATGGTCATGAGAAGCGAGAAGAGCGAGACGGCTTGCGAGGAGTAACGCGCAGGCGCACGGCCCATGATGTCAGCGAGCTTTGCGCGTTCGCGAGCCGGGTCGAAGACCGCTTTTTTCATACCCTTTTTTGCTGCGGCAACTTCTTGTGCCAGGTCCATACGACGGCAGAAGAGTTCGAGCAGTTGCGAATCGATTGAGTCTATCTGGGTTCTGACATCGGTAAGTTCCATCGAGCATCCTTGTGCGAGTGGTGATTGCGGCTATTGACGGCAGCGTTGGGGGCAGAAATCGGGCGAAGGGGGGACTTCAAAACGACCGTCTTCAAGAAGTGCATCGAGCACGGCAAGGGCGGCTGCGGCCTCCACGACCGGTACGGCGCGCGCGACGATACAGGGGTCGTGCCTTCCTTTGACAGAAAGAGGCGTGTTTGTCCCATCGGGCAAGCTTACGCTTTGCTGCTCCTGGGCGATGGACGGAGTGGGTTTGAGTGCGACTCTAAAGACAATCGGTGCGCCGGTGGTAATTCCGCCGAGGGCACCGCCTGCATGATTGGTCTGGCAGCATACGCGTCCGTTGCTCATGCAGTAAGCGTCGTTGTTTTGGCTTCCATACATGGAGGCAACCTTGAAGCCTGCACCGAATTCAAGTCCCTTTACCGCCGGTATGCCAAATGCGATGTGTGCAATACGGTTTTCGATACCATCAAACATGGGGTCGCCAATGCCTGCGGGAACACCGTAGACCGCACATTCCACCGCGCCACCCACAGAGTCGAGGCGTTTTTTTGCCGAAAGAATGGTCGTGTGCATCAGTGCGGCTGCTTGAGGGTCGATGCAGGGGAGCTCGTTATGAAGGATTGCCTTGGCTTGAGACTTTTCAAGAAACAAGTCGTTTAGATGTACGTCTGTAACGTCTCCCACCTGTTGCATATGGGCGCAGACGGTGATGCCAAGCTGCGCGAGGGCCTGCAGGGCAAGACCGCCGGCAATGCAGAGGGGGGCGGTGAGTCGTCCGGAAAAATGGCCGCCGCCAGCGACATCGTGCCAGTTTCCGTAGCGTATATATGCGGGCCAATCGGCATGACCGGGGCGGGGAACACGGCGCAGTTCGCTGTAATCTCTAGAACGGGTGTTGGTGTTTTCGATGACGGCGGCAAAGGGCGCTCCGCACGTGTGTCCGTTGGCGATTCCGCTCAATACATGGACGACATCCGCTTCGCGGCGAGGGGTCGAGGTATCGTTTTTGCCCGGCGCGCGGCGATCGCAAAACGCCTGAAGCGCTTCCAGGTCAATGGGAATTCCGGCCGGCAGGCCGTCCAACGAGCAACCGATGGCCGTGGAATGCGATTGTCCAAAAATACTCAGATGAATGCGATTTCCGAAGGTCGAAGACATGGGTTACTCCTCAATGAGCGTAACGTCGCCGCCCAGAAGTCGGTAGTGATCGAAGAAATCAGGGTAGGATTTGTTGACCGCTTCGGCTCCGTTGATAACGACTTGAGCAGTACAGCGCGAAGCAGCAACGGCAACCATCATGGCGATGCGATGGTCGTTATGGGAGTCGACGGTGCCGCCGTTGAGCTCGGTCGTGCCGCGAATGATCAAGTTGTCACCGTCAACTTCAACGTGGGCGCCCAGAGCATTGAGTTCGGAGGCAGTGGTGGCAAGCCTGTCGGACTCCTTGATCCGCAGGCGCGCGCAATCGCGAATGACGGTCGTTCCCTGTGCACAGGAGGCCACCGCCGAGATAACGGGAACAAGGTCGGGGATATCCTGTGCGCTCATCTCAAAACCGTTGAGCGCGTCGGGCTGGGCGGTCGCACACTTTGGTGCACGCTGGATGCGCGCACCAAAGCGAGAAAGGGCCGCCATGACGTTTCTGTCTCCTTGGGCAGAGTTGAGAGAGACTCCCTCAACAGCGATGGGGGCATTGCTCAACGCTCCCGCGCAGAGCCAGAATGCAGCATTCGACCAATCGCCTTCCACCTGTACGGTGCCGGGGGAGCGATACCCTCGGGCGTTGACGGAAAACGTCGTTGATTCGGGCTGGGTGGACGTGGCATCCGCGTGGCGAACGGTCACCTCTACACCGAATTCTTTCATCGCCTGAATCGTGAGGTTAATGTAGGGGCGACTTTCAATCTTTCCCATGACGGCGACTTCGCTTGCGCCGTCAAGGAGAGGGAAGGAGAGCAGAAGACCCGATATATACTGGGAGCTTACATTTCCAGGAAGTACGAAGCGGCCAGCCCGCATGCGCCCAGAGGTCTTGAGCGGAAAGCCTCCCAGACCGTCAAGATCGCATCCTGCGGCGATAATCTCGTCGGATAGCGGGGCAAGCGGGCGGGACCCGAGCCTTCCGGCTCCGATGAAGGACGCCTCGGCGCCCAGGGCGCAAGCTACGGGGAGCATGAAGCGAAGAGTTGAGCCGGACTCGCCACAATCCAGCGTGCCTCCATGAAGGGCTTTGAGTAGACCGAATCCAACGCTTCTGGGGGCGGGGCGAACCGAGAAGCCGTCTTCGGTGGTCTCGATTTTTGCTCCCAGTGCCGTAAGACAGCGAACCGTCGCCTCAATATCGGCGCAGGTCGTATTGCAGACCACGTGAGTGGGGTCGTTTGCAAGTGCTGCGGCGATGATCAGGCGGTGTGCCATCGACTTCGATGCGATTGCGGGCACAGTGCCGGCGAGTGGACGTGGGTTGATGATCGCTTTCATGTTCCTGCCTTATGTCTACAGTCCTTGTTCGATGAGCGTGCGGAACTCATCGAGGGGAAGCGTTTTGATGCTTACAGATCCGATGGCCTCTATGGCCACGATATTCATCGTGTCGCCATGGCGTTTCTTATCGGCCTTGGCATGCCTGAAGAGTGTGTCGGCATCGAAATCGGTTGAGGTGGGAAGGCCGTGGGCGGCAACGGCCGCTTCGATGCGATGAGCGACATCTCGGTCGCACCAACCGCGTTTTGCGCAGGCGCGCGCCATGATGCACATGCCTGCTGCAACTGACGACCCGTGGCCAAGACGGTACTCGTTTGCGCTCTCCACGGCGTGCCCGATGGTGTGTCCAAGGTTGAGGGTCTGGCGAAGCCCGCGCTCGCATTCGTCATTCGAAACAACATCGCGTTTGATTTCGACACAACGTGCGATCACTCCCTCGAGCCGCTCGTGATCATCGCGCGATTCGGTGAGCGGAGTTTTTTCGAGCGAGACGAAAAGGCCGGGGTCGCTCATCACGCCGTATTTGATAACTTCGCCGCAGCTGTCGGCAAATAAGTCGGGGGCAATGGTGTCGAGAGCCTCAACGCTGGCGACAACGGCGCGCGGCTGGAAGAAGGCGCCAGCAAGATTCTTACCGTGCGCAAGATCAACTGCCGTTTTTCCTCCAACGGAAGAATCGACCATTGCGAGTAAGCTTGTGGGCACCTGCACGAGTTTACAACCGCGCATGTAGGTTGCGGCGGCAAAGCCGGCGAGGTCGCCAACGACGCCACCGCCAAGCGCTACCACGAGGTCATCGCGGGTGAGTTCCGCCTCGGCGCAGTGCTCAAGGAGGAGTGCGAGTTCGGACATGTTCTTAACGGTCTCGTTCGACTCTACGACGTGAATATCTGTTTTGTACCCAGCGGCGCTCAGCGACTCGAGAACAGCAGCAGAGTAAAGCGGAGCCACATCGGTGTTCGATACGACCATGGCTCGGGAGCCACCGGCGGTGCTACGCGCGATTTCGCCCACACGTGGCAACAGCCCAGATGCGATGTGGACGTTGTACGTCCTCGATGATGTGGCAACTTCTATCGTCTGCACGACGCTTCCTCCTGGTGGCTAATCGTTGTCGGGGGTGTTGGAGTCGAGAACGCGCTTGATGCGATCCCCCTCGGCAAGAAGCTCTTTGAGCTGCTCCTCGTCCTTCCTATCGAGTGCATCGCGATAGGCTGAGAGAGAATCGATAAGACAGGTAAGCTCTTGGCTGAGATATTGCGCGTTATCGGTCATGAGCTCGGCCCACATGGATGCATTGAGGTGCGCGACGCGTGTGAGGTCTCGATAGCTTCCTGCCGAGAAGCCATGGTGCTCTTGCGCAGTTGGGCTCTTTACATAGGCATTGGACACCACGTGCGCAAGCTGGCTCGTAAAAGCAATTACGTGGTCGTGCTCCTCGGCGCTTGTAACGCTAAACTTTCCAAAACCCAGAGGGCGCACCATCTCACGTACCTGACTTAAGAGTTCCAGTTTAAGGGAATCGTCCACCGCGGGCGGGACGAGCACTAACGGCGCGCCCGCGAATAAGTCGGCACGAGAGTGTGCATAGCCCGAGAACTGCGTGCCTGCCATGGGGTGTGCTCCCACAAAGTAAAAGCCATTCTCACGCGCTAGGTTAAAGGCGCGCTCGCACACAATGCCTTTGATGCCTACGGTATCGATCACCACGGGGCCCATGATGGCCTGCGTATCGGTGGCTTCGGCGAGCGCCTGGGCGTGTGCCTCAAGCCATTCGATACAGGCTTCGGGGTAGCAGGCGAGGACGATAATGTCGCACTCGCCGAGCGTCTCCTCGTTAAGCTCTCCGGAGACGGTGCCCATGCTGGCGGCCACCATAACGTCTTCATCGGGATCCCAGGCCAGCACGCGAACGCCTGCCTGCGCATAGCCTCGGGCAAAGCTTCCGCCGATAAGACCCAATCCCACGATGCCGGCACATTTGGGTCCGCCCTGGTTAACGCGTGCGTTCCTTACCGTTCCCATGGTCTACTCCTGCACGGTTTCTTGGCAGATGACTTCCCGGATAGCGCGGATGCGACGCATGGTGTCGTCAAACTGATCGGGGGTGAGCGCCTGAGCACCGTCAGACCATGCCTTGCTCGGGTTGTCGTGGACTTCGATTTCCAAGCCGTCGGCGCCGGCTGCCGTGGCGGCGAGTGCCATAGGCTCAACATAGCGGGTGTAGCCGGTGGCGTGGCTGGGGTCGGCCACAACGGGGAGATGCGAAAGATGGTGGAGCACGGGCACGGCGTTGAGGTCGAAGGTGTTGCGCGTGCGCGTTTCGAAGGTACGAATGCCGCGCTCGCAAAGGATGACGTTTTCGTTGCCCTCGCTCATGATGTACTCGGCAGCCATGAGCAGCTCGTCGAGGGTGCCAGACATTCCGCGCTTAAGAAGAACAGGAGTATTGGTTTTACCGACCTCTTTGAGGAGGGGAAAGTTTTGTGCATTGCGGGCACCGATCTGCATGACCTCGATATTCTTGTCCAAAAAGAGCTGGACGTCGCGGGGGTCCATGATTTCGGTGACGATGGGCATGTCGAGCTCATCTGCCGCCTCGCGCAGCAGGTCGAGCCCCTCGGCGCCCATTCCCTGGTAGGCATATGGGGAGGTGCGAGGCTTGAAAGCACCGCCGCGCAGCATGGTTGCACCGGCCTTTTTGACACGTCGGGCAATGCGGATGAGGTTTTCACCCTCAACGGAGCAAGGGCCTGCGATAACCTGGAAGTGCCCGGCGCCGATCTTCACTCCATGGCCGCAGTCGACCGAGGTGTCTTCGGGATGAAACTTGCGGTTTGCTTTTTTGAAAGGTTCAGAGACGCGTTTGACCTGGTCGACGATATCCATCGATTCAAGCAGGAACGGATCGATTCGACTCGTGTCGCCCACGAGCCCGATGATCGTCTCCTCCTTGCCGCGGCTGATGTGCGTATCGAGACCTTTTTTGTGAATCCAACTCACGAGGTGGGAGACGGACTGATCGGAGGCTCCTTTTTTGAGTATGGCAATCATGTCGACGGTTTCCTGTTCTGTAATAATTCGAGCAATGCGTAGCACTCGAGTGTATACCAAAAACCGTATATATCTGGTCAGATGAACAAGTTATGCAATCTGTAACGTGGTGCTGCCACAAGCTCGTTAACAATGGGGTAACCGTTGTATACTATCTGCTCGTTGGCCCCATTAGCTCAGGGGATTAGAGCGTCTGCCTCCGGAGCAGAAGGCCGTTGGTTCGAACCCAACATGGGGCGCCACCTGCGTATGCGAGGATCGATAGAGGTACGCCTCGTCGATCCTCTTTTTATATGCCACGATCGAATGGCGGTAACCATGATCGATAACACCATAAACGTCTCGGAAGCAAATGGAGTCGCGAAGACCCCCTCCATGGCAGTTGCGGAACCTTTGTTGGGATTGTCGAGTGCTGAGGTTTCCGAGCGAATCGCTGCGGGCAAGGTCAATGTCAACACCGATTTAAAAACCAAGTCGGTCAAAGAGCTGATCATCGAAAACCTCTGCACGCTTTTCAACCTCATCAATCTTGTCCTGGCCATTCTTGTCATCCTTACCGGTTCCATAAAGAACCTGAGCTTTCTTTGCATTGTTGTGCTCAATACGGGAATTGGCATCGTCCAGTCTTGGCGTTCGAAGCGTATGGTCGATAAGCTGACGCTTCTTGCAAGCAAGCGTGCGACGGTGGTTCGCGACGGTTCTGAGATCGAGGTGGATTTGGACCAAATCGTTCTTGACGATGTCGTCCGTTTGGGCCGTGGTGACCAGATTCCCGCCGACGCCGTCGTTGTTTCGGGTGATGCCCAGGTTAACGAAAGCCTTCTTACCGGCGAAAGCAACCTGATTCGCAAGCAGCCCGGCGCCGAGCTCATGAGCGGTAGTTTTGTTGATTCCGGTTTGATTTATGCTCGCGTGATTCACGTGGGCGCCGATAACTATGTTGCAAAGATCAACAACGAGGCGAAGTACGTCAAAAAGGTCAATTCTGAGATCATGAAGGCGCTCAATGCCATCGTGCGTTTTGCGAGCGTCATCATGCTTCCGCTGGGCATTGCCCTGTTCTATTCGAGCGTGCATGTGGCATATGAGCAAGACGGCGCCTCGATGACGTTTTTGGCTTGGGCTTTCTCGGGCTCTCGGGCATGGTCTGACGTCTCGGCTGCGATTCTTTCGACGGTGGGTGCGCTTCTGGGCATGATTCCGCAGGGCCTCGTCTTGCTCACCTCATCTGTACTCGCAATTGCGACGATTCGCCTGGCTCGCCGTCGAGTCTTGGCGCAACAGCTGTACTGTATCGAAACGCTTGCTCGTGTCGATGTTCTTTGCTTGGACAAGACGGGCACTATTACATCTGGAAAAATGCAGGTCGCAGGCGTTTATACCGCTTCGGATGATGGCCGTGCCGTGCCGCTCGAGAACTCTGATGCCGAGCGTGCTGCGCTGGTCGACTTCGCTCTTGCGAACATTGCCAAGGCAACTTCGGCAGACGCCAACGAGACATGTCAGGCTGTTATCTCTTACTATTCCGGCACCGACATTTCTCTTGCCGAGCCTCTTGCCGTTGTTCCCTTCTCTTCTGCCAAGAAATGGAGCGGCGCTTCGTTCAAGCAGGGTTCTTATGTGATGGGGGCTGCGCAGTTTGTTCTGGCCCCCGATGTCTATAAAACCTTTGAGGGAGCGGTGAACGCTCTTGCCGATACCTGCCGCGTTCTCGTTATCGCTTCCGTTGATGGTTTTACCGATGAGGGGGATATGGAAGGCAGGGCAAACCCCCTGGGTTTCGTGACAATCCGCGACGAGATCCGATCTTCTGCAGCCGATACCATTGCGTATTTCTGCGAACAGGGCGTTACGCTCAACGTCATCTCGGGCGACGATCCTCGCACGGTTTCGTCCATCGCAAAGGTGGTTGGTGTTCCCGGCGCCGAAGCGTTTGTCGATGCGACTACGCTCGACACGCCTTCGAAGATCGACGCTGCTGTCGATAAGTATCATGTCTTTGGTCGTGTGACGCCCCAGCAGAAACGCGAGCTTGTCGTCGCCCTCAAATCGCGTGGCCATACTGTTGCCATGACCGGCGACGGCGTCAATGACGTATTGGCGCTCAAGGAGGCGGACTGCTCTGTCGCTATGGCGGCTGGTTCCGACGCCGCGCGTAACGTGGCAGAGATCGTCTTGATCGACAACGACTTCGCATCTATGCCAGCCGTTGTGGCAGAGGGGCGTCGCTCCATCAATAACTTGCAGCGTTCTGCTTCGCTCTTTTTGACAAAGACGTTGTTTTCCATGGGGCTTGCCGCGCTTTGCATCTTCTTTCCGCCTTACCCCTTCCAGCCCATCACGATGACGCTCATCAACTTCTTCTGCATCGGGTTTCCGAGTTTCGTGCTTGCGCTGGAGCCCAATAAATCACGTATCAAGGGTAGCTTTCTCGTCAACGTGCTCAGGCGCGCCGTTCCTGCTTCGGTGGCTGTGCTCATCGCTTCGTGCCTTTGCATGTTCTCCGCTTCCGTTTTCGGGTTCAGCAAACCGGTGCTATCTACGATGTGTCTCATTTCTACCAGCGCAATCGGCTGCAGTTTGATCTGGCGTATTTCGTTCCCGTTTTCGCCGTTGCGACTTGCAGTGTTCATTTTCGTCACCGCAGGTCTTGTGGTGGGCGTCGTCTTCTTTCCAACGTTTTTCTCCATTGCGGCTCTTGGTTTAGGGCAGCTTCTCGGCTCGGTTGTCGTTGCGGTGCTCGGCTGTCTGCTCTTCTTCTTGCTTGCGGATGTGTTTGATAGGGTTCCGCAACGCGTGACCAAGCGTGCCACGGGATTCGGCCGCGGTGTGCGGATGTCTCTTCGGGGAGGAAAGCGCACCGTGAGCTCTACGGGTTCCTCGTTTGAGAGGAGGGCGGGCGCGATTGCGCGAAGGGTGTCGCGTGCTCATGAAGAGCGTGAGCTGTCTCGCGCCCAGGCATCCGCTCGACGCGCGGTGGATGATGTGACGCCAACTGCTCGGGTTCTCAAGCGCGTCACCAAAGCCGGCGGCGGGATCCGCGTCGCCATGCCCTCCTCTAAAAAAAGAAAACCGGACACCAAACGGTAACAAACAGCACGTAGTATCGACGGTTACCCACCAACGACGAAAGAGAGTTGAATATGAGCAAAGAGGGGATGCGCATCGGTTGTGCGCGCAATGAGTTTTCCTGCGGTGGCGAATCTATCGCGTATGCGCGCGTGCTGGATATTCCCGGTGCGGATCGCCTTCCTGTGTGCTTGCGCGTCCTGTTGGAAAACGTCTTGCGCCGCGCGACAAGCGAGCAGCAAGCCCAAGCTGCCGCTCGGTGTATCGTCGATGCCGGCCTTGCTGGTGAGGCTGGCGGCGAGATCGAGTTCATGCCCGCACGCGTCCTTTTTCAGGACTTTACCGGCGTCCCCGTATTCGTTGATTTTGCTGCCATGCGCGACGCCGCTTCAGATAAAGGCGGGGATCCCGACCGCATCAACCCGCAGATTCCCTGCACGCTCGTAGTTGATCACTCCGTAGCCGCCGATGTCGTTTCGTGCTCCTGCGCTGCCCTCGAAAATGCACGTATCGAAGCCGAGCGCAATGCGGAGCGCTTCTCCTTTCTCAAATGGAGCGCCAAGAGCTTCGATAACGTGCAGATCGTGCCGCCCGGTGTTGGTATTTGTCACCAGCTGAATATCGAGCGTTTTTGCCAGGTTGCGATAACCGGTGGCGATCAGGCGCCTGTCATGTACTTTGATTCACTTGTTGGCACCGATTCCCATACCACGACCGCAAACGGCATGGGCGTGCTTGGGTGGGGCGTAGGCGGCATCGAGGCGGAAGCGGCTGCTTTGGGGCAGCCGATCACGATGCTCGTTCCCCCTGTTGTGGGCGTTCACCTTACCGGTTCACTTTCCGCCGGCGTTACCGCCATGGATCTTGCTCTGACCTTTGCCGAGCGCCTTCGCTCGGTCGGCGTCGTCGGCAAGCTTGTCGAGTGCTTTGGCGAGGGCGTCTCCACTTTGACAGCCACGCAGCGTGCGACCGTCGCCAATATGACTCCCGAGTACGGCTGCACCTCAACGTTTTTCCCGGCGGATGATAAGACGTTTGCCCAGCTTGAGCTTTCCGGCACGGATAAGGCTTCTATCGAGCGGGTTCAGGCCTTCTTGCGCGCCCAAGGCGTCGACGCCGAATCGCTTGACGGTGCCGATATCGTTTACTCGCAGGTTATCGATATCGATCTTTCTTTGATCGAACCCTCTTTGGCCGGTCCCTCGCGTCCGCATAATCGTGTTGCTGTTTCTGGTTTGCAGCAACGCTTCCGCGATTCTTTGGCGCAGCATGGGCGTGCTCCGCAGGACACCGTAAAGACCGTCTCGTTTAATGGCGAGGATTTTTCGCTAACGCACGGTGCCCTTGGCATCGCCGCCGTGACGAGCTGCACCACGGCAACCGATCCCGCTATGATGATCGCTGCCGGTCTTGTGGCGAAAAAGGCTCAGGAGCTTGGCTGCGCGCCGCTTCCCTGGGTCAAGAAGGTTTTGGCACCTGGTTCCCACAGCACTACCGAGATTCTTTCTCGTGCAGGTCTCGTTGAGCCGCTGGCGCAGATGGGCTTTTCTGTCTGCGGCTGGGGCTGCATGAGCTGTATCGGTAATTCCGGTCCTCTTTTCGAGCCGATGCATGCGGTCGCCGATGAGCTTGAGCTCACGAGTATCCTTTCGGGCAATCGCAACTTCGACGGGCGCATCAGCCCCGATGTGGCTCAGAACTACCTTGCTGCCCCGGCGTTTGTGGTGGCTTACTCCCTTGCCGGCACGCTCGATATCGACCTTTCAAACGACCCCGTGTGCACAGGGAGCGCTGGCCCGGTTTACCTTGCCGACCTGCTTCCTCAGGACGAGGAGGTCAAGGCGCTTCTGCATAAGGTCGTTTCTAGCGATCTTTTTGCCGAAACGGGTAAGACCTTGTTTGATGGTGATGAGCATTGGCGTTCCCTCGCCGTCAACGCGACTTCTACGTTTGAGTGGAACGACGGCTCGACCTACGTTCGTCGCCCGCCTTATTTTGAAGATGCCGTGGCTAGCGATGTGTTTGAACTATCCGGTGCCCGCGCCCTCGCCAATCTCGGTGACTTTGTGACAACCGACCATCTTTCGCCTGCCGGGGCAATCGCGCCGGATTCTCCTGCGGCGCGTTATCTGCGCGAACACGGCATCGAGGAGTCCGAATTCAACACGTATGGTTCTCGTCGCGGCAACCATGAGGTTATGATGCGAGGCTGCCTTGCCAACGTGAAGCTCGTCAATAAGCTTGCAGAAGGCAAGGTTGGCGGATACACGTGGGACCATTGGGGCGCTTGCGTCTCCACTATTTTTGATGTTTCCCAGCGTGCTGCTGCCGAAAACACGCCTTTGGTCATTTTGGCGGGCAAGATGTATGGCTCGGGTTCTTCCCGTGACTGGGCGGCCAAGGCGCCTCAGCTTCTTGGCGTTCGTGCCGTCATCGCGCAGAGCTTCGAGAGGATTCATCGCTCCAATCTGGTGGGCATGGGCATCTTGCCGCTTCAGTTCAAAGAGGGTGAGAGCGCCGATTCCTTGGGTTTGGACGGCCACGAGGTTTTTGACATCGCTCCCGTGGATTTTTCGCAGGGGCTCCTTTCTCCGTCGTATGCTCGAATCACGGCATTGCGTCAGGACGGCTCTGCCGTCGAGTTTGAGGCTGAGGTTCGCGTCGATACTCCGACGGAGGGCGCGTATTTTAGCGCCGGCGGCATTTTGCCTTTCGTTCTCGATACGTTGATGGCGTAGTTATTTGTTCGTTTTCTGAAATGGAGTTGTGCGTGATCTGCCCGAACTGCCTCAAGACTGTTGAAGACGGCACCACGTTTTGTCCGCACTGCCATGCCTATATGGGCGGCACGACAGGGGAGAGTCGTTCCGACTTCGTCTTTTGCGAAGGCTGCGGAGCACGCCTCTCCATTCACGATCGAACTTGTCCTAAATGCGGAAGGCCTGCTCCCGGCATCCTCTCCGTTAAATCCGCCTCTTCAGATCTTGCTGCCGGAAGAACCGCCAGTTTTCCTCGCCTCACTCCCGAGATTATTGATACCGAGACCTCTCGTCCCTCGTCGGTTTCGGTTGCCGAGGTTCTCAACGATACAATGAGTCCCGCTGAGACCTCGGTTTTGCGTGCGGCAGATCTTGAGCAGCAGGCAAGAAAACTTGCTTCCGCACCTTTACAGGATGACCCCTATCATTCTCGACGTCACCCTCGTAAGGGGCTTGTCGTCTCGCTTATCTCTCTTCTTGTTGTCGGTAGCGTCGCTGCTTTTATCTATTTTGACCCCATGCATGTCATGCCGGGCTTCTACGAGTCTTTCCAAAACGCGGCGCATGAGATGTTCCCAAGCCGACAGCTGCCTGAAGACCATGATGCCGTGGCGACAGCGCCGGCGAAGCCGAAAAAAGAAGAGGCCGAGCGTGACTCTCAACCCCTTACCGATGACCAGGTGTTTGATAAGCTGACGACCATTTACCAACAGATTCTTGACTATGGCTCTTCTGATCGTTTTGGTTCTTGTGTCGATGCCTTCAATAACGCATATCTAGCCTCATCGTATACCGATCGTGAAGAAGCATCTGCGTCGGCCTATGAGCTTCGCGACAGCGTTCAAAAGACGATCGACGAGCTCAATCAGCTCCAAGCGCCCGAGAATTCTGTTTACACCGAGGATATTGAGCACATGAAGCAGCTTGCCCAGTGGATGTACGGTCGTATCGACCAGATATGCGCTTCTTGGGACGTCTCTCTTTCCTATAAAGACGGAGAGTTGCCAAGCGATCATCAGGATGAAATCTTGGCGCCCATGCGTCGAGCGGGAAGTAGCGATTACGATTCCTACTATGAGAATATCGAGGCATGGGAGCCTCAACGCAAATAGTGTCCCATTGCATGCCGAATTGATGAATGGTGCCCCTTCTTGCTAAACTAGGAGAGATATATCCAACTTCATTTCCAAGGGGTTTTAATATGTTCGGTATCGAGCTGTATACACCTGAATATAAGGTTGTCGGCGATGAGGTGGCAATTGTCGAGACTTCTAAGGGCACTATCAAAGTTGAGCTTGACGGCGCCGGTGCTCCGATTCATGTTGCTAACTTCTGCGAGCTTTCCACCATGGGTTTCTACGATGGCCTTAAGTTCCATCGCTATGTTCCCGGTTTCGTGATTCAAGGCGGAGACCCCAATACGCGCGATATGACGGGAGAACAGGTTGCGGCTGGGCTTCCTGGTCCCGATGGCATGCCTGGAACCGGTGGACCCGGTTATTGCATCAAGGGGGAGTTCAATACCAACCCCCGCAATAGCCATGATGACGGCGCGCTTGCCATGGCTCGCTCCATGAATCCCGATTCTGCGGGTTCCCAATTCTATTTCTGCCTTGGCGCTCAGCATAATCTCGATTCCGGGTATACCGTCTTTGGTCAGACCCTTGAGGGCAAGGATGTTATCGCCGCGCTTCGCGCTGGTGACGAAATCGTCCACATCGACATCGTCCATAAGGAGCAATAGTGAACGCTCAGTATCTTGAACAGGCACGTGCAGCGTATCGTGCTGGTGATTTTTCGGCAGCTTCGAGCATGTTTCTCGCCTCTAAGGAGCCCGGCGAGCTGCTCGGTGAAGCTGATCACCTCCGTGGCAACTGCCTGATGAGGCTTGGAATGTATGCTGACGCCGCATCGGCATATGCCGATGCGCTTCAGGACACTTCCTATGGAAAGCAGGGCGCACTTTTGACGAATCAGGGCAAGGCGCTCTCTGCTGCAGGAGACTTGAACGGAGCCGTTCAGGCATTTTCCGCGGCGACCCGCGATGCCTCCTACGCTACGCCGTATAAGGCTTACCTCGGACTTGGCAACGCTTTGCTCACCTTGGGAAATGTTACCGACGCCGGTGTGGCGTTTCGCGCCGCTGCCATCGATGGCACAAATCCGGCTCCCGCATCGGCGCTTTCGAGTCTCGGCTCTTGCTTCCTGCAGCTTGGCCGTCCCGCCGACGCTATCGAGGCATATCGCACCGCTTTGGATTACGTCGGACCTCATGACGATACCCGTTCCATTAATGCCGGTCTCGGTGAGTCCCTCGTTGCAGATGGTAAAATCGCCGATGCCATCGATGCGTTCCAGAGTGCTACCGCAGATGGTCTGTATGAGTTGACCCCCAGCCAGCAGGCTGCGTTCGATAGCGCTCGCGAGACGGTTTCCTCGCAGAGTGCCATTGCCTCCACGCAGGCAGGGGAGGTTGCTTTTGATACCGGCGCAGATCCCCTGGACCCGCTGGGTAAATCTGGCAACTTCATGCCCGATCCTTCCGATACCGGTTTCTTCACGCTGTCCGAATCCGAGATGATCCAGCAGGACAAGAAGGATATGAAGGTTCGTCGCAAGCATCGTCATACCGGTCTCAAGGTGTTCCTCGTCATTCTCATCATCCTTCTTCTGGCTGCTGGCGGTCTTGGATTCGCTTATACGCGCGGGTTTGGTTTCCCTTCGCAGCAGGATGCTGTGAACGGTTTGTTCCAAGCCGTGACGGATGGGTCCGATACTGCTGCTTATCTCTCTCCGTCCCTTTCTGACGATGCGAAGTCTGCCATCGTTTCCTCCATTCCTTCCGGCGCCACGGTGACGATTTCGGCAATGGATCAGAACATGACCACCTCTACCGCTAAGGTTACGGCTCAGCTCTCCAAGGGCGCAACCATTGTCTACCAGGTTGAATTCGATCGTTCTTCCAATCATATCGGTTGGACTGTCAAGTCGCTTTCGGCAGATTTCGGTACGGCGGGCACGGGCGGCTCGGCTACGGGGGAGGCAACCGTCTCTTCTGACGACTCTAATGCGCCGGATTCTTCGACGGGCGAATCTAGCGATGCTTCTACCGACGAGAATCAGGGTTCTTCGGATAGTACTTCAGAACAGTCTTCCGATACCGACTCCGAAGCTTCTTCTACGACCGATTCCGCACAGTAACGTGTGACTGCTTGATATGTTCTTTTGTGCGGAGGCGCCTTTGGCACCTCCGCTCGCTTTAGGGTGACGTAAACTTTTTCACGAGTATGCTTCGTCTTCACGACGATTATCGTAGGAGTCGACTTGTTTTCTTTCATGGATATGTTCTTTGGTCAGTACGGGGGAGACCTCGCTATCGACCTGGGCACCGCTAACACGCTTGTTTCCGTTCGCGGCAAGGGCATCGTAATCCGCGAGCCGTCCGTTGTCGCTATCGACAAGAACGATGAGCGCATTTTGGCTGTCGGTATCGAAGCTAAGCGCATGCTTGGCAGGACGCCGGGCAATATCGTTGCCGTCCGTCCTCTCAAAGATGGCGTTATCGCCGATTTCGACGTTACCGAGGCCATGCTTCGGTACTTTATCGACAAGGCAAGCGATAAACGCTACCCGTGGACGCCCCGTCCTCGCGTTGTCGTTTGCGTGCCCTCTGGCGTGACGAGCGTTGAGAAGCGCGCCGTCTTCGAGGCGACAATTTCTGCCGGTGCACGTCAGGCTTATCTTATCGAGGAGCCGATGGCGGCGGCCATCGGTGCCGATCTTCCCGTTGAAGAGCCAACGGGTTCTATGGTTATCGATATCGGCGGCGGCACAACCGAAGTCGCCGTTATCGCCATGGGCGGTATCGTTGTCTCCCAATCCATTCGTATTGCTGGCGATGAGTTCGACCAGGCCATTCTCACGCATGTTCGCGATGCCTATAACCTCGCCATTGGCGAGCGTACGGCTGAGGATATCAAGATTAAGGTCGGTTCTGCCGTCCCGCTGCGCGATGAGCTCGATGTCGAGGTCAATGGTCGCGACGTGATCAGTGGTCTTCCCAAGACCGTCCGAATCGAGAGCGAAGAGATTCGACGCGCGCTCAACAAGCCTCTTGATGAGATGACGAAGGCCGTCAAGGATGCTTTGGATGCAACGCCGCCCGATTTGGCTTCCGATCTTATGTATTACGGCATTCTTCTTACCGGCGGCGGCGCACTGCTGCGCGGTCTGGATGTTCGTCTTCGCGATGAGACCGGCGTCGCCGTTAACGTGAGCCCCACTGCGCTTGACAACGTTGTCAATGGTTGCGCGCGCGTGCTCGAGGCCAACGCCTTTGACGGCGGATTTGTTCAGAGCAACGCTTAGCTCGATTTAGAAGGGTAATCTTTGCCGAAGTCTAAAGGGTTTTCGTCACATCTGAATACGCAGCGACAATCAACGGGGGTTCGCCCGTTGATTGTTTTGTGCTTGGTTTCGATTTTGCTCCTTACGTTTTATATTCGTGAGGGCGAAAGCGGACCCATTCACTCGGTTCGCGGTGCCGTCTCCGTGGTGACCACTCCTGTTCGGGTCCTCGGTTCCCTTGTCGCCACGCCCTTTAATGCTGCAGGCAATGTCATGGGCAACCTCACCGCCTCGCAGGAGACCCTCTCGGAGCTTAGAGAGCAGAATGCCGAGCTGACTGCTCAGGTTGCCGAGCTTTCTGAGTCCAAGAAGACATCCGAGCGCCTGGAGTCCTTGCTTAATCTTCAGTCCACGTACAACCTGACCTCCACCGCTGCCCGCATTATCGGTAATTCTTCCGATGCCTGGTCGCGTGCCGTCACTATCGACAAGGGTACGGCGGCCGGTTTCTCGTGTGGAATGGCCGTGTGCAACTCCGGTGGCGTTATCGGACAGATCGTGGAGGTTTCGGCTACTACTTCTACCGTTCAGCTCATCACCGACGAGGGCTCCGGTGTTTCGGCGATGATTCAAAGCACGCGTGCTCAGGGTATGTTGCAAGGTCAGCCCGATGGTTCCTTGCGCCTTTCGTACGTTTCAACAGAATCGGATGTGAAGGTGGGCGACATCGTTATCACCTCGGGTATCGGTGGCGTGTATCCCAAGGGCTTGCCTCTCGGTACCGTTTCTTCTGTCGAGAAGTCTGACAATGATGTCTATTACACCATTGTGGTGAGGGCTCAATCTACTGCGGAGAATAACGAGGAAGTCCTTGTGATTACTTCTCTCACCGATGACCAGATAGCATCCGACCAAGACGTTGCCAGTGCAAACAAGAGCGGTGCGGTTACGTCTGCCAGCACAAAAGACGAAGATTCTTCTGAAGATTCGTCTGACGATTCGGAATAAGGAGGGGATGTGTACATGCAACTCAAAGATATGGGCAAAACTCGTTCGGCTACTGTTGCCCTTTGTATCGCCGCCGTCGCCCTCCAGATCGGTTTTGCCCCTCAGATCGAGGTAATGGGCGGCAGAATCAATTTCATGCTTATCCTTGCATGCGTTTTTATCTTAAGCGGCGATACGCATCGTGCAACGATCGCTGGCTTTTTCTGCGGCATTGCATACGATTTGACGGCATCGGTTCCCGTTGGCCTTATGTCTCTTATTCTGACGGTGGCATGCTTTATCTCGAGCGGTATGTTCCGTGGCGTTCAGATTGGCCTTAATCCCAATGCGCTTCGCTGTACTGCAATCGTGATGTTTGCCGTTAACGTTCTTTACGGCCTGCTCCTCTTCTTCATGCATGTGCAGACCGATCTGTTCTGGGCAATTATCGGTCACGGCCTTTCGAGCACTCTCCTCTCGCTCCTTGTTGCGGTTCCCTTTTTTGTCCTTGCCGGCAGTGCACTTTCCCAAGGCGGCTTTTCTGCCCGTTCCCGCGGAACGCGCTATAAGGGCCTTCGCTAGGGGCTCATATCGTGGATGCTAAAATTCTTGTCATCATCACCGGTGCCATCCTGGTGATTGCCATTTTGGTTTCGCTTGTGATGATGCGGCGAAATCCTAACCGATTTACGTATGACACCGCTCACGGCACCCGTCCTCGTGCCTCAGAAGGGGAGGGCAATACTTCTCAGGTTGCTTTCAAGGGCCGATTTACCATGCTTGCCGCGGGCGTCGGTGCCGTCTTCGCTGCGATCTTTGCCAAACTTTGGAGCATGCAGATGGTCTCCTCGGATTATTACGAGGGACTCTCCAATCAAAATCAGACTCGCACAGTAACGACGCCCGCTCCGCGCGGCCGTATTCTCGACCGAAACGGTACGCCTCTTGTTACCAATCGTCCGTGCTTAACCGTTGCTGCGTATCGCTCGCTTGCCGAAGATACCGTCACCGTTCGGCATCTTGCAAATGTGCTCGGTATGCCCTATATCGCCGTCAAGCGCAATATCCAAAACTACAACGAGAGCGCTCAGAGTCTGCATACCGTTGCTTCGGATGTTCGTCGATCCACGGTTGCGTATATTCAAGAACATGCCTCGTTTTTCAAAAATGTCGAGGTCGTCGAGCGCACCGAGCGTTACTACCCGTATGGATCGCTTGCCGGTCATCTGCTTGGGTATACGGGTACCATTACGAGTGAACAGCTCGAAAAGCAAGATGATGATGAGAACAAAAGTGCTGGAACGATTGCCTATAAATCGGGCGATATCGTCGGCCAGACCGGCGTCGAGCTGCAATACGAGCGCTTGCTTCAGGGCATTCGCGGCGAGCAGACTGTTCAGGTGAATGCTGCGGGTGCGGTGACCGGTCGCTCTGGTGCCGTGCCGGCAGAACCCGGCAGCGACGTTAAATTGACCATCGATCTTTCGATTCAGCAGGCTTGTGAGAACGGTCTTGCCCATGCAATTCAGATTGCGAAGCAAAACGGGCATAACACGAATCGTGGCGCCTGCGTATGCCTCGATTGCACCAATGGCGAGATCTTGGGAATGGCAAGCTCGCCCGAGCTCGATCCTTCGGTCTTTATCGGTGGTGTCTCAAACGATGTATGGAACCAGCTGAACAGCGAAGATAGCGGGTTACCCATGATCAATCGTGCTATCTCTGGTCAGTACATGTCGGCTTCGACCATCAAACCTCTTTCTGCGCTGGCTGCTCTCAAACATGGCATTTTCACCGAGACGCAGACAACGATGTGCAGTGGCTGGTGGACTGGTTTTGGTGAATCGGATGGCAAGTGGTGTTGGCTCCATTCCGGTCATGGCACGATGACTCTTCGTAACGGTATCGTCCATTCCTGCGACCCGGTGTTCTACGACATCGGAAAGGGTTTTTTCTACGATAAGGACAATCCTGAGGGATTACAGGAAATGTATCGCAGCTGGGGGCTCGGTTCTTCTACCGGCGTGGACCTGGGCGGTGAGGCTTCGGGGCGCGTTCCAGATGCCAAATGGAAATCGGAGTATTTCTCTAGCTGGAGCGAGTCTGACCGTACTTGGAACGGTGGCGATATGACCAATATCGCTATCGGCCAGGGTGACATCTTGGTTACTCCCTTGCAGATGGCTTGCGTATACGCTGGCATTGCAAACGGGGGCAAGGAGTATGTGCCGCATGTATTCCTGTCTGCTGTCTCTCGTGACGGCGAAGGGGATACTGTGACGTATAAACCAAAAGAGCGCCTAAAGGGAGATTTCGCAAAAGAGTCCCATCTTAATCTTGTGAGAGATGGACTGAAGGGCGTTATCTACGAGGAGTCTTCTGACCAAGCCTCGCATTTCACGAGCTTGAGCACGACTGTGGCGGGTAAATCCGGTACTGGTCAGAAAACGAACGAGGATGATTATTCCTGGTTTATTGTCTATGCGCCCTATGATGACCCTAAATATGTCGTTGCCTCGCTTGTCGAGGAGGGCGGCTTCGGTGCCACAGCTTCACTGTATGCTGTGCGCGATGTCCTTGGTGCGATTTACGGCGAGCCCGATACCGCAGGCACTACTGCAGGCGATGGCGCACGATAAGGAAGGAGGGGAGACCCATGGCTCAACGCGCAGTTTCGACAAAAGATGCATTGAAGCATGTCAATAAACGAATAGGCCAGGCGCGCGGTTCGCTGCGTCGTCAGATCAGTCTTCCCGTCCTCTTTGGTGCCGCGGGCCTTGTTGCATTTGGCTGTCTTATTATCTGGACTGCTTCTCTTACCATTTCTGCCGCATCTTTTTCGCGGCACCTGATTGGTATTGGCTTGGGTACCATCCTTGCCCTTTTCTGCTGGAAGACCGATTTTCGCGGTCTCTCCAATATCACGACCGTCCTTATGGTCATAGATATCATCGTCATTTTCTTGCCCTATGTTCCTGGTCTTTCTTACAGTGCGAAGGGCTTGACGGGATGGATTCAGATCCCCTTAATCCATTTGACATTTCAGCCGGTAGAGCTTGTCAAAATCATCACGGTCTTTATCGTGGCCGCGCTTGGAGCGCAGTATAACGGGCGTATCGATTCTGTTCGTAATTATGTGAAACTCTGCGGCATGCTTGCCATTCCGTTTTGTTGCGTGCTTATAGCCGGCGATCTTGGAAGTGGCCTCGTTGTCTTTTTCTCTGGTGCCATCATCATTATGATGAGCGGCCCGCGTAGGGAGTGGGTGCTTTCGACCATCGCCATCCTTATCGGCCTCGTTGCCTTGCTGCTTGCTGCGGATTCGCTGGTTGATAGCATTGTGGGGCGCGATGTCTTGCTCAAGGCCTATCAGATGAATCGTCTGCTGGTCTTTCTTGATCCTACGGCTGATACCACGGGTGCGGGTTACAACCTGATGCAATCGCTTATCGCCGTTGGCTCCGGTGGCTTTTTTGGCAAGGGTATCGGAAATGCAACGCAGTCTGCTTCGGGTTTTCTTCCGGAAGCACATACCGACTTTATTTTTGCCCTTACGTCCGAAGAGTTTGGATTTGTCGGAGATCTGTTGCTGCTCTCCCTGTTTGCCCTTTTGATTTTTTCGACGATCCGTGTTGCGTACAAGAGCGACTCTTTATTCTTGCGTCTTGTTGCCGTTGGCATTGTGGGCATTTGGACGTTTCAAGTTCTTGAAAATGTTGGCATGTGCATTGGGCTTATGCCAATCACCGGCATTCCTTTGCCTTTTATTAGCTTTGGTTCGAGTTCGATGCTGATGCAGCTTGCTAACGTAGGTATCGTACAATCCATATGGAGACATCGCACGCAGGCCCGGTAGAAAGGAGCGCTTATGCGTGTTCCCTTGAATAAAATCGCCGATATGGCAAAGCTCGGTGCTACAACGGTTAAACAATCTGATGATCCCGTGCGTATTGCAGTTATCGTTGACGATACGGCGACGCCTTTTCTTATCCAGACGGTGCGCGATGCGTTTGTTCCGCAAACCACTTCTGCTATCGTTCGCGTATCGCGTATTGCCGATTTTGATGCTGCCCTGAAACGCGATACCGACATCGTGCTTGTTCTGACGTGTGGGTCCGATGCGTTGCAAGACGCCGTGCAGCGCATTGTTATCGCCGGTGCCCCTGTGGCTGTTCTCTGCGAATCGAGCGTTGAGGTGCCGTTTATCGAACAGGATACAAAGATGCTCGGTCTTGTTTCGGCGACGGATGAGACCACGCTTCTCGAAACCCTCGCCCGTTGGATTCTCGATCACACGGAAAAGCAGACGGCGTTTGCGGCAAACTTCCCCTTCATGCGCATTGCCGCCGCAAATCGTGTTGTCACCTCGAGTATGTTCACCAATATGGCGACGGGTGCCCTCGTCTTTGTTCCGGGGGCTGATTATCCCGTTATGGTGGCGGCCCAAATCGGCATGATGATCCAGCTTGCTTCGATCTTTGGTAAGCCGCTTTCCTTTGATCGTGTCTACGATGCGGCGGGCATTCTCGCATCCGGCTTGGGGGTGCGTGCGATTACTCGCCAACTCTGTCGTGGCGCCGGACATTATGCCTTCGCTGTCAAGGCCGTTATGGCCGCTGGCGGCACCTATGCTATGGGTCGGGCGCTTTGCTCCCTGTACGAAAGCGATATCGATTATTCGCGTGCGAATGACGCTGTGTCTTCGTTCGTTTCTTTTCTTAAACGCAATCTATCGACCCAGGATGCTCAGCAAGACGTGGTCGACATGACCGCCTAGAGGTTTGTATCGTGAGAATTCCATACGAAGACAGATTCAGTGACTTGGAACCGCTGCTTGCTCGCGTTGAAAAACCGAGCCGCTATATCGATCATGAGTGGGGCACGCTTAGTTCTGCAGAGGCCGATTACCGTGCCTGCCTGATCTATCCCGATGTTTACGAGGTCGGTTTGCCCAATCAAGGTCTTACCATCCTGTATAACATCTTGAACCATCAGGAGGGCATTTCCTGCGAGCGCGCCTATCTGCCCTGGATTGACATGGCCGATGCCATGCGTGAGGCCAATGTGCCCCTTCTTTCCCTTGAGGGGGCGGCACCGCTCGCTTCTTTTGATGTTGTGGGCTTTCATATTCCGCATGAAATGGCCTGTACAAACTATCCTGAAGCGCTCGATCTTGCGGGCATTCCGCTTTTTGCCAAAGATCGCGGTGAAGACGATCCGCTTGTCATAGCGGGTGGCCCTTCCGTTTACAATCCCGAGCCGGTCGCGGCCTTTTTCGATGCCATCTTGATTGGCGAGGGCGAGGAATCCTTAGTTGAAGTCTGCCGTACGCATCAGCGTCTAAGAGATGCTGGTGCCTCTCGTATCGAAATTCTTCGCGCGCTTGCGCTTGTACCCGGCACTTACGTACCGGCACTCTACGAGGAATGCCATGATGGTCCCTGTACAGAGCATGGATACGTGGTGCCCAAGCAGGGAGAGGATGTTCCCTCCGTTGTATACAAGCGCGTCATTGCCGATTTCTCCTCGACAAACCCGGTTCCGCAAACCGTGATGCCCTATGCGCAACTCGTTCATGACCGTCTTTCCGTTGAAGTGCTGCGCGGTTGTGCCCGTGGATGTCGTTTTTGTCAGGCAGGCATCACATATCGACCCGTGCGCGAGCGCACTCCCGACCAGGTTGTCTCTGCTGTCATGGGGGGCCTTAAGGACACCGGGTACGATGAGGTCTCTCTCACCTCGCTTTCAACGACCGATCATTCCTGCTGCTCGCAGATTCTGGCGCGTCTCAATCGTCGTCTTGCCGACACCGGTATTCGCGTGTCTATCCCTTCCCAGCGTCTTGATTCCTTTGGCGTCGACATGGCGCTGCAGGTGGCGGGGGAGAAGAAGGGCGGTCTCACCTTTGCTCCCGAGGCGGGTAGTCAGCGCTTGCGCGATGTTATCAATAAAAACGTGACCGAGGACGATCTTGAGCGCGCAACCCGCGCCGCCTTTGAAGCCGGCTGGCGTCGCGTCAAGCTCTATTTCATGATGGGTTTGCCTGGTGAGCGTGACGAGGATATCGTCGCCATAGCAAATCTCGCCGATAAGACCTATGAGCTCGCTCGCGAGGTTGTTCCTAAGGCCCAGCGTGGAAATGTATCCGTTTCCATTTCATGTTCCGTCTTTATCCCCAAAGCGCAAACTCCGTTCCAGTGGTGTGCCCAGACGCCTGACGAAGAGGTCAAACGTCGCCAGCAGCTGCTGCTTGCCAGTGTTAGAAATCGTGCCGTTCGTGTGCACTATCACGATGCGGACACTTCACTTCTCGAGGCGGTTCTTTCTCGTGGTGGCAGGGATATCACGCCTCTCATCGTCGGTGCCTGGAAGCGTGGTGCGCGCTTTGACGCTTGGACTGAGCAGTTTGATCTTTCGCGTTGGGAGGATGCGGCTGCCGAGCTTGGCATCGATCTTCGCGCCGTGGCTTCGACACCGTTCGATCTTGACATGCGTCTTCCTTGGGAGCATGTGAGCCCCGGTATCAAACGCGGTTTTCTTGAACGCGAATACCGAAAATCCCTTGAGGGCGAGACCACACCCGACTGTACGCGTACCTCGTGCACCGGTTGTGGAATCTGTCCTACGATTCATGCCTCGAACGTTTTGGTGGGTGAGCGCGGATGAGCGACCCTAATGCACAATCTTTGTTCCGCTTGCGCGTGCGCTATCGCAAGACGGGGCGCCTGGCCTATCTGGGTCACCTGGAAGTCATTCATACTATCGAGCGTATTGTGCGCAGGGCGGGGTTGCCCTATGCGGTGACCCAGGGTTTCTCGCCCCATATGCGTGTCGGGTTTTCCTCGGCACTCCCCGTGGGCACGAGTTCGACCTGTGAATGGTACGACCTGTTCTTGACCGACTTAATTCCTGGCCCGGAGGCGTTTGAGCGCCTTCTCGCGGCCTCTCCGGCCGATTTGGCACCCGACCTTGCTGCATATATCGATGTCAAGGCGCCGGCCCTCACGGCTCAGATTACGCGTTGCGAATATCGCGTTATGCTCCATATGACCGCCTCCTACGAATCGCGTGGCGAAGCCATTGCCGCTATTATCGGTACGTTGCTCTCAGAGGGTCCGATCGAGTATCAGCGCGGACGTAAGTTCAAGAAGCTTGATCTTGCGGGCACCATCGCTTCGTTTGACGTCGCCCGCGAAGATGCCAAAACGATGGCTCTCACGTTGGACACGCGTGTTTCCAACGAGGGGGCGCTTCGCCCCGAGATTCTTCTTGCCGCACTTGATCGACGTCTTGTTGGGGGACCATTTGCGTCCGAGCCGATCGTCTCGACGGGTATTCAAGACCTTATTTCTATCGAACGATATGATGTTTGTCGGATTTCTCAGCATATTGAGGACGAAAACGCTACACTGAGACCCGTACTCGAGGTGTTCGATGTGCCGTCCAGACCCGTCGCGGCAACGCATGTGCCGTCCTTGTGAATTAGCAGGGAATTCTTTCTCTCAATTCGTTGACGGGTGCATACGCACCTGTTACTATATTCGGCTGTTGCACTAACTGATGCATGAAGGGCAAAATAATGTACGCAATCGTTACAACTGGCGGCAAGCAGTATAAGGTCGCCACCGATGATGTTCTGAACGTCGAGAAGATCGACGGCGAGGTTGGCACTAAGGTCACCCTGCCGGTCGTTTTCCTGAATGACGGCAAGAAGATCGTTACCGATCCTGCCAAGCTTGCGAAGGCTAAGGTCACTGCTGAGATCGTCGAGCAGTTCAAGGGCGAGAAGCAGCTTGTCTTCAAGTTCCACAAGCGTAAGCGCTATCGTCGCCTCAAGGGCCATCGTCAGCAGCTTACCCGTCTGAAGATCACCAAGGTCCAGGCTACGACGCGTGCTCGCAAGGCCGCTGCCACCACCGAGGCAGCTGCTGAGGCACCCGCAGCCGAGTAGTCTCGCACGAGAACTGTAAGAAAGTAGGTAATAGACATGGCACACAAAAAAGGTCTTGGCTCGTCTCGTAACGGCCGCGACTCCCGTGGTCAGCGTCTGGGCTGCAAGCGCTTTGCCGGTCAGACCGTAACCACCGGTACTATCCTCGTCCGTCAGCGCGGTACGCACATCCACCCCGGCGCCAATGTCGGTCGTGGCAAGGATGACACCCTGTTTGCTCTCGTCGACGGTACCGTTGAGTACACGCATGGCGTTAAGCATCGCGTCAGCGTTCTTCCGCTGGTCGAGGCTTAATCGCACCCTTCATCTCAAGCATCTATGGGAGACCCTTGCCCGCGAAGGACAAGGGTCTTTCTTTTATGAGAAAGGTATCCGATGTCTCAGTTTACCGATATCTGCCGTATCAACGTTAAGGGCGGCGACGGCGGCGCTGGCTGCATGTCCTTTAGACGCGAGGCCTACGTGCCTAAAGGCGGTCCTGACGGCGGCGACGGCGGCCGTGGCGGCAACGTAGTGATCCAGGCTACGTCTCAGCTGTCTTCTTTGGTCGACTACCGCTTCAAGCATCATTTCCGCGCAGAGCGCGGCACGCATGGTCAGGGGTCGCGTCGAGACGGAAAATGCGGTGAAGATCTGATTCTGAAGGTGCCGATGGGTACAATCGTGCGCGAGCTCGATCCCGAAACGCAAGAACCTCTTTACGTCGTCGCCGACCTTACGCATGATGGCGAGTACGTCACGGTTGCTCCCGGTGGATGCGGCGGACGTGGAAACACGCATTTCGTGACCTCGACGCGCCGCGCTCCCGCCTTTGCCGAAAAGGGCGAGCCTGCAGAGGAGCATTGGATTGAGCTCGAGATGAAGCTCATGGCCGACGCTGCCCTTGTAGGTATGCCAAGCGTCGGCAAATCGTCCTTGATCGCGCGCATGTCTGCCGCACGTCCCAAGATTGCCGACTATCCGTTTACGACGCTCGTTCCCAATCTTGGTATGGTGCGTGCGGGCGACTATTCTTATGTCGTCGCCGATGTTCCGGGTCTTATCGAAGGCGCAAGTGACGGTCGCGGTCTAGGCCATCAGTTCCTTCGCCATATCGAGCGCACCGCACTTATCATGCACGTTATCGATGTAACCGGTAGCTTTGAAGACCGAGATCCGCTTGAGGACTACCGCGTCATCAACGATGAGCTTGCCGCGTATGCCTCTGAGCTTGCCGAGCGCCCGCAAATCGTTGTTGCCAATAAATGTGATGTGAGCGGTATGACCGAGCGCGTTGCTGCTCTTCGTCAGGCGGCAACGGCCGATGGCCATATGTTCTTTGCGGTTTCGGCCCTTACCGGTGCAGGCCTCAATTCCTTGATGCTTGCTGTTGGCGAACAAGTTTCCAAACTTCGACAGGAGCTTGCCAAAGATGCTCCCGCCGAAGAGGTCGATACCGAGCAGTGGGAGCGTGTCCGCCATG
This sequence comes from Collinsella acetigenes, assembly GCF_012844445.1. Lineage (NCBI taxonomy): Bacteria > Bacillati > Actinomycetota > Coriobacteriia > Coriobacteriales > Coriobacteriaceae > Collinsella > Collinsella acetigenes. The sequence goes on from NZ_JABBCP010000002.1 coordinate 342,685, forward strand.
AGCGCGATAGGCGCTTTAGGGTTGTGCCCGAGGGCAATGGTATTTGGCGCGTTCTTGGTCGTGGCATCGAGCGCATGTGCGTTCAGACCGACTGGGAAAATGAGGATGCCATCATCTATCTGCAGCATCGTCTATCCCGTATTGGCGTCGACGACGCCTTGGAGAAAGCAGGTTGTCGCGCGGGCGATGAGGTTCGCATTACGGGCTATTCGTTTGCATATGAAGGCGCCCTTGACGATTTTGAGGACGAAGTGTTCGAAGACACCGACTTCGCGGTCGAACCCTCTCTCGATGACGGGGAAATCGATGGGTAGCATTTCTCATCTTCCCGAGCTTGGGGCCGATCCTGAACGTGAATATCGATTGGGGATTATGGGTGGAACCTTTGATCCCATCCATTTCGGTCACTTGGTAACTGCAGAGCAGGCGAGGGAGGCGCTTTCGCTTGACCTCGTCCTGTTCATGCCCGCCGGTTCCCCGGCGTTTAAGCAGAATTCCCCTGTTACCGATGCCGAGGACCGATACGCTATGACGTTGCTTGCCACGGCGGCAAATCCTGCTTTCGACGCAAGTCGATTTGAGATCGATCGTGAGGGCATCACATACACCATCGATACTCTCGAGGCGCTGCGGGCGCATTATCCCTTAAACGTCAAGCTCTATTTCATCACGGGTGCCGACGCCGTGCTCGATATCATGACTTGGCATGATGCGGAGCGCATGGCCAAGCTTGCTACGTTTATCGCCGCTACGCGCCCCGGTTATGACATCAACCATGCTTGCGAATGCATCGAGGCGAGCGGAATCGAGTTCAATGTTCGCTATATCGAGATTCCCGCTCTGGCAATTTCCTCTACGAACATTCGCGAGCGCATCCGTCATGGCAAAAGCGTGCGGTATCTGACCTCTGAGCCTGTGATTGGCTACATTCACAAGAATCGGCTCTACAATACAGATTCACGTGAGCGCGTGGATGCGCTGAGAACTGTCGGAGAGGGGTGAATAATCGTGGCCGATATCCAAAATGCGACCGAAGATGAAAAGCTTCGTTATTTAACTCGCATGCGTGAGCTTTTGAGCGTTCGCATGGAAGAGGTCAAGCCTCGTCGCTATAAGCACTCGCTTGGTGTTGCGCGAACTGCCGCGCACCTTGCTGAGGTGTATGGGGTCGATTCATTTTTGGCCGAGGCCGCCGGGCTCGTCCATGACTGGGACAAGGTGCTCGACGACAGCGAGCTGTTGGCGCGTGCAGCTCAGTACCGCATTCGACTTGCGGGATCGCCTACCTATAGCACCCCCTTGCTCCATGGTCTTGTTGCAGCTGTAGAGCTGCCTCATATATTTCCCGAGCTCCCTGAAGAGGTTTGGCAGGCGATTGCGCGTCATACCGTTGCCGCCGTTGATATGACGCCACTCGATATGGTTGTATTCATTGCTGATGCTATTGAACCCATGCGACAGGGCGATTATGCCGATGAGCTTCGTGCCCTTGTGGGTAAAATCTCCCTTGAAAGCCTTTTTTTCAAGTGCTTTTCCCAAGGCCTCTCGTTTGTCATCTCTACCGGCCGCTACCTCTATCCCACGGCCATTACCATTTACAATGCCTATGCTACGAAAGGATTCGCATGACCGATTCGATCGATATGTCTGCACCCATTGCCGACGCCGACCAGTTTGCCGTAGACTCCGAACGCTCTGCCGCCTCTTTGTCGTCTTCGGGTGTCGACGCTGCCTCCGTTGCCCGTCGTGCAGCACAAGCTGCATTTGATAAGAAGGCAGAAGATGTCTGCGTTCTTGACCTTACTGAGCTTTCCGATGTCTGTGATTACTTTGTTATCGCTACGGGCTCCAACGCCCGTCAATGCGATGCGGTGATTGACGAGGTTGAAGAGAAGGTCGCCGAAGCATTTTGTGAGCACCCCTTCTCCATCGAGGGGCGTGACGAGAAGACCTGGATTCTTATGGACTACGGTTCGGTCGTCGTTCACGTTTTCACGCCTGAGGCTTGCGACTTCTATCGCCTGGAAAAGCTTTGGGGAGATGCTCCCCAGCTCGACGTAGAGCTCGTCTAATCCTCTTTGTGCATATACTTATCTTTTCGCACGATATCGCCATCGAAGCGGGCGGCACGGCCAAAACCTACCGCCCCTTCGCCAAATTTTTCACGCACCTGGTCTATCGTCACCGATAGCTTGCGACGCTCAGAGGTTTGCGCTCCACGCTCATCAAGCGTGCAAAATAGGTCGGTTTGGACTTCTTTAGGGCTGTCGAAATCACTCATGGCAAGGCCGGCCAGGCGTACATGCATGCCTTCAGACCAAACCGACGAAAGCAAGCTAAGGGCTACGGGCACAAAGACGTTTTCGTCATCGGTGGGGTGGGGAAGCCTTCGTTGAATGGTTTTTCCTGCGCCCCAGCTGTATTTCAGCTTTAAGGTGACCGTATTGCCTAATAGGGCTTTTCGGCGCATGCGGCGTGCAATTGATTCACCAAGCAGCACAATGGCTGCTTCAATGTCTGCGCGTTCGATAAGATCATGGGCAAAGGTCCGCTCGTTGCTTACCGATTTGACGTCTTCAGGCGCATCGATAGGGGAGACCGCACTCAGCTCCCTGCCTTGTGCGCGCTCGCGCATAAGGTCTGCGTTTACGCCAAACACTGCAATCAAATCGCTTTGCCGCGCACTTGCAATGGCTCCAAGCGTTCGTATGCCACGTTCGTTGAGCATTCGCTCTGCCGCGGCTCCGATTCCGCTCATTGCACGTACTGGCAGAGGGCTCAAAAATGCTCGCTCGGTTCCCGGTATGACAATTGTCAGGCCATGGGGTTTGTCGCGCTCGCTTGCGATTTTGGCTACTGTTTTGCTTGATCCTAGGCCAATGGAGCAGGTAATCCCCAGCTTGGAGACACGCGCCGAGATACGCTTGCAGATTTCGACCGGGTTTTCGGTATTGAATCTGCCCGGGGTGACATCGAAGAAGGCTTCATCAATCGATACCTGGTCAACATAGGGTGTCTCATCGGCGAGAATCGCCATAACCTGAGCGCTCATCTCCCGATATCGAGCGAAATTCCCCTTAGTCCAAAAGGCATGAGGACAGAGTCGTTGGGCTTGCGCGGAGGACATTGCGGAGTGAACCCCGAACATGCGTGCCTCATACGATGCGGTTGACACCACCCCGCGCGACTCGGGTGGCCCTCCGACGATGACGGGTTTGCCGCGCCATTCGGGATGGTCAAGCTGCTCGACGCTTGCAAAGAAAGCATCAAGGTCCAAAAGCCCGATGGCTTGCCCACGCCACGCACCGAAGAGCGAATCGAATGCGTTGTCTGAATCGTATGTATGTTCGGTATCCATGAAGCAAGTATAACGCGATTACGTGGAAACCCTTGCATTTTGTCGATTCATGGTTATGATATGAAAACGCTGTCGTTCATACCGAAGAAGTTTCTCTCACGACTTCACCTGCTCCGAACGATGGCGTATCATTACAAATCGTTTGTTTGTTGTTGCAGCTCAGCTGCTTGGTTGGAGGAGTTTTCATTGGCAGTCAAAATCCGCCTCGCTCGTCATGGTTCTAAAAAGCGTCCGTACTACCGCGTAGTCGTTGCTGATTCTCGCAGCCCGCGCGATGGTCGTCTGATCGAGGAGGTCGGCCGTTACAACCCGCTGACCACGCCCAAGACCATCAATCTCGATCTCGAGAAGATCGCCGACTGGCAGACCAAGGGTGCTCAGCTCACCGACGCCGTTGCCGCTCTGGTGAAGGCCGCCAACGAGGGCGAGAAGGCCGCTGCTGCCCCCAAGAAGTCCAAGAAGCAGCTCGCTCGCGAGGCTGAGGAGGCCAAGAAGGCCGCCGAGGCTGCTGCTGAGGCCGCTGAGGCTACCGAGGAGTAACGTTGTCCGAGGAGCTCAACGCAATCGAGGATGAGCTTGAGGTTTCGAGCACTGACGAAGAGATGGTTTCCGATCGCATTGCCGATTTGGTTGAATATCTTGTTGTCAGCATCGTTGATGATGCCGATTCCGTGAGCCTCGAGGTTATCGACGGCGAGGATTCATCCACGATTGAAGTTAGCGTTGCCGAGCCTGACGTCGCGAAGGTGATCGGCCGTCACGGTCGCACCATCAAGGCGGTTCGCACGCTTGCGCGCGCACTTGCTGCGCGTCTTGAAACGTCAGTCGAAGTCGAAGTCTTGGGATAAGCCTTGGCTGTTCGTTATCGCAACATAGCTCGTGTGGTGCGTCCGCACGGGTCAAAAGGGGAGGTTCTCGTGGCGCCGCTGCGAGGCCTTCCCTTCCTTTTGAAAAAAGGGCTCACCTGCGCTCTGACGCCGCCTGCGCTTGACCGCGATCGATTCTGCTCCATCAGGTCTCTTTCGTGTGGTGGCTCTGAGGCGCTCGTTTCTTTTAGCGGTGTCGATTCGCTCGATGCTGCCGAGGCAATTGCCGGATGCTATGTTCTTGTAGCAGAAGATGAACTCGATCTTTCGCCCCTTGATCATTCGATAGATGATTTGATTGGGAGAAAGGTCCAGGATTCCCGTTACGGCTATCTGGGTGTTGTTACTGAAGTTATCTGCACGCCGGCAAATGATGTTTGGACTATCGACGAGGGTCCTTTTGGGGAGCTCCTCATTCCTGTCATCGATGAGGTGATTGATTCGATTCCCGATGACGGCCCCATCCATACCTCTATCATGGACGGTATCGTTACCGAGAGCGAACGTGAGGACGCTTGATGATCATCGAAACCCTTTCCGTTTTCCCCGAGATGTTCGATACCGTGATGTCGACATCCATTTTGGGACGTGCTAAGGCATCTGGGCTCTTTCAATTTCATGCATATAACCTTCGCGACTGGACGCACGACCGCCATCGTACGGTCGATGACGAGCCTTACGGCGGCGGACAGGGTATGCTCATGAAAGTTGAGCCCTTGGCCACAGCCATCGAGGATATCGCCTCCACGGGTCCTCGCCCCCATGTCATTTTCTTTACACCGTGTGGCACCCCTTTCAACCAGCAAGTTGCCGAGCGACTCTCGTATGAGGAACGTATCTTGATGGTTTGCGGGCGTTATGAAGGCATGGACGAGCGTGCATATGAGTATGCCGATGAGCGCTTGAGCATTGGTGATTATGTTCTGACGGGCGGCGAGCTTCCTGCAATGGTTGTTGCCGACTCCGTTGTGCGACTTTTACCGGGTGCACTTGGTGACGAAATGTCGAATGTCGATGAATCCTTTGCGACGCAGGCGGGCGGCGGGCTCTTGGAATATGAGCAGTACACGCGACCTGCAACGTTTAACGGCAATAGTGTCCCCGATGTCCTTCTTTCGGGCGATCACGCGAAGGTCGATGCGTGGAGGCGGAAGAATGCTATCGAGCGTACTTGTCGTTGGCGCCCCGATCTTATCGACACCGCCGATCTTTCACCTGAAGAGACCCGTTTTGCCCGTGAGCTTATCGAGCGATATCATGTTATTCCCTCTGAATAGCGAGAATTGGAGCCATCGTGACGCCGCATAACGGTTCTTTCCTCCGAAGTCTTGCGGAATGGCTGATCGTCATTGTCATTGCCTGCGCCGCAACCTTTCTCATCCGTTCTTTTATCATTGAGCCGTACGTGGTTCCTACGGGATCGATGGAGTCCACCATCGAAATCGGCGATCAGGTCCTTGCCGAAAAGGTAACGGTTGAGCTTGGTCGGGGAGTGCGCACGGGTGACATCGTCGTCTTTCATAACCCCGACTCCAGCTCTGAGCACGACGTGCTTGTCAAGCGCGTCGTCGCGCTTGGAGGACAAACTGTCGATATGAAAGATGGGATCCTTTATGTTGACGGCCAGGCGCTCGATGAGCCGTATGTGGCAGGGGAGTCTTGGCCGCTTGCCGCACAGGCCGATGGGATAACGGTGACGTTTCCGTATACGGTGCCCGAGGGCAGCGTATGGGTTATGGGCGACAACCGTGAGAACTCCGCCGACTCTCGCTATTTTGGAGCGGTGAGCCAGGAGAATATCATCGGCGTGGTCGTTTTGCGCTACTGGCCCTTGAATCGTTTCGGCACCCTGTAGAAATAACGCATCATCTTAAAAGTTTGACCCGAGCCGTGCGTATTCGCTCTGCACTTGGGCTACCATAGCAAACCGTATGAACCAATCGTGAATCGAGGGGATTTTGGGTATGGAGAAAAACGCTCTCACGTTCCAAGAAATCATCTTGCGTCTCCAGCAGTATTGGGGAAAACAAGGCTGTGTCATCATGCAGCCGTATGACTCCGAGGTCGGTGCGGGTACGTTCCATACTGCAACCCTGCTGCGTTCCTTGGGCAAAGATTCCTGGAGGGCCTGCTATGCGCAGCCGTGCCGTCGTCCAGCCGACGGTCGTTATGGCGAGAACCCCAACCGTATGCAGCACTATTACCAGTTCCAGGTACTTATTAAGCCTTCGCCTGTAAACAGCCAGGAACTGTATCTTGATTCTTTGGCGGCTATCGGCTTGGATCCAAACGAGCATGATGTGCGCTTCGTTGAAGACGACTGGGAGAGCCCGACGCTTGGTGCCTGGGGCCTTGGCTGGGAGGTCTGGCTCAATGGCATGGAGGTTACCCAGTTCACCTATTTCCAGCAGGTGGGCGGAATCGAGGTCAACCCCGTCCCCGTCGAGATCACCTACGGTCTTGAGCGTATCGCCATGTATGTTCAGGGCGTGAATTCCGTATATGACATTGTGTGGAGCTACTTGCCCGACGGCACGCCCATGACCTACGGAAACGTTTTCCTCGAAAACGAGCGTGAGTTCTCGGCATACAACTTCGAGGTCGCAAATATCGACATGATGCGTCAGAAGTTCGATGATTATGAGGCTGAGTGCCACTCCTGCCTCGATCGCAAGCTGCCGCTTCCCGCTTATGACTGTGTCATGAAGTGCAGCCATGCATTCAATATCCTTGACGCTCGCGGAGCCCTGTCCGCCGTCGAGCGTGCCAATTACATTCTTCGCGTTCGCGCCGTCGCGAAGGCCTGCTGCGAGTCGTATCTCGCCGAAGTGGCCGGTGGCTCCGCCGATAACGCTTCGTCCCAGAAGGAGGCATAGAAACGATGTCTGAAAAGAAAGACTTCTTGCTTGAGATCGGAACCGAGGAGATGCCCTCCGCTCCGCTCATTCACGCTTCGAAGCAGTATCGTGAGCTTTTGGCCAAGGGCCTTGATGATGCCGGTCTCGCTCATGGTGACATCAAGATCATCACCTCTCCGCGCAGGCTCGGTGCGGTCATCGCAGACGTAGCGATCGAGACCGAAGAGGTTCATGAGGTTAAGCGCGGCCCCGCTGCAAACATCGCTTTTGATGAGTCTGGTGCTCCCACCAAGGCGGCGTGCGGCTTTGCACGCAAGTGCGGCGTTGATGCTTCTGAGCTTGTACGTCGTGAGGACACCGATGGACGCGAGTATGTTTTTGCCGAGCGCTTCGTTCCCGCGACTCCTGCCCAGCCTATTTTGACCGCACTAGCCGAGAATGTCATTTCGTCTCTTGAGTGGCCAAACTACCGCTCCCAGCGCTGGGGTTCCGAGACTGCGACATTTGTTCGCCCTATTCGTTGGATCTGTGCGCTTCTTGGTAACCAGGTCATTCCGGTACATTATGCGGATGTCGATAGTTCCAATACGACTCGCGGTCATCGTGTTTTAGGTCCGGGGGAGCACGTTGTCGCTTCTCCTGCCGATTACGAGCGTGTCCTTGAGGAGAATGGCGTTTTGTCTGCCGAGCGTCGTCGCAAGGTTATCCTGGATGGCATTGCTCAGATTGAAGCGGAGCGTGCTGGTGCCCATGTGGACATGCCCAAGAAGGTCTTCGATGAAGTTGTCAATCTTTGCGAGTGGCCTACGGTTCTCGTTGGTGTCTTCGACGAGGAATTCCTCGCTGTCCCGCATGAGATCATCTGCGAATCGATGCTCTCCAATCAGCGTTATTTCCCCATTTACGATGCGAACGGAAAGCTGACGCGCGAATTTGTCGTTGTTTCCAACACTAAGCCGGAAAACAACGAGCGAGTTATCGATGGCAATGAGCGCGTTGTTCGCGCTCGCCTCTATGACGCCAAGTTCTTCTATGACGAGGACCTTAAGGTTTCGCTTGAGACCTTCCGTTCCCGTCTCGCAAGCGTTGCCTTCCAGGAGAAGCTCGGCAACGTCTTGCAGAAGACGGAGCGTATCGAATCGCTCTCTTTGGCAATTTGCCGTGAGGCGCGTATCGGAGCACATGTTGCATCCGATGCTCAGCGCGCTGCTCATTTCGCCAAAGCCGACCTCGTTTCCTCTGCTGTTGTTGAGTTTACTAACCAGCAGGGTGTTATGGGCGGTTATTACGCGAAGGCTGCCGGTGAATCCGATGAGGTCGCCGAGGCTATCCGCGATCACTATCGTCCTCGTTTTGCAGGCGACGATCTTCCCTGCGGTCTTGCCGGCTGTGTTGTGGCCGTTGCCGATAAGCTTGATACCATCGCTGGTATGTTTGCTATTGGCGAGCCTCCGACCGGTTCCAAAGATCCATTCGCACTGCGTCGTTCCGCTATCGGTGTCATCAACATCTTGGCAGATCGCCTGCGTTGCGGCTATGTTGCCTTGGTCGATGCTGCTCTGGATGCCTATCTTGAGCAGGGCCTCTCGTTTAATAAGCCTGAAGTCGCACAGAATATCTGCACCTTTATCAAAGGTCGTATGGAGCAGATTGCCCGCGATGCGAAGATTAAGTCCGATACGGTTGCTGCGGTTTCCCGTGGCACCATTGAGGCTCCTGTCGATTTCTTTGCGCTCGCCCATGCGCTCGACGATGCTCGTGCCAACGATGCCGAGACGTTTGATAATCTTGCTACAGCTTATGCCCGTGCAAGCCATCTGGCAGATTCGTCGCTGGGCCAAGATGTTGACGAGGCGCCTCTTCTGCCTGTCGAGCATGACCTTCTTCGTGCGATCGATGATGCTCAAGATAAGGTTCACGCCGCGATTGATTCCTCTTCCTACGCTGAGGTTATTTCTTCTCTCGCCGAACTGCGTGAGCCTATCGATCGCTTCTTCGACGATGTCCTGGTAATGGATGAAGATGAAACGATCAAGAACAACCGCCTGCGTTTGCTCAATCGTTTCGTTTCCGTTTTCCATGATGTTGCCGACATGGGTGAACTTGCTCGAAAGTAATTTCTTTCGACATATTTTGATATGAAAGCGAATCGCTCAATATTAGAGCGATTCGCTTTCGTTTTATTCCGACCGCTTGAATCCAATCACTCATGACACCTTAAATCAGGGTAGTATGTCTGTTATATCCACTGAGAGGATAAAGGGGGCAATAATGCCGGATAGTTTTGACGAAACAACGCCCATAGTCCATGTTATCTCCGATTCCCTTGGCGATACGGCTTGCGAGGTCGTGCTTGCCGCTGCGGGCCAATTTGATGAGGGCAGTATTCGCATTTCGCGGTTGCCAAAAGTTTCGCATATCTCTCAGGTGACTTCTTATCTCGATATGCAATCAAAGAAATGCGTGAATAGCGCGGTATTCCATACGATTGTCAATACCGATCTACGCCACGCGGTGATGGACGAATGTGTAAACCGCAACATCCCTAACGTCGATTTGATGGGCCCTGCAACCAGTATCATTTCCCAGCTTACCGGAAAAGAGCCCCATGGTATCCCTGGTACGATCCACCGAACCGATCAAAGATATTTCAAGCGCATCGAGGCGATGGAGTATTTTGTTGAGCACGATGACGGTAGGGGAGCCGACGATATTCGTGACGCTGACATCGTCTTGCTGGGCATTTCTCGAACTTCAAAAACCCCGCTCTCTATGTACCTTGCTTTTCAGGGCTATCGTGTTGCCAATATTCCCCTTGCACTTGAGATGGAGCCGCCTCAGTCGATCTTTGAAGTCGACCCCATGAGGCTGTTTGGGCTTCTTTCTACAACCGATGTCATCGCCGACATCCGTGACCGGCGACTGGGGGATGACTATTCGCGAGCTTGGGCCTCTTCTTATTCTGATCCCGAATCCATTACTCGGGAGATGGAAGAAGCTCACAAGCTGATGAAACGCCTGGGCTGCTTTGTTATTCGCACCGACCGAAAGGCAATCGAAGAGTCTGCTGCAGAAATCATCGACCACCTTGAAACAGTTCAAGCAGCTCGTGCAGCCAGGGCAAGAAAAAATTCAAAATAGGTATCTACATCAAGTAACCACATGTAGAGCCGTTTACGGTAACTTTCGTTACGGTCGCGGGTCATATCCCTTAATACGAAAGATTTCGTAGGTTTTTGCCTATCATGCTAGTTGCCCGGACTCCAACTGAGGTCCGGGCTTTTCATACCACGATAGTGCATCAACACAGATGCGATGAAAGGGGATTATCGTGAGCACACAGCAGCGCGTCTACCGTTTTGGTGTTGACGAGCACGGGACCGATGTAACCGAAGGCGCATCGAGCATGAATTACACGCTTGGCGGCAAGGGCGCCAACCTTGCCGAGATGGCGCGCATCGGTCTGCCTGTTCCTCCGGGATTCACCATCACCTGCCAGACCTGCGTCGAGTACTCGGGAGCCAACAACACGTGGCCCGATGGCGCTCTTGACGAGATCGCTCAGGCAGAGGATGATCTCGAGCGTCGCATGGGTAAGAAGCTCGGCGACCCTAACGACCCTCTGCTGGTTTCTGTGCGTTCCGGTGCCCCGTTCTCCATGCCCGGCATGATGGATACCGTTTTGAATCTTGGCCTTAACGACGAATCTGTGCAGGGCCTGATCAAGCAGACGGAAAATCCTCGTTTCGCCTGGGATTCCTATCGTCGCTTCATCCAGATGTTCTCGAACGTCGTTCTTGATGTCGATGCAGATCTTTTTGAGAATGCCATTACGCAGAAGAAGGTTGTCGCTGGCGTTCGCAATGACTCCGATCTTTCTGCCGAGGACCTCGAAGAGCTCGTTGCCGAATTCAAGGAGATCTTCTCCTCTTACGTTTCTGCCGAAATTCATCCTGAGCTCGTCGTTGATGGCGAGGTGTGCTTCCCGAGCGACCCGAGCCTTCAGCTCCGCCTTGCCATTCAGGCCGTTTTTGGCAGCTGGATGAATGAGCGCGCTATCCTGTACCGCAAGCAGCACGCAATCTCAGATGATTTGGGCACTGCCGTCAACGTGCAGGTGATGGTTTTTGGTAACAAGGGCGAGACCTCAGCTACCGGTGTCGCCTTTACCCGCAACCCCGCAGACGGAACCAAAGAGTTCTACGGCGACTTCCTTGTCAACGCCCAGGGCGAAGACGTTGTCGCCGGTATTCGCAACACCGAGCCCATCACCGATCTTAAGAAGACTCCTGGTCTTGAAGAGGCTGGCGCCGAGCTCGAGCAGGTTTTCGTGACCCTTGAAAATCACTATCGTGATATGTGCGATATCGAGTTCACAATCGAGCAGGGCAAGCTTTGGATGCTGCAAACTCGCGTGGGAAAGCGTACCGCTACGGCTGCGTTGCGCATTGCCATCGAGATGGTCGAAGAGGGTCTTATCACGCGTGACGAAGCGGTTTCACGCATCGATCCGTCTCAGCTCGATCAGCTGCTCCATCCGCAGTTTGACACCACGGCCAAGGTTGATATTCTCGCTCGCGGTCTCAATGCAAGCCCCGGCGCCGCTGTGGGCAAGGTCGTCTTCTCTTCCGATGATGCCGTCGCGAGCGCAGAGGCGGGCGAGCCGTGCATCCTCGTTCGCTGGGAAACCAACCCCGATGACCTCAAGGGCATGGTTGCCGCAGAGGGCATCCTCACGAGCCACGGTGGCAAGACCAGCCATGCTGCCGTCATCGCGCGCGGCATGGGCACTCCTTGCGTCTGCGGCGTTGAGTCCTTCCGCATCGATGCCGCCAAGAAGGAAGTGCGCGTTGAGGGTACCGATACCGTTCTTCATGAGGGCGACATGATTTCCATCGACGGTGCTCAGGGAATCGTTGTGCTCGGTGCCGTACCGCTGGTTTCGGCCGAGCTTTCCGGCGACCTCGAGACCATTCTGTCTTGGGCAGACGATATTCGCCGCGATGCCTCCTTCGGCCATCTTGTCGGCGTTCGCGCCAATGCGGATAACCCCGAGGACGCAAAGCTTTCTCGCGAGCTGGGCGCCGAGGCAATCGGCCTGTGCCGCACTGAGCATATGTTCCTGGGAGATCGCAAGCAGATCATTCAGACCTTCATCCTTACTGACGAGCCCGATGTCCGCCAGCATGCACTCGCCGATCTTCTTTCCGTTCAGACCAAGGACTTCCTCGAGATGTTCCGCGAAATGGACGGCAAAAACGTTATCGTTCGTCTGCTCGATCCGCCCCTGCATGAGTTCTTGGATGATCCGCGTGCCCTTGAGGTCGAGATTGCGCGCGCCGAGGCTCAAGGAGCAACAGCGGAGGAGCTTGCACCCAAGCGCGCCCTGCTGCGTCGTATTGACGGCATGATTGAGTCCAACCCGATGCTTGGCCTTCGTGGCGTGCGCCTTTCGATTGTATTCCCCGACCTGCCTTTGATGCAGGTGAGGGCCATCGCTTCTGCTGCCGCCACTTTGAAGGCTCAGGGCCTCGATCCGCGTCCCGAGATCATGGTGCCGCTCGTCTCTATGACCACCGAGCTTGCGCAGCTGCGTTCCGTAATCGAACGTGTTATCGACGACGTCGAGCGCGAGAATACTGTTGAGCTTGACATTCCTATCGGAACGATGATCGAGCTTCCTCGAGCCTGCGTTACGGCAAACGAGATCGCTCAGCACGCAGACTTCTTCAGCTTTGGCACAAACGACTTGACCCAAACCACGTTCGGCTTCTCCCGCGATGACGCCGAGTCGAAGTTCATCCCGATTTATCTGCATCGTCACGTTCTCGAGTCCAATCCGTTCGAGACGATCGATGACGGAGTGGTCTCGCTGGTGAAGATGGCTGTCGATCGCGGCCGCTCCACCAATCCCAAGCTTGATCTTGGTGTTTGCGGTGAGCACGGTGGTGATCCCCGTTCTATCAAGAAGCTCTACAGGGCGGGAGTCGACTATGTCTCTTGCTCTCCGTATCGCGTGCCTATTGCTCGACTTGCTGCAGCGCAGGCAAAGCTATCCGATCGCTAGTTGCATCTAGCATCATTTTGCGATAAAGACGCTTCCCCCTTTCGTGCCCCCTCCGTGAGGAGGGGGCACGTTGATTTAAGGAACCTCCATAAACTAAGGTTTTGTCGCTATTTCTTCTTGCTTCGCGCAGGTACTTGCGTATAATTACTTTCGTTTGTTCAACTACGTGTCGACATTCGTGTGCGGCACCTCTAGAAGAGTAAGGAAATAACATGGACTACATTCGCGCAATTGAGCGCCAGCAGATCCGCGAGGACATTCCTCAGGTTCGCGTCGCCGACAACGTCAAGGTGCACTACCGCATTAAGGAAGGCGATCGCGAGCGCATCCAGGTCTTCCAGGGCGACGTTATTCGCATGAGCGGTGCCGGTGCTCGCGAGACCTTCACCGTCCGCAAGATCTCCTTTGGCATTGGTGTCGAGCGTACGTTCCCGCTGCACAGCCCCAAGATCGCCAAGCTCGAGGTTGTTCGTCACGGCCGTGTTCGTCGCGCTAAGCTCTACTATCTGCGTGACAAGGTGGGCAAGGCTGCTCGCATTCCCGAGAAGCGCTAAGCACAACTGTGATTCGGTTGTTAATCGCCTGTTAAAGGATCGCCTCCGGGCGGTCCTTTTTTAATGATAGGAAGTCCCATGGCCAATATGACAAGCTCCGCTCCAGCAGCTGTCATCTCCGCAGAGCTCGCTTCTGCTCAAATCGAGGAACTCGCAGCGCTTATCGAGCGCTATCGGGACGATCCGCGCCAGCAGGTTAAAAAAGCCTGCGAGCGCTCTTCTCGTCGTCTTGAAAAAGAACAACGCGAGCAAGAACGCGTTCGTCACATGTATGAACAGATGGTCGAGCTGGGCGGAAACGGCGTCGTGGTTGGTGTTGACGAGGTGGGCAGGGGGTCTGTTGCCGGCCCGCTTACCGTGTGCGCCGTTTGCCTTCCCGCTGAGCCCATCATTTGGGGCATCAATGACAGCAAGCAGCTTACACCGGCGCGTCGTGAGTTATTGGCGGTCAAGATTGCAGATGTTGCCACCGCTGTAGGCATCTGCCATATTGCGCCGGAAGTGATTGATGAGATTGGCATGGCCGCGGCCCTCAGACGCGCTGTTGCTGGAGCTGTTGAGGATACCGGCCTTGCGCCCGACTGCGTCCTGATGGATGGCAACCCTCTTGGAGCGGTTCCCCAAGAGCGAAATGTCGTCCATGGCGATGCGCATGTTGCCTGCATCGCCGCCGCTTCCATCGTGGCCAAAGTGACTCGTGACGAGATGATGGTTGAGCTTGACGCCGAGTACCCGGGATATCACTTTGCGCAATCAAAAGGCTATGCATCGGCAGAGCATATCCAAGCCATCAAAGAGCAGGGTCTGTCGCCTGTACATCGCGTATCGTTTTGTGGCAATTTCTTAGAAACGCAGACTCTTTTCTAGATCATGATTGTGCTCAATTTCCTCTCCGCGCCAGCTTTTGCGCTTTTTACCTGGGCTGTTAGATTTGGGGGAGAATCAGGGGACTTTTGATTAAGCCCCCTGTGAGCTCTTGCGGTTTATTGAGGCGCTTCCTCCATCGATACTTCCTTCAACACAGGAAGGAAGTGATCGGTATGTCTACAACGGATCGGCAAGCTGAGCGGATCGGCAATTCAAGGCGCGTCGCGGAGGAAGCTCTTAAGAGCGGCGATGATTCCCCCGAGTTCATTGAAACGCTTACGCCCAAGGAGCTCGGTTATCTAGGTGAGGCGCTTGCGTGTTCATATCTTGAGGAGCGGGGCCTCGAGGTGGTTGAGAGGCAGTACCGCTGTCGCGAGGGCGAAGCGGATATCATCGCCCACGATCTCGATTCGGATGAAATTGTACTTGTCGAGGTTAAAACAAGACGCGCCTCAAGGTCTTCAGCGATTGATATATATCCTGAGGAAGCCGTTGATGAAAGAAAGCGTCTTCGGTACGCTCGCATCGCCTCATGCTATGTAATGGAACATTACCCAGTTACATCGCTGCGTTTTGACATTATTGCCATTACGCTGCTGAGCGGGGGTGCTGCGCGCATCACTCACGTACAGGATGCATTTGAATGGGACGCCCAGCGATGAGCGGGCGCGAAGTCTATGCGATTCACGCTGCCTGTATTCGCGGAGTCGAAGCATTCCCTGTGACGGTGGAGGTTTCGATGGCGGAGGGTATTCCGGGAATCACGATTGTCGGAATGCCCGACTCAACAGTTTTGGAAGCTCGAAGCAGGATTCGCTGCGCATTGCGTTCAACCAGTTTCGAAATCCCTCGTAAGAGCATTACCGTCAACCTCTCTCCAAGCGATATAAAAAAGACAGGGTCCAGTCTCGACCTGCCTATTGCCGTGGCAATATTGGCCCTTTCAAAGCAAATACCGCGTGAAGGCCTCGAAGGCAGCCTCTTCTTTGGGGAGATTGCACTTGACGGCAGCGTCCTTGCCACCCGAGGAGAAGTGCCCTATCAAATTCTTGCTCGAGAGATGGGTCTAGATCTTGTTGGAGGCGAGATGGGTGAGCCCGTTTCGCTTCCAAACGTCAATCGCTATTACGTTCAAAGCATCAGTGCCTTTCGCGGCGGCAAAGATTCCTGGGCGGCTCTTCGTGTTCAACCTCAATTCAGACAGCGGACACCGGCGGTGTCACTAGATTACGCCGATGTCGTTGGACAGGAAATCGCAAAGCGAGGTATGGTCATCGCCGCTGCAGGCGAGCATGGTTTGATGATGATCGGAACGCCCGGCGCAGGAAAAAGCATGCTTGCGCAACGCCTGTGCGGCATTTTGCCGCCGATTGACGATGCGGAACTTTTAGAAGCGCTCAGCATTCATTCCGTTATCGGTGAGCCGTTGGAAGATTTACTTTGCGGGCGACGGCCATTTCGTCGTCCTCACCACAGTCTTTCTGCAGCAGGCCTTTTGGGCGGCAACCGGCCCGTCCGTCCAGGGGAGGCGAGCCTTGCACATGGTGGAGTGCTGTTTCTCGAAGAGATGGGGGAGTGGCCGTCTCATGTGCTTCAAATGCTCAGGCAGCCTATCGAAGAAGGAGTCGTTCGCATTATCCGCGCAGACGGTTCCTATCTTTTCCCGGCGCGTTTTCAATTGCTTGCTGCAAGCAATCCCTGCCCCTGCGGCTATCTCGGTGATCCAGAAGTCGAATGTCGGTGCACTCCGGCAGCGGTCGAGCGCTATCAAGCGAAGTTATCGGGACCACTCGCCGACCGAATCGATATCTCTATCAGCGTAATGCGTCCTTCTGCAGAGCTTATCGTTCAGGGAAGCGAGGGGATGTCGACTGCAGAGATGCAAGCGCAAGTTCTCGAGGCTAGAGAATTTAGATCTGCACGCATACGCCGCGCATTTCACTCTTTTGCGTCAGATGCCTCCACCTCGGCCGAAGCCTCTATCCGAACGCTCGAATTTGATGAGGATGGACAGAGTACCCTGCTGGCCTATTCAAAGAGAAATCTTTTGACGGCACGAGGAATCGTGCGATTAGCTCGAGTGGCAAGAACGGTCGCCGATCTATCGCATTCTGCATCTGTGACGAGTGAGCATGTTCTGGAGGCCGCCATGTTTCAGGGAAGGGCGCGTGCATAAGATGGAAGCCAACTGTTATGAAATCGAGCGCTTGGACCCACGCTTTCCCCCAAGCATTCTCGAACTACCTAGCCCTCCAAATAAGCTCTATGTTCGTGGCGATATTGAGCTGCTCAATAAGCCTGCGCTCTCAATTATAGGAGCTCGCTCTGCGTCGCCATACGGCCTGGCTATTGCCGAAATCGCCGCGACTATCGCAGCTCAATCAGATATATGTGTTGTATCGGGTGGGGCCAAAGGCTGTGATCAAGCCGCTGGGCGCTCTGCCCTTGCTGCCGGTGGTAAGCATGTTGTTGTCTTGGGGTGTGGCGCGGACGTCGTTTACCCGCGTACTTCCAAGTCGCTCTTCGATCTGACGCTGGCGCAGGGAGGGGCGATTGTCTCGCTCGATCCTTGGGGAACACCGCCTAGAAAATATGCCTTTCCGCGCAGAAATCGAATCATCGCTGCCCTCGGTACCGCTCTGTGTATAACAGAAGCGGGTCTGCCCTCCGGCACGTTTAGTACGGCGGAAACCGCAATTGAACTTGGCCGTGAGATATTTGCCGTCCCCGGCTCAATCTTTTCCCCCGAGTCGCGCGGAACCAACTACCTCATTGCAAATGGCGCTTGCTGTATCGCCGATGAGGATTCACTCGAAATGGCGATCTCGCGCGTGTTTGGAAAGCTGAGGATGTTTAGGGAGGGGGCGCGTGATCCCCTTGAACAGCGCTCGCAGCTCGAGCAGCGCATTTTACATGCTGTAATCGCAAATCCGATGTCCATAAACGAGCTGTCCCTTTTTCTCAACCTTAGCTCTATAGATACGCTGCAGGCTATGAGCAGTTTGACCGTCGACGGATTTGTCGAGCGATTGCTCGATGGACGATTTGCGCCGACCAAAGAATTGCTTCAGGCTTCCTCGGCAATCATGCACAATACAACATGATGAATTGATTAACGGGGGAGTGTCTTTTATGGATCAGATCGTAAGCATTATCGGCGGAGGTCTTGCTGGTTGCGAGTGCGCATGTCAACTTGCCGATCGCGGCGTGCGCGTTCGACTGTACGAAATGAGACCGCACAAGATGTCCGCTGCGCACCATACGGGGCATCTCGCAGAGCTCGTCTGCTCTAATTCCTTGAAGTCACTGCGTGAAGACTCCGCCGCGGGGATGCTGAAGCGCGAGCTCACGCAGATGGGCTCCGTGCTTCTCGAATGCGCCAAAAGCGCATCTGTTCCCGCAGGCGGTGCCTTGGCGGTCGACCGCGACGTCTTTGCATCATGCGTGGAAAAGCAGATCGCTCAGCGCGATCGTATTGAGGTGATTCGTAAGGAGGTTTCGTCTATTCCGGACGGCCCGGTTGTCATCGCGGCGGGTCCGCTGTGTTCTGCCGCGCTTGCCGATGCCATTTCAGACCTTACCGGAAGCGCTCGCCTCTCGTTCTTCGATGCTGCCGCGCCGATTGTCGAAGCCGATTCCCTCGACATGGACATCCTCTTCTCTCAGTCGCGATACGAAGATTCCGATACGGGCGACTACCTCAATGCCCCCTTTTCAAAAGATGAATATGTGGCGTTTATAGAAGCTCTCACATCAGCCGAGCGCGTCATTATGAAAGACTTCGAGACGCGTGACCTATTCCAGGCGTGCCAGCCTGCAGAAGAAGTTGCGCGCAAGGGAATTGACGCGATTCGCTTTGGAGCGATGAAACCAGTTGGCCTTACCGATCCGCGCACAGGCCGTAGGCCATGGGCTGCAGTGCAGCTTCGTGCCGAAAACCGCAACTGCACCGCTTATAACCTCGTGGGTTTTCAGACGAATCTGACATTTCCAGAACAAAAACGCGTGTTTCGCATGATTCCGGGGCTGGAACATGCGGAGTTCTCGCGTTTTGGCGTCATGCATCGCAACACTTTCATCGACAGCCCCCATGTTTTGGACAAGACGATGCGTATACCCGGCACAAAAGTGCGCTTTGCGGGTCAAATCGCGGGAACCGAAGGCTACACCGAGGCAATTGCTTCCGGTTTGCTCGCTGCTCTCAACACCTTTGCAGATCTTTCGTCGCGTGACTATCTCGAGCTTCCCAACACATCCGTGCTTGGCTGCCTGATCGATTATGCAACCGATCCCGCTGTTGAAGATTACCAACCGATGCACGTGAACTTTGGCATCATGCCGCCCCTCGAAGATGGGCGCCGCCGTTCCAAACGCGACCGTTATGCAGCTTATTCCCAGCGGGGTAAGGATGCACTTGAACGAGTGATTCGCGATAGGGGAGACCTTTTTGACCGCAACGCTCTATAGCTATATAGATTCCTTTATCCAATATATTTCTCGCGTCCAAGGCCTGTCGCCTCAAACCGTGCGAGCATATCGGTCGCATCTTGAGGCGTATGCTCGGTGGTGCGAAAAAGAACACGTTGAGGGCCTTAGGGTGTCTGTGGCCGAGCTGAGGGGCTATCTGGGTGACCGTCAGCGCTTGGGAGATGCGCCCCGCACCTTGGCGGCGCACCTCTCGGCCATTCGCTCGCTGTATCGCTGGCTCAATATCGAGGAGATCATCGATAAGGACCCCGCAGCGGCCCTTCAGTCGCCCAAACTTCCCTCAACGCTTCCCATCGTTTTGAGCGCCTCTCAGCTTGATTTGTTATTTGATGCGGTAGACGGTTCTACCCCCGGGGGAGTTCGCGACGGCACCATGCTCGAGCTGCTTATAGCAAGCGGAGCCCGCATCTCGGAGCTAGCGCGCCTTTGCCTCAATGATTTCGATTGCTCTCACAAAGTGCTGCGTTTGCTTGGCAAAGGGTCAAAGGAGCGAATCGTTCCTCTCTACAATAAGGCGTTCGACTCCTTCGACATCTACGTACGCCAGGCTCGTCCGGTCCTACTGGAAAAGGCGCACTGTAGTCAAAGCGATTCGACTCGGCTATTCATCTCTGGCCGCGGTCGCCCCATGGACGCGGCGGCCCTGAGAAGAAGATTTGACTTGCTTGTACGAAAAGCGGGACTTCCCGCCGGCATTACACCGCACACCATGCGCCACACTTATGCGACGGAGCTATTAGAGGGGGGAGCGGATCTACGAAGTGTCCAGGAGCTCTTGGGCCATAGCTCGCTTTCCGCAACGCAGATTTACACACATGTGTCGCCCGAACGCCTTCGCACGGCGATACATCAAGCCCATCCGCGAGCGTGATACGTGTCTGATTCGTGTCGAGCCGATCATTTTATCGGAATCGACCCTTGCGTATTCCCCTCTGCCTGTTATTATTTTGCAGGTTGTGCTTGGCACAGCTCTATTCATTTCACACGCACGGCTACTTGCCTGCCGCGGTGCTCGTCCCTAGGTAGCTCAGGGCCGAGTGGCAGATAAGGTCGACCCCGTGCGGAGGCAAACCAGGAGGTAAAACATGGCTACCAAGATTAATGTCCGCACCCTTCTCGAGGCCGGCTGCCACTTTGGTCATCAGACCCGTCGCTGGAACCCCAAGATGAAGCCGTACATCTTCGGCGAGCGCAGCGGCATCTACATTCTCGACCTCAAGCAGACCATCATGGAGGCCGACTCCGCATACACGTTCATCAAGAACACCTGCGCACATGGCGGCAAGGTTCTCTTTGTCGGCACCAAGAAGCAGGCTCAGGATGCTGTCAAGGCTTCTGCTGAGCGCGCTAACATGCCCTACATCAACCAGCGTTGGCTCGGTGGCATGCTTACCAACTTCGTGACCATCCGCTCCCGTATGAACCGCATGGAGGAGCTCGAGGCCATGATCGAGGATGGCCGCATGGCTGTTCTCCCCAAGAAGGAGCAGGCTGTGCTTGGCAAGGAGCTCGCTAAGCTCCAGGCCAACCTCGGTGGTGCTCGTGATATGAAGGCCCTGCCCCAGGCTCTCTTCGTCATTGATACCAAGCGTGAAGAGAACGCCATCAAGGAGGCCCAGCGCCTGAACATCCCCGTCGTCGCTCTTATCGACACCAACTCCGATCCCGATGTCGTCGATTATGGCGTCCCCTGCAACGACGACGCCATCTCCGCTGTCGCCCTCATGTGCGATCTGTTCGCCGATGCCTGCCTCGCCGGCTCTGGCAAGGAGCAGATCACCGAGGCCGAGATGACGGCTCCTGCAGCCGAGCAGACCGCTGAGCCGGCTGCTGACGCTGAGTAAAACAGTTTCGCGATTGTACCTGGTTCAAGAAAGGACCCAATCATGGCACAGATTACCGCCGCTATGGTCAAGCAGCTCCGCGAGATGACCGACTCTCCCATGATGGAGTGCAAGAAGGCCCTCGTCGAGGCTGATGGCGATATGGACGCCGCTGTTGACGTTCTGCGCAAGAACGGTCTTGCTAAGGCTGCTAAGAAGGCCGGACGTGAGACCAACGAGGGTGCCGTCGCCGCTTTCGTTTCCGAGGATTCCAAGACTGGCGCTCTGCTTGAGCTCTCCTGCGAGACCGACTTTGTTGGTTCGAACGCTAAGTTCACTGGCTTTGCTACCAACGTTGCCGAGGTTGTCGCCACGACTGAGCCTGCCGATCTCGACGCTCTGCTCGCTGCTCCCATGAATGGCGCTACCGTTTCCGAGGAACTCACCGAGATGATTCACGTCATGGGTGAGAACATGAAGATCGCTCGTTTTGCCGCACGCAAGGTTGAGACTGGCGCGCTTTCCACCTACATTCACATGGGTGGCAAGATCGGCGTTATGGTCGAGTTTGCTTTCGAGAAGCCCGAGACCGCTTCTGCTGACGCTTTCAAGACCTTTGCGCATGACGTTGCCCTTCAGGTTGCCGCCGCTGCCCCCATCTGCGCCACCCGTGAGCAGGTCCCGGCAGAGACCGTTGCCCACGAGAAGGAGATTTACATCGCTCAGGCTGCCGAGTCCGGTAAGCCCGAGGCCATCCAGGAGAAGATGGCTGTTGGCCGCCTGGAGAAGTTCTACAAGCAGTGCGTCTTGAACGAGCAGGAGTTCATCAAGGATTCCAACCTCACCATCAAGAAGTATGCAGAGCAGGTTTCCAAGGAGCTCGGCGACACCGTCACCGTTGTCGACTTTGATCGCCTGGTCCGTGGCGAGGCAAACTAGTCTCTCTATTGAGCCTTTATAAAGCAGGCTGTGGGTTTTGCCCATAGCCTGCTTTTTTATGGGCCGCAAGCTCATTCCTGATAGAATGAATCCAAATGAACAAGTAAGGAGGACCTCTTGTCTGATTACCTCTATAAGCGCGTCTTGCTCAAACTCTCGGGTGAAGCTCTGATGGGCAACAACGGCTACGGCATCGACCCTTCCGTCACGGAGCGTCTGGCCATACAGGTCAAGCGTCTTCACGATGACGGTGTCGAGGTTGGCGTCGTGGTGGGAGGCGGCAATATCTTTCGTGGCCTCGCCGGAGCCGCCGGAGGTATGGATCGCGCCCAGGCAGACTATATGGGCATGCTCGCTACCGTAATGAACGCCCTTGCGCTACAGGATGCTTTCGAGCGTGTCGAGTGCCCGTGCCGCGTGATGAGCGCCATTCAGATGAATGAGGTCGCAGAGCCCTATATCCGTCGCCGCGCCATGCGTCATCTCGAGAAAGGCGACGTCGTGATTTTCGCCGCCGGTTCTGGCAATCCGTATTTCACCACCGATACCGCAGCTGCCCTGCGTGCCTGCGAGATCGGCGCCGATTGCCTCATTAAGGCAACTAAAGTCGATGGCATCTACGACAAAGATCCCGTTAAGAATGAAGACGCTGTAAAGTTCGACAAGATCACCTATCATGAGGTTCTTGTGCGCGGCCTTCAGGTTATGGATTCGACGGCTGCTGCCCTGTGCCAGGACAATTGCATGCCGATCATGGTCCTCAATATCGAGGGCGAGAATAATATCCAGCGTGCTCTTGCGGGCGAATCCGTGGGCACCATCGTTTTTCAGGAGGATTAATCATGTCTGACACTCGTGAAAAAATGGACAAGGCCATCGAGGCTCTCAAGCATAATTTCACCAAGGTGCGCACTGGTCGCGCTAACGCTACTATTCTGTCTGATATTACGGTCGATTATTATGGCGTTGCCACTCCGATTACGCAGGTTGCTGCCGTAAAGACCCCCGAGGCCCATATGCTCATGATCGAGCCTTGGGACAAGGCCCTGCTCAATGCTATTGTAAAGGCTATCAGCTCTTCCGATCTGGGCATCACCCCTAACAGTGACGGCAGCGTTGTGCGTCTTCCCTTCCCGGCGCCCACCGAGGAGCGTCGTCGTGAACTCGTCAAAGAGTGCCGCGAAATGGCCGAGCAAGCTCGCGTTGCCGTGCGCAATGTCCGCCGCGACGCAAACAATAAACTTGAGCGCGACGAAGAGCTTTCTGAAGACGATGTTCGTCGCGAACAGGCTAAGATTCAAAAGCTCACCGATGAGTATGTCGCTAAGGTCGAAGAAGTCCTGAAGGCCAAAGAGGCCGAGGTCATGGAGATTTAATCTTGAAATACGACCAGGCTAAATTCGAGGCGTACTTCGCCGACGCTCCCGAAGATATCGATATGGGTCTGCTTGATATGGCGCGCATTCCGCGCCATATCTCCTGCATTATGGACGGAAATGGGCGCTGGGCAACTTCGCGCGGCCTTGCGAGAACCGAGGGGCATAAAGCGGGGATCATTTCGCTTTGCGAGATCATTACTGCATCCGTGCGCCTTGGTGTCGATGTTCTTTCGGCATATGCATTCTCGACCGAAAACTGGAATCGTCCCCAGCATGAGGTCAACGTTCTTATGCACTTATTCGCTAAGACGTTTATCGATGAATTGCCTTTGCTCAAACGCGAGAATGTTCGCGTTGTTTTCTTAGGGGATATCTCTGCACTTCCCAAGAAAACGCGAGATGTGTTTGAGTATGGTTTAGAGGAATGCCGCTCTCACACAGGCATGGTTCTTGCGCTTGCTGTCAACTACGGCGGCCGTGCTGAGATTGTCCGTGCAGCCCGCACGGTTGCCTCGGCTGTAGCTACCGGTGCTCTTGCGGTCGAAGATATCGACGAAGCAACTTTTGCATCAGGCCTCTACACAAGCGATTTGCCCGACCCGGAACTCGTTATTCGTACTTCGGGGGAGATGCGCGTTTCAAACTACCTTTTGTGGCAGATAGCCTATTCCGAGTTTTACATCACCGATACCTATTGGCCGGATTTTGACCGATGGGGGCTTATCCGCGCCATCTTGGGGTACCAACATCGCGATCGTCGATTTGGCGGGCTTAGCAGCGAATCCAAATAACAATGCATTTTCTAGGACGTTTTAATCATGGACCAGAGCTCATATAGCACAACTGATAGCGCTGATACAACAAATGAGAGCCCCTCTCAAAACAAAGGGGGTCTCAGCTCGTTTGCTGTCCGCGCTACTTCCGGTTTAATCTATGCCGGTCTCTTTATCGGTTGCCTATATTTTGGCACCATTCCTACTACAATCTTTGTCTCTGCTATGAGCTGGCTTTGCTGCTTTGAGTTTTTCCGAATGATGAGGCTCGACGGCAAAGTCGCCAATGAATTTATCGGCCTCACGGCATCGATTCTATTTCCTGTTGCCTCCATGTTTGGAAGTCTTTGGGTGACGATGCTCTTTGCCGTACTCGTTCTTGCGCTCGGTCTTTGGTACGTTTATTCTCCCCGTACGCGAATTTCGGACGTTGCAGTTACCGCCTTTGGACCCCTCTACACCGGCTTCATGATGTCTGCGATCGTTTTGCTGCGTGAACAGGTTTCTGGACCGAAAGGCGCTCTTCTCACCATTGGCGTATGCGCTTCTCTATGGGTAAGCGATTCGTTTGCCTATATCGTGGGAAGCCGTTTGGGCAAACATAAAATGGCGCCTAAGATTTCTCCCAAGAAAAGCTGGGAAGGATTTTTTGGCGGCATTGTTGGTTCCATGATTATCTGGGGAATTCTTTGGGCGACGAAGCTCTATGCCTTGAACCTGCCGTTTGCAATGCTGTGCGGTGCCGTTGTTTCCATTCTCGGCGTATTTGGAGACCTCATCGAATCGCGCATTAAGCGCGGCGTGGGCGTAAAGGACTCCGGAAATCTTATCCCCGGTCATGGCGGAATGCTCGATCGCTCCGATTCCCTTATTTTCGGGTGCATCACGGCCTACTTACTCCTTGTCGCCGGGGGAGTATTGTAATGGCGATGCCACGCTCTGCTCAAGATGCCGAACGAAAGCGCATTGCCATACTGGGCTGCACGGGGTCTATCGGACGGCAAACGCTTGATGTTTGCCGGCAGCATGCAGATAAACTCGAAGTTGTAGCACTTTCTGCTCATAGCAACACAAAAGAGCTCGTTGCGGCTGCTCGTGAGTTTGGTGTCAAACGCATAGCCGTAACCGACCCCCAAAGCGTTCACGACCCTATACTTGAAAATCTTCCGCGGGATGCGCGGCTCTATACGGGCGCTCGTTCTGCTGTGGATATCTGCCTTTTCGACGATGTTGACGAGGTCCTCGTTGCAATTGTTGGCGTAGCCGGCCTTTCGGCTAGCGCTGCAGTTTTAGCGTGCGGAAAACAGCTGGCTCTTGCAAACAAAGAATCGCTTGTTGTCGGAGGCGATCTGTTGATGCCCATGGCGCGACCGGGCATGCTGCTTCCCGTCGATTCCGAACACGCTGCGATCTTCCAGTGCTATCAAGGAGAAAATCCCAAGGAAGCACACTGCATCTGGCTTACCTGCTCCGGCGGCCCTTTTTTTGGAAAGAGCCGCTCGGAGCTTTCGCGCGTTACGGTAAAGCAGGCTCTCGCTCATCCGGCATGGAACATGGGCGCTAAGATTTCCATCGATTCCGCAACGCTCATGAATAAGGGCCTTGAGCGAATCGAAGCCCTCCACCTGTTCCATGTCGACATGGACTTCGTCAACGTCGTGATTCACCGCGAAGCAAAAATCCACTCGATGGTCGAATACGTTGACGGTTCGGTTATTGCACACCTTGGTGCGTCCGACATGCGTATTCCCATTCAATATGCGCTCTCATATCCCGCTCGTTGGGAAAGCCCATCGCCGCGCCTCGACTTTAGGCAGCTTTCATCTCTTTCCTTTGGGGAGCCCGACACCGATACATTCAGGTGCCTTAAGCTTGCTGATATTGCGGGCCGTGAAGGTGGAACGCTTCCCTGCGTACTCAATGCCGCAAACGAGGTTGCCGTCGATGCCTTTCTTCACGATCGATGCTCGTTCACCGATATCGATGCCATCGTAGAATATGCGATGGATCAACATGACAACAGCCCTGTGTACTCGCTCGATCAGCTTTCGGATACCGATGCTTGGGCGCGCATCCAAGCACGTTGTGCGCTCGACCGTATTTCACGTTGATAATCGGAGCCTTTATGTCAAATCTCCCGTCATTTATTGCCCCAATTTTTTGGGGCCTGTTACTCCTATCGGTTCTCGTATTTATCCATGAGGGAGGACATTTTCTTGCTGCGCGTGCGTGCGGCGTTAGGGTGAGCGAATTCTTTCTTGGGCTCCCTTGTCGCTTTCGTTTGGCGCACCGCTCGCGTCGCTGCGGAACACTTTTTGGCATCACGCCTCTTCTTTTAGGAGGGTATGCTGCCATCTGCGGCATGGAGCATGACGACTCGCCTTATGCTCCAAGTGTTTTAAGTGAAATCAACCGTTGCGGAAAAGCCTCAATTCAAGAAATTGCCGAGGCCCTCGATATTGATTCTGATGAGGCCCTCAATGCCTGCATCATGCTTATGAGCTGGGGGTCCATTGCTCCAGTTTACGCAGAAGGCGATGGTCGTTCTCGTGCCTATTATCCAGAAACCTATGCCACGGTGTCTCGTGACCGCATGGGCAACACTGTTTTGGACGGAAGGGCATTTGACAAAGATCACGCAACGACCGAGGGAGAACCCTGGTCGGGAGACATCGACGGCCAAGAGCTCTTTAAACAAGAGAAAAGCCGCACCTATGATGGCGTCTCGTTTCCTCGCAGAGCCTTCATTCTTTTAGCGGGTATCCTTGTAAATATCATTGCTGGAATGCTGCTGCTTATGAGCGTTTACTCGCTTATCGGATTCACGGTACCTCAGGATGTCAATCGCATCGGAGAGGTCATCGAAAGCTCTCCTGCGGCAGAGGCGGGGATTGTTGCTGGCGATCGCATCGTGCAAATCGATTCTGTCAACGTGGATACCTGGACAGACCTCGTCACCTGTTTACAGGAACATGAGCAAAACGATTCAAAATCTCCCGTTTCCATCGTTTACGAACATAAGGGGGAGCGGCGTGTGGCCGATGTGACGCTCGACGACGGAAAGCTCGGAATCTATGCTGCTACCGAGCATATCAAGTTCAATATCATCGACTCGGCCCGCCTCTCGCTCGCCTATGTCGCTCAAACCGCAGCCGGTGTCGCTCAGCTTCTGATTCCGACAAAAACAATGCAGGTGCTCGATCAGTCGACGTCGATTGTCGGCATCTCAATCATGTCTGCTCAAGCCGCAGCGGCAGGTCTTGCTACGTTCTTGACGTTTTCCGGCTTGATTTCCCTCTCCCTGGGCTTGATGAACCTACTTCCTATTCCGCCGCTCGATGGTGGAAAACTCGTTATAGAGATTGTTCAGCGCATCAGGCGCAAGGAAGTTTCGGTTCGTGTCCAGACGATTGTCTCCTATGGGGGCATAGCTGTGTTCGCCCTGCTGTTCATCTACATGCTGCGAGCCGATATCCTTCGATTCTTCTAAGGAGCACATATGGCCGATTCTATTCCACGTAACTTGACGCGCCCCGTGCACGTAGGCAACGTCACCATCGGCGGGGGAGCACCCGTCGTTGTTCAGTCCATGACCTGTACCCCTACGGTTGACTTAGGTGCCACCCTGGAACAAGTCACTAAACTCGCCGAGGCGGGGTGCGATATAGTGCGCGTTTCGGTTCCAACCAAAGAGGCGCTGGGGGGCTTTCGCGATATATGTAGAGAGAGTCCCATCCCAATCGTGGCCGACATTCATTTTGATTATCGCCTTGCCCTCGGAGCGCTCGATGCGGGCGCTGCAAAACTGCGAATCAATCCCGGCAATATCGGTTCTTGGGAGAAAGTCGATGCAATTATCGATAAAGCGGGATCGATGGGCGCGGCGATTCGTATCGGCGTAAATGCCGGATCTATCGAAAAAGATCTTTTGGAACGCACCGACCTTACACAAAGCGAAAAACTGGTCTCTTCGGCGATGCGATTCGTCGAGCATTTCGAATCGCGTGGATTCGAAAACATCGTTCTCTCCGCTAAGGCCCACAGCGTGAACACGACGATAGATACCTATCGCAAGCTTTCGCACGAACTGCCTCAGATCCCCCTTCATCTAGGAGTAACGGAGGCGGGCGGTATACGTCAGGGAACTATTAAAAGTTCCATTGCGCTGGGTTCTCTACTTGCCGAAGGCATAGGCGACACCATGCGCGTTTCCCTTACAGCAGATCCCATTGAGGAGGTACCCGTCGCATGGGGTATCCTTTCGGCCCTTGGCTTGCGCCGCCGTGGTCCCGAGATGATTTCGTGTCCTACCTGCGCACGCTGCCAGGTCAAGCTCATCGACATCGCAAACGAAGTCGAACGTCGTCTGTCCTCCTGTGCAAAACCCGTTTCGGTGGCGGTCATGGGATGCGCTGTCAACGGGCCGGGCGAAGCCAGCGATGCCGACGTGGGCGTGGCGTGCGGCAAAGGATGCGCCCTTTTGTTCAAGCAGGGCGAGATTATCCGCAAAATTCCCGAAGATGCCATCGTCGATGAACTATTGAATGAAATCTCTAAGCTGTAATACCCTGTGCGGTATGATTAGTTGTTAACCTAACCTTTTAGTTTGAGGAGTTCCCGTGGCCACCACTAAGCGCGCGATGAAAATGTCCAGGCTTTACGCACCTACGCTCAAGGAAGACCCTGCGGAGGCCGAGCTTGCAAGCCATCGTCTGCTTCTTCGCGCCGGCATGATTCGCAAGGAAGCAGCCGGTCTTTACACCTATCTTCCCCTTGCTTGGCGAGCTATTCGTAAAATCGAGAATATCGTTCGTGACGAGATGGACAGCCATGACGCTCAGGAGCTCATGATGCCTATCATGGTCGACGCTGAGCTCTGGCGTGAAAGTGGTCGAATTGACGCTTACGGAAAGGAGCTCGTGCGCTTTGACGACCGTCATGGCCGTGAGTTCGTCCTTGGACCCACGCACGAGGAGACGATCACTGCGCTTGTCCGTAACGAGCTGCGCAGCTATAAGCAGCTTCCCGTCAACCTCTATCACATTCAAGATAAATTCCGCGATGAGTTCCGCCCCCGCTATGGCCTTATGCGTGGACGCGAATTCATCATGAAGGATGCCTATTCCTTCTCCGCAACGCAAGAAAGCCTGCAGGAGGAATACGACAAGATGAAGGAGGCGTACGCCAATATCTGCGTACGTTGCGGCGTCCACGCCCTTCCCGTCGTTGCCGACTCGGGAGAAATTGGGGGTGATACCTCCGTCGAGTTCATGGCACTCGCCGATGCGGGCGAGGCAAGCCTCGTCTACTGCGATGACTGTGGATTTGCTGCCGATGATGAAGCGGCAACCACTAAGGTCTCTGTCACAGAGGGCCCTGGCAACGGAACGCTCGAGAAGGTCGAGACCCCGGGCCTCGGAACTATCGAAGCTGTTGCCGAGTTCTTTGGCTTCCCTAAAAACGGCACGCGTAAATCTCTTGCTCTTATTGACTCTGAGGGCAAGCCCGTCGTCGCAATCGTCCCCGGTGACCATGAGCTCAATGAATGCAAAGCCGAGCATGTCTTTGGCAAGGGCTATCGCATGATGACCGATGAGGAACTCGAGAAATTTGGTCTTTTCAAGGGCTTTATCGGTCCGGTACATCTCCCCGCGGGCATCAAGCTCGTCTGCGATTCCAGTCTTAAAGAATCCAAGAGCTGGGCTTGTGGCGCCAATGAGATTGATTACCACTTTACGGGTGCATGTCCCGACCGTGACTTCAAGGTGGACGAGTGGGCAGATCTTGTTACCGTTCTCGCTGGCGACCCGTGTCCGCATTGCGGAAAGCCCCTCGCTGCCGCTCGCGGTATCGAGGTTTCTCAGGTGTTCCAACTTGGAACCAAGTATTCCGAGGCTATGGGTGCCACCTTTATGGACGAGGACGGAAAGGAAAAGCCGCTCATCATGGGTTGCTACGGCGTAGGCGTTTCCCGCACGCTTGCGGCCATTGTCGAGCAGCACAATGATGAGAACGGCATTATCTGGCCTGTCTCTGTTGCCCCCTATGAGGTTTCCGTTATCCCTCTTGATCCCAAGAAAGAGGATTGCGCCAAAGCAACCGACAGGCTCGTTCAAGAGCTGCTCGACGCCGGTCTGGACGTCGTTGTCGATGATCGCAATGAGCGTCCCGGGTTCAAATTTGCCGACAACGACCTCATGGGCTTCCCGTATCAGATCGTTATCGGAAAGCGTGGCCTTAAGAACGGCACCTTCGAGCTAAAAGATCGTGCAACGGGGGAGCGCGAGGATATTTCTATCGATGAAGCCGCCACAATTGTGGCAACGCGCGTTCGCGAGGCAAAGCAGGCGCTCTCTTAGTCTGGAGCTAGACATGAAC
Organism: Collinsella acetigenes; assembly: GCF_012844445.1. Taxonomy (NCBI): domain Bacteria; kingdom Bacillati; phylum Actinomycetota; class Coriobacteriia; order Coriobacteriales; family Coriobacteriaceae; genus Collinsella; species Collinsella acetigenes. The sequence continues at coordinate 373,035 of NZ_JABBCP010000002.1, forward strand.
GAGTTTGACGGTATTTCGCCTATTCAAAACAGCGCCATGGAGGGCAAGCCCATCTCCATACGCTTATACAACTTCATCATTGCTGCCTTGATCTTCATTGGTTTTTGCGTCATGGGAGCGGGCTGCTATATCACTCGCGACATTCATTTTCTCATGTATTTGAGTTCGCATGCCTTTTCGGTCATGGGCATCACCTTCCTTGGCACGATTGGTGGCTTGATTTTGATGAGCGCAGCACAGAGTCGGCAAAGTGTTCCTATGTCGCTCGGTGGCTTTATTCTCTTCATTACTACGTTTGGATTTATTTCCTCGATTGGTGTCATGGCAGCCGATTTGCCCGCGATTAACACCGCTTTCACGGCAACAGCGGCCATTACCGTCATTTTCGGAGCACTCGGCGTTCTCTTCCCGCGCTTTTTCGCAAAGATCTCGGGAGTTCTTTGTGGGGCTCTTCTGGCTGTAGTCCTGGTCGAGATCGTTTTGATGTTTATGGGGATCGACCAGACCGCAACCGATTACGTCATCGTGGTACTTTTTGCCTGCTTTATCGGGTGGGACACGTATTGCGCCACGCAAGTACCGCCCACAGTCCCAAATGCCGTACTTATGGCAAGCAACCTATTTGTCGACATCATGAATGTCTTCCTGCGTATCCTGAGCATCATCAATCGATCGAACAATTAGATGCTAGATAATTCGAAAATGGTTAAAAGTTTTTCTTGCATCATTGTCTCGGTTCTCGTATAGTTATTTCCGCACCGATTGGGGGCGTAGCTCAGCTGGGAGAGCGCTTGACTGGCAGTCAAGAGGTCAGGGGTTCGATTCCCCTCGTCTCCACCACTTGCACTTTACAGCCTTTGGGAAACCAAAGGCTGTTTTACTATACGGGCTCTTGGCGCAACGGTTAGCGCAGGGGACTCATAATCCCTGGGTTCTGGGTTCGAATCCCGGAGGGCCCACCAGGAAAACAGCAGGCCGGGCCGTGTGCCCGGCCTTTTGCATATTGAGGGGTCGAGACGCCATGCGTCGCCGCATCTCACTAAAATAGGCTGACTAGATCCAAACTTTTTAAAAAAGTGTTGGACAAAGCGAGCTGTCATGGTATTATCAATTTCGCTGAAAAGCACACGGGCGATTGGCTCAGGGGTAGAGCATATCCTTCACACGGATGGGGTCACAAGTTCGAATCTTGTATCGCCCACCATCGAAACCTAAGGTCAGGACGCAAGTCCTGGCCTTTTTTCTTTTGCGCCAAATATGCACATGATTAGACCCAATAGACCCATGTGCTATGATTCTGACGGCTCAAGCACGATACATTTCGTTTTCTATATTCAAAATCGAACGTGCTCTCAAACTAATTTCTACGACGTCATTCAGCGAGGCTTCATGATTCTGCTTGCCGATAAAATCGAAAAAAGCTTTGGTGCGCGCGTGCTACTCAACGGCGCTTCGTTTCAGATCAATGCAGGGGAACGCTATGCGCTCGTAGGGCCCAATGGTGCCGGTAAAACAACGCTGCTCAAGATAATCATGGGTATTGATTCTTGTGACGGGGGCACAATCCAGTTCGCTAAGGACACCCAAGTAGGCTATCTGGAGCAGGAAACGAATCTAGCCTCCGATACCTCCATCATCCAAGAGGTCGTTGCTTCCGCTCAAGAGATTCGCAAGATGGGGGAGCGCGCCCAGGAATTGCAGGGCATGATTGCCGACCTTTCCGAGAAAGGGGAGGATGTCTCCTCACTTCTAGACGAATATGGTCGCGTTCAGGATCGTTTTGAGCATCTTGGCGGCTACGAGCTTGAAAGCAATGCGAAAAAGATTCTTTCGGGACTCGGTTTTCACCCTGAAGATTTTACAAGGGCATGCTCCGAGTTTTCCGGAGGCTGGCAAATGCGCATCGCACTCGCTAAGCTTTTTCTCCGCCACCCCGATCTTCTTTTGCTCGACGAGCCTACAAACCACCTTGACCTCGAAAGCGTTCAATGGCTTCGCGGCTTTATCTCCAGCTATGAAGGCGCGGTCCTCATCGTAAGCCATGACCGCGCCTTCATGGATGCCTGCGTCGACCACGTTGCTGCCCTCGAGAACCGTCGTATTACCACGTATACCGGCAATTACAGCTCTTACCTCAAGCAGCGCGAGGACAATCTTGAGCAGATGCGCGCAAAACGAGCAGCCCAAGAACGCGACATCGCCCATATGCAGGTATTTGTCGATAAGTTTCGCTACAAGCCCAGCAAAGCCGCTCAGGCGCAGGAGCGAATCAGAAAGATTGAACAGATCAAAAGCGAGCTCGTCATTTTGCCCGAAGGCCATAAGCACATCGACTTCAAATTCCCCGATCCGCCGCGTTCGGGAGACATGGTTGTCTCGCTCGAAAACGCCTCGAAGTCCTATGAGGACAAAACTATCTATGAGAACCTCGACGTTAAGCTATATCGTGGCGATCATGTGGCGCTCGTGGGCCCCAATGGTGCAGGCAAGTCTACATTAATGAAGATGCTTGCAGGGATTGAGCCTCTTTCGAGCGGAACGCGCGATCTGGGCACAAACGTTGGCATTGCCTATTACGCTCAGCATGCCCTCGAGGGATTGAACGAAAACAATTCCGTCCTCCAAGAAATTGATACTGTCACTCCAAAATGGACTGTTCCGCAGCAACGCAGCTTGCTCGGCGCCTTCCTCTTTAGCGGTAACGATGCAATCGAAAAGAAAGTCCGTGTGCTTTCCGGAGGCGAGAAAGCACGCCTCGCACTTGCAAAGATGCTTGTTGCCCCCGAGGCGCTCCTATGCCTTGACGAACCGACAAACCATCTTGATATCGACTCCGTCGATATGCTCGAAAATGCACTTAAGCGTTTTCCGGGTACCATCGTACTCATTAGTCATGACGAGCACCTTGTGCGTGCCGTCGCGACTCGCATCATTGACATCCGCGATGGAAAAATGACCGTCTACGATGGTGATTATGATTACTACCTGTATAAACGCGATGAATTGGCTCAACGGGCTGATTCCGCTTCAAACAACACTCCCACGCCTGCCGCCCACGCAGACTCCGTCGCAGGACGAACGCTTCGCCGTTCCCATGCGCCGCAAGCAAGCGCCACGCCTGCACGTGAGGGTGGAAAAAAGACTAAGGAGCAGCGTCGAGCCGAAGCCGAAGCAAGAGCAGAGCTCAATCGGCGCCTCAAGAAGACCAAAACCCGGCTTGCAACCGTCGAAAAGCAGCTGGAGTCTCATCGCGCTCGCTATGATGAGTTGATGGAACTGATGGCTTCCGAAGAACTTTATGCCGATCAAGAGAAATTCAATCAGGCTCTCATGGAATATAACGGACTGAAAAAAGAGATTCCGGCACTCGAGGATGAGTGGCTGGAGCTTTCCACCACCATCGAAGAGGAGACCTCGCGTGGACGCGCATAGAGCCGGAGCGATTGCCTGCACTATCTTGAGCTGGATAGCACGTCTTTGTGCCATAGCCCTGTGCATCCTGGCGATAATGCTATGTTTTCCCAGCCTGGTCGCTCGTCTTCATCTAACCGGATTCATCCTGGATATCTCCAATGCGCTGCCTTCCCTCATCGCGGGGTATGGATTGATACCCTCTCCATTTGGCGGGGTGTTCCGTTTCGATTTTGCCCTGAGTGCGGCCTTGCTCTTCCTCATCGACTACGCTTTACAGCGTGCAATCTTTAAACTTCGCTAGAACGGATTGGAATGAATATCCAAACCCTGCTCATCGATGCCGTTGCTCTCATTGTCGGTATCGTGATACACGAAAGCGCGCATGCCCTTGCCGCGTATGTGCTCGGCGATAAAACGGCTCGTTCGCGAGGTAGAGTCTCATTAAATCCCCTTGCGCACATCGATCCCTTTGGTACCGTCCTCCTGCCGCTGCTTATGCTTGCGGCCGGAGGACCTGTTTTCGCATTTGCAAAGCCTGTTCCAGTTTATTTGAATAACCTCAAGCATCCCAAGCGCGACGAACTGCTCGTAGCGCTTGCCGGACCACTTTCAAATGTACTGCTAGCCCTTGCCGGAGCACTTATCGGGTACGTTTTACTGCCCCTGCTCGCCGGACAGGCTGCCATGAGCCTTCTGTACTACCTATTCTCTTTCTTTATGACCTTTATCGTTGTCAACCTATCGTTGGCCTTCTTTAACTTGATCCCCCTGCCCCCGCTGGACGGGTCCTCGATTCTTGTTCCCTTTTTAAAGAGAAAAGCCCTACAGGAGTACTACCGCATCCAACAATATGCGATGCCGATCTTGCTGGTTATCCTCTATCTTCTTCCCACTGTGCTGCACATTGACATCATTGGCATGTACTTTGACATTACTGTTTATCCTTTGGCGCAAGGACTCACTTCATTTATGGTGGGCGCGATATAGTAGACTAGAAGTTCTTTAAGCACGTTGTTAGGTTGCCAACAGGATAAGGAGGCTTTGTGTCATATCGCGTTTCAACGCAGGTCTACTCAGGGCCTTTCGACCTCCTTCTTCAGCTGGTAAGCCGGCAAAAAGTCGATATCGGTTCCATTTCGATCACCGAAGTCACCAACCAGTACCTAGCAGAGGTCGACCGTCTCGAAGCGCTCGACCTCGATGTCGCGAGTGATTTTTTGCTCGTGGCGGCAACGCTTCTCGACATCAAAGCCGCTTCTCTTGTTCCAGACGATTCGGATTCAGCCCCGGTGCTCGATGAGGAAGAGATGGGGGGGTACGCGAATCTCGACGGCGATGCCCTACGCGAGGTCCTCATTGCACGCCTCATTGCCTATAAGCAGTTTAAAAGCGCAGCAGCGGCGCTTGGGGCACGTATGGAAGCGGAAAGCCGCATGCATCCTCGAGTTGCGGGTCCTGATCCAGAATTCCTCAACCTGATGCCCGATTACCTCTCCGGCATCACGCTGCGTGGACTAGCGGTTATCTGCGCTGACCTTGATGGGCGCAGGGAGACTTTTCTTCTTGAAGCAGAGCACGTGGCACCTCACCGCATTCCACTCGAGCTCACCGTCGCCTCTGTTGATCGCGTAACCATATCGAAAGAGCACACTACCTTCCAAGAACTTCTCGATGGTGACGCGACACCTGAACAGCTTGTGGCCACCTTTCTTGCTGTCCTCGAACTTGCAAAACGGGGTTCAGTCACCCTGAAGCAGGATGAACTATTTGGGACGATCGAAATCGATCGTGTTGAAGGCGCTCCCGCATACCATCCGGGAGATGCGCTGACGATTGAAGAGGGGGAGAACGATGAATGAACTAGAAGCACTTGATTCGTCTTCATTAAAAGGCGCTCTCGAGGCTATGCTGCTTGTATCGAGCGATCCCGTGAGCGCACCGGCACTCGCTTCAATCCTTTCCATCACGCCAGGGGAATGCGCGTCTCTTCTTGCCGAGCTTCAAGTTGAATACCAGGAAAAAAACCGTGGCATCCAGCTGCGCGAGGTTGCCGGCGGATGGCGCCTCTTCACCCATCCTGCATTCCACGAGCAAGTCGAAGCTCTTGTCCTTTCCTGGGATACGCAGCGCCTTTCACAAGCCGCACTGGAAACGCTTGCCGTCATTGCCTACCACCAGCCTGTGACACGCGAGATGGTCAAGGGAATTCGCGGCGTCAACTCCGATGGCGTTATATCATCCCTTGTCGATAAAGGCCTTGTTCGAGAGCTTGGGCGTGACCCCCAACATGGTCAAGCGATTATCTATGGAACCACCAGCGCGTTTCTTGAGAAATTTGGCCTGCGCAGTACAAAAGACCTTCCAGATCTTGAGCAGTTTGCACCCGATGAGCAGTCGCGCCAGTTTATTCGCGAGCGTCTCTCCGGCAGATCTATTCAATCGACGCTCGAGGAGACCGACGACGATCTTGAAGAGGAGCGCGAACTCATCGATCTGGAAGAAGACAATGCCGATGACTTAATGATTGAGAACACGACGGATGAGGGCGACGATGCGTAGCCTTACAGAAGATGAACGTCTCGTCCCCATGCGCCTACAGCGTTTTCTGGCGCGTGCGGGCGTAGCAAGCCGTCGCGGCTCCGAAGGCTTGATGACTGCTGGCAGGGTTACCGTCAACGGAGAAGTGAAAACAGAAATGGGCACTAAAATCGACCCTCTTGTCGATCGAGTGGAGGTCGACGGTCGCCCTGTGTCGCTTATTGCTGGTGCTACGTACCTCGTGCTCAATAAGCCTTCGGGCTATGTTACGACCATGAGCGATCCCCAGGGTCGCCCATGCATTGCAGACCTCGTTCCCACCGACCGCTATCCCGGCCTGTATCCCGTAGGAAGGCTCGATAAGGACACAACCGGATTTCTCCTCTTCACGACCGATGGAGATTTGGGCCAAGCCCTTTTGCATCCTTCTCATCATGTCGACAAAACCTATATAGCGTTAGTCGACGGTATCCTTCGCGATACAGAGCTTGAACCGCTCAGACACGGAATCACGCTAGACGATGGACCTTGTCAGCCCGCTATCTGCCGGATTCTTTCGCAGCGAGAGGCGATAGAGGTGGCACCCGCGGGCATCCCAGCTCATACGACCGCCGTTGAGGTAATTATCCACGAAGGGCGAAAGAACCAAGTCAAGCGTATGCTTTCTGCAATTCATCACCCGGTGATCAAACTCCATCGCTCGACCTTTGGTCCGCTCAGTCTCAATCGTGTCGACCGCGGCTCTTGGAGGCCGCTCGACCACGACGAAATCGACCTTCTTCTACATGCTGCAAAACACTAACCAACCTGATAGAAAGGCCTCTTGGAAACTATCATGATTATCGCAATCGACGGACCCGCCGGATCGGGCAAATCGACCATCGCCAACCTCATCGCCGATCGATTGAAGTTCGATAAGCTCGATACGGGAGCAATGTATCGTACCGTTGCGTTCGTCTGCGCTTCTTCTGGAATCGACCTCGATGACGAAAAGGCGGTGACCGCCCGTGCAAACGATCTGACCATCACATTCGATACCATCGATGGCGTGCAGCATGTCTTCGCCGATGGTAAAGACGTTTCTCGCGAAATCCGCACTCCAGAGACCGATCGTATCGTTTCCAAGGTTTCAGCCTATCCGGACGTGCGAAAGGCGCTTCTTCGATGCCAGCGCCATTTTGCCGCAACCCGCAATGTTGTCGCAGAGGGTCGCGATATCGGCACCGTCGTATTCCCGCAAGCGGAGGTCAAGGTCTTTTTGACTGCCGACCCGCGCGAGCGCGCTCGCCGTCGCGTACTCCAGCGTCTTGGGGACACCCAGCTCGATCAAACAGAAATCGACGCACTTGTCGAGAAAACCCTCGCCGATATCGAGCGTCGCGATGACCTCGACTCTCATCGTGCGGTTGCACCTTTGCGTGCCGCCGACGATGCCTACCACATCGACTCTTCATCCCAGAGCATCGAAGCCGTGTGCGATAAGATTTGCGCACTCGTTAAGCAGGTGAGCTAATATGCATCACTTTACGTCAACCTACGAGGACTATTACGGCCATGGAATGCGCGAGTACCCCGTGGGACTCAGGGCAATGTACAGCATAGTTCTTGCGATCTTGTTTGCCTTTTCCAAGATTATGTGGCGTTGGGACTTTGAGGACGCCGATAAGCTCTTCGATTCCAATAGCGAACGCGGTACCGTGATCATTTGCAATCACACCTCCATGGCGGAGGTTATTGCCATCGTTGCCCATATTTGGGCAAAAGGCCATCGCGTACGCCCCATTTTTAAATCCGAGTTCAACAAGACCAAAATCGTTAAATGGGCCTTTTCGCGTGTGGGGGGCATTCCCGTTGCGCGCGGCACCGCCGACCTCAAGTCTCTTCGCTATGCCCAGCACGCCTTGCAACGCGGTGAAGACATCTTGATTTTCCCCGAGGGAACACGCATTCGAACCGATGATCAACCGGTGGTTGTACACGGTGGCTTTGCCATCATTGCAAGCATGGGCAAGGCAACAATCTCCCCGATGGCTGTATGCGGATTCAGGGATTTGACTCCCAAAGGCTCAAAGATTACGAAGCCGCTCAAGTGCTGGATGAAGGCGGGAGAAAAGCTAAGCTTTGATGATGCTCCCAACGATCTCAAACGCAAAGAAAAAAGCACTTGGATCGAAAACGAGGCCGTGAATCGTATGTACGCGCTTCGAGATGAGCTTCAAGCCGAGCATCCCGGGAGGAAATAATGACCTCGCCCTCGATTCGAGTTGCACAGCATGCAGGCGTTTGCTTTGGAGTGAAGCGCGCGCTCGAAGAAGCCTCTAAGGTTCTCGCCGAGCAAGATGGCTCAATTCACACTCTCGGTGAACTGATTCACAATCCACGCGTTGTCCAAGATCTTGAGCAGCAAGGTGCACATGTTGCCCACTCGGTTGACGAAGTTAAAGATGGAACCTTGATTATCCGCGCGCACGGAGTTGCGCCTCAAGTCAAGCAAGCCGCCGAAGACGCAGGACTGCACGTTGTCGATGCCACGTGCCCCTTTGTTAAGCGCGTGCAAGACCATGCGCGATCGCTTTATAAGGGTGGTTACCAAGTTGTCATCGTGGGCGAGGCAGGTCATCCCGAAGTCGAAGGAATTCTTGGCTGCACCGATGGCAAGGCTTGCATTGTCAGTTCCGCCCAAGAGGTTGAATTCCTTGATATCTCCTCGCGTGTGGGGGTTGTCGTACAGACTACGCAGACCAGTAAAAATCTTCGCGAGGTAGTTGACGCCTTGCTCCTTCGCGCTCGCGAGGTTCGCGTTTTCGATACCATATGCAGCGCGACGAACGAACGCCAGGAGGCAGCGCGCGCTCTTGCAGCCACATGCGATCTCATGCTTGTCATAGGTGGGCGTAATTCGGGCAACACGCGACGTTTGTTCCAGATATGTCACGACGTGTGCCCCTGCACCTACCACATAGAAGACGCTCGGGAAATCGACCCAAAATGGGTCGCTTGCGCTAGCAATATCGGCATCACCGCGGGCGCTTCAACTCCACAAGGACAAATTGACGATGTTCTATCAACCTTAAAGCAGATTACTTCCTAACATGGATCAAACCATTACAGATTATGCACATACGGTTGCAAACTACGGACGCTCACGCGATCCGCAGCCCGGACAGGGCGCACTGGTAACTACTGTGCGCGAGGATTCCCCGGCCTACGACGTGGGGATTGAGCCGGGAATGCGCGTCATATCCGTCAATGGCAAGCCGCTTACCGATATGATCGTCTGGCTTTGGGAGTCGGACGAAGAGACTGTGGCCCTCGAAGTCTTCGATCCAAGCGATGGGTCCCTCACCCCCGTTGAGCTCGAACGATTCCCGGGCGAGGACTGGGGCTTGCAGTTTGATGGGCCGATCTTTGACGAAATGCGCACATGCGTAAATGCCTGCGTCTTTTGTTTCATGACAATGCTTCCCAAAGGAGGGCGCGATACACTCTACATTCGCGACGACGATTACCGTCTGAGCTTCCTCCAAGGCAATTTTGTCACGCTCACCAATATGAGCGATGAAGACGTGCAAAACGTTATCGAGCATGACATGAGTCCCATGAACGTCTCCATTCATGCAATAGACCCCGACGTGCGCCGCAAACTCATGGGCAAAAACGCCGGACGCGGCATCGAGGTCCTCGAATCGCTCATGGATGCAGGCATCGAGATTCACGCTCAGATCGTTTTATGTCCCGGGCTCAACGATGGGGAAGAGCTCGCGCGCACGCTTCGCTATTGCGAGGAACATGAGCAGATAACAAGTTTGGGAATCGTTCCCCTTGGGTTCACCAAGCATCAAAATCGCTTTACCACCTCGTATTCCGACGATCCCGTATCTGCGCGCGATGTTATTGAGATGGTAAGGCCGTATCAGGATAGAGCCTTTGAACGTTTTGGGCGCCACACCTTTCAAATGTCGGACGAGTTTTATCTTGATGCAAGGATAGACCCACCTGCAGCTGACTTCTACGACGGCTATCCGCAATACTACGACGGTATTGGCATGATACGTAGCTATCTAGACGATACCGACCAGATACTCGCGTGCGATTCCGAGCGTCTTCATGCCATTCGCCGTGCCCTGGATGACGCAGGCGCCACCGTGATGGTTGCTTCTGGAACGGCTGCACGCAACGTAGTTTCCCGGTTTGTCGAAAAAAGCCCCCTAGGCGGTAAGGTTTTGGGCATCGAGAATCACTATTTTGGGGGCAATGTAGATGTCACCGGTCTCATTTGCGCTCAAGACCTACTTGAGCAGACCCCAGACGATCTCTCAAACGTTCTGTTCTTTATGCCTAGCGTCATGTTCAACGCTGATGCCATGACGCTTGACGAGTATCATCAAGACCAGTTAACCTGCGAGCTCGAATCGCGGGGAGCACAGGTTTTCGTTGTCTCCACGATGCCGAAAGACCTGCTGCAAGCACTTAACAAAGCACTCGACCTCTAATCCAGGTCCCGTCTGCAAGGAGATACATATGAAGCCCATCGTTGCGGTCGTCGGTCGTCCGAATGTCGGTAAATCTACCCTCGTCAATCGCATCGCCCAAACCTCTGACGCCATCGTCCACGAAAGCCGTGGCGTTACGCGAGACCGCTCCTATTACGACGCCGATTGGTGCGGTCATGAGTTCACGCTCGTAGACACGGGCGGCATCGAGCCCATGAAAAGCGAGGATATCTTCTCTGCCTCGATTCGCGATCAAGCTCTTGCCGCCGCAGAAGAAGCTGATGTCATCCTCTTCGTTGTCGATGGTTCCGTTGGCGTCACCGAAGAAGACGAGAGCGTTGCGCGCATGATCAAGCGCGCAAAGAAGCCCACCTTCTTGCTCGTCAACAAGCTCGACAATCCCGATCGCGAACAGGAGCGACTCTGGGAGTTCTATTCGTTGGGCGTAGGTGACCCCATCGCGGTTTCCGCTCTGCACGGCCATGGAACAGGCGACCTTCTCGATGATGTCGTCGCACTGCTTCCCGAATCGTATGAGGACGAAAAGATCGATGACGGCATTCTCTCGGTCGCCATCATCGGTAGGCCCAATGCCGGCAAGTCCTCCTTGTTCAACAAGATTCTTGGCTCCGATCGTTCCATTGTGTCCAACGTCGCCGGCACCACGCGCGATGCCATCGATACCGTCATCGAGCGCGGCGACAAGAAGTATCGCCTTGTAGACACTGCTGGCATTCGTAAAAAGAGCACCGTGTACGAGAATATCGAATATTACTCGATGGTTCGCGGACTTCGCGCAATCGACCGCGCCGATGTCGCCCTGCTCGTTATCGACTCTTCCACCGGTATGACCGAGCAGGATCAAAAGGTCGCCAATCTCGCCATCGAGCGCGGCTGCGCCATCGTTGTTCTGCTCAACAAATGGGACCTTTTGCCCGACGACCATGCGCGCGAACAGATGATGGAGACGGTCGAACGTCGCATGGGTATGGCAAAATGGGCAAATTACCTGCGAATCTCCGCTCTCACCGGCCGCTCGGTCGAAAAGATCTGGGCTCTAGTCGATTCTGCCGCACAAAATCGTTCGGCACGCATCTCGACTTCTAAGCTCAATCAGCTCTTGACCGATATGCGTGAGTTCGGCCACACCATTGTCGACGGCAGGCGTCGCCTGCGCATGCACTACGTAACTCAAACAGGAACCAATCCGCCCGCTTTTACGTTCTTTGTCAACCACACCGATCTGATCAACGATAGCTATCGCCGCTATATCGAGAACCGTATGCGCGCGACCTTTGATTTCAAGGGCACTCCCATTCGTTTGCGATTCCGCAAAAAGGATCAAAAAGAAATGGGGAAGGAAGATAAGTAATGCAAAGCTTTTCTTTGGAGTCTTGCTTGCCAATCACCCTTGCTTGCGTTGTCGTGTCCTTTCTTGTCTGCGGCATCCCCTTTGGTTTGATCATCGGCAAGCTATCCGGCAACGGTGACATCCGAAATGCCGGGTCGGGCAACATCGGCACAACGAACGCACTTCGCGTTGCAGGACCTAAAGTAGCCGCCGCAACGCTGCTTTTCGATGTGCTCAAAGGCGTGCTAGGAGTCTGCGTCTCTCGTATCGTCATTGCACATGTAGCCTTTGAGGGCAACGTCGCCATGCTCGCTCCCGGCGCTCCTGCCGATTGGGTGCTAGCTCTTGTTGCCCTCACCTGCCTGTGTGGACACGTTTTTTCTCCTTACCTTCATTTTCACGGGGGCAAGGGTATTGCAGTGGGTGTCGGCGTCCTCTTTGGATGGTATTGGCCCCTCGCGCTTATTCACCTTGGCATCTTTATCGTTCTCGTAGCGATTACAAAATTTGTTTCAGTTGGTTCCATAGCAACTGCGGCGTTAGTTCCCGTTACGGTGAGCATCGCATTTCCTTATTCCTCTATTCCCTGTAAGCTATTGATGGCTGTCATGGGCGTCATCGTTGTATGGGCTCATCGAGGCAATATCAAAAAACTACTGGCTGGAAAAGAATCAAAGCTTTCCTTTACAAAGCGCGTTTCGAAAATGGATGATGCATCATGAAAATCACCCTGATCGGCTCCGGCTCCTGGGGAACCGCGATTGCTGGTCGAGCAGCGTCTAATGGCAACGACGTCATCATGTGGTCACATAGCGAAGAATGCGCTCGGGGCATCAACGAGCAAGGGGTCAATCCTCGTTACCTCACTCAGTACGAACTCCCCAAAAACGTTAGCGCTACAACCGATATCGTGAAAGCACTCGAGTGTGCCGACGGCATTATTTTTGCTGTGCCCTCCACGCACCTTCGCGAAATCGCGAATCAAGCGGCTCCTTATATCTGCGAAACCACACCGATCCTTTGTCTCACCAAGGGAATCGAGTCGACAACCGGCCTGCTCATGAACGAGGTCATCGGCGACGAATGCGGGCACCCAGAGCGCATTGCGGCACTCTCTGGCCCCAACCACGCAGAAGAGGTATGCCAAGGACAGCTTTCTGCTGCCGTTATCGCCGCCGAAGACAACGACGTCGCCAGTTTTTTTAAAGGGATTCTTTTAGCACCAGAATTCCGAATCTACCTTTCCGGAGACGTCATTGGCGTTGAGATGTGCGGAGCAATCAAGAACATCATCGCCATCGTATGCGGCATTGCCTCGGGTGCTGGATTCGGCGACAACACTCTCGCGCTTATCATGACCCGCGGACTGGCCGAGATCAGCCGTCTTGTTCATGCTCGCGGCGGCGAGGCCCTCACCTGTATGGGTCTTGCCGGAATGGGCGACCTTGTAGCAACTTGTACATCGCCGCATTCACGCAACCGTTCCTTTGGCCATGCTTTCTCCCAAGGCACCAGCCTGGAGCAGTATCAAAGCCAAACACATATGGTCGTCGAGGGCGCTCACGCAGCAAAAAGCGCAACCGAACTCGCCCACATCCTCGGTGTCGACGCTCCGCTTACGTTTGCCCTCAATGATGCCCTTTGGCATGGACAAAGCATGCAGGAGGTCCTGACCAATCTCGTCGATCGCGTTCCCACAGAAGAGTTCTACGGAATCATCGAATAGAAAAGGTGCAACAATGCGCAACGTTAAAATCTCGCCTTCGATTCTCTCCGCCGACCTTGGCAATCTTGCGGGGGATCTGGAGAAAATCTCAAACGCCGATTTCATTCATATCGATGTCATGGATGGCCACTTTACGCCCAACCTTACCTTTGGACCCGAGGTCGTACGTGTTGCCAAGCGCGTAAGCAACGTGCCACTCGATGTGCACATGATGGTTTCGAATCCCGAAGAATCCATTGACTGGTATGCCGACGCCGGCGCCGACCTTATTACGGTTCACTACGAGGCTGCGACGCACTTGCATCGAATTGTATCGCGCCTCCATGACAAGGGTGTTCAAGCCGGCGTTGTCTTGAATCCCGCAACACCTGTTTGCCTTCTCGAGAGCATCATCGATGATCTTGATATGGTTCTGCTTATGAGCGTGAATCCTGGATTCGGCGGTCAGAAGTATATTGAGGCAACGTATGCCAAGCTTCGCGAGCTCACCGCCTTGTGCAAACGCCACGGTGTCGACCCAATGATTGAGGTCGATGGCGGTGTTGGCATGGGCAATATCGAACAGATTGTTGCCGCAGGCGCCAATGTTCTTGTCGCTGGCTCCGCCGTCTTTGGATCGCAAGATCCCGCTCAGGCTGTTTTCGACCTTCGCGAGGCCGGCACTCGAGGCATCGCGAAACAAAACGCCTAGAGGTAGACCGACCATGCCCTTCGCCCATACCGAAATGGTGAATCTAGATTACGCTGCATCGACCCCTCTTCGCCTCTCCGCCATCGATGCACAGCGCGAATATGACAATAGCTCACTTGCCGGAGTCAACCCCAATTCACTTCACTCTCTAGGTCGAGCGGCGGCACAAAAGCTCGAGGGATGCCGCCGCTCGCTCGCTCAAACGCTTGGACGTTCTGTTCGCCCAAGCGAAGTCATCTTTACTGGCGGAGGCACCGAAGCCAACGCAATGGCCCTTCTTGGCATAGCCGAGGGAGCCAGACAGTCAAATAAACATCGCACGCGCGTTCTCATCTCGGCAATCGAACACGATTCGATGCTCGATAACATTCCTCTGCTTCATGCCGCAGGCTTTACCACCGATTTGATTTTGCCCAACAGCCATGGAGTTATCGAGGCAAAAACCCTCGCCAGTATGATGGATGATTCGGTTGCCCTCGTTTCGGTAATGCTCGCCAACAACGAAACGGGAGCAGTCCAGCCTATCGCCGACCTTGCAGCCTGTGCCCATGAACATGGGGCCTATTTTCATACTGATGCTATTCAGGGTTTTCTTCACGTACCCTTTGATATCGATAGTCTCGGTATCGATGCCCTTTCCCTCGCTGGTCATAAAATCGGTGGCCCCGTGGGAGTGGGTGCGCTGTATTTAAAGACGCATACGCCCTTTCGACCTCGCATTTTTGGAGGAGGCCAGGAAGCAGGTAGGCGTCCGGGGACGCAAGACTTGCGTCAAATCATTGCGTTGACAGCAGCCGCATCGGAGTTATATCCAAATGTGGCACATGACTTCACTTGCCTTACCGAACTTTCCAACGCTCTTTATGACCGCCTGGTGAAGCATCCGCTTATCCATGCAACAATAGGCGAGTATCGTAAAGTCGACCATCTCCCCGGCATTGTCTCCATCACCGTCGATAATTTCGACTCAGAAGACCTCATTTTGCAACTTGATGCCCGTGGTTTTGAAGTGTCTGCTGGCTCAGCCTGCACAAGTGGCAATCAAGATGCCAGCCATGTTTTGCTCGCAATGGGTATTCCGCGCAATCGCGCGCTGGGCTCCCTGCGCATTTCTTTTGACGACCGAATCGACCCCGCCTCGCTCGATCGGTTCTGCTCGTGTCTTTTCGAAATTATCGGAGAACCTCATGCTGGTTGCTAACCTTCTAGACGCTCTTTTCGAAGCGTTTCCGCTCGATACCGCCGAGCCTTGGGACCACGTCGGACTGTCCGTCGGAGACCCCTCGTCTTCAATCGTGGGCGTGACGTGTGCCCTCGATGCCACTCTCGACAATGTTCGCGCCGCTCACGAATCGGGCTCGAATGTCCTGCTTACGCATCATCCTGTCTATATCAAAGCTCCTGATGCATTTAAGCCTGCCGAAAGCCTTACCCCCAGCTCCTCCTCCGTTGTGTACGAAGCCGCTCGCCTCGGTGTCTCGATAATTTCGATGCACACCAATCTCGATCGCTCGGCAGCAGCCCGAACGCTCCTGCCCGAACTCATGGGCTTTACCGCGTCTTCTTCGCTTGAATTTGTGCAACAGCCCGATCTTCTTGGCCTGGGAGCAGTCGCGGACATTGCAGAAACCAACCTCGTCGAACTCGCCTCCTGCGCTTCTCGCATTTTCGACACACAGCCGCGGGTGTGGGGCGAACCGTTCCATCGCATCTCAAGAGTGGCTTTTCTCGGTGGATCACTTGGCGATTTAGGAGAATTGGCACTCAGGGCAAACGTGGATGCAATTATCTGTGGGGAGGCAGGCTATCATATCTGTCAGGACCTCTCAATACGTGGCCTTGACGTACTATTGCTTGGCCATGACCGCTCAGAAGAGCCATTCGTGGAAATCTTGGCAAAAGCCGCACAACAAGCAGGGGTCACGCCCGCTTCCATAGCTACAATTACTCATTCAGCACAATGGTGGACGGCAAAGTAATAATCATTAAGGAGAACCTCATGAGCGTTGGCTCGACACTTTTGGAATTACAGGAAATCGATCTTACGCTCATGCGCGACAAAGAGCAGCTTCAGAATCTGCCCGAAATCGCAGAGCTAGCGCGACGTCGCAAACTCTATATCAAGCTTAAGGGCGACGTAACAAAATACTTTGCCCAGCGCAAAGATGTTGAAATCGATTTGCAGGAGCTCGACAGTCGCGAGCAGGCACTTCACAACGGCATTGAGAAAGCTCGCCGCGAAGTCGACATGGACGACTACCGCCAAGTCCAGCAACTTGAGATTACGCTTTCCGACTTTGCCAAAAAGCTTGATCGAGTTGAGTTTGAGCGCACCGAAGCCCACCAGAAGCTCAGCATTATCCAAGCTGACGAGGCTACCCTTAAGCAGAATCTTAAGAAAATCGAAGATGCCATTGTCGCGCTAACCAAGCAGGCACGTACGCATGCTGTCGATATTCAAAGCGCCATCGACAAGAACGAGCGCAAGCGCGCTCAACTCTTTGAAAGTCTTGACCCGGCGCTCGGAAAAGCCTATAAAGACGCCTCAAAACGCTTTGGCCATTTAGCTGTCGAGAAACTCGAGGGCAACGTCCCGAGCATCTGCCGCATGACCCTTCAGTCTTCGAGCATGAGCGACCTGAGGCATGCCAACGAGGTCACCGAGTGCCCTTATTGCCACCGTCTGATGGTCATCCTTCCCGAGGAGTAGGCTATGGGAGTCTGCGGATCCAGCGAAGAAAAGACCGTCCTTCTCTGCGTCACCGGCTGCATTGCAGCATATAAGTCCTGCGAGATCTTGCGCCTTCTGCAAAAAGCGGGATACCGCGTAAAAGTGCTTATGACAGAGCACGCAACTCAATTTGTGGGTCCCACAACGTTTCGTGCTCTGACTCATGAGAAAGTGGCTATAGGACTCTTCGATGACCCAGAAGACCCCATTCACCACATATCGCTTGCTCAGGAAGCCGATGTCGTCCTTGTCGCACCGGCAACGGCAAATAGTATCGCCAAAATGGCGCATGGCATCGCAGACGATCTCATGTCTACAACTTTGCTCGCGACAAAAGCGCCGATTCTCATCGCTCCAGCAATGAATTCGGGAATGTGGAGCGCCGCGGCCACGCAAGAAAATGTAGCGGTGCTTAAAAATAGGGGAGTGCACTTTATTCAGCCGGATTCCGGCTATCTTGCATGCGGCGACGTTGGTTCTGGGCGCTTGCCAACGCCTGAAGCCATCGCCGACGCTACCTGTTCGCTGCTTCAAGGCTCTACCGACCTCGTTGGTGAGCATGTCCTCATAACGGCAGGCCCAACTCACGAGCCCATCGATCCGGTTCGATATATTGCAAATCGATCGAGTGGAAAAATGGGTCTCGAACTCGCTCGTGCCGCCCGCGATCGCGGTGCAAACGTGACGCTTATCGCCGGGCCCATCGAGCTTCCCATTCCAGCGGGGATCGAAACCATCCATGTTCAAACGGCTTCGCAGATGCACAACGCAGCTGTGAAGGCTTTTGGGTGCTCCACCATCGCCATTCTTGCAGCCGCCGTTGCCGATTACACCCCTTCCGCGCCGTCCGACCATAAGCTCAAGAAAGCAGTCGATCCAATCGACTCGATTCCGCTTATCCAGACCCAAGATATCCTTGCAGAATTATCCTCCAATAAAGAGGATCGCATTGTCATTGGATTTGCGGCAGAAACAAACGATGTCGTGGATTACGCCGAGGCCAAGCTCAAGCGCAAGGGGTGCGACGCCATTGTTGCCAATGACGTTTCGCGTTCAGATGCTGGCTTTGGCTCTTCAAACAACCGCGCGTGGTGGGTTACTTCGAGCTCAGTTGACGATCTTGGCTTGCTTGAAAAGAGAGCCCTTGCAGATGAAATCCTTTCTCGCAGCCTTTTGTTCAAAACTAATTTAAAATAATACTTGCATCTTTAATTCGCTTTGAGTAAAGTATTCTTCGTTGCGCAAGACGCAACGACATATCGGGACGTGGCGCAGCTTGGTAGCGCACTTGACTGGGGGTCAAGGGGTCGCTGGTTCGAATCCAGTCGTCCCGACCAGAAGTTTGCAGGTCAGGCACTTGGTGTCTGACCTTTTTGTTTTAAGCAATTGCTTAATTTTCAGTAAGCAACAGGGTGCCAAAAATCTACCTATGCGATATTCGCTTTTTACGGTTACTTGCGCGTTTTGCACGCGCTTGAGCCAATTTATTAACGCGATATGATTCTACATACGCGCGGCTGGTACACGCCGAGAACGAGCGGTATTTATCGCGGCGATTTACGCAGATATAGCAACTGTAACGAACAAGCGTGTCGCTGTATTTATTCCAGTAGTTCATTTGATCGGTGGACAAGTGGGCGATTGCAACGAAACGCCAACCAGGATGGGCTCTATACGAGGACGCCGCAGGGGTAATGGCGGGGAGTGCGGCGGGCGCTCTGAGAGCCGCTGTATGACCCCATGTCTCCTTAACTCGATAATTTATGTTTCAAGCTACGAATCGGTCGAGCAATTGCCAAAAGAAAGGCCCATGCAGGATTGCACGGGCCTTACATCAGATCAAATTTGAGCTAGAAGCACCAAACGGGGCAGACGCAACACCATCTCGTCGCGGCCTCGGCAAGCGACATATCGCAGTCGAGGTAGACATCGAGGAAGTCGTCAGATCCCGCACAGCGGGACCGCGATGGTGGCCACCGCGCCGCCCGAGGGACTGTTGGCGAGCGAGACGGAGCCCCCGTGGGCGCTCGCGGCCTCGGAGGCGGCGTGGAGGCCGAGCCCGTAGTGGCGGCCTCCGTCGCGCGAGGAGCGGGAGGAGTCGTCTGTGAAGAGGCGCTCACAGCCGCGTTCGAGGGCGGCGGGAGAGAAGCCCGGTCCGTCGTCGGCCACCTCGATGACGAGGTGTCCGCCCGCGACGTCGCAGGAGACCGCCACGCGCGAGCGCGCGCGCTCGGCGGCGTTGGCCACAAGGTTCGCGGCGGCTCGCGCCAGGGCGGTTCGGTCGAGCGGGGCCTCGGGCGCTCCCGCGACAGCGGGGCCCGTGGCCGCGTCGAGCGTCACGCCTCGCGCCCGGGCGATCTGAGCGGCCTCGGCGAGGACCTGTTCGCAGAGCTCGGCCGGCCGCATGGGGGCCCTCTCCGCCCCGCCGGACCCGCGCGAGGCCTCGATGAGCAGGCGCACGTAGCCGTCGAGCCTTTCGACACTGCCGGCTATGTCGCGCGCGGCGGCCGCGAGGTCGGCGTCTTTCTCGTCTTCCAGCTCCTCCGCCACGAAGTCGGCGTTGGCGCGCAGCACGGTGAGCGGCGTCTTGAGGTCGTGGGCGAGCGACGCCACCTGCTCGCGCTGCCCCCGCTCCGCGGCCCAGCAGGCCTCGAGCGACTCGGCGAGGGAGGTCCGCATGGCGTCCATCGCGGCGAGGACGTCGTTCACCTCGCGCACGTTGGTGCTGCCGACCGCGAAGTCGAGCTCCCCCGCGCCGACGCGCCCCGCCGCCTCCGCGAGCGGCGCCATCTTGCGCGAGATCACGCGGCTCGCGCGGCGCGCCACGAGCGCGAGCGCGAGCGCGCTTCCCGCAGCGGCGCCGACGAGCATGAGGTTCTGCGGGTTGGGAAGCAGGCCGGCGAGATCACGCGAGACCCACTGCGGCAGGTACTCGCTGACGAGTGCGCAGGCCCCGCCGCCCTTAAGCGGGAACGCGGCGTAGGTGAGGCCCGAACCCCCGCCCTCGATCTCCACTGTGCCCGGATCCGCGGCGAGTGCCGTACGGGCCATTTCCGTCGCGTCCTCGAGCCGCGTGCCCTCGAGGTCTGTCATCAGCACGTATCCGTCCTTGTTCAGGATGAGGTAGCGGTACGCCGTCGGCACGTCCTGCTGCCCGCAGACGCCGTCGCGTGCCAGGCCCTCCGCGACCTCGCGCGCATTGGCCGGCCCCCAGCTTGCCTCGTAGACGAAGCCCGCGTTGATCGCCACGGAGAGCGCCATGAACGAGGCGAGCCACGCCGTGGCGACCGCCGCGAACGCGTAGGCGAAGTAGCGCGCGATGACGAAGGAGAGCGGCATGCCCCCGCGACCTCGCGCCCCGGTCCTCAGAGCTGCCACTTGTACCCCATCCCCCAGACGGTCGCGATCGGATCTGCGCCGGCCTCGGAGAGTTTCCTCCGAGCGCGGCTGACCTGCATGGATATGGCCGCGTCGTCGGCGTCGCTCTCCCAGCCGAGCACCGCCTCGCGTATCTGCGCGCGGCTCATGACCTGCCCGGGGTGGCGGGCGAGGTACTCGCAGATGGCGTACTCGGTGGGCGTGAGCGGCACGGCCTCGCCGCCCACGGCGAGGCCGCGCGCCCCGAGGTCGATCCGCACCTCCCCGAAGGAGAGGGCGTGCGAGCGCGGCCGGCGCTCACGGCGTAGATGGGCCGCGACCTTGGCGCGCAGTTCCGCGGCCCCGAAGGGCTTGCGGACGTAGTCGTCGGCGCCCAGGCCGTAGGCGGCCACAGCATCCTCCTCGGCCACGCGCGCGGTCAGGAAGACGATGGGGCCGTCGAAGTCCGGGCGGATCTGCCGCACGAGCTCGAAGCCGTCGAGCCCCGGCATCATGACGTCGCAGAGCACGAGGTCGAAGCGCGAGAGGTCCATCCCCGGGACCGCCGTCGGGTCCGCCGCCCTGACGACCTCATGGCCGTCGCGGCCGAGGACGCGCGCGAGCGCGTCGAGGATCGCCCGTTCATCATCCACTGCCAGTATCCTCGCCATGTTCGACCTCCTGAAACTCCCGTCAGCATTGTACTTGCGCCGCGCTCAGCGGTCCAGAGCCCCGCGCGCAGCCGCGGGTGCCTCGGCCGCGTCGCACGCGCGGTAGCGCACGCCCGAGCCGCCGCGCGCCTCGATCTCGAGCCAGCCCTCGCCGTCCGATTCCCGCCCGAAGAAGATGAGCTGGAGCTCTCGGACATTGTCCCTGTCGTCCGCCGCGTCCACCAGGTAGACGTAGTTCGCCCCCGCCCCGGTGGCGACGGCGTAGGAGCTCGCGCGGCTGCCGGGCTCGGGAGCGGGCGCCCACATGGCGATCTCAGGGTTGGACGGCACGCGGTCGGCGATCGAGCGCAGCGTCGACCCCCAGCCGGCGTCGAGCAGGACATTCCCGCCCAGGACGAGCGCTGCGGAGAGGAGGGCGAGCGCGGCGGCGAGCGGCTTCCTATGCATCTGCCCTCCCGTCCTCGAAGCGGCGAAACCAGGCGAGAAGGACGGCGGCGGCTGCCAGGGTGAGCACGAGGCTGGCGAGCGCAGTCGTGAGGAGGGGGCCCGCCGCGCGTGCGGCGTCGATGAAGGCCTCCACCCCGAGCGACCCCAGGCGCGCGGGCCAGGCGAGCGGCACCCAGCTCAGGGGCGTCGCCAGGGCACCGGTGAGCTCGCCGGTCATGAGGCCGTGCGCAAGTCCGCCCACCGAGAAGAACGCGAGGAGCGTCCCCGCCGTGCCGGCGCCGATGACGGCGTTGCGGCCGAGGCGCAGGGCCACGCCGAGCCCCAGCGCGTAGAGGGGCAGGCTGCCCAGCACGATGCCCGCCCAGGCGGCCGCAAGCGGAGCGGGCCCGAGCGGCAGGCGCCCGGCGACGGCGAGCACGGCCCCGAACACGCCGAGCGCCACGGCCAGCGCGCCCGCGCCGAGCGCCGCAAGGGCGAGCAGCTTCGCCGCGACGGTGCGCCCGCGCGAGGGAACCGCCGTGAGGTTGGCGAGGCGCCCGGCAGCGCGCTCGTCGTCCACGGCGAGCCCGCAGACGATGGCAGACATGAGCGGCATGAGGGCGCCGAGGAACTGGGCGTAGGCGTCCGCGCCCAGCGCCGGGTCCCATCGGGCTACGGAGAAGTACTCGCCGCAGGCAAGACCGGCTGCCAGGCCGCAGACGAGGTGCACCGCCGTGAGCGGAGAGCGCGCCAGGCGCAGGGCCTCGGAGAGCAGGGCCCGCGAGAGAGTCATGCGCGGCGTCGGGTCGGAGAGTCGTGTCACGGCCATCACCTCTCCTCGGAGCGCGCGAACCAGGCCGCGCCCGCCGCCGTGAGCGCGGCGAACGCGAGCGCGCTGACCGCAAGGCCCGCCAGCGTGAGCATGCCGTCTGCCGCGAGCGCCCCGCCGAGCGCCATGTCCGCCGCGAGTGGCTCGCCGCTCGGCAGCACGGGGATGAAGCTCGTGGGGATGACCATGCTCGCCGACGGCGGAAAGAGCTGCGGCAGCGGCACCAGCGACCAGGCGAAACCACCCACGAGCTGCGCGGCAAGCGGGCAGAAGATGCCCACGAGCATGCCGAGCCGCTCCGTGAGAAAGAGCCCTGCGGGGATCATCCACGCCGCGGTCACCGTGTTGACGAGTGCGCTCAGGAGCATCGTGAGCGTGCCCGCGGCCGTGAGGCCCTGCGAGGAGAAGGCCGATCCCGCGAGGTAGATGCCGAAGACCACGAGGTTCGAGAGCGTGCAGAGCGCGAGGCACCAGAGCGCCTTGGCCCACCAGGCGCGCCCGAGCGGGAAGCCCAGGCCCAGAAGCCCCCGCATCCGCGTGCGAGCGTCCGCCCGCGCGACGCACGCCACCACGAGCGAGAGAGACACGGGCAGGAAGAGCGCGTACCAGTAGTTCCACGCGCTGAAGATCTGCACGCCCCGGTAGGGCATCGCGCCGAGCAGCGGCATCGGCAGCGCCATGAGCACGGCCAGGCGAACCGGTGCCGCGTGGCGCGACTTCAGGGCCTCGGCGCGCAGGCCCGCGAGCAGGCCGCCTTTCTCGCCCGTCATGCCGCCACCTCCCCGCGCGCTCGTCGCCCTTCCCGGCAGAAGCTCATGAAGAGTTCCTCGAGGTCCTGCCCGGGCCGAAGCGCATCCTCGTAGGCGAGGCGCCCCCCGCAGATGATGCCGATGGTGTCCGCCATCTGCTGCACCTCGGAGAGGATGTGGCTCGAGACGACCACCGTCGTACCCGCCGCCGCGAAGCCGCGGATCTGGTCGCGCAGCTCCTCGATACCGATGGGGTCGAGGCCGTTGGTGGGCTCGTCGAGCACGAGCAGGCGTGGCCGAGCGATCAGCGCCAGCGCGAGCCCCAGGCGCTGCCGCATGCCCATCGAGAAGCGCCCGGCGCGCTTCTTCCCGGTGTCCGCGAGGTCCACGGCGGCGAGCACCTCATCTATGCGGCTCTCGGGAAGGCCCAGCAGCGTGGTGCGCACGCGCAGGTTCTCGCGCGCGGTGAGGTTGGGGTAGAGCGGCGCCTCCTCGATGAGGCTGCCGATCGTGTAGAGGTCCTCGCGGCGCCAGGCGTGCCCGGCAAAGAGGATCTCCCCGGCCGTCGGCCGCAGCATCCCGCAGATCATCTTGAGCGTTGTCGACTTGCCGGCGCCGTTGGGACCGAGCAGCCCGTATACCTCGCCCTCGCGGATATGAAGGCTCACGTCGGCCACGGCGTCCTGCGCCTGCTCGCCGCGGCCGAAGCGCTTGGTGAGCCCGCGCGTCTCGAGCATGTAACCCATGGGTTCGTCCTTTCTCTTCCGGGCGCGCGGGCCGAGTCACCGTGCCCGCGCGCCTTACCTTTCGGGTTCACCATCCATGGTGGGGCGCGTTTCTAACGAAGCCGTAACGGCCGTTGGGCTCTTTTGGCGCCAGCCCTTCTCGACCCGCACGCCACTCATGGTATTTTTATCGTGATAATAAGGACGGAGGTGCCCGTGGCACGCAATAAGTACCCGGAGACGACGGTCGAGAAGATCCTCGACGTAGCCGAGCGGCCCTTTGTGGAGCGCGGCAACGAGCACACCACGATGGCAGACATCGTCGAGAGCCTCGGCGGCCTCACAAAGGGCGCCGTCCATCATCATTTCAAGAGATAGGACGAGATTTTCGAGGCGGTCTTCGAGCGTGCCACCCGTGGAGTCGTGGCTCGCGCCCGACGAGATTCTCGCGACAGATTTCATGGACAGTTTCTCCCTTTGAGTCATACGGGAAAAATATATACGGTCTGAGGGCATTTTAAATACCCAAGCGCCCACAGCACCGAGCGTCGACTGCATCCGGCCTTTCGCATTCGCCGCCCGGCTCGTCGGTCCTGCCCGGCCGACAGGTTTCCCATCTACGGCAAAACGATTGCACTTATATATGTGCATTCCCAGATTGGGAATGTGTTTCAGCCTACGCCGCCGCAGAGCTACACCCGCAGCGCACTACATCGCTACACCGCTACACGCCTACATAGCTACACGCCGCCGCCCTGCCGAACAGAAAGAGCGCCCTTCAAAGGCGCTCTCAAGCCAAGCGCATTGTTATTATTCAAAATCCCAAGCAGCCGATTCGAAGAGACGGCAAGCTCAGACCACCCGTTTGAGCCCAGATAGCCTATTCGAGAGTACCCGGATCGCAATCGGTCTTGCCTGCGGCACCGCTCGCTCCCCGGTAGCCGATGGACTCAGAAAGACAGCCGCCTGCCACCGATGTTGCCGCTGCGGCAACACTCCAGAGATATCCATGCCTTCCCGCACACTTCAAAAAGCAATCGACTCGTTTGGCGGCCACGAGGCGACCCCAACGCCGCGCCCGCTTGAAGGCAGGAAGCATGCGCAAAATCGGAACCCTGATCGCCGAGCTTTGCCCCGAGGGCTTTAATTTAGTAGGACGATAAATAATGCGTTCCTAAATTGAAAATAGGTTATCAAAGTCGGTTTCAGAACTTCAAAAATTTTTTTGATTTTTTTGAAAAACAGTTCCGCTTTGTACCCCTATTTTCTCCTATTAGCAGAGGGAGTAATTCCTGTAATGCTAAATCGGATTACATAAAGAAAGGAGGATAAGAGAATGTCAAGGACTTCAAAGATTACAGCACTCTATGAGCGTTTATCAAGAGATGATGACCTTAATGGTGAGTCAAACTCAATCACCAACCAAAAGCAATACTTGGAAGATTACGCCCGAAGAAATGGCTTTACGAATATCCGCCATTTTACTGACGATGGTTTTTCGGGTGTGAATTTCAATCGTCCGAGTTTTCAAGAACTGATTAAGGAAGTAGAAGCAGGAAATGTCGCAACGATTATTGTTAAGGATATGAGCCGATTAGGGCGAAACTATCTGCAAGTCGGCTTTTATACGGAAGTTCTGTTTCCGCAGAAAGATGTCCGTTTTCTTGCGATAAACAACAGTAATGTTTAACGGAAGGTTATATTTTATTAGAAATAACGAAATGAATTTGTAGGTGAGAGTATGAAGAAGAATAGAAAATACAAAAAGATAAAGATAATAATGGTTTTTACAACAGTCTTGCTTATAGCGTTTGTAGCAGTAGTTGGATTATATAAAACAGGGATTTATCGTTTTGATTTTTTTAAGGATGTGTATAAAAAAATCGATTTTCAACTGAGTACAAATGAGCTTAACATTCCTCAGGACGCTCTTTCGTTTTCTGTTTATGATATTGAACAGGGTGAATATTTATTTTACGAGGGAGATAGCCAATTGCCCACAGTAGCAAGTTTGGCAAAACTATTTGTCATTGACTATGCTTTGACAAAAGTTAACTTGGAAGATGTTATTGAAGTAAATCAAGAGGTATTGGATCTTGTGCCGGCTGGGTCATCTTTAGCAAATCTAAAAGTTGGGAAGTACACAGTAAAAGAAATAATGGAAGCTATGCTTGTTCCTTCGGGAAACGATGCTGCCTATTCGTTGGCATATTATATTGCTAAAAATGAATTAGGAGAGGGCTATACAGCAACGGAATATATAAATTATTTTACGACAGAGCTAAGTGAGTATTTAATTGAAGAAGGCTATTCTAAAACAAATTTGTATAATGATCCGAGCGGGGCATCTATGTCAGCCGATACACATTTGGATGATATTAATCGTGTAGCCTTGAAGCTTTATAATTATGATTTTGTTAAAGAATGTGTAGGGAAAAGCACTTTCTCAATTCAAACTCCACAAGGTGAATTTACTTGGAAAAATACCAATAAGTTTTTAGATAAAAAGTCACCGTACTATAATGAAAATGTAAAAGGAATAAAAACAGGAACTATGGCATCTTCCTATAATATTGTTGTTCTTTATAAAAAAGATGGCAAGGAATATTTGATTACCTGCTTGGCATCATTATCAGATGAAGGAAGATATAAAGCAGTGCAGTCCGCTATAAATACAATTATTAAATGATGTCGAAATATCTTTTAATTAAAGCGTTAAAGTGTCGTGGACAAGATAAAGATTAGTTTGGTGAAACAACAATAGTTGAAGTACGAAAAACATCGTAGAAATACGGTGTTTTTTGTTACCCCAAACCCTACAATTTTATACATAACCACAGGTTAGTACAAATACCTTGTGTGATTTTTTGAAAGGCATAAAAAGGCAAAGATGATTTCATTCTCGCCGCTCAACCATAAGCGACACTGGATCAGCGAATACTCGCATTTCGAAATCCCCGTCCCGCCCATCGAGGTGCAGCGCGAGATCGTCCGCATCCCGGACGAGTTCACCTCTTTGACCGACGAGCTGATCGCCGAGCTGGCGAGAGAGGTTACCGCCCGCCGCCAGCAGTACGCCCACTACCGCGACCGCCTGCTGTCGCGGGAGAGCCTGGAGGCGATAGACGGTAAACCGGTCGAAATGAAAAGGCTGGGAGAGGTTTGTCTAATTGAAACCGGAAGATTAAATGCCAAGGCGGCGACTTAGCACAGGTCAGGGTCATTCTTACCCCGCTGGGGGTCAAGGGGTCGCTGGTTCGAATCCAGTCGTCCCGACCAGCATGAATTGCAGGTCAGAGGTTTTTACTCTGACCTGTTTTTTATCCTTAAACGTGGTTGCCTCAGGGAGTTACACTCGGCAACCAGGTCGTATCTTTCCACCCATGCGTATTTCCGATACCATGGTTAATCGGCCTTTTCGCGGGTATCATGCAAACGTGAAAGTATGCACTCAAAGGAGCCTTGTGGGTCTGAAAAAGAAAATCAAAAAGGAGCTCATCGGTACATCCGATTATCCTTCTAATAAGATTTTTACTATCTCCAATTTCATCACTGCAATTCGCCTCATACTCACTCTCGTTTTTCTTTACTTGTTTATCAATAACGAGAACCGCTATGTCGCGCTTGTGATCTACGCCATCGCCGCCTCAACCGATTGGCTTGATGGCCAGATTGCACGTATGACAAAGACGGTTAGCTGGCTTGGCAAGATGATGGATCCTATCGTCGACAGGGCCTTGCTTTTCACCGGCGTTTTGGGACTTGTGGCTCGTGGCGAGTTACCACTCTGGGTTTGTGTTGTCATTATCGGTCGTGATGTATACCTTGCCTGCGGCAATTTCATCGTCCGACGCTATCATCGCCGTCCCATCGATGTCGTATATACCGGAAAAATCGCCACTGCGCTGCTCATGACGGGCTTCAGCCTCATGCTCCTTGGCCTTCCTGTACTAGATGGCTTCGGTCTGCTTCCCGCCGCGCTTACGCAGTTCCCGGGCCTTAACGGATCTTCCGTACCCATGGGCATCTATTTTGTCTACGCCGGCGTTTGCTTCTCGCTTATCACTGCCGCTATCTACACGATTAAAGGCGGCATCGCCATTAGACAAGCCGAGCTTCATCCCGAAGATGAGGATGATGATTTCCTTAATCCAGAAATTGATGATAGCGATGAGGACGTTACTTCTGGAGCGTATACCGAATAAGTAGGGTAGAATAAACTCGTTATCTTCGTCTTATTAGCTTGATATATGGGGGTTCTCATGGCCGCTGTAGACTCCACACATAATTCCGTTCCTTCCGGGGATGCAACCTGCGTTTTTCGCATGCCCATGAACGATATGACTGCTCCCGACCTTATGAAGGCGCAGGTTATCTCTAAGCCCGTTTTGACGATTATCAAAGGGCCGCAGACGGGCAATACGTTTGAGCTTGAAGGCGCACTCACGACCGTTGGTCGCGATCCCGCAAACAGCATTTTCTTGAATGACATGACCGTTTCACGCTCTCACGCAAAAATCAAGCATGATGCCTCTGGGGTCTCTATCGAGGACCTTGGTTCGCTCAATGGCACCTGGGTCGATGGAGCCATCGTAAGCAATGCACCGCTTCATGACGGCTCTTCTATTCAAATTGGCACATTTACCCTTATCTATCACGAAAGCCAGCCGGAGCGCATCGAGACCGGTGAGTAGCTTGGCTGAGCGAAGCTACCTCAGCATCGGTCAGGTTGTGAACTATCTGCGCGGTGCATATCCCGATCTTTCAAATTCAAAGATTCGCTTTCTGGAAGACGAAGGGCTTATTACGCCTCACAGGACACCTAAGGGCTATCGACAGTACTCTAAGGAGGATGTCGATCGCCTTGAGGTTATTTTGCACTTGCAAAAAACCAGGTATATGCCGCTAACCGTTATCAAGCAAAAACTCGATAGCGCAAACGATCTTTCCACCCTGGCCTTTGAGGTGGGGCTGCTCTCTGACCTTCCCATGAAGACGGAGCCCAAGGAAACCAAGCAGAAGCTTCATCCCATCGAAGACATTCCCGATATCCTCGGAGTCGAGATTTCGTTTATACGCGCGCTCGCCGAAAACGATTTGATTCGCATTATCAAGAGTCCTCAAAATCGAGATCTTGTTGATGGGCGAGATTTTGAAATTATTCGCTATTGCGCCGAGCTCAATCGATTTCATATCGAACCGCGCAATCTTCGTCAGTATGTTTCTGCCGCAAATCGAGAATCCACCATGTTTGAGCAGGTCCTTATCGGAATGCTTGGGATGGATGATTCCGATGAAGGCCGCGAAGCAAAGCTTGAACGAGCCTTTAACAAGCTCCACGATTTGACCGATGGCGTTCGCACCGCACTTCTCAAAAACCGTGTGTTCGAGTCCCTCAATGCCGTTGTCGAAGATGCTGACGTCAACGTGATAGATGATGAGCTTACTCGCGCCGCTGCTGCAGCCACAGAAAAGAATGACAAACCCACGAGCACTACTGTAAGCAAAAGCACAAAACGGGGGTAACCAATGGATGTAAAAGAACTCGAGTCCTATATTGTCGATATACCCGACTATCCCGAACCGGGAGTTATCTTTAAAGACATCACGCCGCTTTTTGCCGACCCCAAGCCGTTCAGGGCGATGGTTGATGCGTTCGTCTCTCACTACAAAGACGAGGGGATTACAAAGGTAGTCGGTCCGGAGGCGCGCGGTTTTATGATTGGCACCCCCGTTGCTCTAGAGTTGGGCGCCGGCTTTATTCCCGCTCGTAAGCCCGGCAAACTTCCTCGCGCCACCGTTTCGGCTTCTTATGAACTTGAATATAGTACGGACACGCTCGAGATTCACGCCGATGCCATTCAGCCGGAAGATCGCGTCTTGATTATCGACGATCTTATCGCAACTGGCGGTACAGCAGCAGCTACGGGCAAGCTAATCCAGGATATGGGCGCCACGCTTGTGGGCTACGCGAGCATTCTTGAATTATGCTTCCTCAATCCGCGCAAAAAGCTTGCCGAGTCGGGCGACCACGATCTTTTCTCGCTGATTAAGGTTAATTAACGAGCACCCACTCCACTGTTTTCAAAGCCTGCAAATTGGAGATAGGCCATAAGCAACGCTTTTGATGCAAAAGCCTGAGCTGCAGCACGCACAAGAAGCTCTTCGCGACTGATTTCACCTGTCTCGCGAAGAGCGCGTTCCAACGATTGAACATCGGTGGCCGAAAACGTCATATCAACGATGTGATTGATTTCGGCCACCATGTGGTCATACGCCTCTTGCGGCGAGCTGACGACCGATTGGATTTTAAGGAGCTGCTCAATTGCCGATATGCTCAAAAATTGTTTAAGTATACAGATGAGAAGCAATCGAGAAATCTGCTCGCGACCATACTGCTTTTTAACGGGCGGGCTAACGAGATGCATCTTAACGTAGTTGTTGATCATCGAAGGGGTCAGCCACTCGGAACTCGAGCATCGATCGAGCGGCTTTAGTATCAAAGTGATATACGAGATAACCTGATCGCGATAGAGCGGTACGTTTGGAAGCTCATCATATGTAGGAAGCTTGGACGATCTGATTTCATCCATCTCCGCCGAATCCATAAAGCAATCAAACGGCGGCCGTTGTATAAGCTGGCCAGCATCAATAGCAGGGGAGTTGTCAGACATCGGGATAAGTGATGTCAGCTGCGCCTTTGTTTTGTCCATTGACCCACCTCGCTATGGCTATACGCATAATCGCTCCATCTAGTATTGTATACTAGATGGGAATCCTAACGGTATGCATTGCAAAGGAGAAGTAGATGAGCTGGGCCATCGTTGCTGATTCAAGCTGCAATCTTCGCTCAATCGAAGCTTCCGATCACTCAACAGAATACTCAACAGTTCCCCTTGTTATTCATGTAGGGGGAGTGGATTATGTTGACGACGAAAACCTGGATGTTCATGAGCTCAATCGAATCATAGCCGAGGAGCCAGAAGCTTCTTCAAGCTCTTGCCCGAGCGCAGGTGTTTGGGCAGAGCAATTCCGCAAGTTTGACAACGTAATTGCAATTACGATTTCTGCCAACCTTTCGGGGAGCTATGAAGCTGCCTCCATGGCACGAAATATAGTCCTTGACGAGTATGCACGCGAGCATGAGGGCGTCATCTCGGGCAAGAACATTCATTTGGTAGATTCGCGTGCGGCAGGTGGAAAACTCGAAGTGCTTGTAACCGAATTAAGTAGGTACCTAAACGATAATGACCCCACGTTTGAACAAGCCGTTGCCTTTATTGACAATATTGAAGAGAAATCACAGGTGCTTTTTTCGCTGTCGAGTTATGAGAACCTCACTAAAAACGGGCGCATGCCTCGATTAGCAGGAACCCTTGCAAGCAGGCTGAACATCCGCGTGCTTGGCACCGCAAGCCATGAGGGGACCATCAAGATCGTTGGCCCCGCACGCGGCGAAAAGAAAATGGCTAAGAAAATCATCGCTTCCATGGAAGGCGATGGATTCTCCGGCGGTCTTGTCTTTATCGATCATGTTGAAAATGAGCCGGCTGCACTCCAGCTCAAACAAACCATACTCGAGCGATGGCCCGAATCCGAAATTCATATTCTTCCATGCGGAGCGCTATGCTCGTATTACGCAGAAAATCAAGGTTTGATTATTGGATACACCTGGGCATAAGGAAGCCAGACTCAACCTTTTGGGCTTATAGGACAAAATGTGTGTCTGCTTTAGGGGCGTCGGCGCAGGTCGACGCCCCTTTTTCAGCCGTTTAAATTCCGTGCCCGCTTTTAACCGCTCGGACAGAATGTGTGTCCGGTTGCCTATCGTTCCCGCTGGTAGATAACCTTTTCCGGAACCGTTAAACACCCTTTCGGAAGAGGTGCCCATGAAGGCCGTTTATTGCCCCTACTGCGGCGGTCGGACCAAGCGCAACGGCAGGACCCCATCGGGGTCCCAGCGGTGGAGGTGCACGGCCTGCGGCGCGTCGACGACGCTGAGGCACGACGACACGGCGGCGAGGCTCGAGGAGTTCCTCGGGTGGCTCCTCTCCAAGGACTCCCAGGCGGCGATGCCGGGCGGCGGGAGGTCCTTCAGGCGCAGGACGGCCGAGTTCTGGGAGGTCTGGCCGATGCCCGTCCCCGACGGCGAGCTCCACCGCGTGCTCTACGTCGACGGGATCTGGGTCGCGCGCGAGCTCGTGGTGCTCATTTGCTGCAGCGGCGAGAGGGTGGTCTCCTGGTACATGGCGAGGTCGGAGAACTCGAGGGCGCGGTCGGCCCTCATGGCGCCGATCCCGGCGCCCGAGGTGGTCGTCACCGACGGCGGGAGCGGGTTCGCGAAGGCCGTGCGCGAGACCTGGCCGCGCACCAGGGTCCAGAGGTGCACCTTCCACGCCTTCTCGCAGGTCAAGCGCTACACGACGACGCGGCCAAAGCTCCAGGCGGGACGCGAGCTCCATCTCATTGCGCGCGACCTCATGGGCATCGAGGCGCTGCACCAGGCCGAGCTCTGGGTCGAGCGCTACCTCGACTGGTGCGGGTTCTGGGCCGACTTCCTGGAGGACAGGACCGTGGCGGACGGCAGGAGGGTCTACACCCACGAGAGGCTGAGGCGGGCGCGCTCGTCGCTGTCGTCGCTGGTGTCGGCGGGGACGCTGTTCACCTACCTCGACCCCGCCCTTGCCAAGGCCGGCCCGCTGCCGTCGACCAACAACATGATCGAGGGAGGGGTGAACTCGCAGCTGAGGGCCGTCCTGCGCAACCACCGGGGGCTGACGTCCATCAAGCGCGTTAAGGCGGTGTTCTGGTGGTGCCATGCGCATTCGGGGGACGCGAGGACGGCGCGCGAGAAGCTCGCCACGATGCCGACCGACGCGGACATCGACTTCCTGTTCAGCGTCTACTCCGCCTCGCCGTCGCGCGAGGACGGAGGGCCGGAATGGGGCGACAGGGCCGTGTGGGAGGACCTCCACCGCAGGGACCCGTACCCGTTCTGGCTGGATTAATGGATGGAAACGGATGTTCTATCGGGACACACATTTTGTCCTATAAGCCACCTTTTGATCAGTGCGGCAGTAATTTGATTTGCTGCCGCACTCTTTTTAACTCTTACTTCAACTTTACATAAGATATATTATCTACGATTTGCCTAGAAGCACATGCATGCATGGATTATTGGAATGCAGTAGATAAAAATTGATCCGTCCAACCGATAGGCGTCGTGATTACAGACGAAGCAGCGTAAACTGAACGCCGATTTGATCAGCGGAGCCAGCAATGCAGATTAACTGGATTTGCTTCGTAAGCAATATAAGGACACTTCCACGTACAGGGATGAAGAAAACTAGAACGATCAATCCGTTGCAATCGGTATTACAAAAAACGTCCCCCTGAACAGCAAACAATCCTAGTAAATAAGAATAATTTTGATACTTAGGTACCTAAATTAAAGCTAGATAATTATAAGCAGAAGTTGCGGCAATAGCGCCATCGGAAACAGCTGTAACAACCTGCCTAAGGGGCTTTACGCGCATATCGCCGGCGCAGAAGAGCCCTGGGGTCTTTGTAGACATATCTTCTTTGGTAATAACCCCACCGTCATCCGCTCTATCAACGTACTCATTAACGAGACCGGCAACAGGATCAAATCCCGTAAAGACGAACACACCAAATGACCCAGGATTATGACGTTCTTCGGTTAGCTGCTGTGTTAAGACATTCTTCAAGACAATGGTGGTTGGAAGCGCATCGCCCGCAAGCGAATCAACCAAAGTGTTAAAACGAACATCGATATTTGCCGTTGCTTGAATCTTATTCACAATACCCTTGGGGGCACGGAATTGATCGCGGCGCACAAGCATGATGACACGTGAGGCGATGCGAGACAGGAATAGAGCTTCATCACAAGCTGCCTTACCACCACCGATTACATAAACAAGTTTTCCTCGATAAAACATACCGTCACATGTCGCGCAATAGGACACTCCCCTTCCCGTAAAGGTATCCTCACCCGTAAATCCCGCCTTACGAGCTTTAGCACCCAGGGCGCAGACAATAGCACGTGCGCTAACCTCGTCGGATCCGATGTTTAGCAAAAATGAACCGTCAGGTTTGCGATGCAGCGCATCGACAAAATGCTGCACCTGGTCGACGCCGGCATCCAAAGCATGCTGATACAGAGCAGATCCAAGTTCAAAACCGCTGATATCGGGAAGACCGGGATAATTATCGACGATATCAGTCTGAGCAATCTGGCCGCCAGGTAAACCCGGTTCGAAAATAACGGTTTTCAACCCAGCACGAGCGCCATACAGGGCCGCGGAAGATCCAGCAGGGCCTCCGCCAATGACCGCCAAATCACACTCTGTCGAAACCATGGCTCATCCTTTCATGCGCGCTAACAACATGCGTGTTTCACATTACACGGTAATACTACCCATCAATTCATGTTTATCTCTCGAGCTTGCGCATCAATTCAATTCTCATCGTAGAATAGAGTCCACGTCGACAAGGAGTCCTTATGAGCGTTGAGCAGAACCCTGCCTCAACAATTGCATCAAATTCTCAACCCGTCATCACCGTCATGCACGCATCGGTTGGCTCTGGACACAAGGCGGCAGCGAATGCCGTTGCCCAAGCCATCGATAAGTTGCGCGGCACCCATGGTATTCCAGAGAACGTCAGAGTCGACGTTCTGGATGTTCTCGATTATGGTCGCATTAAATTTGACGGCAATAAAACGGCAGCCTCTTTTACCGGGGCCACAAGACCAATTTACGACATCACCTGGCGCTACACGCTTACAGGACGTCTTCTATGGGGCGGCGGTACGGGTTGGTCTCGCGTGATGTTCCCCTCGTTTAACGATTATGTTCGCGAAAATAAACCGCTTGCAATTATTGCGACCCATATCACAGCCGCAAACGTCGCCTGCGGTGCACGATTGATTACCGGTGTCGAGTACCCCCTGGTCTGTATCCCCACCGATTATGAAATCGAGGGCTGGTGGCCTCATAAAGAAACCGACTTGTTCTGCGTTGCAACCGAATTCATGGCAGAAACTCTCAGACCGCGCCATGTTGAAGAGTCCAAAATCAAGATCACAGGCATCCCCGTACGCGACGGTTTCGATGCTCCTTGCGACATCGAGCAGATAAAAGAATCCTTTGGACTCCCCCTCGACAAAAAAATTGTATTGGTTATGGCTGGTGCCTCACTTCCGCAGCCCTATGTTCGATTTAGGGCCGCTATCGAGCAAACTATTCCCTATCTACGTCGATTCGATCGTATGCACTTTGTTTTTCTCCCTGGCAAAGATGAAGAATATTCAATGCACCTGAAGTCGGTTTTTAATGGCATGGGGCTCGGCAACGTGTCGGTTCTCGATTACGTCGAAGACATGGCTTCCCTCATGAAAGCATCGGATGTTGCCGTTCTAAAATCTGGCGGACTCGCGGTTACTGAATGCCTTTGCGCAAAGCTACCTATGCTCTTGCTTGGTAAATCATATGGCCAGGAAAAAGCAAACACCACCATGCTCACATCGTTTGGCGCAAGCCTGCATGCCACAACCTTTCGAGAGCTTATCACCACGCTCAATCATCTTCATGAGAATCCAGCCGCGCTTAAAGCGCTGCTTGTTAATGCAAATGCACTTCGAAAGCCGCACGCTGCCGAAGACATCGTTATCGAAACCATGAAACGAGTTGGCGTGCCCGTAAAACGAACACGCCATTTTGCTGAATTCTATATTGGTGATAAACCGGCGCACATCCGATAGCACGAGGAGCGATCGCGTCTAGGCAACTCCGCTGGAGCCAAAGCCACCCGCACCACGATCGGTCTCGTCTAATTCATCAACCTCGTGCAAGCAAACGGTTGGAACTTCTTGGATTACAAGCTGGGCGATTCGCTCGCCCTTTTCAAGGTGAATAGGTTCTTTTGCATCAAGGTTGATAAGAATGACCTTGAGTTCACCGCGGTAGTGAGCATCAATGAGACCGGGAGTATTGACGATAGACAGCCCACGCTTAAGAGCAAGGCCGCTTCGAGGTTGAACAAAACCCGCATACCCATCGGGCAAAGCGATAGCAAGACCCGTAGAGACAAGACGACGCTCAAGTGGAGCTAAATCAACACTCTCATTGCAGCGCAAATCGAGACCAGCATCACCGGAATAAGCATATTCCGGAAGGCTCACAGCGGGATCTAAGCGCTTAATAGAAACATCAACACGAGACATACGGGCAATCACCTCAAATTTTGAAGTTCTTTAAAGAACTCATCGACATCTTTAAAGTCACGATACACGGAAGCGAAGCGTATGTAGGCCACTTTATCGAGTTTCTCAAGACGCTTAAGGACCATATCGCCAATTTCATGAGAACTAACAGCGGTAAGCGTTCTGCTGCGCAGCTCGCGCTCTATATCGTCGATTAGACCGTTAAGAGCGGCAAGATCGATATCACGCTTTGACGTAGCCCTCATAAGACCCACTAGAAGTTTATTTCTATCGAAAGGCTGAGTGGAACCATCGCTTTTAATAACTTCGATGGGATCTTCACAACGCTCAAATGTAGTAAATCGAAAACCACAGCCGCAGCATTCGCGACGGCGCTTAATAGCATTGGTCGCTTCTTGGGTACGCGAGTCTACAACACGTGTATCGGCATTACCGCACTTTGGACAACGCATGGGAACCTCCGAATCTAGTAAAAATCAGAATACCCCATGCAATAAGAAATCCCTATTGAAAGGAGGCGGGAACCAGAAGGTCCATACCAATAGAAAGCTCAGAAGAATTAAGGCCATTCCAAGAGCGGATCAGCGCAACGGTATCAGAGGTACTCAAGTGCGAAACAGGATGCTCCTCAGCGATATCCCAAAGCGTATCGCCCGATTGAACAGAGATGACGGCACGCGAAACATTCGCAGAAGCGGTATCAAAAGCACGCTGGGAAGCAGCCGAGGTAAAGAAAGTAAAAGAAAGCGCGATCACAGCGATGACAACAACGAAAAACAAACCAGCTTTTGAACGCGCATTTGCTACTGGAGCCTTCTGGGCAGAGACGCTCACATGATTGAAAGAACGAGAATTACCATCAATAACTTGGAATGAAGGATGCGTGTTATACGACTTAAGCGCCAAGTTACCGTATGTCATGGAATTATTCATCTCTACACCTCTCTTGTTCGTCCAAGAAGAGTTATATATCCTTGCGCGGACAAAGGTACTAGCGCAAGAACGAATGTTCGTATATTATTATCTACGAACAGTTGTTCCAGTCAATAGAAATTCGAACATTTGTTTGGGTTGAGGAGTAAGTATGGCACGAAAAATCACCAAGCGCCAACAGCAAATCTACGATTTCATCCGCTCCTACCAGACGGAGAAGGGCTATCCACCCAGTGTTCGTGAAATGGCGGCAGCCGTTGGTCTCTCCTCCCCTTCAACCGTGCATGCGCATCTCTCCGCTCTCGAGGCCCATGGCCTCATCAAGCGAGATAAAACCAAACCCCGCGCTCTGGAGGTATTTGAGCAGGAGGGCAACCCCGATAATAACCTCGACATCTCCCAGGAATCTCCTGTAGCCGAGATGCGAGGCGTTGTCTCTCTCCCGCTTGTTGGCCGCGTGGCAGCAGGCATGCCGATCTTGGCGGAACAAAATATCGAAGATACCTTTACCGTCCCAACTGAAATCGCCTCAGACTCAAGCTCCTTTATTCTTGAAGTACACGGCAACTCGATGATCAACGTCGGCATCTACAACGGTGATTACATTATTGTTCGCGAACAACCCAGCGCAATGAATGGCGATATTGTCGTTGCCATGATTGATGGCTCTGCAACAGTCAAAACATTCTATAAAGAACGCGGCAGAGTTCGTCTTCAGCCGGAAAACGATGCAATGGAGCCCATCTTCGCTGACAACCCGACCATTCTTGGCAAGGTTGTTGCCCTCATGCGTCGTCTGTAACGCCAATGAAAAAAACGCTCAGCCCACAAGGCAGAATTCATATCATTGACGACATGCGAGGATTTACCATCATCTCTATGGTGTCTTTTCATATCTGCTATGACTTGGCCTATCTCTACGCCTTGCCCATGGACTGGTTCACCTTAGGCTCTTTTCAAGATATCTGGCGATGCTCCATCAGTTGGACTTTTCTATTTCTTGCTGGATGGTCCACATCTTTTTCGAGAAATAACCTAAAGCGAGGCCTTCTATATTCCGCCATGGCTCTTCTTGTATGGATAGCTACGAGTGTTGCCAGCGTCGATACGCCCGTTAACTATGGAATTTTATTCTGCATGGGTGCCTCGACGCTTCTCTTTGCGTGCTTGGAAAAAATCAAAACGCCCCATCCGCTGCTCATAACGATAGTAGCTCTTGCGGCTTTTTTCCTAACATATCAAATTCCACGAGTAACCTATCCGATAGAACATCTCGCCTGGCTTGGTTTTCCCTCCCCCACTTTTATGTCGGGGGACTATTATCCATTGATACCGTATTTCTTTATGTATATGGTAGGAGCAGGATGCGCTCGTCTATTTAATGAAAGGGCAAAAGAATACCCTTCATGGGCAACAAGGAGATGGAGTCGGCTCCTAGAATGGATTGGCACCAAAAGCCTGCTGATCTACCTCATCCATCAACCCCTTGCACTATTGGCACTAGAGCTAATCTTCGGTAACTAACGGGAGACTCTCGCACTCTGCCTTACCTGCGGGCCCCTGTTCATACTGACGCAAAAGGCCAGCTAGCTTAGAAGGCACCTTTGCTGTGATAAGCATGCCTTCAGGAATAAACTCTTCATTCAAGATCACTCCCTGCTCATGGATTTGAGCGCGCAGCGACGCATTAGCATAGGGCAGCATCACGGTGAGCAACTGATCGGAAGCAGAGGCTCGAAGAGCTAGGGTATCAATAAGGGAATCTATACCATAGCCAGTATAGACAGAACAAAATACCTGATCTGGATAGCGCGATTCGAGAGCGTGGACATAGGACGCTTCAAAACGGTC
Source organism: Collinsella acetigenes (assembly GCF_012844445.1). Lineage (NCBI taxonomy): Bacteria > Bacillati > Actinomycetota > Coriobacteriia > Coriobacteriales > Coriobacteriaceae > Collinsella > Collinsella acetigenes. Next base: position 411,764 of record NZ_JABBCP010000002.1, read on the forward strand.
ACATTTATTATTCACCGTAACGGAAAGCTGTTCACCGGCGCCGATTTCATCGAGCACTCGATTAACCGCTTCGAGATGCAAATCAGCATCCTCATCGGAATAGTCAACAATCTTTAGAATTAAATCTGCTTCAAGAACCTCAGCAAGCGTCGATTTAAACGCCTCGACGAGGCCGTGGGGCAGTTTTTGGATAAATCCAACCGTATCGGTAATGGTAACAACGCGACCGCCGGGAAGGCTATAGGAGCGAGTAGTTGGATCGAGCGTTGCAAATAACTTGTCTTCCGAAAGAACACCCGCATCAGTCAATGCATTAAGCAACGTCGACTTTCCAGCATTCGTATAGCCGGCAAGTGCAACCCTAAACGCAGTAGATTCTTTCCTGTTCTTGGTCTGAACAGAACGGCGCTTTTCTAAGCCATTAAGCTCGCGTCTCAAAGAAGCAATCTTGTTACGAATCAAGCGTCTGTCAACCTCAAGCTGACTTTCACCCTGGCCAAAGCGACTTCCAATGCCACCACGAGTCTGCTCTTTGGCGAGATGTGACCACATGCCCCTTAGTCGGGGTAAAAGATACTGAAGCTGCGCAAGTTGAACTTGGATACGCCCCTCACGCGTTTTAGCATGTAGGCCGAAAATATCCAAAATCAAAGCCGTACGGTCGATGATCTTAGTAGGCTCACCAATCGTTTTCTCCAGATGACTTTGCTGAGCAGGCGTCAAATCATCATCGAAGATAACCGCATTAACATCAAGAGCAGCGACAAGCCGACGAACCTCTTCGACCTTACCAGATCCAATAAAAGATTTTGGAATTGGTTTATCGAGCCGCTGGACAACGCGACCAACTGTGAGAGCGCCGGCAGTATGAGCAAGCCGCTCAAGCTCATCGAGCGAGCGGTCTACCGGCCAGGCGCCATTTCGAAAATCAACCCCGACAAGCAAAACACGTTCAGGTTCGAGCTCTGTAGACAAAAAAGAAAATCGACTCACGCGGCACCCTCAATAAGCCTCTGCACCTCATCGGCAGTATCTGACGCGGAAAGGCCATCGACCTCAATCCAATGGTAGCGCGCGTCGCGCCTAAACCATGAAAGTTGCCGCTTCGCATATCTACGCGAACCGCGCTTGATCAACTCAATTGCCTCACCAAGCGACAATTCGCCATCGAGATACTGAAGAATCTCCTTATAGCCGATGGCCTGAGAAGCAGTGGAATCGCACTGCAGCCCCATCTCCAAGAGATGCTTAACCTCATCAACAAGACCGAGCTCAATCATCACATCGACACGCGTGTCAATCCGACGATAAAGCTCCTCGCGATTCATGGAAAGACAGAAGCGCATAGAGGGATAGCATTCCTTAGGCGTCGAAAATCCGGCTTTCTGATCGGCATAGCACAAGCCGTCATCAGCCATTTCAAGGGCGCGAATGACGCGACGAACATTATGTGGATGAATGACCTCGGCGCTTTTGGGATCGCGCTGCGCAAGAAGCCGATGCATATAGTCGGCGCCCATTGAACTGGCAAGTTCTTGATAGGCAAGGCGACGCTCGTCTTCAAACTCCCCTGATGGAAAACGCATATCATCGAGGGCGGCATTAATATACAGTCCTGTACCACCGCACATCAGCGCTACCTCTCCCCTTTGATGTTTCTCATCAATGAGCGCACGAGCATCGTGTTGATACAGCGCTGCGGAATAGGCAGTGGTAGGAGAAACAATGTCGACAAGTCTAAGCGGAACGGGTCGTTCGTCAACCGGCGTCTTTGCAGTACCGATATCCATCCCCGTATAAACCTGCATAGCATCCGCCGAAAGGACCTCAGTACCCCAGCGCTGCGCGAGACAGTCGGCAGTAGCACTTTTTCCCACAGCGGTAGGACCGGCGATTACAATAACGTGAGCCGGCAAAGAATCGAAACTCATCGCGGATCGCCGGTCACCGTGCCAGAAAGATACCAAGTGCGTGCGGCATCGACATCAACATCAACGATTTTGCCCACAAGCTGGTCAATTGAATAACCCGCGGGAATAGGCGCGTGAACCGTTTGGTTTTTTGCACTCTTTCCCATCAAGATAGATGCGTTCTTCTTCGAGGTGCCCTCAATGAGTGCGGGTACCACACGATGAAGATCGTGCTGGTTGAACTCGTTCGCGGTGGTTTCGACAACATGAACGAGACGATTGAATCGATCCAGAATAACCTCGCGTGGCGTCGGATCATCAATTTCGGCTGCCGGCGTTCCAGGGCGCTTGGAATAGATGAACGTATATGCCTGAGCGTAACGAACGGTCTCGGCCAGGGAGAGGGTCTGCTCAAAATCTTCCTCGGTCTCGCCCGGGAAGCCTACAATGATATCAGTCGAAAGAGCAATGTCGGGAATACGGTCTCGCACGCGCTCGATCAAGTCAAGATAAGACTCGCGTGTATAGCGTCTGTTCATGAGCTTGAGAATTCGAGACGAACCAGACTGCACAGCAAGGTGGAGCTGAGGCATAACGGCAGGAACCTCTGCCATGGCATCGATAGTCTCAGGCAACAGATCCTTGGGATGAGAAGAAGTGAAGAAGATGCGCTCAATGCCCGTATCGCCAACACGGCGGAGCAGCTCAGCAAAACGAGGCGAACCGAACAGGTCGCGACCATAAGAGTTTACGTTTTGTCCCAAAAGGGTCACTTCACGCACACCCATACGAGATAGAGCGGTTACTTCGTCCACAATCTCATCGAATGGACGGCTCTTTTCACGACCACGCACGTAGGGCACGATGCAATACGAGCAAAAATTATTACAGCCCGTCATGATGGGAACCCAGGCATGATAAGAAGTGGCACGATGCCAGGGCATCGTAGTCGCCGGGTTCTCTTCATGCTCTTCACAGCGAACATGATGGTTGCCATCGTCAAAGGCCTGGGCTATCAAATCGCCAACATGAGCGATACTATGCGTGCCAAAGACAACGTCAACGTTATCCAGATTGGTTAAAAGACCTTCCCCGTCACGCTGGGCAATGCAGCCTCCAACAGCAATTACGCGCTTTCCGGACGGAGGAGCAGGGAGGCTCTTGCAAGACAGGCATTGCCCGTAAAGTCTCGTATCAGCAGCCTCGCGAACACAGCAGGTCATGAAGACAACGATGTCGGCTTCCGCGGGGGTGGCAACCTCCAAACAGCCGCAAGAGTCCAACAGACCGCTCACACGCTCAGAGTCGTGCATATTCATCTGGCAACCAAACGTCTTGATCAGATACGTTTTGCCGTTAAGTTGTGAAAGAGACATGACCTACCCTACTCGTTGCACATCATCGACATAGCCATCCATGTCAGAAGCGTGCACGGAGACATGATGTACGTAAACAGAAAGACGAATCGCCGTACGGGACTCGCCATTGATAAGAATATCGGAGAATACAGGCGCACATGAAATATCAAAACCGGTGGGAATAAGGAATCCACGCGCGATTGCGATAGCTTTAATCGCCTGATTAACCGCTCCGGCACCAACGCACTGCATATTGACGGGAACTCCGTCTTTTACCATTCCGGCAATGGCGCCAGCAACTGATGCGGGGGAAGACTTACTTGAGACCTTCAAGAATTCCATTGCTACGTTTCTCCTGCTAAGGTGGCATGTTTTGAGTATGAAATGACTTTAACGCATGAGCCGAAAGGCCACAAGGGCTATTCGCCCTTTTCAATGGGGAATGAAACCGTGATCCTATCTTTCATAACGCGAATCTTGGGATCGCCCACCATATTGAGATAGTAACGTTGGGCCAAATCTTCAAAGCATCGCTCAACATCACGCGAGAATCGAGAAAGATCATCAGGGGCGATTTTAAGTCCACGTCGGTCTTTTACTAGATCGACTTCGTTTGAACGCGGCACGTTACCGTCGCGTTCGCGTAACAAACGCGACAAGGCGCTTCGAAGCGGTGCAATCGCACCAGAAAGAATGCGGTGAGCCGTTCGCTCGGAAATATCGATGCCGATCGTTTCTGCAATACGCATAAACTCTGCAGCATCCGCAGCAAACCCCAAACGCGACGTGACGGGGAGTGTCGACTCGTTATCTAAAAAGAGAAGCCGGGAAGCATCGAGCTCACCACGAGCATGAGAATAAAGCGTGGCAGCGATTTCCGTAGGGCTGCCAATAAAGACATCGCACCCATGCATTTCTTCGAGCGAAAAATCGCAGACGGTCCGCAAGATATTATGAGGTCCACGAGCACAATGATATGCACCCGTTTCGTCTTTTGAAGCGATAGGCCACGAAGATTGATCAGCGCGTTCATTAAGAACGTCCGTGTTGACTAGAACCTTAAAAGAAGAGCCGAGGTCCTTGCCTGAAGCAACGACCTCGACATCGTCAACATTCTGCCGAATGGAAAACAGGGCCATACCGCGCCCATGAACACCCCAGCGGTCCATCTTCATCGATTCGAGCTTTGAGGTGACGCGAGCGTCGAAAATACGCTCACGCATATCTTCGGGCACACCGCAGCCGTTGTCGAGAAACAGAAGAGAGCGCATCCCCTCTTCCTTAAACGTTGCTACATAGATCCTCGTAGCACCCGCATCACGCGCATTGCGAAGCATCTCGATAACGATGTCTTCAACATGCTGAATATCATGCTTGGCTTGTCGGCGTTCGGCCTCAGAAACACGAAGACGAACGAACCCCTCACCTAGGTTTTCCTCGACGCGAAGGTTACCCTCACCAGACATCGAGGCAATAAATGAAATGAGTTCGTTCGTATCGCTCATGTTATTTCGCAATATCTACAGCGCGGCTCTCGCGAATCACCACGACGCGCACCTGACCGGGATATTCCATTTCCTCCTCGATCTGATGGGCGATATCATGAGCGAGAACCGTGGACTGAGCGTCGGAAATCTTGTCGGGCTGAACCATGACGTGAACCTCACGGCCGGCCTGCATGGCATACGTACGCTCGACGCCTTCGTGAGCGTTAGCGATCTCCTCGAGCTTCTCAAGACGCTTAATGTAGTTTTCGGCAGACTCGCGACGAGCACCGGGGCGAGATGCAGAAACAGCGTCGGCAGCCTGCACCAGCACAGCGAGAACTGAGTTAGGCTCAACGTCGGCATGGTGAGCCTCAATGGCGTGGACAATGGCGGGCTTTTCGCCATAACGGCGGGCAAGATCGGCACCGATCACAGCGTGGGGACCCTCGACATCATGATCGATTGCCTTGCCAAGGTCGTGCAGAAGGCCTGCGCGCTTGGCAGCATAGGGGTCAACGCCAAGCTCCGACGCCATGATTGAGCACATGTCGGAAACCTCGAGCGAATGCTGAAGAACGTTTTGACCAAACGAAGTACGATAGCGCAGGGCACCGAGCGTCTTAATGAGCTCAGGGTGCAGATCGTGGATACCGACATCAAAAGCAGCCTGCTCACCAGCCTCGCGCACGCGCTGCTGAACCAGATCTGCGGCCTTGTTGTACATCTCCTCGATACGCGCAGGATGGATACGACCATCTGCAATCAAATTCTCAAGAGCGACACGAGCGGTCTCGCGTCGAACCGGATCAAAGCTCGAAAGAACAACGGTCTCAGGAGTGTCATCGATGACAAGATTGACACCAGAAACCTGCTCAAACGTACGGATGTTGCGGCCTTCGCGACCGATAATCCTGCCTTTAAGATCATCGGAAGGAATGTGCACCGAAGTAACGGTGACCTCCGCCGTATGGTCGGCAGCGCAACGCTGGATAGCAAGAGAGATAATCTCCTGAGCGGTCTTGTGACATTCTGCGCGGACCTGCTGCTCGGACTCACGGATAATGGTTGCCGCCTCATGGGTAACCTCACCGCGAACCTTGTCGAGAAGCTCACGATGCGCATCGTCGCGCGTCAGCTCGGAGATACGCTCAAGCTCGGTTGTTTGCTTGGCAACCAGATCATCTAGCTCACGAGAGCGCTTTTCAATTTGACCAGCCTGGCTTGAGAGTTGATGCTCGCGCTTATCAAGAGCATCATTACGACGATCGAGAGATTCCTCACGCTGCATCACGCGGTTCTCAAGCGTACGAAGCTCGCGCTTGCGCTGCTTTTCTTCGTTTTCCGCTGTCTGCTTATGCTGAATAATCTCCTCTTTAGCCTCGAGAAGAGCTTCTTTCTTCAGCGTCTCTGCCGTGCGCTTCGCATCGCTGATGACGGTTTTTGCCTCTTCGTGAGCAGACTGAATCTTTGAGTCCGCCTCTCGAAGGCTTCCGTTTTTAGCGCTGCGCATGGCGACCGTGGCAATTACCGCACCGATAACAAGGCAAGCGATGCCAACGATAACCTCCATGCCCATTTCAACTCCTTCAATTAACTTTTCTACATAAGGAAAGGCACTGCCCCGAAGAGCAGCGCCGACATTTGCTAGGGAGAATCCACCCAGTAGGAACTATGAAAATTGCCATATACAATCTCATCAAAGATGAGTGAGCATCACATAACAAATGACCATATAATCCTACGTTTTCACGTGGATTATGTCAACGTGGCCCAACGTAAAACTAGCAAAGGATGCATCGATCGGCATCGCCTAGGAAGCACTCCCCCCTTCCAGTCTTGCAGACGTCGCAGCTCGCGCAACCTGATACGAAAACCCACGTGAAACAAGGAACCGAGTGAGCTTTTCTTGCGGGCGGACATCGGGAACACGCTTTTTTTCGAGAGCTTCTAGAGCGCGTTGGAAATCTTCGTCCTCGTCAAAAAAAGCCTCGGGATATCCTTCGATATCGTTGACATCTATCTGGCGACGTCGGAGTTCAAGCTCAATCTTGCGCCTCCCCCACCCGCGGGCAATTCGCTGCTGAATGAATGTGGTCGTGAAACGCATGTCATCCAGATATCGTTTATCACGTGCAACACGAAGAGCACGATCGATCTCGATAGCACGATAACCGTAGGCCTTCAGCTTGCTGTCGAGCTCACCTGATGAATAGTCCCTTCGAGAAAGCATGTCGGTGAGCTGAGCAAAGCAGACGCGATATTCAAGTTCATGAATCGCGTCAAAGGCATCCTCCTCGGGAAGGGGAAGCGAAAACGCATCTTTAATCAAGAGCTTGCCAACGCGCTCGGGCACGACGATTTCACGACAGGCACCGTTATCCAATGAAAGGGAAACCGAAGCCATGGGCTTTTTTGAGCTAAAAGCCGCGAGACGTTTTTTCTCCTCCCGATCGGGCAAAACGGTATCAATTTCGATAACTTCTGACACCTTGGGATCCCTGGGCTATTCCACATCGGGAGCAGAAGAACCCGTATTTGTATCGCCAACAATGCCCTCGTCCAATTCCGAAGGGTCAACAGCCTCACCAGTGGGCTCATCATCGAATTCGAGACCACAGGCAACGCGAACTTTATGCTCAATCTCCTCAGACAGAGCAGGATTCTTGCGCAAAAAATCCTTTGCCGCCTCACGGCCCTGACCCAAACGATCAGCTTCATAGGCATACCAGGCGCCGGACTTTCTCACGATGCCGTACTCAACGCCCATATCGAGAATCGAGCCCTCTTTGGAGATGCCCGTACCGTACATGATGTCAAACTCTGCAGACTTAAAAGGAGCCGCAACCTTATTCTTTACAATCTTGGTGCGCACACGGTTACCGATAATCTCGTTACCATCTTTGATGCTATCGATGCGTCGAATATCGATACGAACGGAAGAGAAGAACTTCAGAGCTCGGCCGCCCGTCGTTGTTTCGGGGTTACCGAACATGACACCGATCTTCTCACGAAGCTGATTGATGAAAATGCAGGTCGTATTAGATTTAGCAAGCGAGCCGGCGAGCTTGCGAAGTGCCTGACTCATTAAGCGAGCCTGAAGGCCCACAGAAGAATCGCCGATCTCGCCTTCGATTTCCGCGCGGGGAACAAGAGCTGCTACGGAGTCGATAACGACGACGTCGATAGCGCCGGAGCGAACGAGCATATCGCAGATTTCGAGAGCCTGCTCACCGGTATCGGGCTGAGAAATCAAGACTTCGTCGATATCGACTCCAATACGGGCGGCATAGGTGGGGTCCAAAGCGTGCTCGGCATCGATGAATGCAACGACGCCGCCGGCAGCTTGAGCCTCTGCAAGAATCTCAAGAGAAAGGGTGGTCTTACCAGAAGACTCGGGACCGTAAATCTCTACGATACGACCGCGAGGAACACCGCCGATGCCCAAGGCCGCATCCAATGCAAGTGAACCCGTAGGAATGGCCTCCACCTCGAGCTGGGGACCCCCATCGCCATAGCGCATAATAGAACCAGTCCCGAACTTCTTTTCGATCTCGGCCTTTGTAACCTCGACCATCTTATCGCGCTCGACTCCATAGGTACGCTCATGCACGGTGCGTACGGGACCAGAATTCTTTGCCATGGGGACTCCTTACTGCATTTTTTGCCGTTAATGACTATACCCGAACAGCTGTTCGTGGTCAAGCCACTCTACAACGCATACTAGGAGCTGGCATTCCCCATCTTTTCCGCAATCTCCAACAAATATGCCGCGAAAAATCCCTAATCTCAAACAGAATTCTTACTGACGCCCCAAAAGCTTCTCATAACAGCCAAAACACCAGCTAAATTGGCTAATTTAAAGATACGAAAGGGGAAATGGCAATGCGGCGCCACATACGTGACGCCGCATTATTCTCATATACTATGCAAAATCTGACAAAAGAAACAAATAGCTATCGTTCAAGCGCATCAACCAGCATGCGCAGAGCCTCTAAGCAGGCCCGAAAACGAACCTCTTGACGATTGCCGGAAAAGACGAAGCGCTTGGAAGATACGGCTTGGGGGGAGCAAAGACCAATATAAACGGTGCCCACCGGATTCATATCCGTGCCGCCGCCGGGACCGGCATAGCCTGTGAGACTTACGGCATAATCAGAGCTAAAAAGCGAACGGGCCCCCGAAGCCATCTGCTGGGCAACCTCAAAAGAAACCTCGGTGACCTCTTGAATCGTCTTTTCGGAAACCGAAAGCAAGTGCTCTTTAATCTGATTGGTATACGTTACCGCACCGCCCAAAAGTACAGCAGAGGCACCAGGGACGGAAGCGATGCTTGAAGAAACCATACCGGCTGTCAGGGACTCGGCACAGCAGAGCGTGACGCCGCGCTCTGCTGCTAAACGAACAAGCCGAAGCGCAACGTCATCGATATCAAGCTGAAGTTGTTCCAGAGCAATTGAGGCGCACATGGCGCATCAGGTCCCCTCTAAACACGAAAAACGACTTTGCGGCAATTCCAAAAATACTGCAGGCCGGAAACCACAGTCAAAAAAACCGCGATAACCATGAGCGCCTGAGAAAGGATCAAAAGCATGGATGCAAAGTAGACGCCATAGGCAAACAGTACGAAGGAAAGGAGGTATCCGCACAACGACACCATAGTAGTGGCAGTCTTCCACTTGCCAAGCTTATCTGCGGCGACAACCACTCCATTGGCGCTCGCGACCATTCGAAGCGCACTCACGAGAAACTCGCGCAGCAAAATAATAAAAACGAACCAGATATTCACTGTGTTTTGCTGCAGCAAAATGAGCAATGCGGAGAAAACCAGCAGCTTATCTGCGATGGGGTCAAGAAACTTGCCAAAATCGGTAATCTCGTTGCGAGAGCGGGCAAGATAGCCATCCACCTTGTCGGTAAGACTCAAAAGCATGTAGAGCACGAACGCCGCAAGGGATAGAGTCGGATCGAAATCCAAGGCTCCGCGATGGGAAAGCAGCGCGAGAGCCATAAAAAGCGGAATAAAGAGAATTCGAACGCACGTGATGACATTTGCCGGCGTCCAAATGCTGTTCAGTTGCTTGTTAGATGCATCGGCCATGATATTTCTACTCAACTACCTCTCCAACGAGCTCATAACAGAAGCTATCGACAAAACGGACGTTCAAAACATCGCCAACGGTGGCATCGGTGATATCCAGATGGACGGCGCCATCGCAATCGGGAGCCTGGAACCATGCGTGTCCGATAAGCTCGGGGCCATCCTCGCCCTCTTCGACACCATCGACGATAACCAGCGAAGTCTCGCCCACATGAGATGCGGTAGCGGCAAAACCAAGAGATTCGGCAAGGTCGATTGCGCGCTGGGTACGCTCCACCTTCGTGGCCTCGTCAATTTGATCGGGCATCTCGCACGCGCGCGTTCCCTCCTCGGGAGAATACGGGAAAACGCTCGTGTAATCAAAGCCAACGCGATCCATAAAATCAAGCATCGCATCGACCTCGTCCTCGGTCTCACCGGGGAATGCCGTGAGATACGTGGTTCTAATGACCATATCGGGAATCTCACGACGCAGGCGCGCAAAGAGCGCCTCGAGCTCTTCTTCAGAACCAGAACGATTCATGGCAGAAAGAACACGCTCGCAACAGTGCTGAACAGGAATATCAATATAGGGCAGCACTTCGGGCGTATCGCGAATCGTCGCGATTAGCTCATCGGTCATACCTTCGGGCTGAAGATAGAGGACACGAATCCAAACGGGCTCCGGACGAACCGCCTCTGCAAGCTCAATTAAAAGCTCGGCAAGGGTATGAGGTCCTTCGACCGTCTGATCGAAATCCTCACCCCAAATGCCTGTATCCTGGCCGATGAGGACAAGCTCGCGAACGCCACCGGCGACAAGCGACTTGGCCTCCTCGAAAATCGATGCAGCCGAGCGCGAATGGTAACGTCCTCGAATATAGGGAATGGCGCAAAAGCTGCAGAAACGGTCGCAGCCATCGGAAATCTTAAGGTAAGCAACGGTTCCTTCCACCGTACGCTTAATGGAAGGAAGCATAGCCGTACCCGAGCGAACCGTTCCGGTCACCTCATCGATAACCGCAACGATGCCATCCTCCTCATCGGTGCGAACAAATGCCGCTACCTCGGGAAGCTCGTTAGGAAGATCGCTTCCGTAACGTGATGGGACGCAGCCGCACATTACGATAGGCGCATTGCGGATGCCATCAGACACTTCCTCCGCTAGCTGCAGCGTCGTCTCGATGCTCTCGGAAGTCGCAGAAGCAAGAAATGAGCACGTGTTGATAATGACAACGTCGGCGGATTGCGCATCCGTCGCTTCACCGTATCCGGCAGCACTCAGCAGCGAGCGCATGCGGTCGGTATCGACTTCGTTTTTGGCGCAACCCAACGTCACGTAAAGAACGGATGTATCAAAAGACTCAGTAGACAAGAAAACCCCTCTTAGCGGTCATTAGCGATAATTGGTGAACTGCAAAGGCTGACCATAGTCCTGATCACGAAGGAAAGCAATAACTTCTTGCAGGGCGTCTTTCGAGGCAGAGGTCACACGCAACTTATCGGCATCGATAACGACTTTGACCTTAAGTTTGCGATCCTTAATGTCCTTGTTGATCTTCTTGGCCGTAGGCTGATCGATGCCTTCGACGATATGGCCGAGCACGCGCACCGAACCGCCCGAAGCCGCCAGGGGGGCATCCCACGAAATGCTCTTCAAGTCGATGCCACGCTTAATGAGTTTCGAGTTAAGCACGTCGGTAATCTGACGGGCAACAAAATCGGCGGGAGCGACGATCGTAAAGAGCTTATCGCCCTTCGACAAATCGATAGTGGCGCCGGAATCCTTAAGGTCATAGCGCTGCGTGATCTCGCGGGCACATTGCTGATAAGCGTTATCCACTTCCTGCATATTTACTTCGGAAACAACATCGAAGCTCGAATCTTTAGCCATTGTTCAACCTTTCAATCAGATGCTAGTTAGAGGTATCAGAATCGGAGGAGGAGTCGTCGGAATCTGAAGAGGTGGTCTCATCGGTTACGGCGGAAGGCGAGGTGGTTTGAGGAACCGTGATAGTCACACGGCCAACACCGGAAGTCTTGCTGTCCCAACGGACCTTATCGCCATTTTCGGTAACCTGAACATCGCTCGGGTTATCGACGGTAATTTCAATCGACTTAGTAGGAGTGTATTCCGCCTCGTAGGGACCAACAGGAGTATCGGCATATTGAGAAACGCCGTCGACCTTAACCTCAATCCAAGAGGTCTTCCCCTTTGCAAGAGAAATCTTGACGACCTTTTGCTCTACGACGCTCGATGCACTGCCGGTCTTATCATCATCGGTCGCATCTGAGGATGCATCGTCACCAGAAGAATCGGTGTCGGAACCCTTCGAATCGGAGTCTGCTGCATCGACCTTCTTCTTGGTGGAAGAGGCAGAAGACGCAGAGCCTGCATCGACCGAAGCCGCCGGAAGCGAAGACACCGGCTGATCCGACCGCGATGTACATCCGCGAATCAAAGAAACCAGCAGCACGATAATAAGCAGGGCCGCAACACCAAGAACCGCCATCAACATGCGGGGATTGGACATCAGCGCCTCAAGCGGAGACGAAGGACGCCTCTCGTACCCTCGGCGCTGCCCGCGTCCGTAACCAGAACGCGAGGAAGAAGCAGTAGAGGAGTAGCCGCGACGACCATTTGAGGCCGCTCCCCTCCCCTGGCCCCGTTGATTGAGCGAGCGAGGGTCACGGTTGTGCCCCGTCGGACGCCGCGAGTCGGAGCGCTGTCCACGAGAGCGAGAGGAATGAGAGGTGCGATATCCAGAACGGGAGTTGACGGGTATGCGAGCCGTTACCGAAGGATCAGATGAATACTCATCGCGATCGCCATAACCAGCTGCATTCGAAGGCGGAAGAGCGCGTCTGCGGCGGCTGTTTCCGCCCACGCGAAGAGATTGATGCCCCGTTGTGGTATCGGAAACATACCCTGCTTGCGGCGGACGCTGTCCAAAACGCGAAGACGAAGAAGAAGGCGCGGGGGAACCATCGACAACCATAAAACGCGTGGATACGGGGTTGCTTCTTGTGGAAACAAGCGCAGGGGGCTCATGATATGAGCCTGCACGACCCTCGTCGGAATTCTCAAAAATATAGAGCTCGTCAAAATAAGCGTTCACAACGTCACGGGGATTGAGACCCAAATAACGTGCATAACTCGAAATCATACCCTGGGCATATCCGCGTGGCGGCATGGAGGTAAAGTCCCCGTTCTCAAAAAACTCAATGATTTGAGGACGGATCTTGATTGTATTGGCAACCTGTTGAATGGAGAGACCCAACGAACGGCGACGCTCGCGAAGCATCCCTCCAAATCGACTCGACATTAGAAGCCCTCCAAATCAGTGTCCATGCTCATGCGAGCTTCGACCGATTCAAGTTCGGCAAGGCCTTCCTCGTCAAGAAGGACCTCGCGCGGTTTAGACCCATCGGGGGGACCGACAACGCCTTTTTCTTCAAGCATATCCATAATACGACCCGCGCGCGCATACCCGACCTTAAGCCTGCGCTGCAATCCCGAGGTGGAGCCAAGCTGAGACTCGACGACGATATGCGCCGCCTCCCAGATAAGCGGATCGTCGTCAGAGGGCTCATGGGAAGCTCCGCCCACCACGGTCGCCGGCGTCACAGCAGAGAGAATCTCCTCATGATAGTCGGCCTCGCCCTGACTTTTAACGAATTCAACAACCTGATTGATCTCGTCATCGGATACAAAGCATCCCTGGATACGTTTGGGCTTGCCCCAATCGACCTTGGAAAAAAGCATGTCGCCATAACCGGTAAGTTTCTCGGCGCCCGTCTGATCGATAATGACGCGTGAGTCGATACCGGTTGCCACGTTAAAGGCAATTCGGTTCGTGATATTAGCCTTGATCAGACCGGTAACGACATTAGACGAGGGACGCTGCGTAGCAACGATAAGGTGGATACCGGCAGCGCGTCCAAGCTGAGCAATGCGAACAATGGAAGCCTCGACGTCTTTTCCAGCAACCATCATGAGGTCAGAGAGCTCGTCGATGATGATAACGAGATACGGCATCTTGGCAGGTGGATTGTCGTAGTGCTCGAACTCGCCCGCAGCCTGCTTCTCATTAAAGGTAGAGATCTTGCGAACTCCGATGCGCTCAAAGACCTTAAGGCGGCGTTCCATCTCAGAAACTGCCCACTGAAGGGCACTCGCAGCCTGCTTGGGCTCGGTCACAACAGGGACATACAGATGCGGCAAACCGTTATATCCCGCGAGCTCAACGCGCTTAGGATCGACCATGATCAAGCGAACATCCTCGGGAAACGTCCGCATAAGAAGACTCATGACGATAGAGTTGATCATGACCGACTTACCCGAGCCAGTGGTGCCTGCGATAAGCAGATGCGGCATCTTGGCCAAATCCGCCACGATAGGGGCACCCTCAGCATCGCGGCCGATAGCGAGCTCAAGCGGTCCGCCCGTAACATAAGGCAAGACATCGCCCAAATTGACATTTTGACGCGTGCGATTGGGGATCTCGATTCCGACAAGCGAGGTACCCGGAATAGGAGCGAAAATACGCACAGCAGTAGATGCAAGAGAAAGCGCGATATCGTCTTCCAGATTGGAAATTCGGCTCACGCGCTCACCCTCACCGGGCTGCACCTTAAATGTCGTGACCGTTGGTCCGGAAATCCAGCCAACTACGCGCGAATGAAGACCAAACTCGCCCAACGTCGACTGAAGCGCCGCCGCAGTCTGCTCAAGCTCCTTCGCCGAGGAAGCAGAGGTGGCAGATGCCGGGTTATGGCGAAGTATAGACACCGAAGGAAGCTGACGCTCGCCATCAGTTCCAGCAGAAACGTTAGTTTCCTGGCTTGCAGCAGCACAAAGCGATGGCTTAGAAACGGCTTTTGCGGCCGACATGTCCGATGGGGCCCCTTCGACAGGGTCAGATGGCGCAGAAGGAGTATGGGAGCCAGAAGCGCCCGCAGCCATTAAGAAATCGGGTATGGGCTTGCTGCCTTCGGGGGTCACAACAGTGGCAACGGAAGCTGCAGACGGCTCAGCAGCCGTGACGCTGTACTCAGAGGGCTCATCAGACTTAGGGGAATCGGCAAGCTTGGCGGCAGCGTCCGAAATAACATCGACCGCCGTCATAGGGGCAATAGGCGACACAGGAGCAGGAGGCATGGCCTCGACCTCGTCGGCGGCATCGACAAAACGCTCTTTCACGGGAATGAGCGTTGTTTGGGCGCGCTCGGCAGCGAGCTGTTCAGACAGGTCGACAAAAGGATCTTCATCCGCATCATCAGGCTCGCCCGAAAGCAACGTCGTCTTAGCACGATCGCCTAGGAAGGTTGTTTCCGCCGCTCCAGCTGCATCAAAAAGCTTCGATGCAGGAGCAGGCTCGCTTGCAGCAGCTGCGCCCCCGCGATTGGCGGCAGCCTGGGAAGCACGCTGTGCTGCAGCAACATCACCCCAGGGGGTCTCGTTAGCGTCAACATGTTTGCGCTGGACAAACTCCTGCGCACGCTCGGAAGCGCCGCGCACGAGCGAGCTAATCGAAAAGCCCAGGATAACAAAGCCCAACATCAAAACACCGACAAGCACAACATAGCCGATGGTCTTTCCCACCGACATCTGCAGCGCACTTGCCACAAACGCACCGACATAGCCACCCGAGGATGCCAAGACGTCCGGCTCAAACATGCCTGCCGTGGAAAGTGAGGTATGCGGCACAGCCAGGGAAAGCATGGAGATGACAGAGACGAAGATCAAGACAAGACCGACGCACGTCCTCACGGGAACAACCGTACGATCGCGCAAAAAGACAAGAGCAGATGCAGCCAAAAGGGCAAGCGGCAGCACATATGCGCCCAGGCCAAAGCCCAGGTGATAGAACGCTGCAACAGCCTGCGTAACAGGAGCCGTTGCAGGAGTCACCACAGCGATAAACGAAGCGATGGCGACAATTGCCAAGATAACGCCCGCGATATCGCGATTTGCGCCATCGCCTGCAAGGGGCTCGGCCTCGACATAGGCCTCTTCGCGCTGCTCATTTGCGCGAAGCGAGGCCTTCTTCGAAGCATTGCCCTTCGCCGTATTTGTCTTGCTGCCGGAACGAGCCAACCTAGACCTCCATGACAACCGGAATGATCATCGGACGGGTCTTGGTGCGGTTCCAAATAAAGTTGGAAATGGAGTCTCGAACAGCCTTACGAAGCGCATCGGTACCGCTGCTCGTAAAGTTGAACGAACCCTTCTCGACCATCTTCAAAATGGCATCGGTGGCATCGGCGGTAAATTCGTCATCAATCGTGAACGAAACGCCACGAGCGGAAAGCTCGACGCCCTCGATCCTCTTATGTTTTTGAGACATGGTCGCAACGATGGTGACCATACCGTCATTAGCAAGCTTTTGGCGGTCGCGAAGGACAATCGGATCGGTATCGCCAATACGAAGACCGTCAACGTATACAACGCCAGACTCGACAGAACGGCCGCGCTTTACCTTGCCGTCACGCATCTCGAGCGTATCGCCATTATCCATGATGAAAATGCGCTCATCGGGGATACCCATTTTCCTAGCGAGACCGGCATGGGCGCGAAGGTGAACTGCCTCACCGTGGACAGGCATGAAATAGCTAGGATGCGTCATGGCAAGCATGAGCTTGAGCTCCTCCTGGCTACCGTGTCCGGAGACGTGAACAAGACGACGAGACTTGTCGTAAACATCGCAGCCAAGCTTGGCCAAGCTGTTGATGACCTGCTGAACGGCCTTCTCGTTGCCGGGAACGGGAGTAGCCGAGATGATGACGGTATCGCCCTCATGAATAGAAAGCGTCTTATGCTCGCCGTTCGCCATGCGCGAAAGAGCGGAAAGCGGCTCCCCCTGAGAACCAGTGCACATAACGAGGACCTGACGATCGGGTACGCCAGAGAGCTCATAGGCGTCGATGAGGTCTTTCTCCTCAATATCGAGATAGCCAAGCTCACGAGCAACACGCGTGTTCGTAAGCATTGAGCGCCCCGTCACCACGATCTTTCGGCGACAGGCGCGAGCGGCGTTGCAGATCTGCTGCAAACGATGGATATGGCTGGAGAAAGAAGCCACGAATACGCGGCCCTTGGCGTTTTTAATAACCTCGTAGAGAGAGGGTCCGACTTCGGCCTCGGACTTCGTGAATCCAGGAACGGTGGCGTTGGTCGAGTCCGAAAGAAGCAGGTCGATACCGCTTTTGGCAAAACGGGTGATAGCGCCGTAATTGGGCCTGACACCGTCGATGGGCGTCTGATCGAGCTTAAAGTCTCCCGTATGAAGCACTGTACCCTGCGGAGTTTTGATAAAAACGCCAAGAGCACCCGGAATCGAGTGGGTCATAGAGAAGAAATCGATTGTCATGCACCCAAGCGTGATATGAGAGCCGTCGTTCACCTCGCGGAACTTAGGAGCGCGAATGCGGAACTCGGAAAGCTTGCCCTCCACAAAGCCCAAAGTAAGCTTGCTGGAGAAAATAGGAACCTTATTGTTAAGATCTTGCAGCAAATAGGGCAAGGAGCCGGTGTGGTCCTCATGGCCATGGGTGATGATGATGCCACGAAGCTTATCCTCGTTTTCGAGGACGTAGGTATAGTCGGGAAGAACAAGGTCGATACCGGGCTGAGAATCATCGGGGAACATCAAACCCGCATCGACAAGAACCATGTCGGAACCGCACTCGAAAACGGTCATGTTCTTGCCGATACCGTCAAGGCCGCCCAAGGGAATGATCTTGAGCGGAGCTGCATTCTTTTTTGTTGTCGTCATGTGTTTTGCGAAATCCTTTCTTCGAAAACGAAATAAAAACTCGACAGCAATGCCGTCGTACCTTGCAGATAAAAACGAAATGAGAAATAAAGAGACGAAGTCGACATTCCAGTATACCAACTGGCAGCCGCTTTCATGCCTCATACACCACATTGCTATATGAACTGTTCAACAAAAAAAAGGCATCCGCACGTGGCGGATGCCTTGAATAAATCAGAGAGAAAGTTAACTACTCAGCCTCATGATGACGGCGCGGGGTGCGGCCCTGGCCATGGTCGCCGGGAGCGCGATGGCTGCGTCCGCCTTCACGGTCACGACGCTGGCGCGCAGGGCGATCAGCGCGCTCGCGACGCTCGGCATGCGAAGGCGCAGAACCCTCGGGAGCCTCGGGCTTATCGATGCGATCGAGAGAAATCTTGCCGCGCTCATCAACCTCGAGCACACGAACCTTAACCTCGTCGCCCACGTTGAGAACATCCTCAACCTTATCGACGCGGCCCTGAGCGACACGAGAGATGTGAAGCAGGCCGTCTTTGCCCGGAAGCAGGGAAACAAAGGCGCCAAACGGCTGGATGGAGACAACGCGACCGGTGTACTCCTCACCGGGCTCGGGAACCTTGATGATGAGCTTGATACGCTCGACAGCGGCATCGACGGAGTCGCCCGTACCGCCGACATAAACGGTACCGTCCTCCTGGATGTCCACGGAGGCGCCGGTCTCATCCTGAATGCCGCGAATGACCTTGCCGCCGCTACCGATGACGTCGCGGATCTTATCGACAGGAACCTGCAGGGAAACGATACGAGGAGCGGTGGGGCGAGTCTCATGGCGAGGCTCGGGGATAACCTGGAGCATCTTATCGAGAATGAACGCACGACCCTCCTTGGCCTGCTCGAGAGCACGACGCAGGATGTCGAAGGTCAGGCCAGTGGCCTTGTTGTCCATCTGTAGAGCCGTGATGCCGCGCTCGGTACCGGTCACCTTAAAGTCCATGTCGCCGAGGAAGTCCTCGATGCCCTGGATATCGGAGAGGACAACGGTCTTGCCCTCCTCCTGGATCAGACCCATAGCGATGCCGGAAACGGGGCGCTTCAAGGGCACGCCGCCGTCCATAAGGGCAAGGCAGCTGCCGCAGGTGGAAGCCATGGAAGAAGAACCGTTGGATTCCATGACCTCGGAGACCACGCGAATAGCGTACGGGAACTCGTTCTCGTCGGGCAAAACGGGAAGCAAAGCGCGCTCGGCAAGGTTGCCGTGACCGATCTCACGACGCTTGGGGCTACCGATGCGACCGGTCTCGCCCGTGCAGAAGGGCGGGAAGTTGTAGTGATGCATGTAGCGCTTGCCCTCGACGGGCTCGATGGTATCGAGACGCTGACCCTCGTTGAGCATGCCAAGGGAAAGCACCGAAAGGACCTGGGTCTGGCCGCGCTGGAACAGGCCGGAACCATGGACGAGGGGCAGGTAGTTGTCCTTGACCATGATGGGGCGAATCTCGTCGGCGGCACGACCGTCGACACGCTCACCGGTCTCGACGACCATCGTGCGCATAGCCTGCTTCTCAAGCTTCTTGAGGTTGACGGGGATCTCGCGCTCCCACTCGACCTGCTCTTCCTCGGTGAACTCGGCAACGATGGCCTGTTTCACCGCGTCGACCTTGGCCATACGGGAGAGCTTGTCGGCATCGCACAGAGCAGCGGCCATCTCGTCGTAGTGAGCAAAGATGCGGTCGTGCACCTCGGCAACGGGCTCGTCGAGCGGATACTCCTTCTTGACGATGGCGCCGTTGACGCGCTCATACTCCTCGATAAACTGAAGCTGAGCATCGCAGAAAGCACCGAGGGCTTCCTGGCCAAACTGCATGGCGGCCAGCATGTCCTCCTCGGTGACCTCCTCGGCTCCGGCCTCGACCATGGAGATGAAGTCGCGGGTGCCGCCGAGCTCAAGATCAAGATCGGAATTCTCGCGCTCCTCATAGGTGGGATTGACCAAGAACTCGCCGGTCTCGCGATTGCGGCCAATGCGCACGCAGGCAAGCGGACCCTCGAAGGGCACGCCGCCAAGCGAAAGGGCCAAAGAGGCGCCCATCACGCAGATAACGTCGCAGGGGTTGGACTGATCGGCCACAAGAGAGGTCGCGACAACCTGGACCTCGTTGCGGAAACCATCGGGGAAGCTCGGGCGCAGAGGGCGGTCGATCATGCGGGCGGTAAGCGTAGCCTTCTCGCTAGGACGACCCTCGCGCTTGAGGTAGCCGCCCGGAATGCGGCCGGCAGCGTACATCTTTTCGTTGAAATCGACGGTGAGCGGGAAGAAATCGTAGTTCTTGCGCTCCTTGGACACCACCGCCGTAAGCAACACGGTAGTGTCGCCCTGCTTGATGAGGGCAGCACCAGTCGCCTGCTTGGCGAGCTCGCCCGCTTCGAAGGTGTACGTCTTGCCATACAGCTCAAACGTCTTAGATACCAATGCCATTATTTCTCCTTCATCTCCGTAAGCCACGTTGCCCACGGGACAATCATGTCGAACCCCTATGGTTCAACAGCGTAAGAGCCGACTTGTGCCGGCTCCTCACACAAAAAGGAGCGCACCGGAAGGTACGCTCCTCACATGCACAACCCTACTGGATGTTGAGAAAACGTCCGCGCCTATAGTAGCGTAAGGCCCTCCACCTGCACAGATGATTTCCCCAAGATTCCAAAAGCACCTGTTTTCCACAACATAAGGACACGCTAAGGACATTCCCCGGCACAGAAAAAGCCCTCCCGGCCGGAGCCGGGAGGGTGAGAGGGGAAGGCGTTTTATCGGGTCTAGACCGTATGGTTGCTCGCGAGGTGCAGGGCGTGGATATGGCTGTCGGTATCCTTCCCGAGGATACCGTCTACCTCGATGCCGAAGCCCTCCTGGATGCGCTTCACCATGACGTCGTGCGCGGTCTTGGACATGATGCCCCAGATGCCGTCCGGCGTGGTTCCGACGACCCTCTGGGTGTACTCCACGCCGTAGGGGAACTGCGTGCCGTGGTACATGCTGGCCATCTGGATCGCGCCCACTCGCGCGCCTGTGTCGGGTCCCCAGATGTTGTCCGCCGTCGCGCCGACGATTCGCTGGAGCCATCGGCAGTCGGCGTACTTGGAGGCCGTGCCGGACGGTGCGCTCGGCTTGGCTGCAGGGGCGCTGCCGCCCTTGGCCATAGCGTCGTACCACTCCTGCGCTCGGCGCATGTACGCGTCCTTCTGGGAGGACTGCAGCGAGGCCGGGCAGGCGGTCGAGCTGAAATGGCTGTGGGGGAAGACGTTCTTTCCCCACTGGGGACGGCCGAGGCCGTAGGCGAGGCAGAGCGCCGCCACGAGGTGCGCGCCGGACTCGAGGCACTTATCGGAGATGCGCCACGGGCTGGAGCTGATGTCGGCGTGCTCGATGTTGATCGAGCGGCAGTTCGCGTCGAAGTCGCCGAGTGCCCATGCGGTATCGCAGTCGTGCACGAGCTGGCCGATGATGCCGTCGCTCTGCACCTGGTAGTGCGCGGACGCCTGTCTGGACTGCCAGACGTTCCAGCAGCCCTGCACGGATAAATTGCCAGCGTTGTGGTGAATGCCGATGTACTGGATCTTGCGTCCGCGACGGCCGGGCGTGTAGTGCTTGGAGAGCCACTTGTTGACGTCGGCGTGTAGTCCCTTGAAGTCCATGCTAGTCCTCCTCTCCCTTGCATCCGTCAAGGTGCCCGAGCGTCTCCTCGCTCAGGCTCTCGCCGGTGTCGTCCACCGGCAGCGGTTTCTCTTCGCTCATCTATTCCTCCTTCGGTAGCTGGCCGAGCGCCAGGAGCGCATCGAGCCATTTATCGGTGATGCCTACGGACTTGAAGGCCGCGTAGGCCACTTGCACGCCGCCGATTGCGGCGAAGACCGCCGTCACGCACGCCGCCGGGTCGTCCGGCAGGCCGCCGGCGAGAGCCGTCAGCGCGCCGCATGCCGCCGAGACGGCGATGGCCAGCCAGCGCGCGGCCGTCCCGCTCATCGCCTCGGTCTTGATCGCCTGCACGATATACGGAACGACCACCACGGTGGCGATGGTCAACGCCGCTTGAATTGCTGTCATATGCACTCCCTACTCGCTGTACTTTTCCGGCGAACCATCCATGATCAGGCGCTCTTCGCTCATGAGCTTCGCCGGGTCGTAACTCTCTGGATTGATATAGGTCACTGCTCCTCCTAGTCGATGACGGGCTGGTTCATCGCGTCCCTGTACAGGCGCGTCCCCGTGCCGTTGCCGCCGAGCCCGTGGTAGGCGGCGTAGACGCTCTCCAGTTGCCGCCTGTCGGCGACCCGCAGGCCGTGCTCGTCCATAGCCTGTTCATGGATGTTCTTGAGCTCGCGCCAGAGGAGCGCGCGCATTCCGGCGCGGACCGCCTCCTCCATGGACTTCTCTTGCTCGGTGCGCTCGACGACCCATCGGCCCTTCGCCTTGACCGATGCCACGGCGGAGGCGACGAGCGCGGCGACGATGCCCGATGCCGCCGTGTTGACGATGGTGTCAGCAAGTGCCACCACTAGGACCCTCCCCTCTCGCGGTCTCTTCCACGTAGCGCTCCAATCTGGTCGCGGTTTTCCTTCATGACGAGTCTCGCCGTGCGGTAACGGCGTATAAATCCCAGAGCGCCGCATGCCGGATTCCCGAGGGCGCGTCTGGGATTTCTCGCAGGAAAGAGGATTGGAATGCTGTTTTCAGAAGCCGCCGCCGAATACATGGCCGATAAGAGGAAGCGTCTGCGGGCCACCACGCTCGAGGGCTACGAGAGTGCCGTCAGGTGTCACCTAATGCCGATATGGGGCAAGCGCGAAATCGAGACGATCTCGTTCGAGGAGATGCAGGAATGGGTGGATTCATTCGCTCTGCCCGGTGCTGCTGAAAAGGCATATAAGACGTTCCGTCAGATATACCGCTGGGTTCTGCGCCGCCATCAGCTGCGAATCTGGGACGTGACGCAGGGCGTGGAGCTGCCGAAGAAGCCCACCGTGCGCCGGCCGACGCTCACGGCCGACCAGGAGCGCGAGACGCTGCAGGGCATCGTGGGCCAGCCCTTCGAGGCCGCCGTCCTGCTCGGTGCCGCCCTCGGCCTGCGCAGGTGTGAGGCCTGCGCCGTGCGCATCGAGGACATCGACTGGCGTTCGGGCTGGGTGCACGTGCGACGCGGGCTACATGTCGTGGGCGGCGAGGTGATCGAGACGGAATGCAAGACAAAGCTCAGCGACCGCAAGCTGAAGCTGCCGCGATTCGCCCTAGAGCGCCTGCGTGCCATCCGTGGGGCGCGCAGGTCTGGTCGCCTGTGCCTGCTTAACCCAAACGCCGTGGCTAGGCGGTTTCGCTCCTTTTGCCGCCGTCATGGCCTGCCGCACGTACCGATGACGTGCCTGCGCCACAGCTGGGCGACGATCTCGCTGGAGCACGGTGCAGCCATCGAGGACATAGCCGTTGCTCTTGGGCACTCAACGGTCAATACGGCCATGAGCCACTACCTGCAGAGCTTTAGGACCGTAGTGGCAAGGGCGAGTGCATCATACGCCTCGGCCATGACGGGCTAGGATTCCGTATCCCGGCACAAGTCGACGCGCAACGGCAGCGTCTCGGCGCGCATCGACGGCGGCGTCGTGACGGTCTGGTGCGACCTCGACAAGGTGGCCTCCGCCGTGGGCGCGTGGTCGAAGGGCATCATCGGCAAGCTCCCCGAGGAGTTCAGGCCCGTCGCCAGCGAGGTCGGAGGGTGCGCATACGTCGAGTCGACGAAGGGCACCGGCATCGTGCCGGTCGGCGTGAACCCCAACGGCGACGTCTTCGTCGCGACGCGCGGCCTCACGCTCGCGGCCAACTGGATGTGCTCCTTCTCGGTGGCCTACGCCGCGCGGCAGTAGCTGACAGCATTCCGTATCCCGTGTCGTGCGCAACGTAACCTTTTCTGCCAACAAGCAGATCGGCTCGCTCTATTACGACGAATTCGATACGGAAATCGAGACCAGAAATTTCGTGCTCGCCTTTCCACTGTCAGGCGTGCGATTCATTCGCCCGTCGATACCCTCATCAGAGGGAAAACAGCGTTGGATGATAGTGCAGACCTATAAGGGCGACGTCGAGACTGTCCAGGTGATGTTTTGCTGTTTCTAGCATTCCGTATCCCAGTTCAAAACCGGCTACGTGCTGAGGACCGTCGGCACCGGCTCCATAGAGTTCTGCCGCGTCGGCGGGATCGTCGTCATGAACATGTACAACATCACGGCCACGGTCTCCGGCTCGTGGGGCACGACGCTCGTCGGCACGGTTCCCGAGGGCTTCCGCCCGAAGGCCCAGCTGCGCCAGCGGTGCCTGGTGGCCAACGTCGACAACGACATGTCGAGCGGCCTATGGGTCACGACGGGCGGAACGATGTACGTCGCCAACTTCGGCGGCACGGGCCTGCACGGCTCCTACTCCTTCTCCTGCACGGCCTGCTGGCCGGCGGCCTAGAAGGCGTAGGAGATGCGGCACTCAGCCGTGCAGTCGGTCTATATGAACCACGACGTTTCCCCGTGGTTCCAGACATTCCGGTTCGTTGTCGCCGCCACCTGCAGGCCGACCTCGCCAGTCGATGCCGAGACATAGCAGTACGCGCACACGTTCTCGACCGTTCCGTTGGGGGACACGCAGACCCCCGGTACATAGACGTTGCCGTCCGCTGGCCGCATCTGCTCGGGAAGGTTGCCCGCGGCCCAGTATGCCGACGTGCCCTGCGTCGCGCCCCATTGCAGCACGCATCGCGCGCCGTCGCGGCGGTAGCGCACGAACGACCTCCCGGCGCCGGGCTCGCCGTACAAATAGGTCCATTCGCTCCGGGATACGGAATCCCCGATCTCGCTCAGGGTCTTGCCGACCTTCGCGATGCGCTCCGGGGTCCCGGGCGCGAGGCCCCTGATCGGGATGCGCCATAGAGGCATCAGCGCCTCGGACGAGCCGTCCGAGATGGCACCCGCGTCCACCGCCGGGTCGGCGGCGGTCCCGGTCACGGGCGCGCCCTTGATCACCACGGGCTCGAAGCTCTCGACGCCCGTGGAGCCGTCCTTCGAGTACCGCAGCGCCACGATGTCGTTGCGGTTGTATCCCGAGGTGCCCGACTCGACCGTCAGCTCGGCTCCCGTCTCGTTGGTCACGTAGCGGCCGTCCATGACGAGGTCGCCCGAGCCGATGACCACCTTGTTGGCCGTCTGCATCGTGGCCTGGAGCCTGTCCTGGGTCGGCAGCACGTAGCGGCCGTCGCCCGCGGTGCCCTGCACAAGGCGGCCGAGCTGCGAGGCGGTGATGTGGTTCTTGCCCTGGAAGGCGAAGACTCCGTCGAACGCCACGCTACTCACCCCTCTTGGCCATGAAATCGCCGAAGGCCGAGTCCTGCGAGGATGCCATGGACCTGTAGCCGTCGTAGCAGTCGGGGCACAGCAGGCGAGAGACCTCCGTGCCGTCCGCCGTGTATCTCTTCACGCTGCGCCAGCTCTGGGCCTCCGGGGCGTTCTCGGTCGCGTACAGGGTCTTGGAGCACCTGTCGCACACAAGTTGGGAGTATCCGCTCGTCTTGGCCATGCTATGCCGTCCTTTCCCATCTGAAGGGGCCGAGGCTCGGCACCCTCCTCCACGTACCGCCGTAGCTTCCCGCCGGGCTAACGGCGGACGTGCTCTCGAAGACGCTTCCCACGGGGTGGGCTGCGAGAAATCCCGCGGCGGCGCCCTGCCCCTCGCAGGTGATCGTCACGTCCGAAGAGCCGTCGAAGTAGGCGGACCCCGCCACGGCTCCCTCCAGGGTCACCTTCCGCGCCCGCTGAAGGCGGGAAGCGCTACGTGCGTTGCCGGTCGCGTCACCGGTCCCGCCGCGCTCGACCGGGAGCACGCCGGTCTCGACGTCCGACGCGTCGTGCACGTGGGAGGCCGCCGCGTAGTCCCCCGCCGGCTGGTATGCCGTCGGCGCCGCGTCGAGCGCCCTCTTGTCGGCGGCGCTCATGAGGCCGGCAGCCGATTCCGTGGCGGTCGCGGCCGGGATGGTAAGGGATCTCCCCTGCGCCGCCGTCACGTGCCCGCGGGAGTCCACCGAGATGCGCGGGCCAAGCGTCACCTTCCCGCCGAAAGAGGGCTCTGAGTCGGCAGCGGGGCCGTAGCTCCCCGCCGCGACGCCCGAGGCGTCGTGGGCGACGACCACCGCCATCGACTCGTCGGTCTGCGCCGTGAGCGGCCCCGAGGCCCTGACGGAGGAGACGCGCGACGCGACGTCCGAGGCGATCTTCTCGTCCGCCGCCCGCCTGGCCTCCGCTTCCCTAGACAGGTCGGTCGCGACCCCGGTGACCTCCGACGAGGCCTTCGCCGCCGTTGCGGACACGGTGTCCAGCTTCGCCTGGGTCACGTCCGCGTAGATCGTCCGGCCGACGATGCTGATGCCGTCGCCCGCGGCGTACGACGCCCCGCCGCCGGACGATTCGGCGGACGATGCCGACGATCCGGAGGCGGCGGTCCCGCCCGCGCGGTACGTCGCCGTCACCCCGTCGGCCGTCACCGTCACGTCGACCGTCCCGACCGTGACCGAGACCTCGGTCCCCGTGTCCTCGTCGACCCCCGGCACCACGTCGCCCACGGCATATGATCCGTCGAAGCCGAGCGTCGCCTCGAGGACGTCGGCGGTCTGGTACTCCGCGAGCTTCTTGGGGCCGTCCTGGGACAGCTGCTCCGCAGACGCGTTGGTGTAGTCGTACACCGTCGCTCGCTCGTCGATGCCGAAAAGGCTCTGCTTGCTCGAGACGCGGCCCTCCGCGTCGGCGTACCAGTGCTGGACGACGCGGTTGCGCAGCTCGCCGGAACCGAGGCAGATCAGGTGGTTGTACGGCCTGCCCACCCTCTTCACGTCGACGTCGGCGGTATCCGATGTCGGGCCGTCGGACCAGTCGGCGACCTTTACGGCGGAGAGAACCGCGCGCCCGGCGCGGGAGTCGTAGGAGATGCCGAGCCTGGCACCCGAGGCGGCCAGCATCGCGCGGATGCCGGAGTATGCGTCGGTGTAGCGGTCGAACCGGTGCCGCACGGATATGCCGGACTGGACGGCAGAGACGGTCATGACGTCCCCGAGGCCCATCCTCGAGACGAGAGACAGCAGCACCGAGTTTGCCTCGCCCGATACGGACAGGTAGTCCGCCCCGGCGTCTGGGCACAGGATGCGGTCCCTCAGCACGCCGTGCCATGAGCGCCCCGTGTAGCGCATGAGGCCGTCCGTGGCGCTCGCCTCCCGGGCGTCGACCACGCCTCCCCACTCGGTCCCCTCGACGTAGACGAGTGCGCCGTCATCGAGGCGCACGGGAGAGGATATGTCGACCGATAGCTCGAAGTCGTTGCCCGAGTCGCCCCACTCAACGTTCAGGGAGGCGCCGAGCAGCACGCCGACGTCGGTGCGCCTCGAGTCTGTATAGCAGATGTCGGCCATGGGCTATCCCTCCTCGTACGGCGCGGCGCTGCGCACCTCGTAGGCGATCAGGTCCATGCGCGAGTCGTTGCCCCAGGCGAGGTCCGACTCGCCGCAGGGGAGCGGCTCGAAGATATAGGAGCCGCTGCCGCTCGCGCCGCGCTCGCGCTTGCTGTAGGCGCTCGACGCGGTGCCGTCGCGCAGGATCAGCATGACTGTCCTCGCGCGCGAATCGACCTCGAGGCGGGCGCCATCGGGCACGTCGGCGTTCACGCGGTACAGGTTGCCGCCGACCCTCATGTAGGGAGAGGTAGCGGGGCCGTAGACGCGCCACAGGAACTCCGCGGGGAAGCCACCGGGCACGGAAAGCCTCGTCGATGCCCTCTCGCGGCGCAGGTCGAAGGGGAACTCCAGCGGGAAGTCCACGCCCATGGCCGCACTCGCCGTCTCCGGCACGAACGTCCTCGCGTGCCCCCTCGTCCAGGAGGGGTCCTCGACGAGCAGCCTGAGCGAGAACTCGGCGTAGCGGTCGTCCTGCCAGTACCTCGTCGGCTCGCCCGATACGATCCAGCACCGCAGCGACCACTCCCCCATCGAGAGCGTGCCCGGCGTCCCAGAGGCGACGTCCGGCTCGCCGAGCGCGACGAGCCGGTTCCTGAGCCTCAGGCCTTCAGAAGCGTCGGCGGCGGCGATGCCGACCGGGAACTTCACCTTGAGGGGCTTGGAGGGCCGGCGCGAGAAAGACGTCACGCGGCCCGAGCCCTTGCCGGTCGAGTAGCTCCACTCCCAATCGCGCAGCTCGTGCTCGAGATAGTGCAGGCCGTTGTCCGAGGCGCCGCCGAAGGTCATGCTCTCGCCCCTGCAGTTTGTGTATGTGATGTCGGTCCTCACGCTCCGACCAGCCCCCTCACGATCTTCCCGGCCTCTCTCCTGTCGACGCTGAGCGAGACCGGTTCGCCGAGCGCCCTCTCTATCCTCTCGGCCGCCGCGTCGATGCGCCTGCCGACCTCCTCCATGAGCCTGCCCTCCGACTCGGACGAGGATGCCGACCGCGCCGACTCGGCGTACGCCGCGGAGACGCCGGGCTGGACCGGGAGCGGCACGGAGCCGAGCGTCGCCGCGGGCAGCGAGACCTTGGGCATGTATGCGAAGGCGTCGTCCACAGAGCGCCTCCAGGCGTCCGCCTCGTCGTCGATTCCCAGGGCTGCGCCGAGGGGCACCATCCTGCCGACCTCGTTGCGGAAGACCCTGGACGGCGAGTGGATGCCAAGCAGGTTCTTCGCCGCCTCCAGCGCGCTCGACGCGGCGCCCCTCGCGGCGTCGACCAGCCCGCCGACCGCCGACTGGATGCCGGAGATGAACCCATGGATCATCTGCTTTCCGACGTCGACGAGGGAGAAGCTGGAGAAGGCCTCCTTTGCCTGCCCGAGCAGGTCTCCGATGGCCCCGAGCAGGGAGCCGAGAGTCTGCGGCACAGCGTGAACGATGCCGAGGAAGAGGCTCACCGCGGCAGCCGTGATCTGGCCGATGAGCGTCGGAATGTAGGAGACGACGGACCCGATGAGCGACGCCAGGGAGGAGATCGCCGAGGGTAGCACCTGCGGCAGGGCGCGCGCGATGCCCAGGAAGAGGCTCACCGCGGCAGCGAGGACCTGGCCGATGAAGGCGGGCAGGGACGAGGTCAGCCCTCCGATCACGACGGGCAGGGCGGCGACCAGAGCGGGCAGCACCTGCGGCAGCGCCTGGGCTATGGCCAGGAAGAGGTTCCCGGCCGCCCCGAGAAGCGTCGGGGCGTTCGCCGCGAAGCTCTCGGCGAGCCCGCCGATGAGCTCCGGGGCCGACTGCGCGAGGGCCCCCGCCGTCTCGGAGAGGGCGTCGAGCAGGCCCGCGAAGAGCTGCATGGCCCCCTCGAGGAGCAGCGGGGCGCACGTGGCGAGCGTCCCGCTCAGCACGGTCGCCGCCGCCGACGCGGCCTCCACGAGGCCCGGCATGGCGGCCTCGAGGCCCTGCACCGCGGAGGAGAGCAGCCGCCCGAACGCCGAGGCGATGGCGGGCGCCTGCCCGGAGAGGGCCGCCGCGGCCTGCGGGGCGGCCTGGGCCAGAGAGCCGAACGCGGACTCGACGAGCGGGGCAAGGTTGCCGAGGGACCCGGCGAACCCGGAGAGGGCGGCGGACATGTCCACACCCATGGCCTGGCCGGCGACAGCAGCGCCGCCGAGCGCGACGGCGAGCGCGCCCACGACGACCGTCGCGACGCCGAAGCCCCTCGCCACGCTCAGGGCAACCGGGACGGACCTCTCGAAGATGCCGAGGACGGCCTGCGACGCGCCTCCGACCGTCGACATGGCGCGCGGGACCGTGCCGAAGGATTCCCTGATGCCCGAGGCGGCGGACCCGGCCACCGCCTGCGCCGCGTGCAGCGGGTCCTCCAGCCCGAGCTTTACCGCCGCCCCGGCCTCAGCGGCCCCGAACTTCAGTCCCTCGAAGGCCTTCTTCGCGCCGGCGGCGACGCTCTCGGCGGTGACGCCGCTCTCCGCGAACGCCGTCTTGGCCGCATCCAGGCCCTTCGACGCGGCACCCGCTGCGGCAGATGCCGCCCCGAGCGCATCGCCCGCCGAGCCGACGGCGCGGCCCGCCACCAGCAGGGCGGGGCCGAGGCCCGCGAGCAGCCCGACGGCGTCCACGATCGCCTGGACCTGCGAGGCGTCGAGCGACGAGATGGCGGAGGAGAGGCCCGCCACGGTCCCGGAGGCGGCGGAGAGCGCCCCCTCCAGCGCGGGCATGAGGTTCCCGACGAGGTCGCCGACGGGGTCCGCGAGGTCGGCCACGGCCGAAGCCAGCTCCTTGTAGGCGTCGGTCTTGTAGATCTCCTTGATGGTCGCCTCGGCCGCGTCGCCGAGGTTGGAAAGGGCACCCGAGAGGGTCTTCGACTGCTCGGCCATGAGGCCGCCGAAATCGCCCTCCATGCCCGCCTTGAGCGCAGCGATGCCCGTCGCGGCATCAACGCTGCCCTTCGTGACCATCTCCTGCGCGCCCGCGACGTCGGTGCCGAGGGCCTCTGCGAGGTACTTCCAGGCCGGGATGCCCTGCTCGGTGAGCTGCAGCATCTCCTCGGACATGACCTTGCTCTTCGCCTGCATCTGGCCTATCGCGCGCGTGCACGCGTCGATGCCCTCCTGGCCCGATCCGAGGGCGGCGGTGGCGTCGCCGATGGCCCTGAGCGTCGGGATGACGTCGTCGGCGGCGAAGCCGTAGGCGAGCAGCTTCTGCGTGGCGTCGGTGAGGCCGCTCATCTCGAACGGCGTCTTCTTGGCGAACTCGGTGAGGTCGGCGATCATCTGCTTGGCGCGCTCCGGGCCGAGCATGGTCGAGAAGGCGATGTCCGCCTGCTCGGCCGCACTCGCCGTAGTGAGCGCCCACTGCATCGCCTTGGCCCCGGCCGCACCGAGCGGCAGCGTGACGGCGGCGGTCAGCCCCGCGCCCCACGCCGTGAGCGAGGACGAAACGGAACTCAGCGCCGACTGGGTCTTCGCGCCGAGGCTCTCCACCTTCGCGTTGAAATCCGACGCGTCGCCGAGTATCTCGATTACGATGCTGCCCTCTGACAAGGCTCCCCCTTAGAACGCCCTCTTCGCTTCTTCGATAAGCTCAAGTTCTGTCGGGGGTAACGCCCAGAACGACGCCTGCGCCGACTTCAGCTCCCTCTCCTCCTTGGACCTCCTGCCGCGCAGCGGGGAGCGCGCGGAGACCGCCTGCGATACGAGCGCGTCGGCGGTCCTCGTGAGCGCGAGGAACAGCGCCATGAAGCGGTACCAGTGCATCTGGCACGCTGGGTCCATGATGTCGATGCCGTAGAATCGCCGGAAATCGGCGGCCACGATGGCCGCGTCGGCCCTCCAGTCGAACACGGGCCTCGGCTCGCGCCCGCTCCCGCCGCCTCCCCTTTGCCCCCTGCCGTACTGGGCCAGGGACCAGGCCGCGTCGTGCCACGAGACCGCCTCGGCCAGCGCCTCGCCAGCCGAGCGGGCGACCTTCGCCGGAAGCTCGCCTCCTCGCGCGAAGAGGCACATGAGGAGCCTTGGGCGCGCGGACGCGTCCCCGCGGTCGATCGTCTCGGCCAGGATGTTCGCGCGGAAGCCCGCGTTCACGGGGACGGGGGCGCCGCCGACCTCCACGGTCGAGGGCGCCCCCGTGAGGATCACGTCGAGCGCGTCCATCTACTCGTCGAGGGTCGCGACGCTCGCGGCGACCTCCCGGACGGCCTCCATGCTCTCCGGGGACGAGATGACCTCGGCGAGGATGCCGACGAGGTCGATGAGGCGGATGAGGTTGAGCGCGTTGTCCCCGCCCATGAGCTTCTCCGCGCCCTCCGCGCCGACGACGCTCGCGACGAGTCGCTTGCCGTCAGAGGCGAGCTTGCGGAGCCCGGCGACGTCGTCGGGACCCGTCGCAATCGCCTGCAGCTGCTCCTGCCACTCGGCGGCCAGCAGCACGAAAGTCGGGTTCCCGAGCTGGACGGAGTACTCCCCGCCGTCGATGCGGATCCTCTTCTTGGGGTTCTTTCGCAGCTCGTATGTCTTGATCTCGTCGGCCATGTTTCCTCCCAGTCGTCAGGGCCAATGTCTTGGCCATGGATTCTCCGGCCCCGGTAACGGCAAGAAAAAAGCCCCGTCCGTCCGGGCGGGGCTTCCCTGGGAGGGCCTGTTCTCGGGCTAGGCCGTCGCCGTGGCGGGCGTGAACGTGCCCTTGGTCGCGTCGAAGGTGCCGAGGTCGTAGTCGGTGGTGACGGTGAGCGTCGGGCTCATGACGATCGGGGCGATGTCGTCGCCGGAGAAGGGGTTCATGTTGAGCGTGGCCTGCGCGTGCTTGGCCACGAGCGCGGTCTGCGCGACCGCCGCGCCCTTCTCGAAGTCGTAGCCGATGGTGCGGACGTACTCGACGGACACGTCGGTCTCGTCCTCGTACTTGGCCAGCTTCTGCTGGATGCCGCCGGGCGCCATCGCGTCGATCTCGAACTCGACCGTGTCGGTGCGGCCGAGTACGTACTTCGGTTGCACCTTGCGGTCGAGGTAGGTCGGCTCGTAGGTGTTCGTGTCGCGGCTGGAGTCGGCCTTCGTGTCCTCGGTCACCTGCGTGTAGGCGGTGTCGCCCGGGAACTTGATCCAGTGCTGGATCTCGTAGATGGAAACTGGCTTGCGGGCGGTCTCCACCGTCTGCTCGTCGGGGTTGGGCATGGTCGCTGTCCTTTCTCTAGGCCATGTAGGTGAGTGAAGCGGTTAGCTGGTATACCACGCAGCCGTCGTCCTGCACGCCGTACTGCGACGGCAGGCTCGTGACCTCGTGGGTGCGGACGGGGACGCCCTCTGGCGCCTCGCCCGCGTCGATGGCGGACTGCAGGCCGCGCAGGAGGGCCAGCGCGTCCACGCGCCTGCCCTCGTCGCCCCTCGGCAGGCAGCGCAGGTACACCTCGTACCCGAAGCGCCTGATTCCGCCTCCCGAGAGGTAGCGCCGGACCCACGGCTCGCCGGGCGAGGCCTTGACCATGCAGCAGCCCGCCTTCCCGGGAAACTCCCCGTACTCGCACGGGACGCCGAGGCGCTGCGCCACGAACGCCGTCGTGCTCTTTGCGATGTCCTGCATGGTCAGATCCTCTCCTTGAGTGCCTTGTCGTACATCTGCTGCCACGCGTCGCCGCGGTCGGCGCGGGCGCGCTCGTACCAGTGGTCGCACGCCCTCGGGGCGTGCAGCGCGTTCTGGTCGGTAGCGTGGTTGTGGGCGTTGTAGTACTGCTCGCGCGCGTAGCGCGACGTGTCCGAGTCGCCGCCCCATTCCACGTAGGCGCTGCCGTCCGTGAGCCTGGTGCGGCCGGACCCCTGCAGGGCGCCCGAGTCGTAGGGGACGTACTCCCGGCAGTCGGACAGGACGTTCTCGGCGGTGATGCCGAGGGCGGCGTTGTTTGCCGCCCTCACCTTCGGCACGGCCGCCGAGACGTCCACGCTGCGGAGCCTGAGCCTCATCGCGCCGTGACCTCCGTGTGGTGGTGCGCGGAGCGCATGCTGTACGGGTCGACGCGCTCGATGGTGAGCGCCTCGTCGGGAGGCTCCGCCCCGGTGCCGACACCGACCACGAGGCAATCGCCGGGGGCCAGCTCCGGCGCCGAGAAGAAGAACGCCTTGGTCGCCCCTCCGGGGACCGGCCCGACGGCCGAGTTGGAAAGAGCCTGCGAGACCTCGACCCGGACGTTGGACCAGACGGACCGCACCCACCCGTCCGCCGCGCGGTGCCAGGTGGTCACGGTCTCCCAGCCCATCACGCCAGCCCCCTGTAGAGCAGCCCCGTCCCGGCCAGCCATGGCGATACGGCATCGAGGTCGGTCGAGGAATACCGGGACTCGTCGTAGGTGACGCTGGTGGATCCCACGGTCTCGCTCCTGACGCCGGGCTCGTCGGCGCCGCCGACACGGTCGACGACGGCGCACAGGGCGCCCTTCCACGCACGCTCGTGGGCCTCAGGGACCTCGGCCCCGGTAAGCTCGACGAGGCGGGCGCGGGCGCGCGGCAGGGCCGCGCCGAAGGCTTCCTCCTCGAGGCTCCCGCGGTAGAGGTCGCCCGAGTACTCCTCGAACGTCAGCTCGGGGGCCATGCTAGGCGGCCTTGGCGTGCAGGACGCCCGCGGCCTTCGTCGCCTTCAGCGCGATGCCGCAGACGAGCTCGCAGTCGCCGGACTTGACGGCACCGGGGGTGGACCAGTCGGGGATGGTCACGGAGACTGCGGAGCCGCCGGAGAGCGTCACGCCGTGAAGGGCGTCGAGGCCGAAGCAGCAGGCGTAGACGTCGCCGTTCGCGACGGCCCCGTCTCGCATCTCGTGGATGGCGATGCCGTTGTAGGACGGCACCTGGCGGCCGGCGGTCTCCATGGTCTGAGTGCCGAGGCCCACGGCGCGCAGGCAGGCGTTGAGCTTGACGCGCTGGGCGGAACCCATGACGAGGGCATCGGGGGTGCGCATGAGGCCGGACAGCATGGTGTCCAGCTCCTCGAGGTAGGCGAGGGCGGCGGTCTGGGTCACGACGGAGAGGTCGGTCGCGGAGGTGGACTCTGTGGAGGATCCCTTCAGCGCCTTGGCGAGGCCGTCGAAGCCGTCGGTATCGGAGGCGGTGTCGCCGGAGATGAAGGCCTGGTTGAACTTGCGGATGATCGCGTTCTTGGACTCCTCGAGGTAGAGCTCGTAGAGGTCGCTCGCGGCGTCCTTGGCCACGCGGTCCATGTTCCAGGAGTTGGAGAGGATGGCCACGCGGGTGGTCTTCTTCTCGGTCTTGGGCACGCTCGCGGCGGGCTCTGCCCCGAGGGCGCGGAAGGCGGCCACGGCCGGGGTCTTCACGCGCTTGTAGGAGTAGACGAGGTCGGAGGTGCCCGAGGCGGTCATGCAGTCGTCGAACGGCATGGCGCCGAGCAGGAACGAGTCGGTCACGACCTCGTTCGTGAAGCCCTGTACGAGCTTGTCGGTGGAGTTCGCTGCGAGCTCCGTGAGAGTGATGGCCATGTGATTTGCCTTTCTATCGGTCGGTCTGTGCGAGCGCGTCGCGGATTGACTTGCAGGGCCCGTCCGAGGTGCCGGACGCGCGGCCACCGGTACCCTTGCTGCCTCCCTGCGGCGCGAACAGGTAGGGCTTCGCCTCCTTCAGCTTGGCCACGTCCCCGTCGAAGTCGCCGAGCACCGCCCGGGCGAGGTCGCAGTCCACGCATCCGGCGGCGGCGAGCTTCGCGTCTGCCTTGGCGGCGTCCGCCTCGGCCTTGGAGTCGGATGCCTGCTTCTCGAGCGCGGCCAGGCGCGCCTCGAGATCGCTTCCGCCCTTCTCCTTCTCGGCGAGCTTGGCCTTCAGATCCGCGATGGTCTTGTCGCGGTTTGCCACGTCGCGCTCCAGCTTGTGGATGTTCGGGGTGCGGTCGTTGCCCTCTACGCCGCCGGGATCTTGGGGCTTGCCGCCCTCCTCCTGCTTCGTGTCCTGGGGCTGCGCCTCGACCGCGGGGTCTTGGGGCTTGCCGCCCTCGCTCGCGGCGCTCTGCGCGTTCTCTTCTGCCATTGAGGCTCCCTCCCTGTGCGTTCGGGGGCGATTCCCCCGCTCGGGAAGCATGTTCGCGGCGTGGTAACGGCATGAAAAAGCCCCGCTCGTGGCGGGGCTGGCGGTGCCGATGTCTGGCGGTTACTCCTCGACCTCGACGAGCAGGTCGTGAAACTTCTCTCGGTACTCTCGCACGACCTTCCGGATTGGCTCATTATACTTGTTGCTCAAGCAGTTTTTAGGCAAAGGGGGATACTTTACGTTCAGAAGCGCCGCGTGGAACTCGTCGTCGAGACGCTCGTATTCCCCGAGCCTTGACTCGGGAAGCTCATAAGTCTTCCCGTCTATAACGTATCGCCTTGAGATCATTGAGGCTCCTCATTACCAGGTGCTGGAAGTCGTCCATATCGACTTCGCTCAGGGGTATTCTCCCCATGGCATCATCATACCCTACCTTGGCGATTTTCGGACCAGCCTTCATCTCGTACCGATACCCACCGCTGCACGCCATGAGCAGCGTTATCTTGGGGTTCTCTCTAAGCGTGACGTAGTCGTCCTTGCCGAAGGAGCAGGGCTCGCCATAAAGCAGGACGTGGTTGTGCATCACGATCGCGCCGTCTAGGTCTGCCCCCTCGAGCGTCACGGAGTCCCTCGTTCCAACCGCATGGAACACGCGCCCGTCCCTCTGGATGACGACCGCGTGCTCGACCTCGAGGCCCACG
Organism: Collinsella acetigenes; assembly: GCF_012844445.1. Taxonomy (NCBI): domain Bacteria; kingdom Bacillati; phylum Actinomycetota; class Coriobacteriia; order Coriobacteriales; family Coriobacteriaceae; genus Collinsella; species Collinsella acetigenes. The sequence continues at coordinate 447,617 of NZ_JABBCP010000002.1, forward strand.
ATCGCCTGCAGCGTCTCGGTCACGAACTCCTCCGTCCTCACCCTGTCGTGTCTGTCGACGAACACGCCTTCGCAAAGTCGCATCTCGCCGGGAGCGACGCTGCCGAAGCCTCTTCCGAGCACCTTCTTCACGGATGCAGTCGCCCTGAGCGCCCTCGGCTGGACCGCGCCGGGCACGGCGTATGCCCGCTCTCGCCCGTAATCGCGGCGCAGCCCGTTCGCCTTGCAGTGGTCCAGCAGCCTGCCCTGAAGCTCCCCTAGGCGCACGCGGGCCGGAGTCTCGTCGACCCCGCTCGCCTCGCCTAACGCTATCTCGCGCTTGGTCGCGCGGACCTTGGCCTCGAGCCTGCGCTGCGCCTGCGTCGCGGCGTAGTACTCGTCGGAGCTGAGGCCCGTCAGCTTCTCCTGGGGACCGTAGTCGGTGTCGGGGAGCTTCGAGATGCCCTCGACGTAGGGCGTCATGGTGTGGCGGCAGTTCACGCCGCACAGGCCGCCTGCCGTGCCGTAGCCCGTCGCCTCGACCAGCGAGGGGTACGCCTTCGATGTGCCGGAGCGGCTGAACACGCGACCCTGCCAGACGGCGTGGGACGGGCGGGCGCCGTAGTGCGCCGACGTGAACACGAGGTCCGCGCCCCACTCGTCCATGCGGCGCCACAGCAGGTCGTTGCGCGCCTGGTTCGCCTGCGTCACGATATGGCGGCGCAGCGCGGCGTCGATGGGCATGCGCGTCCCGGTCCTGTAGTCGATCGTGGTGATTCCCTCGGAGGCGAGCTTGGCCACGGCCTCTTCCATGACGCGGCGGCGCGACTCTCCCGCCTCGACGCGCGTGACCGCGTCTGCGACGGCGGAGTACCACTCGCGCTCGACGCTCGACGCCAAGGACACGTTCTCGCGCCTCATGATCTCCGCCATGCCGCGCGCCGCCTCGGCGGCGACGTTCGCCGCGTAGGACGTCTCGTAGCTGCGGCCCCCGAGATAGCGCGCAAGCGATGAGACGAGCAGCTCGTCCTCGTCGGACACGGCGCTCTCCCATGCCTCGCGGCACTCGTCGGTCACCCTGTCCCGCCATTCGGCCCAGAGTCCCATGGCGCCGAGCGGCGAGAGCCTGTCGAGCAGCCTGAAGCGGTCAGGGTTCGCCACGGCGTCGGCGAGCATGCGGGCGGCGCGCTCGGTCAGCTCGGCCACGAACCGCTCCTGCGCCCCTCCGACGAGGTCGGCGGCGAGGCGGTCGTGGAAGTCCCCCATGGGCTACTCCCCGAAGTCGTCGGGGGCGGCGCCGAGGGTCTCCCCGGTGAAGGCCCGCGCCTCCTCGTCGCTCATCCCGTAGTACTTGGCCACGTAGACCCAGCGCGGGCACAGGCCGCGCGCGACGTCGTCCTTCATCGTCTCGCGCTCGGCGTCGGCGTCCTCCACTACCGAGTCGTCCCACGTCACGTCGATCTCGACGCCCTCGGGCGCCGCGCCCAGCCTCACGCCTGCCTCGGCGGAGTACGCGCCCGCGAAGAGGCGTCGCAGCGCCTCACCGACCTTGCCCTCGTGCTTGCGCAGGTTGCGATAGAGCACCGAGTTGTCGGAGACCACCTCGCGGGCGGTCTTGAGTCCGCCCTGGCGGGTGAAGCTGAAGTAGTTGGGGCCGAAGCCGCACTTGATCGAGAGCATCGACAGAGCATCGTTCATGGCCGTCTCGGACTCGTCTGCGCGGATGCCGGGGTCGTACATCGTGAGCGGGCTGGACTGGCCGACCTTGCCGGGCACCGCCTTGAACAGCTTCTGGTCGATGGTCGAGCCGAGGTCGCGCCTGCCCGTCTTGGGGTCGACCCTGATGCCCGACTCCTCGCAGATGATGCGCGGCAGGCCGAGGCGGCAGCGCCAGTACATCATGTCGAAGGTCGCGTCGACCAGCTTGATCGTGTCGACGGCGTCGTCGAAGACGGAGACCCCGAGCGGGCACAGCTCCTCGTAGGTGTTGGATATGGCGGGTCGGACGATCGCGAAGGTCGGCAGCGCCGAGCGCGTGTCAAGGTCGCCGATGACCTCGTCGCTCACGACCTCGGCGCCCTCGCGGGCCGGGTCGAAAAGCCATGTGCGGATATGGTAGGTGCCGCCCGTCTCCGCGACCGGCTCGTGCACCTGCACGCGGTCGTAGGTCACGCCGCCGACGAGGCAGCGGGAGACAAGCGCCACCGACACAGCCTCGGTGCCGTCGGTGAGCAGCGGGCACACCTTGCCCGCGTCGTAGAAGTCGATGGTCGCCTCGGCGTCGGCCCCGCGCCCGTCCTCGCCCACGCCCTCGATGCCGACCGCCCAGCAGCCGGAGCCGAGGGCGAAGGCCAGCGCGAGGTTGTCGGCCTGCTCGGAGACGAATGCGTCAGCCCGCTCGGCGAGCCAGTCGTTGACCTCCGTCTGAGGCGAGGAGATGGCGGTCTTCTCGTCCATGACAAGGCTCGCCCACTCGTCGCACACGGCGCGCGCCGGGCGGATGGAGAGGCGGCCGCCGGGGTCGGCGCCACGCCCGGTGTCGTGCCTGTCGGCGGCGTAGAAGCCGTTGGTCGTCTGGTACCAGCTCCACCACGCGCGGATGTGCGCATCCATGCTGTTGCGGGGCGCGTAGCCCTTCCTCTTCAGGAACCTCGTGGCCCAGCCGGGCACACCGGTGACCTTCTTCACTCGAAACCTCCCAGCGTCATACCATCGTCGGATCGTCTATGAGTCTCGCGACGGCGTAACGCAGGGCGTCTATGGCGTGGTTGTCGGCGTCGGGCAGCATGCCCGTGGGCTTGCCGTCCCTCGTGAGCGCGTACTGGTAGCAGGGCAGCTCGCGGGCCGCGACCTCGCAGGACGGGTCGATGACGATGGCGGCGCGGTCCTGAAGCCAGCGCACCGAGTTGCGCACGTTGTGCGCGCCCTGCTTCGGCACGGACGAGGCCTCGATGCCCTCGGCGCGGAAGTCGGCGACGCTCTTCGGCTCTGCGGAGTCGCACAGCACCTCGGCGTAGGGCTCCGCGTCCTCGACCACCTCGGGGCCGTCCTGCCCCGGCTCCCCGAGTCCGCCGCCCGCGAGGCGTGGCCTAGACATGCGGTCGGCAACCATGCGCGCGCTCTCGGCGTTCGACAGGCCCGCGCCGCTGATCTCGTCGAGCACGTAGAGCGTGCGCGTCGAGCGCACGTACCCGGCCTTGACCCAGACGAACGGGTCGGTCGAGAAGCCCCAGTCGACGCCGTAGAGGTGGTACTCGATAGAGCGGCGCTCCTCGTCGGTGACGGAGCGCACCTCCGCGCGCCTGAAGACCTCCGCGCCGTAGCCGGTTGGCACGCCGCCCCACTCGTGCTCCCAGCTCTCGGGATCGAGCTCGCGCAGCGCCTCGGCGTCGCGGTAGACCTGTTCCGGGACCCACTCGCGCGGCATGTCGAGGTAGGTCGTCGAGATGACCGCCGCGGGGTCCGCCGCCTCGACCTCGGCCACGTGGCCGTTCACCCATGCGTCGCGCGAGCGCGGCGGGTTGTAGTCGAAGAAGCGGAAGTAGACGGCGCCCTCGGGGGCGTCGCGGGTCACCGACTGCAGGACGGTGCGCACCTCGCGCATGCCCCCGAACTGGTCGACCTCCGATATCCACTGGTAGGCGTAGTAGGTGCCGCCCGGAGCCTTGATCGCCTTGGTCTTGTCGGTGCGGTCGCCGCCCTTGAACGTCACGACCTGCCCCGTCGATGGGCGCGCGAGCCTGCACGGCCGCTTCGTGGCGGCCCACTCGGCCTCGCAGCCGAGCCTGCGGAACGCCCACAGCATCTGCTCGAAGACGCCGCCCTCGATGTCGTTGCCGATCTTTGGCATGACGAACGCCGAGCGCTCGGGATGGCGCATGAGGCCGTAGGCGATCTCCAGCGAGATGACAGAGGACTTGCCCGAGAAGCGGCCGCCGTGCAGCCAGCGCTCAAGCCCCTCGTCCCTCTCGACGGCGCGGTGGAGCGCGACGTAGGGCGGTGCGAGCAGCATGCCGAAGTCTCGGCAGAACGGGGCGTCCTCGCGCCTCTCGGCGAGCCTGCCGCGTTCATCGAGCTCTGCCACGAAGCGGGCCGACTGGGCGTTGCCGCCCTGGGCGGACGCTATCTGGCCTGCCACGACGGCGGCGGCCACGGTCGCGTCCTCGTCGGCGAGGTCGGGGGCCACGGCGGCGATGACCTCGCGGCTCTCCCCCTTGGCGCCAGATGCCAGGATGGCTGTCGCGACGGCGGCCATGTCGCGCTTCCGGCGCCGCGCCTCCCCGGAGGCTATGCCTCCCCTGCGCCCGAGCTCCCTCGCTTCCTCCGCGGTTCGGACCGGCTTCAGGTTCGCGCATGCGGCGGCGGGGGCCGCGCCCCTCTCGGCCCGGCCCCTCGTCTTGCGCGCTCTGTTCGTCCTCTTTCCCATGCCTGGATGGTCAGCCCGGCGTCACTTGTGGCGGCTTTTCCATCTCGCCTGGCGCTGCGCGTTGTCGACCCTGGCCATGCGCTCGCCGTTGCGCGCGATGTAGGCCCGCTCGTCGAGCGTGCACTGGCGGCACAGGCCCCACCGCTTGCCGTCGCGGCTCTCGGACCACACCGGGTGCGCGCCGCACCTCTGGCACAGCGGGACCTTCCACTTGGGCGCGAAGCGGCCGTAGCGCTGCCTCGCGTGCCTCACCGAGGACGTGGAGACGCCGAGCATCGCGGCGATCTCCCCCGCCGTCCTCTCGGGGGCCGCCTGCATCCGGCGCACCATGTCCTCGGTCCAGAGGACGTATCCCCTCCGAGGCGCGCCCCAGCCCTTGTCTCCGAAAAGATGTGTAGATTCTGTAGATGGGCCAAAAGGCCCATCTCCGCCGTGGCCGATTCCGCGCAAGCGCACCCCCGAACGCACCGAGGGGCGGGCTCTCATGGGTCCGCCCCGACTGTTGACCTCCCTATCGGACGCAGAGCGCGGAGTACCTCCGGCACGCGTCGTCCTGCATGTCCCTGTAGTTGTCGACGATCCAGCCGAGCGCCCACTCGGCGGACTCGCGCGGCGCGAGCGGCTCCCGCGCCTGCTGCTCCTCGAAGGCCTCCTCGAATTCCAGCCCGCATATCCCGTAGTCGCAGCAGCCCTCCAGCAGGTGGCGGCAGTCCCCGCACGTCGGCACCCTGCCGAACTCCCGGTCGATGTCCTCGTCCCTGCAGCCTGGCGGGAGGTTCCGCCCGCTCGCCGGCTCGTAGCTAGTCATCGTCGAACCTCCTTCCGCATACGGGGCAGAAGACGACGTCCGCCCCCAGCAGGTCGCTGAACGCCGAGTACTCGTAGACCACCCCGTTGAACCCGCACTCGGAGCACCTCACGGAACCGGGGCGCCGCCGGAGCTCGCCCGTGAACGGGTCGACCTTCTTCGTCACGAGGTTTCGCGCGGTGCCTTCACTCATCGTCGAGCACCCCCATGATCCCCTCGGCGATGACCCTCGCGGTCTCCCTGGCCACCTCGGTGGCGTTCTCGGTGAGGCCAACGCGGTAGGCCCTGCGCACCATGTCCTCGCATGCGCACTGCATGGCCGTGTCGTCGCACCCACGGGCCACACGGCGCTCCCTCAGGTAGTCGTGTGCGCGCTCCTGGGGCTTCCTCTCGTCGAAACGGAACACCGCCGCGCAGTCGGCGACGACGTCGTCTATGCTCTCCTCCATCATCTCTCCTTCCTAAGCGACTTCTGGAGCCTCCAGCTCCACTTCGGCGCTGCCGCGATGCACTCTGGGCAGCGCCACTGGTTGCTCTGCGTCGCGCCGAACCTCTTCCCGCAGACCTTGCACACGCGGGTCTCCTTGACGCTTCTGGTCCCGCGCGCCTTGCGGCCCCTCGCCACGCATTCCGGGCAGGTGACGGCGCAGCGCCTCCCCCTCGCGAACCTGCTTTCGGCGGGCGGGACGAAGGTCTTGCCGCACACCTGGCACGTGCGCGGCACGCTCGCCTCGGCGGTCGCGATGGCCGCGTTCAGCTCGCACCACGCGAGGGCCGCCTCCAGGCTCTCCCGGTCGTGCCACTCCGGCGCGTCCCGGGAGTTGAGCCGGGCGATCATGCGGTGCGGCACGGCGACGAGGTTGTCCGGCGAGAGGTTCGCGGGGTCCCCGTCGGCCCGCAGCACGTCGTACCCCTCCGGTACGGGCCCGTGGACGGCCTCCCAGGCGAGCACGTGCTTCGCCCGCCAGTTGTCCTTCGTGCCCGGGACCTCCGGCCTCTCGGCCACCTTGACGAGGACGTAGCCCTTGCCCGTGTCCCGCTCGGTGCCGACGGGGGCGAGGGCGCCGCCGTAGGACCTCTTGGTCTGCCTGCCGCGCGCGGAGCGCCAGGCGCATATCTGCTGCCTGGCGAGCGGGAAGCCGAAGCGCTCGGCGAAGGCGGCGGAGAGCGACATGAGGGACTGCCCCTCGTCGTGCTCCCCCATCCACGCGTCCATCTCCGGCTCGCTCGACCACCTCACGGTCCTGGCGGCCCGGTCGGGCAGGTCGCGCGGGACCTTGCGCAGGCCGAGGCCGCTGGCCTTCTGGGCCATCGCCTCCTCGCTCACCTGCCTTCCGAACCTCCACGCGAAATGGCGGCACAGGACGCGGGTGCGCTCGTACGGGTAGCGCTCGCGCAGCCACGCCTCCTGCTCCTCCGTCCAGCGCCTCATTCGCCCAGCAGCCCCTTCGGCAGCTTCACGGCCTCGCCCGCGGCCACCCCCGCCTTGGCCACGTCGAGCACGAGGCGGCCGTTCTCGATGACCTTGCCCGCCACCTGCTGCACCGCCTTGCTGCGGGCGATCTCGGCCCGCATCGCCTCGGCGTCCGTCCTGTCGACCGACTCCAGGCGGTCCAGCTGCCTGAAAAGGATCTCGTTCACGCCGGCTATCCCTCGGTTCATCCCCGGTCTCCTTCCGTCTTCTCCCATATCGATTCCGCGAATTCCCTCATGTCCACGGGGACGGCGCGGTCCGCCCCCGTGAAGCCGTCCAGCTCGCCCCTCGCGTGGAGGTCGCAGCGGTACGCGCGGCACACCTCCGGCCTCGCCTCGTAGACCGAGCACTCGCGCCCGTCCGTGAGGTAGGGGCACGTGAGGTCGAGCCGCGCCCAGGGGGCGTGCGCCGCGACGCCGTGCCGCCTCACGTAGGCCCTGAGCCTCGCCCGGTCGAGCAGGGACATCGGCAGGAACCGCGAGCAGCACTCGCCGCACCCCCTGCAGTCCCCGGTGTAGAGGTCGGTCACCTGCTGCTCGACCATGAGCCGCGCATGCAGCGCTGCGGCCTCAGCCAGCTCGCCGCCCATCACATCGCCTCCCTGAACATCTCGTTGCCGTCGCGGTCCGTGACCAGCCAGCGGCCGTACTCGTACAGGCCCGGGTGGTGCGGGCCGTATTCCCGGAGAAGCTCCCCGGACCACCACGCCTCCTCGTAGACGGAGGAGCGCCAGGACCACTCGGCGCGAAGGCCGCCGTCGTGGAAGCCTCCGTGGCATCCGGTGGTGCCGCTGCCGCACAGGGCGAACAGCGGGCTGCGCAGCTCCCAGGTCCCGTTCGGCGTGACGAGCCGGAAGGACCTCCCCCACGAGCGCCGCGCGACGTGGTGGCAGCTCCCGGCCCTCCTGCCGCAGACGGCGCACCTCTGCTGCAGGGCCTCGTAGGAGGCGCCCCGCGTGTACCTCGCCCCCAGGTGCGGCTTGCCGTACAGCTCGGCGCGCTCCTTGGACCAGCCCCTGAGGGCACCCGCGTCGACCGTCATCGGGGCCTCCTCTCGCACGCGGCGCGTGCGGCTAGCAGCCTCTGCGCGTCCTGGTACAGCCCGAACTGGTCCCTGCTCGCGGTAGTGCCCCGCGGGGCCTCGACCTTGGCCGGGTCGATGCCCGGGTGCTCGGACGCCCACCGGCGCTCCTGCTCGGCCAGCGCCTCCTCGGGCGTCCTGGTCGGCCTGAACGTCGCGGCCTCGACCTCCGAGGCGGTGGGCTTGCCGCGGCTCCGGGCCTCGGCGTCGAGCTCGCGCTGGCGGCGGTGCCACTGCCGGGCCTGCGGCCGCCAGTCCGAGATCGGCATGCCGTTGGACTTGCGCCAGCCCTGCGACGCGTAGAAGTCGAAGAACGCTTGCGGGTCGCCGTTCAGGCAGTTGGCCCCGAAGTACGCGGAGACCTCCTCGGCGGTCGGCGGCTCGAAGCCCCCGGGCGCGGCGCACGCGTCCGCACTGCCCTGCACTGGAATGGCCTGGCTTGGTATGGACTGGTATGGATTGGTATATAAGGAGGGGTTTTCAGGTTCCGAAACCCCCGTTTCGGCAGTTTCCAAAACCCCGAAACCCCCGTTTCCGTTTTCCGAAACCCCCGTTTCAGAGGTTTCCGTATCCTCCGAAACCCCCGTTTCGACCTTGGAGTCCTTGCGCGGCCTGCCGCCCTTGTTCTTGTTGCGCGCGGCGAGGCTGTTGTCGATGTCCTCGCGCAGGCTCTCGAAGACGGCGCTGAGCGCCCAGTCCGTGAACTCCGGCTCGACGCCGTTGGTGCCGTGCTGGACGATCGCCCAGCACAGCTCGCCGCGCGGCCCCTCCGGCACGCGCTCGAGGGCTGCCGTGAGCTTCGGGAACCATGTGAACTTGCTTGCCATCAGAACCACCCCCAGAGAGGCGACGAGAAGAACAGGAACCCCGCGGAGAAGGAGGCGGCGAACAGGGCCGCCTCCCAGTGGTCGCGGATGATGTCGAGTACGCGCCCCATCAGAACGGGATGTCTTCGTCGTAGAGCTCCGGCTGGACCGGCTGCGGCGCGTAGGCCTGGGGCGCCTGCGGTGCCGGGGCCTGGGGCCGCTGCGGGGGCATCGCGGGCGGGTTCTGGTACGCCTGCGGCGCGTAGGCCTGGGGCGCCTGCGGGCGCTCCGCGACGTAGGGCGGGTTGCCCTGTTCCGCGCGCTGGCGGCTGCTCATGAACTCGATCTCGTCCACGATGACCTCGAGCTTGGAGCGCTTGCCGCCGTCGCGGTCCTCCCAAGCGCTGTAGCGCAGCTTGCCCTCGACGCAGACCTTCGACCCCTTGGAGAGGTAGCGGCCCACCGCCTCGGCGCGCGCGCCGAACATGGTGCAGCCCACGAAGTTCGCGTGGTCCTCCCACTCCCCGGTCTGCTGGTTCTTGCGGCGGTCGTTGACCGCCACGGTGAACGACAGGACCTGGGTCCCCGCCGCCGTCGCGCGGACATCGGGGTCACGTGTCAAGTTGCCCGAGATGACCGTCCTGTTGATGCTCATAGGTAGCTCCCTTCTCCCGTGCCGCCGCTCGTCCATTCCCTGCGGATGTCGTCGTCCACGGTCCTTATCCTCAGTTTCAGCGCCATGATGGCCTCGGCCGACGCCTTGTACAGCGCCTCGGCGCAGTCGCGTAGCATCTTCGCCTCCGCGATGTCCTCGCGCCCCCGGCACACGTCGCCGATGATGGTCACCGGCGTCTTCTTCTCCCTCTCCTCGAGGATCGCCGTGCGCAGCGCGCGCCTGTACTCGGACTCGTTCTGGGCGTACTGCTGCCCGGTCCTCCTCATGGCCTCCAGCTCGCACATGAGCTGCCTGAAGAGCTCCTCGCGCTGCGCGTAAAGGTCCTGCATCGGCTACACGACCGTCCAGGTCGGCGCGGCGCAGCACCCCGGCGCCTTCTTGAAGGCCTCGTACTGCTCGCGGCTGCTGAAGACGTAGGCGGTCCCGCACGCCTTGCACTTGGCGGTGAACTCGCCGAACTCGGGCGGCTCCTTCTCCGGCTTGTCCGACAGGGCGTCGGGATCGCTCGTGCCGTCGATGGCGAAAAGCCCGCACAGCGCGTACTTGCGCGCATAGCTCGAGGCGGAGCCGGTCACCTGGGCCGGGTTCATGCCCGTCTGGGTGTCGGGCTCGTGGGCGTAGCCGTCCACGTCGATGGATCCCTCGCCGCCGTCCGTGAAGAACAGGTGCGCCGTGGCCCTGACGTAGTGGCGGTCGCCCACCTGCACGACCGAGTCGTTCAGGGTGTAGGCGACGCCTGCCTCCTTGCACGGCTCCTTGAGCGCGGCCACGATGTCCTCCATGCTCCGGTAGTTGAACTTGCCGTGTGCGTTGTAGCGCGACTTCGGCACCACTACGGACCTCTGGACCTTGGCGACCGCCTCGGCGATGGTGATGTGCTTCTCGTCTGCCATTTATGGCTCCTAACGGATCGTGCGCTCGTAGGCCTGCTGAAGCGTGCCGCGCTTGAACACGCCGGTCACGCCGATGCTCCCGGCGAAGCTGCCGATGGACCGCATCTGCTCGGTCGTCGCCGAGTCGATGACCATCACGCACGGCGTCGCGGGGCCGCTCGGCGCGACGGGCGCGGGGACAGGCGCCGGCGCCGCGACGGGGGCGGGCTGCTGGGCGGGCATCGGAGCGGGCGCTGGCATCGGCTCAGGTTCCGCGGTCGGCTCAGACTCAGGCTCGGGCTCGGGTTCAGGTTCGGGCGCCATGGCGGCCTTCAGCTCGGCGATGCGGGCGTTCTCCTCGGCGGCCTTCCGTGCCGCCGCGAGCGCGGCGCCCAGGTCCAGCGTGGCGAAGAGCTCGCGCTCCGCCTCGGCGTAGAACGGCTCGCCCTCGAACTGCGATTTGAGCATCTCCCAGTCACCGGCCAGCTTCGACACCTTGGCCTCGAGCGCCTCGTATGCCTTGACCTCGCCGAACGTCTTGTTGAGCCACTGCGGCTCGTGAAGGCGCCCGTAGGGGACGACGGGCGCCAGCAGCCCCGCGAACTCCTCGTAGTGCTCTTGCAGCTTGGCGTATGCGCGCGCCCTGCGCTCCTCCTCGGCCCGGTCGAGCTGCGCCTTGATGCCGTCCGCGGCCTCGTCGATGATGGCCGTGATCTGCCTGCACCTCTTCTCGAAGGCGTCGAGGGGCTTGCTGTACTCGCGCTTTACGGCCTTGCGGCGCTCCTCGATCTCCTTCTTCAGGCCGTTGAGGTAGCTGCGGTCGTGCTTGGCCTCGCGCACCGCGTCGGCGCTCGCGAGGTCGTACACCGCCCCCTCGTAGTCGGCCACGACGGCCCGCACGCGCTCCTCCAGCGCGTCGAAGTTCGCCTGGATCACCGACGGCGTGTACGTCACGGAGAGCGACCTCTCCTCCACGGCCCCGGCCTTCTTCTCGGTTCCCATCTGCTACTCCTCCTCTTCCAGAAGCTCCGGCCCTCCCGCGAGCATCGCCGCGAAGGTCCTGAGCGTCATCGTCACGTACTGCTCGGCGGGGTCCGCCGTGCCCCGCCTCTTCCAGACCACCACGCCGTAGGCGGCGTCGGCGTTGCCGCGCTCGGCCTCGGCCTCGCGCAGCCACTGCGGCAGGTCGTGCCTGCCCCCGTAGTCCTTGCACTCGACGGCCACCCTGCCGCCGCGCATGAGCACGCCGCGGATGTCCCCGACGTCGCGCCTGCCCACCTTGACCTGGCGGTCGATGCCGCCGTCGCCGAGCAGGCCCGCGAGGTAGTCGGCCACCGCGCGCTCGAACCTGGTGCCCGCGTCGCGGGCGCTCCTTCTCGTCCTTCCCATCTGGCCTCCCATCACAGCCCCCACAGCACGGCCGCGGCGAGCGCCGCGCCCACCGCCAGCGCCGTGAGGACGCCCCAGGCGAAGCCCGAGGCGAAGATGCGCCGCTCCCTCGCGAGCCTCACGTCAGAGGGCAGCGCGTAGTGCCTTCCCCGATCTCTCAAACCGACCTCCTAGCAGCGCCCCAGCGCCCTCGCGACGGCGATGACCGCCGCCTCGAACAGCTGGATCCCGGCCATCAGCAGGCCCGCCGAGGCGAGCGCGATCAGGCCGCGCAGCACTCTCTCATCCACCTGTCCACCTCCTTCACGCTTATGAGCGCGCCCCTCGAGTTGCCCTCCGGCAGCACGAAGCGCATGCGCCCCTCGTCCCTCTCGCGGTACAGCTGCTTGACGCTCACGCCCGTGTACCGGGACGTCTCGCTGACCGTGTAGGCCATCTGCGGGGGCAGCCCCGCCGCGACCGCGTAGCCGAGCGCCTCGCTGCCGCACATCTCAACGCCGCGCGTCTCCACCGTCCGCCTGAAGGCCCCCAGGGCCTCGTCCAGGGCGTCCGACAGCGCCTCGTAGGCGTCGCGCGGCACCGCCGCGATCCTCGTGTCCATCCCATATCTCCCTTCATAGTCCGCAGCCCCGGCCGGGCGGCGCGCCGGAACGGCCCCGGGCGAGGGGGAGACACGTCCCTCCCCCGGGGCCCGCGCCGTCCGGGCGGGGCTGCGGCCCTCCGGCTACTCCCCCGCCTCCGCCTCGCACGGCCTCTCGACCTCCGGCGAGGCCTTGCGCCGGCGGCGCAGCCACCGGCCCTCCTCGATGCGCACCGAGCGCGGCGCCACGCCCGTGTCGATGGCGTCCAGCGCGCTCATCGTGACCGTGCGGTCGATGTAGAGCATCGACGCCTCGTCGCCGCCCGCCAGCTCACCCAGCCTCACGCGCGCGTCGGCGAACCGCTCGAACGCCTCGCGGTGCCAGGTCCCGTCGGCGACGAGCCACCCGACGATCGCCTAGATGGCCCCGAAGCCGTCCGGGCACGCGATCTCGAAGTGCCCTCCCGTGTGTCTGCTGTCAGTCATTGTTTCCTCCGTCTCAATGCAAACTTTAACTTTCCTCTGTGGTCAAAAAAATATCCCCGCGGGAGACACCAAGAAACGAAAGAACCCTTTCAAGGTCTTTAGCCCGCATCTCTCCTGGATACAGTTCATAGCGGTCGTAGGTCGGCTGACTTACACCAAGCATGCGCTGAACTGCGACTTTCTTAACCCCTTTGTTCTCGCGAACTTCACGCAGGGTCTTCACTTGCCCTCCCTTCTCTTGCTGCCATCAATAGTAAGTCTTTCTTTGCATCGTGTAAACAAAAACTTTTCTAGATTGAAAGATTTTCTTTTCTAAAATGATAAGTAAAGTTTTGCATAGGCAAGGAGACGCCCATGGAGATTGGTGACAACCTGCGACGCTTGCGCACGTGTGCTGGATTAACTCAGCAAGAAATCGCCGACAAACTAGATGTATCGAGAGTGGCAATCGGTCAATGGGAAGCCGACAAGTCCATGCCTCGAAAAGGAAATCTTGAACAGCTCGCCGACCTCTTCAACGTCACCGTCGCCGACCTCATGGGCGAGGAGGCCCAGGGCGTGCGCCCGCGCCCGGCGGAGTACGCGACGCTGCCCGTGCTCGTGGCGGGCCACGCCGGGGAGTTCACGGACGAGTTCGGCCCCGACGAGGTTGCCGACGTGCCGCTGTCGGTCCTGGAGCGCGTGAACGACCCGGACGCCTACCTCATGCGCGTGCGCGGCGACTGCATGAACCGCCGATTCTGCGACGGCGAGAACGCCCTGCTCTCCCCCAGGTGCGAGCCTCGCAACGGCGACGCGGTGGCCGCGGAGTACAACGGCGAGATGATCCTGCGCAGCTACTACCGCGGGGCGTCGACGCTCGTGCTGTCGCCCGACAGCTACGAGGAGGGCTTCACGGACATCGTGTTCGACGACCCCGAGAGCGCACCGGTCGAGCTCCGCGGCGTCGTCAAGTGGCACCAGGCCAGCGAGGTGCGGAGGTACTAGGGGCGGGGATGGAAATCCGGTGGTGCGTTGACTCGCGCGCCGGATTCGCTATAGTTGAGGCAGTGATGAGTCACCCCTAATCTACGTGAATCGGTGACAAAGGAAGGGTCGCTGCCCCGATGACGGGCGGCGGCCCTTCTGATTTTGGAGCATCATGAAAGAGTTCAAGACAGTAGACGAGCAGATACTCCTCCTCGAGTCCAGGGGCGTGCGGTGCGGCGAGGGGACGGCCGACGCGCTGAGGCGCGAGGGCTACTACGCGATCGTGAACGGCTACAAGGACACGTTCCTCGACCGCGACGCGATGCAGAGGTCGCCGGGCGACGTGTACCTGCACGGCACCACCTTCAAGATGATCTACGACATGTTCCTGTTCGACCGCGCTATGCGCAACGCGGTCATGCCCAGCCTCATCGAGGCCGAGTCCACGCTCAAGAACGCCGTGGTCTACGCGTTCTGCAACGAGCACAGGGGAACCGCCGACTACCTCGACAGGGCCAACTACGTGTCCGCCCGCGACATGCTCGTACCCAACGGGTTCAGGGGAGACAAGGCCAAGGAACACGCCAGGAACCTCAACTCGCTCCTCAGCCGCCTGAACAACAAGCTCACCCCCAGCAAGACCATGAAGCCCTTCACGAGGCACTACGTAGAGACGTACGGAATGGTCCCCCTGTGGGTCCTGCAGAACGACCTCACCTTCGGGAACATATCCCACTTCTATCAGCTGCAGAAGCGCGGGATACAGAACGCCGCCGCCAGGTCGGTATCGGCCTCGAGCGGCGCGAGAGGCAGGATCGGCGCGAAGGAGCTTCTCAGGATATTCGACGTCCTGGTCGGTTTCAGGAACATCTGCGCGCACGACGACCGCCTCTACTGCGCAAGCGTCAGCGGGGCTCACTTCGACGCCGCCCTGACGTCCCTGTACCGTATCCTCAACGATAGCCAGCGGGCAAGGCTGTCCGCCTCGATAGGAGAGGTCACGATGGAGTTCATGGGAAGGATACGCCCCTCCTCCCTGAACTCCATGTACACGGATCCCGATGACATCCCGGAGGAGTTCAGGGAGCCCAACGGGTCCGGACCGCTTGGAAGCCGGGCGGGTGCCCAAGTTGTCAAAGAATCTTTGGCAGCTCCAGACATAAAGAAACCCCGTGCGTCGATCTAGGCGGATCCTCACGATCAAGTAAGGTCCGCCTAGGCATTCAACGGAAAGGAAGACATATGGAAGACCCCATTCAAGCCGAGATCGTCCTGTACCAGTCCGAGGGGGCAAACGTGCCGGTGCAGGTGCGCTACATGGACGAGACGCTCTGGATGCCCCAGAAGGAAATCGCCGAGCTGTTCGACAAGGACAAGTCGACCATCTCGCGCCACATGAAGAACATCTTCGAAGAGGGTGAGCTTGCCCGAGACTCAGTTGTTGCAAAAATTGCAACAACTGCCTCAGATGGCAAGACATATACGGTCGACTTCTACGCGCTCGATGCCATCATCGCCGTCGGGTACCGTGTCAACTCTATGCGCGCGACCCGCTTTCGCCAGTGGGCGACGGCGACCCTCAAGGAGTACATCACCAAGGGATTCGTCCTCAACGACGACATGCTCAAGAACGGCCGAGCCTTCGGCGAGGACTACTTCGACGAGCTGCTCGCGCGCATCCGCGACATCCGCGCGAGCGAGCGGCGCGTGTGGCTCAAGATCACCGACATCTTCCAGGAGTGCAGCTTCGACTACGACAAGGACTCGGCCATGGCCAAGAACTTCTACGCCGCGGTCCAGAACAAGATGCACTACGCCGTCACCGGGCACACCGCGGCAGAGATCGTCCAGGGGCGCTCCGACCCCTCCAAGCCCAACATGGGGCTCACGTCGTGGAATGGAGGCCCCGAGGGCCGCATCCACTCCTCGGACGTCACCGTGGCCAAGAACTACCTGTCCGAGGACGAGATCAGGCAGCTGAACCGCCTCGTCACGATGCTGCTCGACACGCTCGAGGACAGGGCCGAACAGCATGTCCTGACGAGCATGGAGGACTGCGAGCACCTGCTCGACGGCTTCCTGACATTCAGCGGGCGCGAGGTGCTCAAGGGCCTCGGCAACCGCAACAAGAAGACGGCGGACAAAATCGCCAAGGAGCGCTTCCACGAGTTCCAGAAGCTCCAGGACAAGACCTACGAGAACGACTTCGAGCTCATGGCGAAGCGCCTGGACGGCAAGGAGTGAAGGGCCTCCGCCGAAGCGTAAAGAAAAAGCCCCTCGCGCGAGTTCCGGATCATCGCGAGGGGCCTATCCCGGAGACGGAGAATCTCAGAAGGGACGTGACCATTATGCCACACGGGACGCGCTCGTCGTGGGGATGCATTCAGAAGATCGGGCCGCGCGACTTCCGGCTGCGCTGGACCCAATGGGAGGGCCGCGAGCAGCGCAGACGGTCCAAGACGCTGCACGGCGTGTGCAGGCGCGAGGCGGACGCGGAGATGCACCGCCTGTGGGAGCTGCACCACGTGAAGCCGTGGGAGGCGGAGCGCCCGTGCCCGACCTTCAGGCAGTGCTGGGACGAGTGGTACATGCCGGAGATAGCGTCCAGGCTCGAGTCTGGCGAGATCGCGAGGAACACCGCGAGCAACTACATCGGGCTATGGCGGAAGCACGTCTCGCCGCTCTGGGGCGCGACCGTCATGTCGTCCGTCAGGGAGGAGGAGTACCAGGCATGGCTCCTCTCGCTGTCGAGGTCGAACGCCCGCCTGTGCAACATCCTCGTCGGGAACATGGTCAACTGCGCCCGCCTCCACGGGATACGGGACGTAACGTTCCGCGACGCGAGGTACAAGATGCCGCAGGACAGGGAGAGGCCGTCCGGCCTCGAGGTCTACACGCTCCCCGAGACGGACGCCTTGCTCGAGGACCTGCGCGGCAGCGGGCTCGAGGCCATGGCCATACTCATGGCCAAGGGGTCGTGCCGCAACGGCGAGGCCCTGGCGGCGTCGACATCGGACATCGGCTACGCGACGCGCGGCGAGGGGAAGCGTGAGCGCCTGTACGCCGTCTACGACCTCACCCGGCAGTACGAGAGCGCGAAGACCGGCTTCATGCCGTGCAAGACACCTGAGAGCGTCAGGCCCGTGATCGTGCCGCCGCCGTGGAGCGGCCGGATACGCGAGATAGCCGCCGAGCGCGAGGCGCATGGCCTCGCCTTCCTCACCGACGGCGGGAAGGGCGCGCCGATGGCGCGCGGGCGGGCGAACTGGGCCTGGAGGAAGCTCTTCTCCGACGGGGTGACGACGCAGCGGTACCTGCCGATGCAGAAGCTGCGCAACAGCTGGGCCACGGCGATGCTGTGGAAGCACGGCATGCCCTCGCAGATGGTGGACAAGATGATGGGCCACAGCGTGGGCACGGTGCTGGGCAGGCACTACGACAGGCCGGACGAGGAGCTGTTCATAGAGGCGCTCGACCGGGCGCTCTTCCCGGATGAGCCGGAAAACCAGTTAGGTACCCTCAGGGACATTTAAGGACGAAGGGGCCTCGAAAGGCCCCTTCTAGCTGCGCTTTTGTCAGTAGGAGATACTACTGGATGTTGTCGCGAATACCGAGCTCCTTGATGAGGGCACGATACTCGAAGACGTCGTTCTTCTTGATATAGGAGAGAAGACGACGGCGACGGCCGACGAGCATGAGCAGACCACGACGGGTGTGGAAGTCCTTCTGGTGGCTCTTCATGTGCTCGGTGAGCTCCTTGATGCGCTCGGAGAGGATGGCAACCTGAACCTTGGGGTTACCAGTGTCGACGGGGGTGTTGCCGAACTGAGCGGTGAGCTCGGCCTTGCGCTCCTTGGAAACAGTCATGTTTCACCTTTCGTTTACGGCTTTGCAATCAAAGCCTCGATTCGCCCCGGGCTGGGAAGCCGCCGGTGATGCGTGCATCCAAGATCGGGGTACCAACAGGTCGATATAATAGCACAGCCGCGGCCCTTCGCACGAACTGCACATGTACTTCCCTACCTGCCCAAAGCGAACTCAAGCGCACGAAGGCGACAATCGAGATGCGTAGCCGCCCATAGGTGAGCAAATGAAAGAAGCATCGACGCCGTCGAGGCATCGATATCAACTTTGGCCAGTTCGTCGAAACGCAAGGCAATGAGCGAGCGCAGCCAGTTAACGGCCGCGGCGTCGACAGGCTCCGCCGCAGGAACGCTCGCCGCGCACGAGGCGCACAGGAGTCCACCCGCAAGCGGTGAGAAATAGGAAAGCGCGGGGTCACCGCAAGATACGCACGCCGAAAAATCAGGTCGATAGCCGATATGCGACAGGAGTTTGAATACGTATGCCGCTAGCAAAAGATCGAGATGAACCTCATCGAGCTGCGGCGAACCCAAAAGCTCCAGAGCGCGCTGAGTAATGGGAAAGATATATCGATCCTCGGCGTCCTCAAATGAGCAGCGCTTGGCGACTTCTGCCACCGCACTCGCCGCCATAAGCCGTGCGTAGTTGGGACCCGCCCCCAAAGGCGCTTCCAGCAACTCGGCCTGAGAGACGATATCCAACGAGCGGCCACGGGCAAGCAAAAGGTCAACGGTGCAAAAAAGCTCACAACGTGCAGCCAGCCGTCCGCCCGGTTTACGAGCCCCCTTTGCAACTGCCTGAAGCTGCCGACCATCAGAAGCAAGGAGCGTCAGGATAAGGTCACACTCTTTGAGTTTCACCTTATCGAGGACGACCGCAGATACACGATATGTCTTTCCGCCCGCCAAGAATTACTCGTCAGCCGCATACCCGAAGCGACGAATCTGCGCAGCATCATCACGCCAGCCCGCCTTGACCTTGACGTCCAACTCCAAGAACACCTTGGAATCAAAAAGTCGCTCCAAATCCAAACGAGCATCGGTTCCGATACGCTTGATCATCTCGCCCTTATGGCCGATGATGATGCCTTTTTGGCCATCGCGCTCGACAAAGATGATGGCATGAATGCGCACGACTTTCTTTGTACGCTCAAAATAATCGCAGATAACGCCTACAGAATGCGGGATTTCTTCGCGCGTGTGAAGCAGCACCTTCTCGCGCACGAACTCGGCAACCTGAACTTCATCGGTAGTATCGGTACCCATTCCCTCCGGGAACCACATGGGTCCCTCGGGAAGATAGGAGCATAGCAAGTCGATGAACTCATCGACATTGAAGCGCTCGTTGGCCGAGGTTACGATGACGTCTTCGAAGTCAACCTCCTCGCGGGCCGCATCGATTTGAGCCATGACCTGAGCCTGATCGGCGCGATCGGCCTTAGTGATAACGAGCACCTTGTGGGCAGAAGACTGCTTGACCCTTTCCGCAACCCAGGCATCTCCACGCCCAAATGGCTTAGTGGCATCGAGGGTGAAACACACGACGTCGACATCATTGAGCTCGGACAAGGCACTGCGATTGAGCTCGGAGCCCAAACCGTCTTTAGGCTTGTGGATACCGGGGGTATCCACAAAGACAAGCTGATAGCCCGGACGGTTGACGACGGCACGCATGCGTCGACGGGTCGTTTGAGCCACCGGCGAGGTGATGGCCACCTTTTGACCATAGCACGCGTTCATCAGAGTCGATTTGCCCGCATTCGGACGACCAACCAGCGCGACAAAACCACTTCGGAAGCCTTGCGCGCGATCTGCAGCAGGAGCCTCCTCGACGTCGATACCATCAAAACCAGCACCCTGCGCGAGCAGGGCATCGAGCTCGTCGTCGCTCAGGTCCTCAAAGGGATCGAACTCTTCAATATCAGACATGGGAACTCCTAAATCAGGTGTAGGGCGTGAGCGAACACGAGAATGCCCACAACGGCAGCGGTAATCGACAACACATACACCGAAGCCGCGGCGATATCCTTGGCGCGTTTTGCCAAAGGATGCATCTCGCTCGTGGCAAGATCGACAACGGCCTCGATGGCGGTATTGCACAGCTCCGCATGAATAACAAGTCCGCAGCAAATAGCGATAATACACCACGAGGTAAGGTCAAGGCCGACAACAAGGCCTGCAATGACGGTAAGGGCGCCAACGAGCAGCATCACGTTGATGTTGCGCTCCGTGCGCACCGCAGTAATAAACCCCTCGATGGCATACCCAAATGAACGGACAAACGACGGATGGTCCTTGGAAGAACCGGGGATCATGGGTACTCCTTAATCGTGAGTATGGCGAGTAATGGGGCCAACCTCTATTGAGGCGGGGTCATCGCCGCGTGCCGCGGCCAAAAGGCGCAATAGTTCGTCCTCACGCGCCTCCATCGCCTCAGCCTCATCGTCTTCAATGTGGTCGTAGCCAAGAAGATGCAACATGCCATGCACGAGCATGAGGCGGCACTCATCTTGAGCCGAGTTGCCAAATTCCGGGGCCTGGCGTGCTATCACCTGGGGTGCCAAGATGATATCACCGAGTTCGAGCGCCTCATCAAGAGGAATATCCTCGTCAAAGGCGGAATCGCATTCAAACGACAACACATCCGTAGTCTTATCTATGCCGCGCCATTGACGATTGAGACCGTGCATCTCCTCTTCGTCGACAAAGGAAAGGGATATCTCGACCTCGCGGGTGACTCCCTCCGCCTCGAGAACAAAATGAACGATATGTTCGATCTCGGCAGTATCGAGCAGCTGCTCGAGCTTTGCATCGTTACTGATGAGCACGCCCATGAACGCTCCCCTTTCCGTGTCGCCCGCCCCCGGCGGCGCGTTTTTGTTCATAAGAGTCATATGCCTCGACGATGCGTCCCACAAGCGAGTGGCGCACGACATCGGCACTGTCCAGGTGAATGAAAGAAATCTGATCAAGATCGCCCAAAATGTCTTGAATATGAGAGAGGCCATCAGGCCGCCCGATAAGGTCGCGCTGCGAGGCGTCTCCCGTAATCACGAACGTCGAATTGAAACCCAGGCGAGTCAAGAACATCTTCATCTGCTCGGGCGTAGTATTTTGCGCCTCATCCAGGACAACGAAAGCGTCGTTGAGTGTACGCCCACGCATATACGCCAAGGGGGCGATCTCGATAACGCCTCGCTCCACCAGTTGGGACGCGCGCTCGGAATCCATCATATCGAGCAGTGCATCAAAGAGCGGACGCACATAAGGATCAACCTTGTCTTCAAGCGTGCCAGGCAAGAAGCCGAGGTTCTCGCCGGCTTCGACAACTGGTCGGGTTAGGACGATTCGGCCAACATCGTGGCGCTGAAGTGCAGCGATGGCCATAGCCATGGCAAGGTATGTCTTGCCAGTGCCCGCCGGCCCAATGCAAAAAGTCATGGCATGGGAACGTATGGCTTCGATGTAGCGTTTCTGACCCACCGTCTTTGGGCGAATGCACTTGCCGCGATAGGTAAGGATAACGTCTTGAGCCATGCCCGATGCGTCTCCGCCTCGCTTGAGAAGCGAATCAAGAAGGCGCACGGAATCCTCGACATTAGGAGCATCACCAAAGGCGGCAAGCTCAAATAGATGCTCAAATAGCTTGACGAGCGCCTCGCAGCAGCGCGCTGGACCCATTATAGAAATGGTCGCGCCGCGTACGGTTATCTCAGCCCGAGCACGCTTCTCGAGAGCACGGATCAAGCTGTCTTGCGGACCGGTGATGAGACCGGCATCGATTCCCTCGGGCACCGTTACGCGCACTTGAGTCGAATTCAAGAAGCTCCCCCTTCCCAAGCGTCATCAAACCAGATGGGCATGAAGCATCCCAGAGTCGTCCAGCGAGTCAATGCAAACATGGACCAGCGATCCCTCTTGCGCCACGTCCGCATCATCCACGACAACGCGATGGAACGACCCCAGTGTACCGCGATTCCCATATTCGAGCACAGCGCGCTCAATCGTGGAGATGCGCCGTACGGCGTCGCGTTGCGAAGACCGCTGCACAAGCTCGCGAACGCGAGCAGAACGAGCAGCTGCAACCTGTGGATCGATCTGATCGGGATACGTTGCAGCGGGCGTACCCGGGCGTGCGCTATAGCGAAAAACATGGAGCCGGGCAAAGCCGATCTTCTCGATAACCTCGAGCGTGGCATCGAATTCCTTGTCGGTTTCACCCGGAAATCCCACGATCAAATCACCCGAAAGGGCGATTTCGGGAACGTAGCGGCGAATCTTAGCAATGAGAGCAAGCAGGTCTTCGGCAGAATAGGGTCTGCCCATACGACGAAGCGTCTCGGAGCAACCAGATTGAATGGGCAGATGCAAAAACGGGGCTACACGATCGGGCGACTCCCCCATACGCTTAAGCAGGGCTTCGGAAACGTCCATCGGCTCGATGGAAGAAAGGCGAACCTGCTGCACAGAGGTCTCACGCAAAATGCGATCGAGCAGCTCGTCGATCTCGACGTGTGCATCTCCCGAACCCTCCGCGTCATAAGCGCCGAGATTCACACCCGTAAGAACCACCTCGGGGATATTGGCCTGGACCGCATCGTCAATCTGTTTCAAAACAGCCGAAACGGGAACAGAACGCTCGGGACCACGCGCTTTCCAGACAATGCAATATGTGCATCGGTGGTTGCATCCGTCCTGGATCTTGACGCCCCAACGCGAACGACCAAGCATATCAGCAAGATCGCGGGGAGCCGGTCCTTGAGAAGTGCAGGCTAAAAGACGTGCATCATACGAAAGGAGCTCACGCGCACGGTCGACAACAGCAACCTTGGAAGGCTCTGCGGTGACACGCGGCGAGATGTCGGTAAGGACATCTGGATGCAGGTTAACCACGCAACCCGTGACGATAACAAGAGGCTCATTCGGAAGTGAGAGCGTATGACGAACTGCCTTGCGCGTCTTTGCCTCGGCCTCCCCCGTCACGGCACAGGTGTTGATAACAACAAGCTGCGCATCCTCGGGGTCAACAAGGCAAAAACCCGCACGGGCCAAATCCGCGCTGATACGGTCACTTTCGACACGGTTGACACGACAACCAAGGTTGATTACAGAAACAAACGGTGCAGCCACGTACTTCCTCGCTAGTCGATGATGTCGTCGATGGCGTCACGAATTCGATCGCCCACGGACCGCGGAGCTTCGAACTCATCGCCCACAGCACGAGCATACTTCTCAAGAGCTTCACGAGCCTCGCGGTTGAGCTTCTTGGGCACGGTAATAACAACGCGAGCGTACAGAGAGCCGCGCGCGCCGTCGCCGGAGCGCGGCATGCCAAACTCGGCGGCCTTAACCATCTCACCATACTGAGTGCCAGCAGGAACGGTCACGGTCGCAGTCTCGTCGGGCATGATTCCCGTCACCAGGACTTTGCAACCCAGTGCCGCTTGCGCGATTGAAACGGCGACATCGCAGTACAGGTCGTCGCCGCGACGTACGAAGCGTTCATGCTCCTCAACCTGAATGGTAACGATAAGGTCGCCGGAAGGCGCCCCGCGAAGGCCCGCCTCGCCGTAGCCCTTAACGCGGAGTTGACGGCCGGTGGAAACGCCTGCAGGGACATCGATATCGAGTTTTTCGTGCGTGGGAACCCTGCCCTGACCTCCGCAGACATCGCAGGGATGATCGATGATGCTGCCCTCGCCATGGCAATCCGGGCAAGGAGAGGAAGACTGAACATAGCCAAAAAGGGAACGCTGGGCCTTGGTCACATAGCCCGAGCCGCCGCAACGCGTACAGGTGACGAGCTTGCCGCCGTCGGTGGCACCGGCGCCGTTACAATCTTCGCATGTAGCAAGTCGCTCATAGTTAATGGTCTTCGTGCAGCCACAGGCGGCCTCTTCAAGCGTTACAGAAAGAGCGATGGCCATATCGCGACCGTTCTTTCGAACACTTGCACCGCGTCCAGAGCGCGCATTGCCCCCAAAGAAGGACGAGAAAATATCGTCGCCCATTCCGCCAAAGATATCGCTGATGTCAACGAAACCAGAACCCATGGGGCCGTCTGCCGTACCGTATTGGTCATAGTTCGCGCGCTTCTGCTCATCAGAAAGAACGGAATACGCCTCGTTAAGCTCTTTGAATTTCTCTTCGGCCTCAGGATCGTCCGAGACGTCGGGATGAACGAGACGAGCCTTCTTGAGGAACGCTTTCTTGATAGTTCGCTGATCGGCATCCTTATCGACACCGAGTACCTCGTAGTAGTCCCTGCTCTCCGACACGACTTATATCCTCCCCAAACCATTACAAACACAGGGCGCATCCGCGCCAACGCAAACGTCTATACCCATATCATGCAGGCCCAAAACACTCAAGTGAACCAAGCGCACTGCTAGCGAATACCCGTCATCATCGATGCCCCGCAACGTGTGAAGCCGACGGACATGATAGCGAACAAAAGTCCGTTAACAAATCCATTGACAAGCTGCGCGCCGCCCCGCTTCCACCAAAGACCACTGCGATGCATGATGCCATCGGAGACAACAAGAACCACGCCAAAGATCAGCGGCAAAACAAGCACGCTAAAATAGGCAAACACGCCGGTTAACGCTGAGAGAACCAAAAATGGCAAGACGACGCCCGTGATATAAAAACCAATGGCCGCCTTTCCCTCAAGGCGTTCCGCCGAAACGCGCGCGCGGCCAACGAGGTCGCCGCCGCTCGCTCCGTTGGTGCCGGCATGACCCATCTGAGAAACGCGAATAAGGTCGCCGTCATGAGTGCCGGCAGGAAACTCAATAACGGCCTCGGTCACAACGGGTGTGCGCCCCGTGCCTGCGCAGTCCGGGCAAGGATCGGAAATGACCTTGCCGGAGCCGCCGCACTCGGGGCATACGATCCTAAAGGTGCCGCCGCCAAAGAGGAAGGTCATATCGGTCTCGATGGCACCCGAACCCCCGCAACTAGGGCACGTGTGCGAATGCTCAGAGGATACAGAGCCCATGCCCGAGCAGCGCGTGCACGGTTCATATCTGCGATATTTGACCGCACGGCGGGCGCCGTTTTTTGCCTGCTCGGCGCTAAGGTCAACATCCACCACAACGTCGGCACCTGCCTCGGGATTAAATGCCGAGGAACCTCGGCGGGAGCCATAGCCCGCTCCATCAAATGGGAAGCCAAAGGGGAACCCGCCCATGCCGCCTGCATAGCCGCCCCGATACGGAGATGCAGAGGGTCCCTGCGCGCCCGCGAAGGGGTTGCCCGATCTCATGGCATCGTATCGAGCGCGCTTCTGCTCGTCGGACAAGACCGCATAAGCCTCGGAGACCTCTTTGAATTTCTCCTCGGCATCGGGCTCTTTGTTGATATCGGGATGAAGCTTGCGCGCTTTGAGCTGAAAAGCCTTTTGAATCTCTTTCGCCGTGGCGTCTTTGGATACGCCCAGGATGGCGTAATAGTCTTTTTCGTTCATCGTAGCCATAGAGGGCTACCTTTCTAGCCGAGTCCAGCCTTACCGCAGATGAACGCTATTGTAGCGAACCATCATGCCAAATTCCAAAAGAGCCCAAAGAGCTCATTGCCCTCAAGCCACCCTTGTTGTGTGGGGGCAAGCGCACCAGGGAAAAGGCCCACGCCCCCGCTTGGGGCATCAACGTAGTTTTCCCCGTCAGGCGCCTCCCATGTCGCCAAACCGAGTTCGATCGCCCGTGCGCACGTATCCGCCACAATTTGCTTCCCAAAGACAGCAGAAGCCCGAAGAAGCAGCTCTTGAGGTATACCACGAGTCATACGGCATGCAAGCATCAAGTCCTCGGCCATGGCCTCCCGAATGCCAAGCTGCTCAATCTCAAAGGCAGAAGCAGCATCATCCGTTTGGAGCACGCGAATGCGAGCTGCGCCGTCGCGAGGCGCAAGATCGGAAAATAACGATGAAGACATCCGAAACGTATCACGAGAAAGCATGCTAGCAGCCGAGCGACCAAGCCCCAGATACTCAATGCCGGTCCAATATGCGATGTTGTGTCTGCAAGCATGCCCTGGCAAGGCATAACTTGCAACCTCATAGGGGGCAAAACCCGCCTCCACAAGAAAACGCCTCGCGAGCTCCATTTCGTCTGCCTGTTCATCCTCATCAGGAAGAACCAGCCTACCCGAATCCACCTTCAAGGCAAGGGGCGTACCGTCTTCGACAGTCAAAGGATAGATTGAGATATGGCAAGGTCCGGCTTCGATCAAGCCAGCCACGCTCTTTGCCCAGCTGTCTCGAGTCTGGAGAGGAAGTCCGCACATCAAATCGCACGAAACATCGAGTCCCGCATCTTTCGCATAGCAAATCGCATCGAGCGCCTGCGTTGCGCTATGGATACGGCCAACGGCCTTGAGCTCCTCCTCCTGCAGGCTTTGGACACCCAAAGAGATACGCGTTACGCCGGCGCGTGCAAGTTGTAATGCAAGCGAGCTCGTGAATGACTCGGGGTTTGCCTCACAGGTAAACTCCTCGGGTGCACACCATTGCATCACCGAACGCACCAGTTCGACCAAACGCATCCCTAAAAGCGAAGGCGTGCCTCCACCTATGTAGACGGTGCGAACGCCATCGAGCAAACCCGCGGTACCAAAAGCATCGACACGATTTGTGAGCCGATCAAGATAGCAAGCTTGCGCCGTGCGAGCATCATCGAGGCTGCATGCAGCCACCGAGTCGAAATCGCAATAGGCACATTTCGATTGGCAGAAGGGAATGTGCAGATAAAGGGCCTCAATCGCCATGGTTTACATCTCAAAGAGCGCAGGCACGGCCTGTCCCTCAGCCTTGAGGGCGGCACAAACGCGCACGTCTTCCTCAATAAGATCGACCAGCTGCATGAAGTCCTCAAACGTCTGGCAGCGAACAACCCGCCCGCGCCATGCGGCGGCGTGCGCCATCCCTTTGAGATACCACGTTGCAAAGGTGCGGGCACGGGCCATATGGGCATCGTGTGCATGAAGAAGGCGAAGGTGCTCGCGCAACGCATCAAGACGTTCCAGCTCCGTATGAGGCCGCACGGGATTACTTTGAAGCATATTCATGGCATCTTCGAACACCCATGGGTTGCCATAGGTACCGCGCGCAATGAATACGCCACTCGCTGCAGTCGTCGTCAGCATGCGGACGGCATCCTCAGCAGAAAAGACGTCGCCCGAACCGACAACGGGAATATCGATGCGCGACGCCACATCGTCGATAATCGACCAGTCGGCGTCGCCGGTATACAACTGCGTCGCAAACCTACCATGAACGGCAACACCGGAAACTCCAGCCTGCTCCAAGCGTGCCGCGAAATCGGGAGCAACACGCTCGCCGGCGGCATACCCGATACGCATCTTGCAAGTCACGGGAACATGCGCCCTGCCTACAGCGGCAGCCGCAATCTGGGCCGCAAGCTCAGGATCTCTCATAAGCGCCGAGCCCTCGCCCTTGGTAACGACCTTTCGAGCAGGACACGCCATATTGATGTCGATGGAGGAGAGCTTCTCCCCCACCCGTTCCTCAACAGCCTCGACGGCAGAAGCGAACTGCTCGGGCTTGGAGCCAAAAAGCTGTACGCAAATCTGGGGCTCCTCCGCCGCCGGCAACACAAGATCCCAAGTCTTTTCGCTCTTGTAAGCAAGACCCGCGACGCTCACCATCTCGGAAAAGGCCATTTTTGCACCATGGCGACGACACATGATGCGATATGCAGCATCGGTCACGCCCGCCATGGGCGCAAGCAAAAACGGCTGCTCGCGATAATAGAGACGCATGCGCTCCGATGCGGAAGAAACCGTCTTCAATTATTCGTCCACCTTGAGAATCGCCAGGAATGCTTCTTGCGGGACCTCGACAGAGCCGATGGCCTTCATGCGCTTCTTGCCCTCTTTTTGCTTCTCGAGCAGTTTGCGCTTACGCGAGATGTCGCCGCCGTAGCACTTGGCAAGAACGTCCTTGCGGCGCGCCTTGACCGTCGAACGAGCAATAACCTTGTTGCCGATAGCACCTTGGATGGGAACCTCGAAGAGCTGACGCGGGATAATCTCCTTGAGCTTATCGCACAGTCCACGAGCAAGACCGTATGCCTTGTCCTTATGGACAATAAAGGAGAGCGCGTCCACCTCGTCGCCCGAAAGCAAGATATCAAGCTTGACAAGGTCGCTCACGCGGTACTCCGAGAACTCGTAATCAAGCGAGGCATACCCCTTGGTACGGCTCTTAAGCTGATCGAAGAAATCAAGAATGAGCTCTGCAAGCGGCATGTCGAAATGCATCTCAACCGATTTGCTCGTCAGATGGATCATATCGGTAGTGATGCCGCGATGCTCAATAGCAAGCTGCATGACCGCACCGGTGTACTCGGGCGGGCAGATGATCTTGGCGTGCAAGAACGGCTCCTCGATATGATCGATGCGCGTGACATCGGGAAGGTCTTGCGGACTGCGAACGTCCAGCATCTCGCCATCGGTCTTAAAGACGTGATAGTCCACACTGGGGCTCGTGGCGATAAGCTCGAGGGCAAACTCTCGCTCGAGTCTCTCCTTGACAACCTCCATGTGCAGCAAACCCAAGAAACCAACACGGAAACCAAAGCCAAGCGCCACGGAGGTCTCCGGCTCCCAGATAAGCGAGGGATCGTTAACGTGCAGCTTCTCGAGCGCGTCGCGAAGATTCTCGTAATCCTTGTTGTCGATGGGGAAGATGCCGGTGTAGACCATAGGCTTGGCCTCGCGGTAACCAGGCAAGGGAGCGTCGCAAGAGCGATCCCGAGCCGTCAGGGTATCGCCCACATGAACAGCCTCGGGGTCCTTTAGGCCCGTGACGACAAAGCCGACTTCGCCCACGGACAGCGAATCGACGGGGACCTCGGCAGGGCACTTTACACCCACTCCATCCACCATGAAGGGAACATCTGCCTGCATCATCACAAGCTGATCGCCCTTTGAGATCGAGCCATCAAAAACGCGTACCGTAGCGACGACGCCACGATACTCATCGAAATAGGAATCGAGGATAAGGGCCTTGAGCGGAGCGTTGGCATCGCCCTTCGGAGGCGAGATCAGAAAAACGATAGCCTCAAGCAAATCGTGGATGCCCTCGCCGGTCTTGCCCGAAACGCACACGGCGTCATCGGCGGGAATGGCGAGCTCATCTTCAATCTCGGTCTTCACCTCATCGGGATGGGCGCTGGGCAGATCGATCTTGTTGATTGCGGGAACAATGTCGAGATTGGCGTTCATGGCAAGCGAGGCGTTGGAGACCGTTTGGGCCTCAACACCTTGCGTGGCGTCCACAACGAGCACCGCACCTTCGCACGCCGCAAGGGAGCGCGAGACCTCGTACGTAAAGTCAACGTGGCCGGGTGTGTCGATCAAATTGAACTGATAGGTCTCCCCGTCGTCGGCGGTATAGTCGACACGAACGGCATTGCTCTTAATGGTGATGCCGCGTTCGCGCTCGATATCCATCGAGTCGAGAAGCTGCGCCTCCATGTCACGCTCATCGACCGTATTCGTCAGCTCGAGAATGCGGTCCGAAATCGTCGACTTACCGTGATCGATATGCGCGACGATGGAGAAATTTCTGATATGTGAAGTATTTTGAGTATCCATGCGGCATATCATACCCGAACCATAGGGAGCAAAACAGCTACGCGCTCATGCATATATCGTGAGAAACACGGCTATTCCATAGCATTCGCGCTTCTCATGCAGCATTTCCCGTGCTATACTTCCCGCTTGTGACCTCAATAACCGTGTCTCAGAGGCCGGATAGAAGGCGGAAGAGAAACCGAAAGGAAATCCAGAAGTGGCAAACATCAAGTCTCAGAAGAAGCGCATCCGCACCAATGAGATCGCTCGCGTTCGCAACAAGGCGATTCGTTCCGAGCTGAAGACCCTGACCAAGCACGTTCAGGCTGCTGTCGAGGCTGGCGACAAGGCCGCTGCCTCCGCTGCTTGCACCCGCGCTTCCCGCGCCCTCGACAAGGCTGTCGCCAAGGGCGTCATCCACAAGAACCAGGCTGCCAACCGCAAGTCCGGTCTCCAGAACCTGGTCAACGGTCTTAACTAACCTACAGGTTGCACATATTCGTGCGCTATACGGGTCCGCAGCAATGTGGGCCCGTTCTTTATGAAACCCGCGAAACGTGACGCTCACGCTTCGCGGGTTTTTCTAGCTTCGTTCGATGAGCGATATAATCCAAAGGCGCAAGGCAAGCTCGGAATCTGCAGACCCCTTGAGTGCCGCCTCAACATCAACGGCAGTACGCAAGGCGCAAACGAGCTCATCCATACTGTACTTGCGCGCCCAGCCAACATGGTTTCGGACCTGCCAGCCCTGGAGGCCCAAAACCTGTGCGAGGTTCCTGCCCTCCCCGCGAGCATCAAGCGCTTTGGCACAGATAAGCTCGCGTAGACGCGTAACCAAAAGCGAAAAAAGTCGAACCTCGTTGCGCGGCGGCTGGAGCTGATAGAGCTCAAGCGCCCGCTTCATATCGCGCGCCGAAATCGCGTTGAGCAAGTCCCATGGCTTGACCTCGGCGGTTCGAGCGACCAGCGCCTCGATATCGGAGCGCGAGATGCTCTCCCCCTCCAACATGGCGGAAAGCCGCTTGAGCTCGTTGTCGAGCATGCGGGAATTCTCGCCGACTCTGCTCACCAGTTCCTCGGCGCCCATGATGTCGATCGTCTTGCCGTAGGCCCGAGCCATAGAGACAACTTGCTGCGGAACTTCTCGGCCCTTTTTGGGCGCGCAATCAACAAGGGCTTTGGGCCCAAGCTTTGCCACCGCCTTGTATAGACGTGTGCTTTTTGCAAGGGTGTTGGCCACAACCAGGCAAACGGTTGTGGGCGAAGGGTTCTCAAAATAAGAGACCAAAGGCTCACTTACCGCCTTGGGCAACTTGTCGCAACCATTGAGAATCACAAGACGAAAATCAGACCCCATGGGAAGGGTGTTTAGAGAGGCAATGATGTCGGCAATCTGCGGATCATGCGTCATATCGCGCTCATCGAGATTGAATGCGGCCATGCCGCTTCTCTCCAAGCGCGCTTTCATGCGGGCCACGGCGCGAGAACGCTTGAGCTCATCGGCACCGACAATCAGATAGCCGCAAAGCAGTGGAGCTTCCGCCACGATACCTCCTCTATATCATCGTTTCGCTGTGCCTATTCTAACGCGGCGCTCCTTGAGCCAGAGCAATGCACACGTATTCCCCGTGCGTCAGGAAAAAACGAAACCGAGCCATCGTCAATCGTGCAGTAAAAGCGCGCACCGTAGTTTTGAAGTGCAGCGACGCACTCGTCCGCAGGATGACCGTAGCTGTTACGAGCCCCCGCCGATGCTATCGCAACCTCCGGATCGAGCACCTCAAGCAACGACATGTCAACCGATTTAGCAGAGCCGTGATGCCCCAACTTCAGGATATCGATATCACCTACTGCGGGCGCATATTCATGCTCCTGATCAACCTCGGAGTCTCCCGTTAACAACATGCTGAGATGTGCCGAACCTTCGACATATCGCGCAAGCAGTACAAGGGAGTCCTCGTTATCGTCCCCGTCAACCGTCTCACAGGGCCACATTACGGTGCAGTCAAACCTACCCACATGGATAGTATCGCCTCGTTCGACCTCAACGAGATTCAAACCGCTACCTTCAATCTCGGAAGGCGCCTGCTGAGCAGCCCCTTGAGCCACGATGACCTCTCCCACAGAATATCGTTTTGCAATATCGCATAGCCCTCCGTAGTGATCTTTATCCCAATGCGTTACCAAAACGGCGTCTAAAGAAAGGACGTGCTCGGAAGCCAACGCTTCAAGCACGGTATCGTCTACCCCCGCATCAATCAAAACGCAGCGGTCCCCATCACGAATAAGGATGGAATCGGCCTGACCAACATCGAGAACGGTGATTTGCGGTGGAGCAAAGTGCCCCCAATAGAGGAGGTCGATGCCAACAAACGCAACCACAAGCGAAAACAATACGAGGACAATTCGTCCGCTTGGCCGAGGCCACGACCAATAAAGCAAAACAGCGCAAGCTAGTGGTACAAGCCAGGCATAAGGTAGTGGAGAAACATACAGGCTCGCAAAGGGGACCGCAGCCAAAGCGCTAACAAAAAAGAGAATGACACGTGAGCACAAATGAAGAAGCAATGCCATAAAAGCCGATATGCCAGGAATCCAAAGGACCGTCGCCGCAACGACCCCTAAAACCAAAAGAATCGAAATAAGAGGCGCGATAATCACATTCGCAACCGGCGCTAAAAGAGATATCTGGCCGAATACCGACGTCGTCAAGGGAAGCGTCGCGATCTGGGCCGTCAGCGTAATGCCCATGCCCTCGGCAATAAACGATGGAAGCCGCAGCACGTGCAATGCATAGGACACGTAGCGTCCAAATATCAAAATCGACGCGACGCTCAACGCCGATAGCTGAAACCCCAAATCGAATACGAGATTTGGCCAGATGACCAACATGACGATCAGCGTTAAAGAAAGCGATGAGAGGGCGTGAGAGCGGCGACCGGATCCCATCGAAACATTTGTACAGCCAACCATACAAGCCGAACGAATTGTCGATGGCGCCGCACCGGTAAGCAATGTGTAAAAGCAACAGGCTCCAAGCATAAGGACACGCGATTTACGCGAATCGAGACCGCACTGCCAAAGCACGTTTTGTACAAGACACGCAACAATCGCCAGATGGCTTCCCGAAACAGCAATCAGATGAGATAGGCCGCATGCAGCAAAATCTTCCCGAATCGACCCGCGATTCAGCTCGGTCGTATAGCCACAAAGAACACCAGTGATCAAAGAGCCCTCTTCAGTAGAATCCGGATTCAGACGATTCAAAAGAAAACGTCGTACCCGCTGGACAACATCGTTGGACACCTCATGCTCTGCCGGATAACACGTGCGCAGCGATAGACGTGCCACCTCACCTTTAAAAAACCGAGAACGCGCCCAATCGGAATCGCCAAGAGCAGCAAAGTTGCCAACAGCGCAAAACCGATCGCCGCGCATTTGGCCCTTCTCTCCCGTCGCACGTACGCGAAAGGTCGTGCCTGATCCGTCTTTTCGTTTTGCCACTGCAGTATAGGAAAAACCGTGCTCCCCTGGATTAGAATCGCCGATAACCTCAAAGACATAGGAGCTTGCCGTCCCTTTGACCTCTTCAATCTGAGTGGCCATACCATTCGACCACAGGCATACCGACCAGACGAGCGCAATCAAGCACAGACAAGCAAGATGCAACGCCTTCAATAAGCTTGCAGCCTTGCAATGACGCATAACACGGGTGCACACCAGACAGGCAATGCAAACCAAAGAAACAACAACCGGCAGGATAAAAGAAAAGCCGCACCATCTTCCCGCCCCAGCTCGTTCCCATGTATTCTCGAGCATTGTCATCGATATAACGATGGAACCTAGCGCGCACCAGAAAAGCGGCGGTATAAAGGGGCGTGGAGGATACTCGGGCAGGCGCTTCACACGCATATCGCGTCCTTGATCTTCGCAAACTTCTTATCACCAATGCCCGAGACGCGCATCAGGTCTTCTGTGGTAGCAAAAAGGCCGTTTTCCTCACGGTCGGCGATAATCGCCTCGGCCGTCGATGGGCCAACCCCATTCAGTGTTTGAAGCTCTTCTGACGAGGCGGTATTGATATTGATCAGAGATTTTGCCGTAGATGCATCCGAAGAAACCTGTGCATCTCCAACAGCCGGAGAGCCTTCCCGAGCCGCCTCTCCTTGGCGAGGAACCGTTATCTTCATCCCATCAGATAGAAGTGAGGCACGATTGAGGACAGAAGTGTCGGCATCTTCTGACAATCCCCCCGCCGCCTGAATGGCGTCGTCAACCCGAGAGCCTTCCTTAAGTTTATATACTCCGGGATTCAAAACGGCGCCCGAAACATCGACAATAAGCACAGCGCTCTCCGAAGAAGAATCCGGAGAGGGAGATGCCTTTGACTCAGCGGACGGCAATGGCACGGCCTCGTCACTCGAGCACTCAATTAAAGCATCGCGATCTCCGCGAGCGGCAGCGGTCCCACAAAAAAGTGCAATAAGAAAACCAAGCAAGACAAGCAGCGCAAGCAAAAGATAGCGCGGCCTTTGACGAGCAAGCGCAAATGCCCTCGTGAGCAAAGCCTTGTTATGAACATGTTGAGCCAAGAAACATCCCCCTCCTCTCTACCCATATTTGCAAAGGAAGAGAAAAGGGGGATGGGCAACATCAAATACCGAAGCGCAACCTTACAAGAATCTCAACGAAATCTAACAGGCCTGCTCAGCGGGGGCAAGACTGGTATGGATCTGTGAAAGCTCCTTGGGACGACGGTAACATGAGGTCTTGAAGTCGATATATTCGACATGCTTGACCAGATGCTCAATCATCGCCTCATGGTCAAACATATCCCAGGCTTCATGCACGGCATCTAAGCGTGCGTGGGTCTCGGGGCGCTTGGGCATAAACAGCGTGCAACAATCCGGAGCAGACTGCGTGGAAATATCAAACGTACCGATGGATTGGGCGCGCTCGATAATCTCTTGCTTGTCGGAACCGATAAGCGGGCGAAAAACAGGAATATCCACAACCTCGTTGACCGCCATAATGTTCTCGAGCGTTTGCGAGGCAACCTGGCCCAGGGACTCTCCGGTGACGATTGCCTTTGCTCCCTCAATTTGAGCGATGCGTTCTGCCACAGAATACATGATACGTCGGTACATGATCACGCGCAGGGCGTTAGGACAGGCAATCGAAATCTCGCGCTGACAATCGCCAAACGGAACAACGTAGACGCGACCGATTTGAACCTCGGGTCCAAGTGCACGAACAATATCCTGAACCAGGTACTCACTGGTATCGGCAGTCTGCGGACGGCCGGAGAAATGAACAGGCACCGGCACGGCACCGCGACGAGCGAGCATCCAGGTAGAAACAGGAGAATCGATACCAGAGGAAAGAAGCGTAACAACCTTACCGGCACTCCCCTGAGGAAGACCGCCACAGCCGCGTTCGCTCTTTGCGTACACGTACACGCTTCCTTGCACCACGAGTACGTGAACCGTGGCATCGGGATCATGCATCTGCACTTTTTTATCGGGAAAAGCCTCGCAGAGCACCTCCCCCACCTGACGATTAAGATCGATTGACGTCAGGGGGTAATCCGTATTGGAGCGCCTTGCCGCGACTTTAAACGTTTGAAACTCGCCAAACTCGCCAAGAGCCTTAACGGCCGCATCGCAATACTCCGCAGGCTCACGGTTAGTATGGAACGCCAGCGATACACGAGCCACACCGGGGACACGAAGCATGTGGTCAAATGCCTCTTCTGCCTGACCCGCCTCGGAAAACGTGACGAGAATATGCCCAGAGATTCGAACGATGGTCGAGACTGAAAAGGCGGCCAAGGCCGCCTTCAGGTTATCCATGAGGATGCGTTCGAAATGGGCGCGATTCTTGCCTTTAAGCCCTATCTCGTGATAGTGCA
The DNA here is from genome assembly GCF_012844445.1 of Collinsella acetigenes. Taxonomy (NCBI): domain Bacteria; kingdom Bacillati; phylum Actinomycetota; class Coriobacteriia; order Coriobacteriales; family Coriobacteriaceae; genus Collinsella; species Collinsella acetigenes. The sequence continues at coordinate 482,533 of NZ_JABBCP010000002.1, forward strand.
CCAGACATACGCGACTTGCCATCGGCTACTCCGAGACCTTATGACCCATAGCGGTTTCAAAACGGTCATGATCGTAGGAGATGTTACCGTTTTCAATCTCTTCCATAGCCATAGAAATCGTGTCCTTGCCGGACATGGCGATAGTGATATCGTCGACATCCTGGACGGCAAGCACGCGATTGTGCTGGCCGCGCAGCATGCTATTGATATCGCATGCGCGCTTAGAAGCGAGAGCGGCGAGCAGGAAACGGTTCTCGTCGGTCTTCTCAAGCAGATCGTCAATACGAGGCTTAACAACAGACATGATGGCCTCAATTCCTTTCGTGCTGTTGGATGACATTCAGCAACTCGGCTGTCGCATCGTCCAAATCGTCGTTGACCACAACGTCATCGTAGCGGTCGCTCAGTTCAATCTCGTGGCTGGCATTGGCAAGGCGAAGCGAGAGGGACTCCTCCGTCTCGGTGCCGCGATTGCGCAGGCGCTCGGCCAAAACCTCAAGAGAAGGAGGCATGATAAAAATCAAAACAGCTTCGGGGAAACGTTCCTTGACCTGGAAGGCTCCCTGAACATCGATCTCGATAATCAGGGAATTTCCCGCATCGAGATTCTTTTTGACCTCAGAAGCAGGAGTGCCGTACATATGTCCATGGACATTTGCCCATTCGATAAATTCATCGGCATCGATGCGATGGCGGAAGTCTTCCTCGGATAAGAAGTGATAATTAACCCCATCGACCTCGCCGGGACGAGGCTCTCTTGTGGTAGCGGAAACCGTCAGGCCCAGGTTAGGGTGAAGGTCGCGCACCCGCGCGACCAACGTTCCCTTTCCTGCACCTGACGGTCCGGAAATCACAAAAAGCTTGGGCGTGAAAGCACTCACTTACTTGGTGAGCTGCTCAAGCAGCTGCTCGCGCTGACGAACGCCGAGGCCCTGAACACGACGAGTGGCGGAAATGCCAAGCTCCTCCATGATCTTTGCAGCCTTAGCCTTGCCATAGCCGGGAAGGGACTCGATGAGGGTGGAAACCTTCATGCGGGAAGCGATGGGATCATCGGAGTTGAGCACGGACTCGAGGGAGACGTCACCCTTCTTAATCTTCTCACGAAGCTCTGCACGCGCATGGCGGGCAGCAGCAGCCTTCTCGAGAGCGGCCTTGCGCTGTTCATCAGTGAGCTGAGGGAGCGGCATTCGAACCTCCAAATAGGATTGGTTTTATGAACGATAGTAGCGTTTTGCAGGGAAAATGCCTGTCAAACGGCTTTTGCAGGAACTTACTTTAGACGAACGGGGCATAAAGTACAAGCAGGCAAATAAAAACATGCAGCTTATGGACGTTATTCCATAGAATGCACGCGCACTGCCTGCATATTTAATGCCCCGTATTCGCCTTGTGCCCTATTCGACCTTCTCAACCAGCTCGGAAACAATAGCCTCGTAGGCAGCAAGGGGGTCGGAAGATGCAGTGATGGGCCTGCCAACAACAATATGGCTGGCACCGGCGCTGATCGCGTCGGACGGCGTAGCGACGCGGCTTTGATCGCCCAAATCCGCGCCCGCAGGGCGCACGCCCGGAGTGACGACGAGCGCATCGGGCCCAAGAAGCTCACGCATGTGTGCGGCCTCGCGCGGAGAGCAAACGACGCCGTCGATGCCTGAGGCCTGCGCCAGACGTGCAAGACGATCCGCTTGCTCGGCCACGGGATGGTCAACACCGATCTCGGTCAGGCAATCCTGATCCATGCTTGTAAGAACGGTGATGGCAACTAAGCGCGGACGATCACCGCGAACGGTTGCAGCTTGCTCGGCACCCTCACGACAAGCGCGCAACATAGCGGAAGCGCCGGAGCCATGGACGGATAGCAAGTCGGCGCCGGCAAGCGCCGCAGAGCGCGCAGCGCCCTCGACCTGATGCGGAATGTCATAAAACTTGAGGTCCAAAAAGACCTTGAACCCAAGGGACTTGAACTCCTCGACGATCGCAGGACCCTCGGCATAATACAAGGTCATGCCAATCTTGATCCACGATGCCTTACCGGCAAGGGCATGTCCAAGCTCCAATGCTCGATCGCGGTCGCAATCGAGGGCGATAATCACGCGATCGCGTGCGTCTGCGTCTAGCATTCGAATGCACCCACCAGCTCGTTAATATCGGATACGCCCTGGGACTCTGCCCACTGCTCGAGCTCGCCTGCGATGCGCAAGGAGGCCGTCGGATCGACGAAGTTTGCCATGCCAACAGAAACGCAAGTAGCACCCGCAAGGATAAACTCAGCGGCATCCTCGCCGGTCATAACGCCACCGACGCCGTTGATGGGCAGGTCGACCGCCTGGGCAACCTCCCACACCATTCGGACCGCGATGGGATGACAAAGGGGACCCGAAAGGCCGCCCTTAGGCTTTGCGACCCTGGACCTACGAGTATTGACATCGATAGCCATACCCTGGATAGAGTTGATGATGGAAAGGCCATCGGCACCCTCAGCCTCGAGAGCGCGCGCTACATCGACAACGTTGGCCGGAGCCATCTTTACGAAGAGGGGGCGATCGGTAACCTTACGGCAGGCACGCATGACCTCGCCCGCACCCTCGGGAGTAGAACCGCAGGCAGCGCCGCCGGCAGCGATATTGGGGCAGCTGACATTGATTTCAAAGCCCGCAGCCCAAGGGCACAGCTCATCAAAGAGTTCGAGCGCGCGCACGTACTCGGGAGTAGAATGGCCGCACACCTGGCAGATAACCTGGCAGCCATCTTTGCTCAGCTGGTTAAGCCAAGGACCGGACTCCTCGGCAAACGCGCGAACGCCGGGGTTTTGCAGACCGACGGAGTTGATCATGCCGCCACGGACCTCAGCCATACGCGGAGCGGGGTTGCCAGGCCAGGGCTCGGCAGCGCAGCCCTTGGTGGTGATGGCTCCAAGCTTGGAGACATCGAAGAAATTTTGGAACTGCCAGCCGTAGCCAAAGGTGCCGGCTGCGGTGTTAATGGGGTTTTGCATCTTAACGCCGCCGAAATCGACAGCCATGTTAACGCTCATTTAGAAGACCACCACCTTGGAGGCATCAAAGACGGGGCCGCACATGCAGGCACCCTTCATGCCATCGACCGTTTCGACATTACAGGTATTGCAGGCACCAAAGCCGCAGCTCATCATGCGCTCGAGGGAGACCTCACAGTAGACGCCGGCATCGGCAGCTGCCTGCGCGACCTTCTTCATCATGGGAGCAGGACCGCAAGAGGCGACATAGTCGTAGCCGCCCTTGGCAAGAAGCGCCGCAGCGGGATCGGTGCAAAAACCGCAAGTGCCGGCAGTGCCGTCATCGGTGGAGATGCTCACAGACTCGGCACCAAGCGCACAAAGCTCGTCGACGCCCACGATCTTGGAAGCGCTAGCCGCACCAAGGCAAACGTCAAAAGCCACGCCCATCTGGGAAAGGATGGTCGCGGCGCCCAGAATGGGCGGAACGCCGATGCCGCCGGCAACGAGCAGCGCACGGCCCGCACCCTCGGGAACGCGCCAGCCATGGCCACCAGGGCCCAAGAGGTTGGAGGTGGAGCCGGGCTCCATAAGAGAAAGGTTACGCGTGCCCTCCCCTACAACGGCATACCAGATCTCAACGGTTCCGGCTTCAGGGTCTGCCTTGGCGTAGCTCAACGGTACGCGAAGCAGATTTGCCGAGACGCCGGGGACGGCGATGTTGACGAACTGACCAGGCTCGAGCATTGTAGCGAGCTTGGGAGCCGAAATGACGATCGAGTAGATGCCGTCGGCGATCTTGTCGTTCGAAACGACCTCGAAGTCATGGATTCGGGCAGGAGATGGTGTGGGCATGGACACTCCAATCCTCTCACAGACGCATTGGATCGAAATAAAAATGGGCGGCATCCCATCAAGGGCGCCGCCCATGTGACGAAAGCAATCTTAGCAGACTGCGCCGCCAGCGAGGGTCTGCTTGCCGCCAACAAACACGTCGGTAGCACGTCCGGTAAGCTCAACGCCGGTAAAGCCGGAATTAGCAGCCTTGGACTCAAAGCCGTCCTCGCCCACAGTCCAGGTGAGCTCAGGATCGAACACGGTAATATCGGCAACGGAGCCAGGACGGATGGAGACGGGATCTAGGCCCAGAATACGGCGAGGCGCGATGCTCATGGCCTCGACCAGGCGATCATAGCCCATCTTGCCGGTACGCACCATGTTGGTGAGGACAAGTGCAAGGGAGGTCTCCAGACCGATCATGCCAAAGGGAGCGAGCTCAAACTCACGCGACTTCTCCCATGCGGCATGGGGAGCGTGATCGGTAACGATGGCGTCAACCGTACCGTCGATAACGCCCTGGCGAATCGCCTCGGCATCTGCCTGGGTGCGCAGCGGAGGATTGACCTTGAGAGAGGTGTTGTAGGTCTCGTCAAGATCGTCCTCGGACAGGAACATGTGATGCGGGGTCGCCTCGCAGGTAACCTCGACGCCCTCTTCCTTGGCGCGGCGAACAAGCTCGAGTCCGTAAGCGGTGGAAATGTGCTGGATATGCAGCTTGGCACCGGTAAGCTTAGCGAGCTCGATATCGCGAGCGATCTGAATCTCCTCACCCTGCGCCGGCCAGCCGAGCAGGCCCAGACGCGTGGAAACGGCGCCCTCGTTGATTTGGCCGTCGCCCACAAGGTCCTCGTCCTGGCAGTGGCTCATAAAGACCTTGCCGAACATCTTGCCGTAATCCATGCAGCGGCGCATCATGCCAGCACCCTGGACACCGCGGCCGTCATCGGTAAAGGCAACGGCACCGTGAGCGACCATGTCGCCCATCTCGGAAAGAGCCTCGCCCTTAAGGCCACGCGAGCAAGCGCCCGAAGGGAAGACGCGGCAATGGCCGACAGCGGCAGCGCGAGCCTTCACATACTCGATAACAGAGCCGTTATCGGCAACAGGATCGGTGTTGGGCATGGAGCAAACGCCCGTGAAGCCGCCTTTGGCAGCAGCGCGGGTACCGCTCTCGATATCCTCTTTATGCTCGTAGCCGGGCTCGCGAAGATGAACATGCATATCGACAAGACCGGGAACAAGATACTTGCCCGACATATCGAGGACGGTGGCGTCCCCGGCTTCGAGGCTGGGTGCAACAGCAGCGATCTTGTCGCCCTCGATCAAGACATCGCAGACTTCGTCAAGGCCGGCAGCAGGGTCGACCACATGGGCGGATTTAAGCAGAAAGGCCATTATCGGAACCTCCAAGCAGCAAGTATAGGGCAGCCATACGCACGCAGATACCGGAGTAGACCTGCTCCAGGATCACCGAGCGCGACGGGTTATCGGCCATATAGGAATCGAGCTCGACGCCGCGATTGATAGGACCGGGGTGGCAGACGATCGCATCGGGCTTCATCAGCGGCTCGCGAAAACGCGTAAGACCAAACAGGTTGTGGTACTCGCGAATGCTGGGGAACGGCGAGCCCTCGAGACGCTCCTGCTGCACGCGCAGCATGTAGACAACGTCAAGCTCGGGAAGGACGTCATCGAGCGAAGAGGAAACGTGATCGATGCCCAAAACCTCCGGCGCGGGCGGAAGAAGGGTGCCCGGAGCGATGGCGTACGTCTCGCAGCCCATGATCTTCAGCGCGGGAAGCAGGGAGCCGCAAACACGGGAGTGGTTGATGTCGCCCACTAAGCCGACCTTCAGGCCCTCGAAGCTGCCCTTGTGCTCCCAGATGGTGTAAAGGTCAAGCAGAGCTTGGGTGGGGTGATTGTGCTTGCCGTCGCCAGCGCAGATAACGCTTGCGGGTGTATTCTGGCTCACGATGTAGGGAGCGCCCGCGTGCTTGTCGCGCACAACGATGCAATCGATCTTGTATGCGTTGAGCGTCTCGACGGTATCGATCAGGCTCTCGCCCTTGACCGTCGAGGTGGAAGATCCGCCAAAGTTCAGGCTGTCGGCCGAAAGGCGCTTCTCGGCAAGCTCAAAAGAGCTGCGCGTGCGCGTAGAGGGCTCGTTGAACATGTTGACGATGGTCTTGCCCTTAAGGGTCGGGACCTTCTTGATGGCACGCTCATTCACAGCCGAGAACGCCTTTGCGGTCTCGAGAATCGTCATGATATCGACATCGGAATACTCAGTGATGTCGATGAGGTGTTTATGGTTGAAGGACATTCGCTACTCCCCTCCCAGCGGAGCTGAACCGACGCGGTCGCCCGGCTTAACATCGAAGATCTCGACCGCGGTGTGCGAGTCGGGCCCCTTCAGATACAGACGTACGTTCTCCTCATGGGACGAGGGGACGTTCTTACCAACAAAATCCGGAGAGATGGGCAGCTCGCGATGACCACGATCGACAAGGACAGCCAACTCGATACGAGAGGGGCGACCCAAGTCCATCAGCGCATCAAGAGCCGAGCGGATGGTTCGACCGGTGTAGAGGATGTCGTCGACAAGCACGATGCGCTTATCGTTAACATCGAAGGGGATGTCGGTCGCGTGAACCTCAGGAGAGAAATGCGTGAGGTAATCGTCGCGATAGAAGCTGATGTCGAGGCGTCCCAGAGGAACCTTGACGCCCTCGATCTCCTCGATCTGGCGTGCAAGCTCCTTTGCCAGCAGGTCGCCACGGGTAACGATGCCAACGAGTGCGAGGTCTTCGCATCCTTCGTTGCGCTCGACGATCTCATGCGCGATGCGTTTGATAGCACGCGAGACGGCGACTTCGTCCATGATGATCGCTTTGGGTGAAGACTGTTCCATCGATCTCCTTCCCGATTCATGCGTACAGGGCGCATAAAAAATAGATGCCGACCACCAAGGCGAACGGCATCTCGAAAGACAGATGAACACTCAATGAGGTTGTCTCCATGCGAGCATCTCGTACGCGCTTAATGGTCGTATTCAGTCTAGACTGCCCCGCACGCTTGTCAAGCGAACTTAGACGAAAGCATCAAGGCAACGACAAACGGCCTTTCCCGCCAAACGGACGGCAACCAATTGATTGAATTCCGGTTCAACAGTAACTAAAAATGAATGCCAAAAAAATTTTAAAATAGTTCTTGCATCCCCAAAACTTTCCCCTATACTAAATTTTGTTGCTCAGCAGCACACACCATTCCTCGATAGCTCAATGGTAGAGCACGCGGCTGTTAACCGCGCTGTTGTAGGTTCGAGTCCTACTCGAGGAGCCAGAAACTTCAAGCCCGCCTTTCGAGGTGGGCTTTTTTATTATCCCCCGATTTTCAAACTCAAAACAGGAGCGATATCACCCTAGATGTCGCTCCTGTTTTCATAAAAAAGCCCCGTCATAAGACAGGGCTTTGAAATTTAGGACTCGATATAGTCCTTGAGTTTGCTCGAACGGCTAGGATGGCGCAGCTTCGCCAACGTCTTGGACTCGATTTGACGAATACGCTCACGCGTAACGCCAAATTCGCGACCAACTTCCTCGAGCGTACGAGGATGCCCGTCAACAAGGCCAAAGCGAAGCTCAATAACCTTGCGCTCACGATCAGCCAAGCTATCGAGGACCTGCGTGAGCTGCTCCTGAAGCATCGAGAAGCTCGCCGCATCGGGCGGAACGACCGCTTGGGAGTCCTCGATGAAGTCGCCCAGCTGAGAATCCTCTTCCTCACCGATAGGAGTCTCAAGGGAAACGGGCTCCTGGCTGATCTTTTGGATCTCGCGTACGCGGTCGGCGCTCATGTCCATCTCGGCGCCGATCTCTTCCGGGGTCGGGTCGCGACCGAGGTCCTGCAAAAGCTGACGCTGCACGCGGACAAGCTTATTGATGGTCTCGACCATGTGGACCGGGATACGAATGGTACGAGCCTGATCCGCAATGGCACGGGTAATAGCCTGGCGAATCCACCACGTGGCATACGTGGAGAACTTAAAGCCCTTCTCATAGTCGAACTTCTCGACCGCGCGAATCAAGCCAAGGTTGCCCTCCTGAATCAAATCGAGGAAGAGCATGCCACGGCCAACATAGCGCTTGGCGATAGAAACAACCAGACGCAAGTTTGCGCTGATAAGCGCCTGCTTGGCCTCAAGGCCCACGTTCTCGACACGTGTAAGACGGCGCATCTCGGCGCGCGTGAGCTCGATCTCGCCATTCTCGGCAGCCTCAAGCTTGTTCGACGCCTCAAGACCAGCCTCGATCTTCATAGCCAAGTCGACCTCATCGGCAGCGGTGAGCAGGTCAACCTTACCGATCTCTTTGAGATACATGCGCACCGGGTCGCCGGTGAGCATGACGGTCGAAGCGTCAACGCCACGCGTGCGAGAACGAGAACGGCTCGTACGCGAACGCGATTTCTTTTTAGGCTTGGCAGCAGCCATCTCGGCATCAGCGCGCTTAGCTACCCTGATGTCATGGTCCTCGTTGTCCTCGTCATCCAGATCGTCGTCAAGGTCATCGGTACCGGCGCTAAGGTCATCGTCATCGGCACCAATCACAGCGTCGTCGTCATCTGCGGACACAACACTGATACCCTGTTCACGGAGAATGCCATAGACGGCGTTGAGCTGCTCTTCACTGACGCTGATATCCTTGAGCATTCCCTGGACATCGTCTTCGGTAACACTACCGTTCTCAGCACCCTTGAGAAGAAGCGTGGCGATTTGAGATTTGATCTCGTTCCCCATGCTCTCAGTCTTATTTGGCACAGATTCTCCCTTCATAGCACACAGGACACATTACTTTAGCACAGGCTTGTATACCCCATGTGGGATAATTCAACCTGCCCAACACAACTTCACGCATTAGACGCGGCGCTTGGTTGATTCAGTTGCTCTGAAAGCGTCCGAAACGGGTCGGCAACGCCCTCGACGGCAGAGGCAAGCTCGCGAGCGCGGGCGGCATCTTGCGTTGCCTGAATTGCCAGCTCTCGACGCGTCGCGGCGTCCATGCCCGAATCTGAACGCAAGCGCGCCTGCGCCGTTCGCATGCGGCGGCGCAACGTGTTGAGTTCAAGCGTATCGAGCAGAAACACGATGTTCGTCTCGGTTGGGTGCTCGCTGGTCACGCCAATGGTACCGGCACTCACAAGGGAGGCCGCATCCTCGCAAACGGCACGAGCCGCATCCATGACCTCGGCGGGTCCGGCACCTTCCGGTGTTGCAAGAACAGCCCAAGCGATAGCCTCATGGCGTGGATCGACCCAGTCGATCTCGCAGATTCTATCCCCATACGGTCTAAAGCTATCCAGATGACTCGTCATAAGACAGAGCAGCTCACGCTCCCCCGCAAGCGAGCGACGCTCGAGGTCCGTATAAATCGGGGCCGCGGCAGCTGGCGCCACGGGCAAGACGGAAGACTCGGCAAAAGGAACAGACACCGCACCCTGGGCCTCTGCAGGTAGATAGTCATAAGGCTCATAAGGCTCTTCGTCGACAGGAGGGATGCCGGGGGCAAAATCGGCAGCGGGCATCGGCTCTCGGCTAGCGCGCAGCGTAGATCTTGAGGCGTTTTGCTGATAGCGTTCCCGAGCAGCCTCACGCTGCTGAGCCTGCTCTTCCTCACGAGCAACGTCATTGAACACGCGCTTGGAAGCCGTGCGCACCATATCGACATCGACACCCAAAAGATCGGCAATACGCACAAAATACGTGTCGATCATATAGCTTGCGCGCAGCGGGTAGATCAAACGGCACGCATCCTCAAGGGCGCGTGCACGCCCCGCAGGAGTAGAAGCGTCGGCACGCTGTTCGAGTTTGCGAAACACAAAGTCGAGCAACGGTTCGGACTCGTCGAGCAGCTGGCGCAAAGCAGAACCGCCGTTGGCGTTAACGTAGTCGTTCGGGTCCATATTGTCTGGCAAAATGACGCAGCGCAAATCAATAGAGCCCGTCTCGACAAACTGGATGGCGCGCTCGGCTGCCTTCTGACCTGCATTGTCGCCGTCGAACAGGTAAATAATCTTCTTGGCAAAACGCGTAAGCGTCTTGACGTGATGCTCTGTGAGCGCTGTGCCCAATGTGGCGACGACATTTTTAATGCCGCCTTCCCAGCAGGCGATGGCATCGGTGTAGCCCTCGACCACAACGGCCTCGTTGGCGGCAACGATATGCTCTTTTGCCCAGTTAAAACCATAGAGATTTCGCTTCTTATGAAAAAGCGGGGTCTCGGACGTATTGAGATACTTGGGCTCCCCCGCCCCCATGATGCGCCCACCAAAGGCAATGCATTTTCCCTGCTCATCAAAGATGGGAAACATGTCGCGATCGTAGAAGCGATCGGCAAGGCCTCCGCGGCGGTCGATGGCAACATTCGCATCGATCATCTCACGAGGCGAAAAACCCTGGGAGCGCAGATGGTTGACGAGTGCGCCACGACCCGGAGCAAAACCGAGTCGATAGCGCTGACACACATCCGAACCCAAACCGCGGCTCGCAAAATACTCGCGTCCGCGACCGTCCTTGCCGCGCATGAGCATCGTATGGTAAAAGTCGCACGTCGCCTCGCACACTTCGACAAGACGCGCGCGCTTCGTACCGCGACGCGTAAAGGATGCTTCTTCCTGAAGCTCGATGCCCGCGCGCTCCGCAAGATAGCGAATGGACTCGGGAAACGAAAGGTTCTCGCGCTTCATGATGTAGGTAAAGCAGTCTCCACCCTCACCGCAGCCAAAGCAGTGCCACACCTGCGTCGCAGGGATGATATGAAACGAAGGGGTTTTCTCGCCATGGAAGGGACAGCAGCCCCAAAACTCATGGCCGCGGGGACGAAGCTCCACGGTCTCTTGAACGAGCGCAACCAAATCGGTCGCTGCGCGAACACGATTTTTATCTTCATCACTGATCATGCGCGAAGATCGTACCTCCCCTCGCCATAGAGATCGCGAACATCTTGAATATTGCCCTCGACCGTCGCGATAAGCTCGTCGAGCGAATCGAACGGACGGGAGCGGCGCAACTGTTTAGTGAACGAGAGGGCGATGTCTCGTTCATAGATATCGGCCGAAAAACCGACAATATTGGCTTCGAGCTTTGCCGAGCCTGGGGCACCCTTGAACGTCGGCGGCAAACCAACGTTGATAGCCGCAGGCCATGCCTCCTCGCCAAGACAGGCAAAGCCGGCATAGACCCCTTCTTGAGGAGCGAGAATGTTCGAATCAATCACAACATTGGCCGTAGGAAAGCCCATCTTGTGCCCCTCGCCGCGACCGCGAGCGACACGTCCGCGCACCGCATACGTACGGCCAAGCTCTGCCGCAGCCATCTCCATAGAACCAGACGAGATTAGCGAACGAATACGCGTTGCGCTCACAACGTCACCGTCATCACACACAAGCTCGTGTCCAAAAACCTCGATCCCTCTGCCACGCGCCCAATCACGGATAGCATTCACATCGGAAGCCCCACGATATCCCAGGCGGAAGTTCGAACCCACATGAACTGAACGAATATCGAGAACCGGAAGGAGAACGCGCGTAAAAAAGGCATCGTGGTCCAAGGACGCGAGGGCGGAGTCAAAGGGAACCACACAGACGGCATCGACACCCGACGAGGCGAGCAGACGAAGTCGGTCGGCGACGAGCGTCAGCTTGGGCGCAGGAGCAGCAGACACTACGGTATCGGGATCGGGATCGAAGGTTACCGCAATAGCAGCGATTCCGTGCTCATGTGCATCGGCAACCATCTGGTTAATAAGATGCCGATGTCCACGATGCACGCCGTCAAACGCACCGATAGCGACCGCACATGCGCAACGCGAAAGAGCGGCGGCGTCCTTGAGGGCATAGATAGGTGCCAAAGCTTTGCCGAGTATGAAGTCGCGCCTTAATGAAAATGCATCGGGATGACTCATGACACACCTTCGATACCCTGCGGAAACACGTCGCGCATAACATAACGCCGCTGCTCTAAGCAGGCAATGGCGCGCATCTGCCCTTCGATCACAAGAGCACAAGGAGACCCCTCGGGCAGACATTCACCAAAAGAGCCAGCGTCGATGGTCCGACCGTTAAGAATGCGAGCGAGCGCTTCGGACGGCAAATCGACTCTACCCAAGCCCAGCGAGGAGACAGGATCGATGGCATGCGCACGAAGAGCATCTGCACTCACGCCTTCAAGCTCAATTGCATGAGCCAGGGAAATGGAGCCCGAGGCGCTACGTCGCAGCGAGACGATATGAGCCGCACTCTGGGCAGCACGCCCGATATCGCGCGCAAGTGAGCGGATATAGGTGCCCTTACTCACCGTACAGGCGATATTCCAAACTACCTGCTCCCCGTCAACCAGAACCGAGAGGAGCTGAAGCTCGAAAATCTCGACAGGACGGGCGGGAAGATCCACGTTCTCTCCCGCTCGCGCACGCTTGTAGGCGCGAACGCCATTGACGGAAATCGCCGAGAATGCTGGCGGAACCTGCATCTGAGGCCCCACAAACGAATCCAAGACGCCGCGGGCATACGCCTCGTCCTTGAGCTTAGCGTCAACAGGTGCCGTGCGCGTGACCTCGCCCTCGGAGTCATCGGTGTTGGTTTCGCTTCCAAAGGAAACGGAAGCAATATAGCTTTTGCGATCGAGCGTAAGCATGCCAAGCAGACGCGTCGCCTGCCCAACACCAAGCACCATGACACCGGTGGCCAACGGGTCGAGCGTGCCCGCATGGCCCACACGACGAACCCCCAAGGCCCGCCTCACGCGCGAAACGACATCGTGAGACGTGCACCCGAGGGGCTTGTCGACGGCAAATAAAAGATTGATATCAGAAGGAATGCGCTTAACCATGCATCACCTTTACGCATCGAGCGTGTGAACAAGTTCGATCAGCTCGGGAAGAAGGGCGTCCAACGCCTCCTCCACCGTGCCATAGAAAGTAAATCCGGCAGCGGCCGCGTGGCCACCGCCATCGTGCCGAGCGGCGATTTGCGAGACATCGAGCGAGCACTTTGAACGCAAGTTGCCGCGAATCTCGCCCTCCCCCACCTCGCGCAGGAACAAGCAGACAATAGATCCATCGATGGCCCTCACGACGTCAACCAAGCCATCGCACTCATCGGGAGAAACGCCATGCTTGGCAAGATCGGAAGCAAGCGCATAGCTATAGGTGATGCGCCCCTCCGCTGCAGCCTCGATACGGCCCATGACGACGCTTTCCAGGTGCAGATACTCCAAGCGCTGGCTCTGATAGACGCGAAGGGCTACAAGAGCGGGATCGGCACCGGCATGGACCAGTCGCGAAGCGCAGGTAAACGCCTCGCAATTGGCATTTTGATACTGAAAGCGTCCTGTGTCGGTAACAAGGCCCGTAAGCAGGCAGTTTGCCACATCGGGATCAACCGGATAGCCGGCAAAGATCAAGAAATCATCGATGATGACCGCGCAGGCAGCAGCCTCGGGACGACGCACTACAACGTCACCGAATTCCGAGCGGGCGGGATGATGGTCGATCGTGACCACATACTCCGAGCGCATCGCAATCGCAGCCGCATCGCCCAAACGCTCAATCGTCGGAACATCCACCGAGATGAAGAGGTCAGGATCGAGCGGATAGGAAGATGCCGGGGTCATGTCGGTCGCTCCCGGCAAGAAGCGATAAACGCGCGGAACGGGCGCCTCGGTGGGCAGAAGACATGAAATGGCCTTCTGAGGATAGCGCCGGCGCAAGGATTGACCAAGCGCCAGCGTCGAACCGATGGCATCGCCGTCGGGATTGACATGGCCGCAGATGACGATCGTCTCGGCATCTTCGATTTTTTCGACAACACTGTCCCACACGAAGGAAGGCTCGGGAGCGTCCAAGCCCTCTTCGCCGCAGGAGCAGGAGATACTACTCATGGTCGGTATCGCCCTCCAGCGAAACGAAATCCACGATGGGGTAGCCTTCCTCATCTTTCTCGATCGACATAGTCTCGGGCACGACCTTGAGTGCCTCGGCGATAGCCTCGGCCTGATCGGTGGAACGGTCAATCTTGAAATCGAGCTGAGGAACCACACGCCAATCGAGTGCGCGAGACAACAGCTTACGAATCTTGCCCTTAGCGCTATCCAGCGCCTCGAGCACTTCATCGTAGCGATCGGCTTCACATGAGACGTAAACGCGCGCGAAGGAGCGGTCCACGCTGACCTCGCAACCCGTAAGGGTCACAAGGTCAAGACGCGGATCGGAGATCTCGAACAGCAAGATGGTGCCGAGCTTTTCGCGCAGTTGCTCGCCAGTACGGCGAGTGGCGGCGTTTTGCTTCACGATACCCTCTGTTTCCTACTCGGTACGGGCAACCTGATCGATGCGGTAACCCTCGATCTGGTCGCCAGGCTTGATGTCCTGGAAGTTCTCGAGGCCGATACCGCCCTCGGTACCGCTGCGAAGGCTCTTGGCCTCGTCCTTGTAGTGGCGCATCGATGCGATCTTACCGTTGAAGACAACGATACCGTCGCGCACGAGGCGCACGGAGTCGGTTGCGGCAATCTCGCCCTCTTCGACGCGGACACCGGCGGCAATGCCAACCTTGGGCACCTTAAAGGTGTCGACAACAGTGGCAAGACCGGTGGAAACCTCAACCTCGGTCGGCTTGAGCATGCCGATACGAGCAGCGTCGAGGTCCTCAAGCGCCTTATAGATAACATCGTAGCAGCGAATCTCGACACCCTGATGCTCGGCGGCAGAACGGGCCTTGCCGTCGGGACGCACGCCAAAGCCAATGATAATGGCGTTGGAGGCATCGGCGAGGACGACGTCGGTCTCGTTGATGGCACCGACGGCGGCGTGGATCGTGTTGATGCGGACCTCGGACTGGTCCATCTTGTCCAGCGAGTCCTTGAGGGCCTCGATGGAACCCTGGACATCGGCCTTGATGATGAGGTTGAGTTCCTTGACCTCGGCATCGGCCATGGTGTCGAAGAGGTTTTCGAGCGTAACGTGCTTAACGTGGCTCTGCTCCTCGATACGCGCCTTGAGCGAGCGCTGCTCGGCAAGCGCGCGGGCCTCGCGCTCGTCCTCGAACACACGGAATTCGTCGCCTGCGTTCGGGACGGACTGAAGACCAAGGATCTCGACAGCGTCGGAGGGGCCTGCCTCGGTGACGGGACGGCCCTTGGGGTCGAGCATGGCGCGAACACGGCCATAGGTAAGACCGGCCACAAGAGTGTCGCCCACGTGCAGGGTACCGCGGGTCACAAGCACGGTGGCAACAGAGCCGCGGCCCTTGTCGAGCTTGGCCTCGAGGACATTGCCCGAAGCGAAGGTGTCGGGGTTGGCCTTAAGCTCAAGGACGTCGGCCTGGAGAATGACGGTTTCGAGAAGCTCATCGATACCGATCTTCTTCTTGGCCGAGATGTTGACGAACATGTTCTGTCCGCCCCACTCCTCGGGGATGATGCCGTACTCGGTGAGCTCCTGGCGAACCTTATCGGGGTTCGCACCGGGCTTATCAATCTTGTTGACGGCAACGACAATGGGTACGCCAGCGGCCTTCGCATGGTTGATGGACTCGATGGTCTGGGGCATAACGCCGTCATCGGCAGCAACGATCAGGATGACGATGTCGGTCACCTTGGCGCCACGGGCACGCATTGCCGTAAAGGTGGCGTGACCAGGGGTATCGATGAAGGTGATTTTGCGACCGTTGATAAAGACCTGGGAAGCACCGATGGCCTGCGTGATGCCACCGGCCTCGCCAGCGGCGACGCCGGTGTTACGGATGGCGTCGAGCAACGACGTCTTGCCGTGGTCGACGTGACCCATGACGGTAACAACCGGGGCACGGCTCTTAAGGTCTGCCGGGTCGTCATAGAACGAGAAGGTGTTCTCCTCCTCCGGAGTGATGATCTTGACCTGACGGCCCAGGTCGTCAGCCACGAGCTCGACAAGGTCGTCGCTCATGGTCTGCGTCATGGTAAGCGGAGTGCCCAGCAGGAACAGGCGCTTGATGATGTCGTTGGCGGGGACCTCGAGGGCCTCGGCGAGCTCGGCTACGGTCACGCCCTGGGAGACGCGGACGGCATCAAGCTCCTCGGGATTGATGCCCTGAGCCAAAGCCTCCTCGATCTTCTTCTCCTCCTGGACGCGAGCTGCCTCGCGCTCACGCTTCTCCTTGCGCTTTTTGCGGCGACCGGTAGACTCACGCGAAGCCTCCTCGACGGCGGCACGAGCCTCCTCGAGAACCTTCTCGCGGCTGTATTCCTCAGCCTCGCGAGCCATACGGGAGTAGCGGTCCTCCTCGCCAGCTGCGTGACCCTTGTGCTGCTTCTTGCCCTTGCCCTGCTTATCGGGGTTGGGGAAGTCCATACCGGCAGGCATAGAGGGAGTGCTTGAACGACGGGGGCTGCGAGCGGGAGCGTCCTCGGACTTCTGGGGAGCACGGCGACCGCCACGACGGTTGTTGTCGCGGTTGCCACGACGATCCTCGCGAGTCTCCTCCTTCTTGGCGCTCTCCTGCTTCTTCTCCTTCAAGACCTCTTCCTGAGCGGCGATCTGGTCCAGAAGGGAGCGGAAACGAGAGCCGGAATCACTTGCGGGAACGGCGCGACGCTTCGCCTCGAGCTCTGCCTCGCGGCGCTCGGCCTCGGCCTTCTCGCGGGCAATGCGCTCTGCCTCGGCGGCAGCGGCGCGGGCGGCCTCCTCGGCAGCACGCGCAGCCTCGGAAATCTTGCGCTCTTCCTCACGGCGGGCCTCGGCAGCAATGCGCTCGCGCTCGGCCTCCTCGGCGGCACGCTTTGCCTCCTCGGCAGCAGCCTCCTCCTCGGCGCGCTTCTCGGCCTCGATCTCGGCAGCACGGGCCTCAAGAATCGGAGCGAGCTTCTTGCGCACCATGGATACGTATGCGTCCTCAAGGGCAGACGATGCGCCCTTGGCGGGAATCTTCATCTCCGCGAGATGCCCCAGCATCTCTTTGGAGGTCATTCCAAATTCTTTGGCGAGGGTTGAAACACGAACCTTTGCCATAAACACCTACCTTTCGGGCGCACAGGGCGCCCATGATCTTGCGGGTTCCTTTCAGACAAGCGGCTGGGCGCAATCGCGCCTTCCCGCTAGATCAGATCCTCGGCTTCCGAGATGTAATCGGACTCGCCCTCACCCATGTTCACGGGATCGTGCACGCCGCAGAATCGCGAACCGGGACGAGCCTGGTTGCGGCAGCGGATGCCGTCCTCGTTGACATACGCACAGCGCTCGGGCTCATCGTCGGACAGCAGGTCGTCTGCCGGCTGCTCCTCGATAACGGGAACGTTCTTCAAGATATCGGCTGCGAGCGTCTCGTTCTTGATGTCGATGTGCCAGCCAGTCAGGCGGGCAGCAAGGCGTGCGTTTTGGCCCTCTTTACCAATGGCAAGAGAAAGCTGGTCGTCGGGAACGATGACGCCGGCGTAGTTCTTCTCCTCGTCAATCAACACGCGAGTGACCTTGGCCGGGGACAATGCGTTGGCAACGTAGACGGCGGGATCGGCATTCCACAAAATGACGTCCACGCGCTCACCGCGAAGCTCACCCACGACAGCGCGGACGCGGCTGCCCTTGGGGCCAACGCAGGCGCCCACGGGATCAAGACGATCGTCCAGGGAGTGGACGGCGACCTTGGATCGCTGGCCCGGCTCGCGGGCGATGGACTTGACCTCAACGGTGCCCTCGTAGATCTCGGGCACCTCCTGCTCGAAGAGACGCTTGATGAGGGCCGGGTGCGTACGGGAGATGACGATGGGCGGACGGCTGTGCTCGCCGCGCACGGGCGGCACGGTGGAGTTGGGGTCGCGCACGTCGATGATAACGGCCTTCAGACGCTGGTTGTGCAGGTAGCGCTCACCCATGGGGCGCTCATTGCGCTCGTCCTCGTAGCGGTGAAGGTCGAAGTGCGGAAGCTCGGCCTCGACGCCCTCGCGGATCTTGACAATCGTGAAGTCGGGCGTGGACTGCAGCACGGTACCGGTGATGATATCGCCGATACGGCCAGAGAACTCCTCGTAGATCTGCTCGCGAGCAGAATTGCGCACGATGGCGTTGATCTCTGCCTTGGCGTGCTGGGCTGCGATGCGAGAGGTGTCCTTCGGGGTGACGTCAATCTCCTCGAAACGAGTGTAATTGCCCTCTTCGTCCATGGAGTCGTCGTCGGGAATCAGCTTGTACACGTAGATCTTGCCGGTGGAGCGGTCGATGGTGACCTTCGCGCCCCAATCCAGGTGAAGAATCTCAGCGTAGCTCTTAGCGAGCGACTGCTCCAGACGATCGATGAGGTAAAGCTGATCGATATGCCTCTCCTGGCACAGGGCCATGAGGGCTTCCATCATCTCGGATGCTGCCATATCTATTTACCGCCCTTCTCTTTCTTGAAGTCGAAGGTCGGCTTCAAGGTACCTTTCTTCACGTCGTCAAAGGAGATGCTCGTCTGCTCCCCATCCTCGGTCTCGAGGGTGACAGAAGCCTCGTCGGCCGCAGCGATGATGCCCTTATATCGACGCTGGCCCTCGGTTGCAATGGCCGAAAGCTCGCAGCGCTCACCAATGAACTTCTGGAAGTCCGAAGGACGACGCAGGGGACGAGCCATACCCGGGGAAGAGACCTCGAGCGTATAGCTGCTCGAAATGGGATCCAAACCCTCGACAACATCACTTACCCAGCTGCTCTGCGCGGTCACCTCATCGAGCGAAATGGACTCGCCATCGAGATTATCGATCCTCACGCGGACACACGGCGCCTTGGTGGCACCTACGACCTCGACGTCGACGATATCGACACCGTGGTCGGCGGCTACTGCCTCGAGCGCATCGATGATGCTCTGCTCTACCTTGGTCTTGACCATGCAACACCTCCTCATACAAAAAAGAAGCGGGGTCGAAACCCCACTTCTCACGGCTTAACTTCAATTGCTAAGCAAGTATAGCAAACCTGCAGCTAGATGCAAAGAAATCAAATGATACCAACGTTGGCGGCACCGATTTGCATCACATTATTTGCACAAATCGCTATTTAACCACCAGGTTCACAAGCTTTCCGGGAACGCAAATGGCCTTGACGACCGTCTTGCCCTCAAGCCACTTGGAGGCAACGCTTTCGGCGGCCGCCTGCATCTGCTCGGGCGTGGCACCGGTCGGAACCTTAGTGTGTGCGCGCATCTTACCGAGCACCTGGACTGCAATCTCCACCTCGTCCTCAACGGCCTCGCTCAAATCGAACTCCGGCCAAGGAGCGGTGTAGACGCTGCCCTCGTTGTGAAGGGCCTCATGCCACAGCTCGTCTCCCCAGAAGGGGCACACGGGAGCCAAAACCGACACGATGTCGGTGGCAACAAGCCTGCACAGAGCAGCGTTGCGCTCGCCAGCAGCCACGGCATTGAGATAGGTGCTAGCGGCATTGACGAGCTCCATTACGGCAGAAATTGCCGTGTTGAACTGCTGACGGTCAAAGTCCTGGGTGCAGCGGGCAATCGTGCGATGACGCTCGCGATAGAGCTTCATGTCGGCATCGGAGAACACGGACGTGTCGAGCACAGCGTTCGCGTCGCCATCGTTTGCAAGCCGCCACACGATGTTCCAGGCGCGCTTGATAAAGCGATTGGCACCGGCCACAGCCTTGGGATCCCAGTCGAAGTCTTTCTCGGGCGGAGCGATGAAGAGAATCGCCAAGCGCATGGTATCGGCACCATAGGGCTCGATCACGCTCGAAGGAGGTACGACGTTGCCCTTCGACTTGGACATGGTGTCGCCGTTCTCGTCCTTGACCATGCCCTGGCACAGCAGGTTGGTGAAAGGCTCGTCCACATCGAGGAAACCCATATCGCGCAGCGCCTTGGTAAAGAAGCGGCTGTAGAGCAGATGCAGGATAGCGTGCTCGATACCGCCGATATAGTTATCGACCGGCATCCAATGGTTCGCGGCATCCTTGCTAAACGGGAGTTCGGTGTTGTGCGGGTCGGTATAGCGCAGATAGTACCAGCTGGAACACGTAAAGGTATCCATGGTATCCGTCTCACGACGAGCGGGGGCACCGCACACCGGGCAGGTGGTCTCGTAGAAATCGCGACACTCGGCAAGCGTCTCGCCAGCACCGAGGTCGAGGTTCTCGGGCAACGTCACCGGCAGCTGGTCCTCGGGAACAGGAACGATGCCGCAGTGCTCGCAGTGAATGGCAGGGATGGGGTTGCCCCAGTAGCGCTGACGCGAGATGAGCCAGTCGCGCAGGCGATACTGCACGGAGCGCTTACCGGTGCCGGCAGCCTCGAGGTCGGCGACGATAGCCGCTTCGCCCTCGGAGTGCTTGCCACCCACCATGCCGGTGTACTTACCAGATTGGACAAGTGTGCCTTCGCAGGTAAGGGCCTCATCCCAGTCAACCGAGGTGACAACCGTGGACTTCTCGTCCTTGAGCTGGTCATACAAGGGGTCGTCATCGGAGAGGATGATGGGCACGATGGGAAGATCGTACTTCTTGGCAAACTCAAAGTCGCGCTGGTCGCCGCAGGGAACGGCCATAACGGCACCGGTGCCGTAGTCGGAGATGACGTAGTCGGCAACCCAAACCGGCACCTTGGCACCAGAAACAGGGTTCACGACATAGCGACCCGTAAAGGCACCATGCTTTTCCAAGGTACCCTGAGCGCGCTCGACGGCAGAGATGTGCTTGGCACCCTCTACGACCTCGCGCACAGCGTCCTCGTACTCGGTACCCTCGACCATCTCCATCAGGCCCTTGTACTCGGGCGCAAGCAGGAAGAACGTATTGCCAAACAGAGTGTCGGCACGCGTGGTGAAGACGGTGATCTTGCCCTCGTCGCCCTCGATGGGGTTGCCCTCGGCATCGCAAAGGGTGAAGTCTACTTCGGCGCCCTCGGAACGGCCGATCCAGTTTGCCTGCATCTGCTTGACGCGCTCGGGCCAACCGGGAAGCTTCTCCAGGTCGTCGAGGAGCTCCTGTGCGTACGCAGTGATCTTGATGTACCACTGCTCGAGATCGCGCTTTTCCACCTCGGAATCGCAACGCCAGCAACGGCCCTCGGTCACCTGTTCGTTAGCAAGTACCGTCTCGCACTTGGGGCACCAATTGACCGGGTTCTTCTTGCGATAGACCAGTCCGCGCTCCCAAAGCTTCTCAAAAATCCACTGGCCCCAGCGATAGTAATCGGGGCTGCAGGTCTTGACCAAGCGATCCATGTCATAGGAAAAGCCCATGCGCTTCATCGTGGCGAGCGCCTGATCCATATTCTTATAGGTCCAAGCCGCAGCCTGGGTATTGTGCTTGATAGCGGCGTTCTCGGCGGGCAGGCCAAAGGCGTCAAAACCGATGGGATGCAGCACGTCAAAGCCACGCATGCGAGCCTGGCGCGCCATGGCGTCGCCAATGGTGTAGTTGCGCGCATGGCCCATGTGAAGGTCGCCCGAGGGGTACGGGAACATCTCGAGCACGTACTTCTTGGGCTTAGCCGGATCGGTATCGACGGCAAAAAGGTTCTCGTCGTCCCAGGCCTTCACCCATTTTTCCTCAATGGTTTTCGCATCGTAGGCAGGAATCTCTTCCTTATGATCTGTGCAGTCGCACATATCGGCTCCTTTTAACTTGATTGGGGTCGGTCGGCCAGGCTTTACTCACCGCTGCGGACAGTCCTGCTCGCACGAAGGCCACATTAAGTGACCTTCGGCTCGTGCGGAACTTGCAGCGAGCAAAGCCTGGCCGACCGACCCTAGGGTTAACTTGGTTGATGATAGCAAATACGACAAGCGAGATGCCTGCGACTTGCAGGCATCTCGCTTTATCTCAATAACGTGGCGAAAATTCAGCCTTTGCTTGAAACCCATTCAAAACAGACGGGCTTCTCGGTACCGCAGATGCACCAATTGAAGGTGCGCTTAGCGATAGCTCACCGTCTGCTGAGTGTCCTTGACCACGACGTCGTGGGCGCCGCCCTCGACGATAGAGGTGGAGGAAACTAGGGTTAGGCGGGCCTTCTCCTGCAGCTCGGGGATGGAAAGCGCACCGCAGTTGCACATCGTGGACTTGACCTTGTAGAGCGTACCGTTGACGCCGTCCTTAAGGGAGCCGGCGTAGGGCACATAAGAGTCGACACCCTCGACAAAGCTGAGCTTCGCGGCGCCGCCCAGGTCATAGCGCTGCCAGTTGCGGGCGCGCGCAGAGCCCTCGCCCCAGTACTCTTTCATGTACTGGCCGTTGACGTTCACGCGATCGGTCGGGCTCTCGTCAAAGCGAGCGAAGTAACGGCCGAGCATCATGAAGTCGGCACCCATAGCGAGCGCGAGCGTCATGTGATAGTCATAAACGATGCCGCCGTCGGAGCACACAGGCACGTAAACGCCGGTCTCCTCGAAGTACTCGTCGCGAGCACGGCAAACGTCGATCAGAGCGGTGGCCTGGCCACGACCGATGCCCTTGGTCTCGCGGGTAATGCAGATGGAACCGCCACCGATACCGACCTTGATGAAGTCGGCACCGCAGTCGGCCAGGAAGCGGAAGCCCTCGGCGTCGACAACGTTACCGGCGCCTACCTTGACATCCTCGCCGTAGTTGGCGCGGACCCACTCGATGGTGCGCTTCTGCCACTCAGAGAAGCCCTCGGAAGAGTCGATGCACAAGACATCGGCACCGGCCTCGACCAGCAGGGGCACACGCTCAGCATAATCGCGGGTATTGATGCCGGCGCCAACCATGTAGCGCTTGTTGGAATCAAGCAGCTCGTTGGGATTGGTCTTGTGGCTGTCATAGTCCTTGCGGAACACGATGCCAATCAGGTGATCGTAATCATCGACGACAGGAAGAGCGTTGAGCTTGTTCTCCCAGATGACGTCGTTTGCCTTTTTAAGGGTGATATTCTTGTCGCCCACGATGAGCTTCTCGCGCGGGGTCATGAAGGTTTCGACCAAAGCGGAGTGATCGTCACGGGAAGGACGGTAATCGCGGCTGGTCACGATACCCAGAAGCTTGCCACGAGGGGTGCCATCGTCGGTGACGGGCATGGTGGAGTGGCCCGTCTTCTCCTTAAGGGCCATGACCTCGGACATCGTCATCTTAGGGGTGAGCGTGGAATCGGACTCGACGAAGCCGGCCTTATGATCCTTAACGGCCTTGACCATAGCGGCCTCGGACTCGGGGGTCTGAGATCCGTAAATGAAGGACATGCCACCCTCGGTGGCCAGGGCAACGCCCATGTCCACGCCGGAAACGGACTGCATGATGGCCGAAACCATGGGGATGTTAAGGGTGATTGCGGGCTTCTCGCCGCGCTTGAAACGCGTCAGCGGCGTCTTGAGAGAAACGTTGTTGGGGATGCATTCCGATGAGGAATAGCCAGGTACGAGCAGATACTCAGAAAAAGTGTGGGACTCACCGGGAAAGAACGTTGCCATGTTTCTCCTTCTAACATCGCCGACGACTAGCTGCAAGCCTCGTGGACCCAGCCCTACCGTCGCGCCCTATATATAGCTTTGTTATCTTAACGCGCGACGCCATGACAAAACAGCTTTTTGCCTAAAGTCCACGGAGTCTTCGACACCGGAGATGAAACTTGGTACGCAGGCTAAATGGCGCATCCAAGCAGTCACTATCCCTTTGCAGAAATTAGATGAGCAGCGCTTTAAGACCGATGCAAACCAGCACCGCGCCGCCCGCCACCTGAGCATGGACGCCAAAACGCTCTCCAAGCTTTTTGCCCAGCACAAGCACCGCAAGGCAGCATCCAAAGGTCGTGGCACCGATCATCGA
The DNA here is from genome assembly GCF_012844445.1 of Collinsella acetigenes. Lineage (NCBI taxonomy): Bacteria > Bacillati > Actinomycetota > Coriobacteriia > Coriobacteriales > Coriobacteriaceae > Collinsella > Collinsella acetigenes. The sequence continues at coordinate 506,149 of NZ_JABBCP010000002.1, forward strand.
GCCGTACAGGACAATGCTCTTACCCGTTGCGGCAAACGAAACGCCAACGATAAAGGCATCGATGGAGGTGGCGATGGATTCGACAAAGAGCCCACACCAGGTAAGGTGCGAGGATGCGGCTTCACCTGGGCTGCGCATCTCCTGTAACGCTTCCCAAATCATCTTGCCGCCCACGATGCCGAGGATAACAAACGAAACGATACCGGCATAGGCATCGATATACGAAGCCACCAGCATACCGCCAAAGTATCCAAGCACGGGCATGGCCATCTGAAAGACGGCGAATGCAAGCGGCATGGCAATCTTTTTTGCCTTCGGCATATGAGGTTCTGCCAGCAAGTTGGCCAGCGTGACCGCCATGGCATCCATGGCAAGCGCCACGCCTAAAAAGACGCTCTCAACAATATCGGCGCTATCAAAGAACATTGCCGCCCCTCCCCAGAAGCAAACGATGAGCGCAAGCGTATACACCGCACGGTGACGCTATCTGATTAGCTAACTCAAACCTTACGAAGAGCGTTATCAACCTGATCGATAAGCTCGAACACGTTACCTTCACCCATGTTGAAAAGAAGATATGAGCCGCTCTCCCCTTTTATAAGAGTCACCGTCGTGCCACCCAAAAGATGTAACTGTTCCGCCTCGGTGCCGCCAAGAAGCTGAAAAACTCGAAGTGAACTGCTTTCGCCAGAAAGTCCAATAGAAACAAGAGAGCCAAAACCATGACGAAGCAGGCTTGCTGCGGCAGCATGGTCGGGATGCGAAGCTAGCCCCGGATACCAGCAGGAATCAATTAGCGGATTCGCCGCGGCGTACTCAGCAAAGGCACGCGCAAAGTCAAACCGCTTCTGAAGACTTTGTTGATACGAAGAGCTGCACACGTGCTCAAGAGCATCCCGACAGGCGGGAGAGATATCTCCTTCTGGCACGAGCGAACGGAATGCCTGCTCGGCATACGAGTCGAAAACACGACCTCGCTTTCCCGAGCGTGCTACACAAACTGCATAGACCCCGGCGCGCAAGCGCTCAACGCAAACCGATGCGCCGGCATCAAGCGGATCACAACCAAATGAAGTAAGACTGGAGATATCGAGCACCAAAGAGGCATGCGCCTCATGCGCGGCAGCAGCCAACGAACGCATATCGGGCACCCGAAGATGCTCGCCATGCACGGCATCTTCAAGGAAAAAGAGCGGTGGTTCGCCCACCAAAGAAAACGCAGGCTTGCATATCTCGGGAACTTCTCCGTTTACAAAGACACCAACAACGGTGCCCTCCCTCAAGATACCAACCTTCCGCAGCGCCTCCAGAGAGCTTGCTGCCTCGCACACCCGCACGGCGCGGGCATGCAGCCGATTTGCATAATGTTCCAGCGCAGTCAAAAAAACTCCTCTATCGACCTATACGCAAAACGCCCGGCGGAATAAATCCGCCGGGCGCATCAATTACATCATTCGTTCGCCAAGGCAGAATCGCACAAAAGCACTACGCGCGCGTGCGAATCTCCTCGGTAACCTTGGCGATAAACTCGTCGACCGTGGAGGGAACCGTCTCGTTGGAGCGATCGCGAACGGAAATGTTGCCGGCCTCGGCCTCTTTCTCGCCCAGGATGAGCATATAGGGAACGCGATCGATACCGCGAGCCTCGCGGATCTTGTAGCCGATCTTCTCGTCGCGGTTATCGACCTTCACGCGAATACCAGCGGCATCGAGCTTAGCTGCGACCTCGTTGGCGTAGGCGCGGCTCTTCTCAGAGACGGGAAGGACATCCACCTGCACCGGAGCAAGCCACGTGGGGAACTTGCCCGCATAGTGCTCGATCAAAATGCCAATAAAGCGCTCGATGGAGCCAAAGCACACGCGATGCAGCATGATGGGGCGCTTCTTGGAACCATCGGCATCGGTGTACTCGAGGTTGAAGTTGATAGGCATCTGGAAGTCCAGCTGCACGGTACCGCACTGCCAGGTACGACCGAGCGAATCCTCCAGATGGAAGTCGATCTTGGGGCCGTAGAAGGCGCCGTCGCCCTCGTTGACCTCGTAGTCCTTGCCAAGCTGTTTGAGGGCATCGCGCAGGCCCTGCTCGGCACGCTCCCAGTCCTCATCCGAGCCCATGGAGTCATCGGGGCGCGTGGAGAGCTCCAGGTGATACTTGAAGCCAAACTTCTGGTACACGGAGTCAATCAGATTCACGACGCCCACGATTTCGTCGGTGAGCTGGTCGGGGCGTACAAACAGGTGCGCATCATCCTGATTAAAGCAGCGAACGCGGAACAGGCCATGCAAGGCACCGCGCAGCTCATGACGATGGACAAGGCCAATCTCGCCCGCACGAATGGGCAGCTCGCGATAAGAGTGCGGCTTAGCGGCGTACACAAGCACGCCACCAGGGCAGTTCATGGGCTTGATGCAGTACTCCTCGTCATCGATAAGGGTGGAGTACATATTGTCCTTGTAGTGATCCCAGTGACCGGAGGTCTTCCAAAGCTGCTTGTTCATGATAAGCGGCGTAGAAATCTCGACGTAGCCGGCATCGTGATGGATCTCGCGCCAGTAATCGAGCAGGGTATTCTTAAGGACCATGCCGTTGGGCAAGAAGAACGGGAAGCCCGGTGCCTCATCGCGCATCATGAAGAGGTCCATCTCGGCGCCAATCTTGCGATGGTCGCGCTTCTTGGCCTCCTCGAGCAGGCGCATGTGCTCGTCAAGCTCCTCCTTGGTGGCAAAGGCAACGCCGTTCACGCGCGTGAGCATCTTGTTGTCCTTGTCGTTTTTCCAATAGGCACCGGAAACGCCGGTGAGCTTGAAGGCCTTGAGCGCTTTGGTATAGCAGACGTGGGGACCGACGCACATGTCGATGTACTCGCCCTGCTGATAGAAGGTGATGCGAGCGTCCTCATCGAGGTCGCCGATGTGCTCGACCTTATACTTCTCGCCGCGCTCCTCCATAAGGGCGATAGCCTCGGCGCGGGGCAGCTCGTACACGCTGAACTTGAGGTTCTCCTTCACGATCTTTTTCATCTCGTCCTCGATGGCGGGGAAATCGTTCTCGGAGATCTTCTGGCCATCGGGCAAATCGATATCGTAGTAGAAGCCGTTGTCGGTAGCAGGACCATAGGCAAAATCGGCCTCGGGATAGAGGCGCTTGATAGCCTGGGCCATGACATGGGCAGCAGAGTGACGAACAACGTGCGTTACCTCGTCCTCGGGCAGCTCGGCCACCGTTCCATCGTTATAGAGGGCCTTCATACGATTGTTCCTTCCGTATCGAGTAATCGCTCACGTTACGCAAGCGATGATTATACAAGTGCCCGCCGCTCCGTGTTGGAGCGGCGGGCAAACACTGGCGCACTTTTACAACCGGCAAGCGGCGCGTGCGCTATTGAATGTGAGTTCGGCAGTAGGGGCACACCTTCCAGTGGGCATCGAGGGGACGATGGCAGCTGGGGCAGACGTTGCGCACCTGGGTGTTGCACACGGGGCACACCACAAAGTCCTTCTCGATGGGGCTGCCGCACTTGGGGCAGCTGCCGTACTGGGCAAGCTGGCGCTCGCGCAGCGCCATATCGAGTTCTTGCTCCTCGCGGTCTGCAATATAAGAGTTGGGACGCAGCACCAGATAAGCGATAAGACCCACGAACGGGATAAGAGAGACGATGCCCCAGGCCCAAAAAGCGTTAACGCCACGGCGCTTGGCATCGATAAACACATACACCACGGAAAGGATGTACAGAGCGGCGATAAAACCAACGAACAGATAAATCGCCATCATGAGTTGCGGCGACATGAGCTCTTGGATGTACTTAGACATGCGAGTTACCTTTCGAATCCCCCAGCGAGCAGGAAGGTCAGAATTGCTTTGCTATTCTACTCCCCCTCTCGCCAATCTCCTAATGCAGACACGCTATTGACATAGATACCGGGAAAATATCTGCAAGAATCCCTAGCGATGCGTCAGCGGTCCGTATGCCCAAACGACGATTTTAATAGCCTACATGGGGTACCATGGAAGGCAGAGTTCGGCATCAGGGAATCGAGGCCTCATGCAACGCTATGACATCGCAATTATCGGCGGCGGTATCGTTGGATGCTGTATCGCTCGCCAGCTTGCCCGCTACGACGTGAATGTCGCCGTGGTCGAAGCCGCAAACGATATTGCGTGCGGCAGCAGCAAGGCCAACGGCGGGCTGGTCCACGGTGGATACGACCCCAAGCCAGATTCTATGAAAGCCCAGGTCAATGCACGTGGATGCGAGCTCTATTCCCAATGGTCCCAAGAACTCGGCTTTGCTTTCGAGCGTCCAGGGTCCATGGTTCTCGCATTTAATGACGAAGATAGGCACACGCTCGATCGCCTGCGCACACAGGGCGTGAAAAACGGGGTACGCGGTCTTGCAATCGTTGGTCCCAAGCGCATCCACGAACTCGAGCCCCGTGCAAGCGAGATGGCGGTTGCCGCCCTTTGGTGTACGCAGACGGGCTATGTCGACCCCTTTGACGTTGCGATCAGCGCCGCAGAAAACGCCGCAGCGAATGGAGTCGATTTCCTACGCGGTCACAAGGTCACGCAAATCGCGGCGAAAAATGATGGATTCGAGATCGAGACGAGCGCCGGAAGTCTCTGGGCACGGCGTATCGTCAACGCCGCAGGTAACGGTTGCGCCGAAATCTCGCGCATGGCAGGTGCCGAGAAATTCAATCTCGTATGGAGACAAGGCAATATCCTCGTGCTCGACCGCGAGGTGCACCCGTACATGCCGCTCTACCCCACCCCCACTCCCGTGAGCAAGGGCGTGATCGTTACCGGAACCGTTCACGGCAACACGGTTGTCACCGCCACCGCCGCCATCCGCGAGCCAGGCGATACCGACACTTATGCAGCCGATATGCAAAAGCTGCTGGACGGAGCGCAAAAACTCGCTCCCTCGCTCGATACGCGCCGTGTAATCCGCGCCTTTGCCGGAGGACGCGCCGTCATCGATGGCCTCAACGACTTCCTCATCCGCCGCTCCACACTCGTGCCCGGTTTTATTCAAGTCGCAGGCATTCAGTCGCCCGGCGTGGCGAGCGCGCCCGCCATTGCTCAAAAGGTCGAGGGGCTGCTGCGCGAAGACGGAGCCGTACTGCATGAGCGTGCAGACTATCAGCCCCTCCGTCGGCCGCCAGTCGACTTTGACCAGCTGGATATCGACGCGCAAGACGAGCTCATCCAAAAAGACCATTTCTGGGGAAAGATAGTTTGCCGCTGCGAAACCGTGCCCGAGGCGGAGGTCATCGCAGCCATCCATCGCACACCCGGGGCGGTTTCGGTCGAAGGCGTTAAGCGCCGTTGCCGTGCGGGGATGGGCCGCTGCCAAAGCGGTTTTTGCCAAAGCCGCGTCGTCGAGATTCTTGCTCGCGAGCTCAATTGCACACCGGAGGATGTGCTGCTCGAAGACGCTGGTTCGCAGATTGTGAGCGGTCCCGTAAAGTAATTGCCCATCCAAGCATCACGATGCAGTAAACCCGATTGGAGTTTTCTCATGGCACAGGTGAATATGGAGCGCGTCGAGCGCATGCTGAAGAATCTTGAAGCATCGCATGCCGATGCCCAGATATTGATTAATGATCCGTGGTCGATTTATTACCTCACGGGGTTTTATGCCGATATGTTCGAGCGCTTTTGCGGTGTGCTACTTGCGCGCGGCAAAGAGCCCGTCATCATGGTTAACGCTTTGCATCAGCTACCAGAGTATGAAAACGCGCGCGTTGCCTACCATACCGATACCGATGTTGTTGCCAAAGCCATCGCGCAAGAAATCGATCCCGCAAAGCCGCTCGGAATCGATGAAGTCATGCGCTCCGGCTTTTTGATGCCCCTGATCGAGCGCCATGCCGCAAGCGAATTCTTCCTGGGAAGTTCTGCCGTCACCGCCGCGCGAGCAATCAAAGACGAGGAAGAGCAAAACCTGATGCGTATCTCTTCCGCTGCAAACGACGCTGTGATAGCCGATGCCATCCAGCTTGTGCACGAAGGCGTAACGGAGCGCGAGATAGCCGATCAGATGCTCGAGCTCTATCGCAACCACGGCTGCAACGCGTTCTCGTTTCCTCCCATCGTGAGCTTTGGCGCCAATGCGAGCGACCCGCATCATGAGCCCGATGACACTGTGCTCAAGCGAGGCGATGTGGTGCTGTTCGATATCGGTGGACGCTACCGCAATTACTGTTCGGACATGACGCGCACGTTCTTTTGGGGAGAGCCCGACGAGGAGACGACGCGCGTCTATGACGTGGTACGCCGCGCAAACGAAGCCGCCGAGGCGCTCATTGCCCCCGGTGTGCGGTTCTGCGACCTCGATCGTGCTGCACGCGACGTTATTGAGCAGGCAGGCTACGGAGAGTATTTCACGCACCGCCTGGGTCACTCGATTGGCCTGCAAGACCACGAGCCGGGCGACGTCTCGCTTGCCAATACCGATACGGTACAGCCAGGCATGACGTTTTCCATCGAGCCGGGCATCTATCTTCCCGGCCGCACCGGCGTGCGCATCGAAGACCTAGCCCTCGTCACCGAAGATGGCGTAGAGATTCTCAACAGCTACTCTCACGCCCCCATCACCCTCCGTGACAGCTAGTCGATATGTGACAAAAAGACGACAGGTTTAATCTGTCACATTCTGCCATTTGACGAAAGCTGATGAAAAAGGACCGCCGATACAATCGACGGTCCTTTTGACGTTTTATGTAAGCAGTCGCCTTAGAGGAAACGGTACTGAACAGTGCCCACGCCCACGGAAAGGAACCCGAGCGCGCGCGCCACAGCGGGCTGCATGTCGATCACACGCCCATGAACGTACGGGCCGCGGTCATTAACCACCGCGATAACAGAACGTCCACCATAGCTGATCTCGACATAGGTGCCGAGCGGCACGTTGAGCATGGCTACGCCCATCGAAGACTCGGTAACAATAGCACCAGACGCAGTCGTGCCACCCATAAAGCCATCGCCGATGCCGTAATACGAAGCAACGCCGGATTTCCAGCTGCTCGTGGACGTAGTGCCAGAAGAAGAACCGCCGGTACCGGAAGGCTGCTGAGTCGAAGAACCGGAGCTAGCACTCCCAGCATTTCCACCATTTCCAGCATTGCTGCCCTGACTGCTACCGTTAGAGCTAGAGACGCTACCCTGCTGCTGCATCTGAGCGGTCGTAGCGGCTGCCTCCTCGGCGGCCTTGCGAGCTGCCTCAGCCTCAGCGGCATCCTCGCTCTGTGCGCGAGCTGCCATCTGGGCCTGAGCGGACTGAGCGGAAGTCAAGGCGTCGGAAGCCTTTTGCTGCTCCTGCTCGGCCTCGTCCTTAGCTGCAGAGAGTTTTTCCATCTTTGACTCAAGCTCTTCATGCATAGCATTGAGGCGCTCGAGCTCGGCAGTATTGTCGTCCTGAATAGTGGTGAGGTACTTGCCCTGCGTGATAAGGTCGCCCAGAGAAGCGGAATTGAGCAGCATCGACATGACATTGGGAGATGCAACGTGCAGCTTATAGAGATTGGCCGCAGCATCAGATGCCTTCTGCTGCTGCTCAGGCAGCTTGTTCTGCTCGAAATCCAGAATCTCATCAGCCATTTCGCTGATCTGCTCGTTGAGCTCGTTGACCCTATCGGTTGCCTGCTGATACGTGGTGGCAGCAGAGTTAACCTGCTGGGTCAAAGCTGCAAGCTCTGCCTCGGTCTGCGCGGTGGCAGCATATGCGCTACGCGGAGCCACACCCAGGCAGCTTCCCCCCACAAGCACAGCCGTCAGACCGGCAACGCACGCGATGCGCGCAAAGCCACTCTTACGGGAGTTAGAGGTTGCCGAATACACATGCATAGGAGACGTACCACCTTGATAGTCGTTATTTCGTCGATATCAGTATAGCGTTACGACTCAACTTCAACCTGAGCTTCAAGGTTCTATACAGATGCACCATATCTCAACCTCAACTTTAAGGTTAATTTGACTTGAGGTTGAACCTTAAAGAACAATTTGCCCGCGCGCAGGCAAACGCGAAAGGCTAGCCACGCATGATGCCCGCGACCTCGCCGGCAAGGGTGATGGTGCCGGCAGCCACAAAGGCCTCCCCCGCCGCGGCCAAACGCTCCACCGCATCCGATACGGACGGCACGACTTCTATCAGATCGGAGGAGGGACGGCCAAGCTCCTCAAGCTTATCAAGAACAAGTTGAGCCAGGTCCTGGGCGGGAATCGCTCGATCGCTCATCGTCTGTGTCACAACAATGCGCGGAAACGCAGGAACCAAAACATCGACAATACCGCTCACGTCTTTATCGGCAAGGGCCGCGGTAAGCAACAGAGGGCGCAGCGCCGCATTGGGATTGATCTCGTCAAGCGAGGAGACAAAATTCTCGCAGCTCTGCGGGTTATGGCAAGCGTCGATAAGAATCAGCGGCTCGTTTTGCAGCACATCAAAGCGACCAGGCGTAGGACATGCGGCAAGCGAAGCGTCCAACGCCTCCGTGTCGAGGGCACGGCCCAAATACTCCTCCGCAACAAAAATGGCACACGATGCATTTTGCGCCTGGTAGAGAGGCTTATAGAGGGAACATTCATAACGGGCTCGTAAAGTCTCGCAGGCAAAATCAAGCGTGTCGCCCAAATGCGCCGGACGCTTCAAAATCTCATGCGAGGACACGACGGGTGAAACCTCGCACTCATGGCAACGATCCTCCATAACGCGCCACACACTGGGCTCATGCACGCCCTCGCCCAAGATGACAGAGCGTCCCGGCTTGATAACGGCAGCCTTCTCTCCTGCGATCTCGGCAAGCGTGTTACCCAGGATACGCATGTGATCGAGACCAATGCCGGTGATGGCAACAACATGTGGGTCGGTAGCGCTCGTGGCATCCCAGCGGCCACCCATGCCCACCTCGAGCACGGCAACGTCGACACCTTCGAGAGCGTAAACAGTCAAAGCTGCCACCGTGAGCAGGTCAAAGGGTGTAATGGTAAAAATATTCTCCCCCGCCGCGGCGCGTCGCTCGTTAACGCGTCGGCCAGCCTCATATGCAGCCGAAATACCCTGCGTGAACAAATCATCCGAGATGGGAGCACCGTCGATCTCCATGCGCTCGGGGTAACGGACGAGCTGTGGAGAGGTATAGAGCGCACAACGCAGGCCCTCGCCGCGAAGAATCGCTGCGGTAAAGCGGGTCGTAGAGGTCTTGCCGTTGGTACCTGCAATCTGAATGCAATCAAAGTGAGCATCCGGTCGTTCAAGCTCATCGAGCATCTCGACGACCGTTTCCAGCAACGGTCCCGCATCGCTCGAAATCACGCCGGTATCGCAGGCAAGCGAAACAGCCTTCTCGAACGAAAGCACGGGATAGGAAAACGGAACCGTATACATAGGGCGCAAGACCTTTCGTTGGCGATGAACAAAGAGCGCGCCAGCCAAGCCAGCGCGCTCTCAATTACCCAAAACGTGACACTTAGAAGACAGGTTTATTCTGTCACATTTTCACATCGAGTCCCCACATGTGGACAAGTGATGAAAATGTGACGAATTAAACCTGTCGACTTTCTGTCACATCTGTTATTCGAAGTCGGCGAGCTGGGACTGGAGAGCGGTGATAGTCTCCTTGAGCTCGGCGGCACGGTCGCGCTTCTTTTGCACGACCTCGGGGGCAGCCTTAGCCACAAAGCCCTCGTTGGCAAGCGTACGCTCGGCAGCGGTGAGCTCCTTAGTGGCAGAGGCAATCTCCTTCTCCATGCGAGCACGCTCGGCAGCCAGGTCGACCTTGCCCTCGAGCACGATGAAGACCTCGACGCCGCCGTCAACCACGCCGATAGAGGCAGCCGGTTTGACAGCATCCTCACCTGCAACCGTAAGCTCCAGATTGCCCAGGCTTGCAGCAAGGTCGGTCATGGTCGAGAAACGCTGCTGATCCTCGACGCCCATGCGAGCGAGGGCAACCAGCTGCTCCTTGGGGCTCAGGCGATAGCGAGCGCGCGTAGAGCGGGCAGCAGAGACAACGGAACGAAGCAGCTCGAAGGAACGCTCGGCGTCCTCGTCGATGAACTTCTCGTACTTCGCGGGCTCGGGCCAAGCAGCGATCATCAAAGCCTCGGCGCGCTCGAGCACACCATCCTTCTCGTCGAGCACAGAGGCGGGCATGGTGTCCCAAATGGCCTCGGTTACAAACGGCATAAGCGGATGCATCAGGCGCAGGGACGTATCGAGCACGAACATGAGGTTGCGCTGAGCCTGCAGGCGGGTGGAATCGTCCTTGAGACGCGCCTTGGTTACCTCGACGTACCAGTCGCAGACCTCATTCCAGAAGAAGGTCTGAACGCCGCGCGCCATGTCGCCAAAGGTGTAGTTCTCGATACCCTCGGTAACCATCTTCACGGCCTTGGCCAGGCGGCTGAACATCCAGGCATCGGCTGCGGTCTCTGCCACAGGCTCGCCGGGCGTGTAGCCCTCCATGTTCATAAGCAAAAAGCGGCTTGCGTTCCAAATCTTGGTTACAAAGCTCTTTGCCTGATCGGTGCGGGGGCTGTCGATGAGCTGCTTGGTCTTCTTATCGATATTGGCGTCGAACTTTACGTCCTGATTGGTGGTGCACAGCGTAAGCAGGTTGAAACGCATAGCGTCGGCGCCATACATACCGATAAGGTCCATGGGGTCCACGCCGTTGCCCTTAGATTTGGACATGCGGCTGCCGTCCTTGGCAAGAATCGTCGGGTAAATGACAACGTCCTTGAAGGGGACCTCGTCCAGGAAGTACAGCGAGCTCATGATCATGCGAGCAACCCACAAGGCGATGATGTCGCGCGCGGTGACAAGTGCCGTGGTGGGATGATGGCCCTCAAGCTGCTCGGGCTTTTGCGGCCAACCCTGGGTGGCAAAGGTCCACAGCTGAGAAGAGAACCAGGTATCAAGCACGTTCTCGTCCTGATGCACATGGTGTCCGCCACACTTGGGGCACACGTCGGTATCCTCGAGCAGGGCATCTTCCCAACCGCAGTCGTCGCAGTAGAAGACAGGGATGCGATGGCCCCACCACAGCTGGCGGGAGATGCACCAGTCTTTAAGGTTCTCCATCCAAGTGGTGTAGGTCTGCGTCCAGCGCGCGGGGTGGAACGTCACCTTGCCGGAGTTGACGGCATCGAGCGCCGGCCCTTTGAGCTTATCGACAGCGACAAACCACTGCTCGGAAAGCCAGGGCTCAAGCGCAGCGTCGCAACGATAGCAATGCATAACGGAGTGGTCGAGATCTTCAACGTGATCGAGCAGGCCGTGCTCCTCGAACCATGCGACAACGGCCTCGCGGCACTCATCTCGGTTCATGCCCGAGAACTCGCCGTAGCCCTTGACGACCACCGCATGCTCGTCAAAGATATTAATCTGCGGCAGGTTGTGAGCCTGGCCCATAGCATAGTCGTTGGGGTCGTGCGCGGGAGTGACCTTGACGAAGCCGGAACCGAAGTTCGCGTCCACGTGGTAATCGGAGAAGATGGGGATCTCGCGGTCGACGATAGGCAGCTTGACGGTCTTGCCCACAAAGGCGGCCTTCTCGGGATCCTTGGGAGAGACGGCCACGCCGGTATCGCCCAGCATGGTCTCTGGACGCGTGGTGGCAACAACAATGTAATCCTGACCATTCACCGGCTCGGTGAGCGGGTAGCGCAGGTGCCACAGATGGCCGTGCTCGTCATGGTATTCGGCCTCGTCGTCCGAGATAGCGGTGGTGCAGTTGGGGCACCAGTTGACGATGCGCTTACCGCGATAGATCAAGCCGTTATGATACCAATCGCAAAACACGCGACGCACGGCCTCGGCATAATCGGCATCCATGGTAAAGCGCTCGTTGTCGAAGTCGACCGAGCAGCCCATGCGCTTGATCTGCTCGACGATGATGCCGCCGTACTCATGGGTCCAATCCCAGCAGGCGTCGATAAACTTGTCGCGACCGATCTCCAGGCGGCTGATGCCCTCGCTCTTGAGCTTCTTATCGACCTTGGTCTGCGTGGCAATACCCGCGTGATCGGTACCGAGCACCCAGCGCGTGGACTTACCGCGCATGCGCGCCATACGGATGATGGCATCCTGGATAGAGTCGTCGGTAGCGTGACCCATGTGGAGCTTACCGGTGACATTGGGGGGCGGAATGGTGACGGTGCAGTCGCCCACGCCAGCGCGACGCTTGTAGTAGCCGCCATCGAGCCACTTTTGCAAGATCTTGGGCTCGTTCTCAGACGGGTCGTAAACCTTTGGCATTTCTTCAGTCATATCTCGCTCCCCTTCTCGGGGAGAAATCCCGTTTTCCTTTCGCTCGGTCAAGTCCTGCTCGCACGAAGGCGCCACCGGCGCCTTCGGCTCGTGCAGAATCTACGAAAGGCAAACGGGATTTCTCCCGGGCGTCAAGTACTTCGTAGCAATAAAAAATGAGCGCGCCACACGTGGCGCCCATAGAAGAATACCACACGTCAACGACACAAAAGCAGCGGTACGCACGGCAACAAAAAACGGGTTCAAAAGGGTGAACCTCTTGAACCCGTTGATACGTGTGAGCCGCGGCGAGCCGCCTCGCGAGCGCTTACGCTGCGATGATGCGACGCGGTTGCTCTTCACCGCGCACGGCGGCGGGAGTCACCACGACCTTGACAACATTCTCCTCGCTGGGGAGGTCGAACATCGTCTGCTGCAGCAGGTCCTCGCAGATAGAGCGAAGGCCGCGAGCGCCCGTCTTGCGTGCGAGTGCCAGCTTGGCGATCTCGCGCAGGGCCTCGGGCTCAAACTCAAGCTCGCAGCCCTCCAGGCGAAACATGCGGCGGTACTGCTTGACGATGGCGTTCTTGGGCTCGGTAAGAATCGAGATCAAGTCGTCCTCGGAAAGCGCGCAGGTCTGTGTGATCACCGGCGTACGGCCGATAAACTCGGGGATCATGCCAAAGGCGTTGAGGTCCTCGGGCAGCACCTGGTGAAGCAGGGTGTTCTCATCGGTGGAAGAGGGGCCGGCGATCTCGGAGTTAAAGCCAACGCCCTTGTTGCCCACGCGGTCAGAAATGATCTTATCCAGGCCCACAAAGGCACCACCGCAGATAAACAGGATGTTTGTGGTGTCAATCTGCAAAAGCTCCTGTTGGGGATGCTTGCGTCCACCCGTAGGCGGAACGCTCGCAACGGTGCCCTCGAGAATCTTGAGAAGCGCCTGCTGCACGCCCTCGCCCGAAACGTCACGCGTGATGGAGAGGTTTTCGGCCTTGCGAGCGATCTTATCGATCTCGTCCACGTAGATAATGCCAATCTGCGCACGCTCGATATCGCCATCGGCGGCAGTGATGAGCTTAAGCAGGATGTTCTCCACGTCCTCTCCCACGTAACCAGCCTCGGTAAGAGCAGTGGCGTCGGCAATGGCGAAGGGAACCTCAAGAATGCGCGCGAGCGTCTGTGCAAGCAGGGTCTTACCGGTACCGGTAGGACCAAGCAGCAAGATGTTGCTCTTTGCAAGCTCGACGGTGTCCACGTCATCCGCAGCATCGACCGCATGCTTGCCCAAAGGAGCGTCGTCGGTCGCATTCTCAGATGCAGCCTCGCCCTCAAGTACGCGGCGATAGTGGTTGTATACCGCCACGGACATGGCGCGCTTGGCGTCCTCCTGACCCATCACATAAGCGGAGAGCTCATCGTAAATCTCGTGCGGGGTGGGCACGCGCCTGATGAGACTCGAGGCGACCGGAGTCTCATAGCCCTCGTCCTCAACCTCAAACTCCTGCTCGAGCTCGGAAAGGTCAGGCATGCCCTGGGCCATAAAGTCCTGGGCAAGCGACTCCTCGAGAATCTCGGAGCAGGCAGCTACGCACTCATCGCAAATAAAGATATTGCTGGGACCGCGAACGAGCTTGCGTACCTGGTCTTGGGTCTTGCCGCAAAACGAACAATGGATAGGAGCGAAGTTGTCCTGATCCGGCGTCGTATTCTTTGCCATCGTTAGTTAGTTCCCTTCGCGGCCTCGGCGCGGGAAGAAACGATGCGGTCAATCAGACCATACTCAAGAGCCTCATCGGCGGTGAGGTAATGATCGCGCTCGGTATCGGCCTGGACCTTCTCGAAAGGCTGACCAGAGGTATCGGCCAAGATCTTGTTGAGCTTGGCACGAGTGGCCTTGATCTGCTGCGCAGCAATCTCGATCTCGGTCTGCTGGCCCTGGGCGCCACCGCTGGGCTGGTGAATCATCACGAGCGAGTTGGGCAGGCAGAAACGCTTACCCGGAGCACCGCAAGAAAGCAGGACAGCAGCCATAGAAGCAGCCATGCCCACGCAAATAGTGGAGACCTGCGGCTTGATGAAGTTCATGGTGTCGAGGATAGCCAGACCGGCCGTGACCTCGCCGCCAGGCGAATTGATGTAGATCGAGATGTCCTTCTCGGCATCCTGGCTCTCCAGGTGAAGCAGCTGGGCAATCACCAGGTTGGCAGAAACGGAGTTGATCTCTTCACCCAAAAAGATGATGCGATCGTTCAACAGGCGCGAATAGATGTCGTAGCTGCGCTCACCGCGCGGGGTCTGCTCGATAACATAGGGCACGAGCGAAGACTGAATGTGCTGCATGGCAACTCCTTTCATACATACTCGATAGAAACGTACGGTGCCCCGGATGCGCCGGAGCGCAGAGTCGAAGCACCGTACAGATATACCGGCTTGCCGGTATCATAGCCTATTTTTAGGAGCGAGAGTTACTCAGCGTCCTTCTTGGCGTACTCGTCAACCTCGGTAACCTTGGCGTTCTCGACCAACCAGTCAACAGCCTTGGAACGACGGATGGAGTCGCGCACGGCGGGCATACGGCCGTCAGCCACGAACTGAGCCTTGGAAGCCTCGACGTCCTCGACGCCAGCGTCGACAAACTCCTTGTCAACATCCTCGTCGGAGACCTCGATCTCCAGGTGGCGGGCAAGAGCGTCGAGAGCCAGGGACTCACGGGCAACATCGTTAGCCTGACGATGCAGGTCAGCGATGAAGGCCTCGGAAGTGAGGCCGGAGGCCTGCAGCCAGACGTCGAGGGTCATGCCGCGAGAAGAGAGGTTCTGCAGGAAGGTCTGACCAAGCTCGGAGAAGACGGACTGCTCGTAATCCTCGTCGACCTTCTCGAGCTCCAGGCGCTCGGACAGAGCGGCCACGGCGCGATTCTCCTTGAGGCCGGGGAGCTTGGAGGTCTTGTCGCCCTCGAGCTCTTCCTTAACGCCGTCACGCATGGCAGCGATGGTGTCGAAGCCAAAGTTCTCCTTCACGAACTCATCGGTGAGCTCGGGGAGCTTGCGCTCCTTGACGTTGTTGATGGTGACCTCAATGGTGATCTCCTCGGCGTCCTCGCCCATGAGAGTCCAGGAGATCTCCTTGGACTCGTCCTTCTTCATGCCCACGAGACCCTCGTTGACCTCGGTCGGGAAGTTCTCGGAACCAACAACGAACATGCGATTCTCGCCAGCAAAGCGGGTAGCGCCCTTGATGTCCTTGACGGCGGCGGTGACGTAGTCGTCGTTCTGGACGGGACGGTCAACCTCCTCGAAGGTGGCGTGATAGCCCATGAGCATCTCGATTTGAGCGTCAATCTCGCCCTCGGTGACCTCCGCGGGAGGCATCTCGATCTCGACGGGCTCATAGGAGTTGAGCTCGACGGACTGACGCAGAGAGAAGGTCACGGTGTAGGTGTAGTCCTCGTGATCCTTGACGAGGTCCAGCTCCTTGTAATCGCCCTCCTTGAGGGGAACGATATCCAGCTCATTGAGAACGGCAGGCTCGTTAGCAGCGAGGATGTCGTTGGTGGCCTGAGCGAGGGTGGCCTCCTTGCCCAGCATGTTATCGATGACGGGACGCGGAGCGCGGCCAGCGCGGAAGCCCGGGAAGCGGTACTTGTTGGCAGCGTCCTTGTAAGCCTTCTTGATGGCGGCATCTACATCGGCGGCCGGGATGGTGACCGTAGCGGTAAGCTTGGCGTCTTGCACGTCAGAAGCGGTGATGTTCAACGTTCCTCCTATAAAACCTGCTCGGCAAACGTCGGGTGCCGATAGCCCTTGGTAACAAAGTTCGTGCGATTGGTGCGGGCGAAAGGACTCGAACCTTCACGGGAATCCCACCAGAACCTAAATCTGGCGCGTCTACCAATTCCGCCACGCCCGCATAAAGACGCACAGCCTAAGCATGATAGCAGATAGCAAGCCACTTTGGTGAGCAAAGCTTCAGCTAACGTAGGCAACACGAGGGATACACGATATGGGGGTCGATTACCCCCTGCGCAGATGTCTAGATGGCGCTCTTGCAGCGCCTCGCGTGCGAGCCGTTGGCCCTCGATAGACTGGTCGAGCTGACGCTGATAGTACGTAAGCCCCGCATCGATCAGATGGTAGTAGCCTACCTCTGCCTGCACGTAGAGGCCGAGCGCGCGCTCGGGATCGGGCCCCATCACGCCGTCGATACCGCACATGAGGTAATCGGCCATATGGTGCGCCGCGCGGGCAGCAAGGGGGCTCTTGCCGGCAAGCTCGTAAGCCTTTGAATAGAGCTGCCACGCAATACGGTCGCTCTTGCGCACGCCCTTACCCGAGGCGTAGAGGTCGCCGAGCTTCCAACAGGCCTCGGGGTTGGTGTCGGTGAGCGCCGCGCGAGCATAGCACTCGTAGGCACGTGTGTAATCCCTCTCGCACCCACGGCCGTAGTAATAGATGTAGCCCAGGTTGATCATGCTTTGCGTGTCGCCGCGATCGGAGCCCAGCTCGTAGAGTTCAACCGCATGGGTGTAATCCTCCGCACTCCCCCGCCCGCTCGTATTGTGATAGAGATTTGCCAGGTTGCAGCAGCAACCGGCATCGCCGCTGGCCACGCCGTGCTCATACAGGCGTTTGACGATGCACGCAAAAGCGCCTTTGGCATCCATCTCGCGCGCAAGGAGAGCCTGGTCGAGGTAGAGGTCTTGAAGCATCTCTTCAAAGTAGCCGCTCTGGGCGTCGTCGCAGGCATTGGCAAGAACGTTGTAAGCTTTCTCGCTCATCTCCCCTGCGTAGGCAGAATCCTTGTATTCCACGTCGAAATTAGGCAGGGTTGCAAATTCCTGAGCATCGATCTTCTTAAGCTCCATGACGGACCTTCTTTCTCAAATGGCACGCGGCCGATGCCGGCTGCATTGCCATTGAGTGTACGCGCTCGTGGAGACATGGGATGCATATCGTTTCGCAAGAGAAGAAGAGCGCAAACAACCCACGGCATCTGCGCCCACCTCAAACATATAGCCAATTACTCGGTCCCCTGAATTACATTGAGCAAGTCTTGATAGCTATGAACAACATCGTAGCGCACGTCCTCGCCAGAACACACCACTGCACAATTGACGCCGGCCCCGACAACGCCCGCATCTACAGGATCGAGTTCGACGTGTTTTATCGATAGCCGTTTTCTTGCCTCGACCGCAACGAGTGCGCCGTGCAAGTAATCTGCATGGCGCCCTCGTCTATTAGCATAAGGGCTCCTTGACAAAGACTCACTTATGAGATGCTCGGCCCTTTGCCCTTACAGGTACAACCGTACACAACATCACCGGGGCGCTCGACCGTCTGCTTGCCGCACGCGCGACACTTCACAAGCAGCAGGTCATCCCCCGATTGCTTTCCAGAGATAAGGTCGATCAGATCGAAACCGTTTTCCTCCGCAAGATCGCGCGCCTGGGAAAGACGCAAGGCGGTTCCTTCGTCCATCACGCCCTGTTTAACCAGGTCGTTATAACTGTAACCCTGAGAAAGCAACGATTGAATCGCCTCGTCTCTCAAAACGCGGCAATCGGCATACCAGTCCGTCCAGTAGCAAGCGCGGCAAACCTTCTCGCCTATATCGTTTTTATCCAAGATGTACTTGAGACGGTAATGAGCCTGAGTCCCACACGTCTTGCAGCGAGTGAACAGGTACTGGCCCTTTAGGTATTTCCCTTTCTCATCATACGGTTGCGCGAGCTCAAGCCCCGCTTTATCAAGGATTGAATCAAGTTCCACATTCGTCAGCTCCATTGCCCTACCCCCTACTTAGGCTTAACCGTAAACTCGCGGTGACACGACCTGCAGATCATCTTGTTCTTACCAGGGTTTTTAAAGCCGCAGAGCGCACCCAGCGCCGCACTGCCCGAAAGCATGCCAAACACGAGCACGTGCCCGACCGAATACGACTTGCGCGTGGTTCCCAGCTGGATGACGTTTTCCGAGTCGCAATACGGGCACATAAGACCAGTCCTCTTCATGCACTTCTTGTATTCCTGCTCGCGCAATTTTTCTGCCTGGGCCTCGTATTCGATACGTTTTTTCTCGTCCTCGATACGTTTTCTCTCACGCTCAAGCTCCTTTTGCTGGAGCTCCTCGGCAGTGGGTACGGTCTTGAACGCTTGCCCCACAAAGTAGAGAACAATGCCCGAGACAAACCAGACCGACGCGCTGGCATAGTTGCCGCGCACCATGCAGATAAACGCCATGATCGACGAGGCAAAGAGAGCCAATGCAAGCGCCAGCCTAAACGCAGCTCCCAAAAGCCCTCCGATAAGAATGGCAAAGTATTAAGCGGCACCTCTGAGACCATAACTCGCGATCGTGAACAAGATGAATCCCAACAGCGGCACGGCAAGGCCCAAGCTTATGTACATAGAGGTATTGGCCCTATAGGGCGCAGCTGACCCGCTAAATGCATGGGCGCACGCCGCAAAGAAGAGAAAACCAACCCCCGCAACGAGCGAAAGCCCAAAGATTATTGCAGCCACTTGCTCAAACAAGCTTTTCTTATCCTTCACGGAACATCCTTAGCTTAGGCGACACTTTGATTCTAATCCCTTGCGCAGACACGATTCGCGAGTTCGTGCAGTGCAGGCTCAGGCGGCGTGTCCAGGCGAAAGACTATTGTTTAGAGGGGTTATTATGGGTTTCCATAAATCGATAAGAACGGACAGCGCCATGGCAACCGACAAGAAGAACAATCTCAGCGCTCGCAAGCGAGCACTGCTCGTAATCGTTGCCATGGTGATTATCGCGCTCGATATCTGGTGGGTTGTCAGCGGCCAGACTCGTGACGTCTTCTTCCCGCAGCCCGTCGCCGAGGCCAAGCCCGCGCGCAAGATGTATGTCGAACTGCGCGGTCCTCTCTCCGGAGATATGGAGTGGGGCATCACCCTGCGACCGGAGGTTTATAACTTCCCGCAAGGAGCCATCGAGTCCCGGTCTTGGGAGATCTCGCGAGATCTAGGCGCCACATGGCAGCCCTGGGATTGCGAACCCGATGAGCTCACACAGTGGGTGGTTGCATCGGAAGATACAGTTGGCTGTTTGATTCGTGTTACCGAACATGCCAAGCTTGAAGACAGCTCGGACGTTTCGTGCACAAGTGCGCCTTTTGGCCCCATCGAGGAGCAGCGGGGTTTTGGCCTTGGAGGCCCGGCCGCGCAGGGCAAGGGGGAGTCTGCTTCGTCCAGCAGCAGCGTGCCCGCCGAGCCCGTGGTCTACGTTTGCGAGAGTGCAGGAAACGCCTACTATCACGCCTACGATTGCGACGAGCTGAGCCTGCTTCGCCAGCGCGGCTATCCCACCAGCGAGATAACTTTGAGCGAAGCAAGCAAGCTCTACCAGCCGTGCCCTGTCTGCCAGAGATAGTTTCCGCTGACGGGATGTCGCGCAGTACAAGTGGTAATCCAGCTCTCAGTGCCACCTCCCCCCCTGCCGCTCACGGCCCGCTTTCAACCATGCCGCATGATCTGAGTATATTTCACCCTCGTAGGTGGCATATGGCTATCAAACCAACTTGATGCGAGGGGACCATGGCAAAATCAACGCAACCAAGCCATATCATCATCTGCGACGCTTCTGCCTTCCGCGCCCTGCGCTGCGAGCGTCGCCGATACCAAAACCTTGGTTGGACGCCTCTGAGTTCCCGAGAGATTCAACTTGCCGTTTCCCGCAGCAGCGCTAACGCCGATTGCATCGATTACGACCTTTTGGAACAGCTGGGCGTCTGGAGTCCAGGTGAGAAGCTGCATTTGTTGGTTGGCAGTTCAGCCAAGAGGAGATACACCAAACCCGTATATCCACACGCTCTCACAAAACCGTTACCCGCAGGATCTCTTTACATTATTGCTCCGGGGATTGATGTTCTTTCGCCAACAATGATTGCGACACAGTATGCAAGCCGTCATTCATTTGGACAAACATATGCGTTCTTCGAAGAACTCTGTAGCGAAATTACGCTGGCTGAACCGGGCTATGAAGAATGGCTCCCGGGAGATATCGAAAACGAAATGTCGACCGCAGAAGACGACACATCAAACAAAACGGTGTCAATCCCTATAATCAGCTGCTTCAAAAGCGAACCGGCGCTCTCCCCCAGCGAACTGACCAACTGGCTTAAAAAAGTCAATTACCTGCCAGGATTGAAGCAAGCACACGCCGTGGCACCTTATGTTTTGGGAAATGCACGCTCGCCCATGGAGATCATGATGTTTGGCATGTTCTGTCTACCAATGCTACGAGGAGGCTTTGCCTGTAAGGGCGGCATATCAAACTATCGCATCGACTTTGAAGAAGAGGCGATTGCGGTATCTGGTATGCCATATGCGATTGGAGACCTCGTGTTTCCGTCTAGCAGGGAAATTCTTGAGTATAAAGGCCATCCTCACGATTCAAAGGAGTCACGGATCGGAGACGAGAAGCGAGAAGCTGGATTGAGCGCAATGGGCTTTAGGACCACATCTATTAACAGCGAACAGATAAAAGATGCCGCAGCGCTCGAGGCCATAGCTAAGCGATTGTATCGCCAGGCAGGGTTGCGTTTTCGCTGCACTGTTGACGCCAGCAGAACAAGGCAATACAAGCTCATGAAGGAACTAACTGCTTGGATGAAAGACGAAAATGAATAGAATCAGCCTGTATGTGCATAGTCATAATTGAAACCGCAGTGAACAGAGCGAAATCGAGCCCAAACATATATTACCGTTCAAAATACATATTACTTTTTGGCAAAAAAGCTCTGAAATGCGCGATGAAAGCCTTGAAATATAGGCTCTAACCAGTCGGTACGCTGGTAAAGGCGAGCTTTTCAGGGCTCGAGCCCAGACAAAAGGCTTTATGCATAAAAATCAAGACTATTTGACTGCTCGATCGGACTTCAAATCGCGCAATTCTTAACTTTTTTGCCAAAACAGAAGCCCTCGCCTGCAATCGAGGCGCGCAATCGGTGAAAGAGTATGTACAAAACTTCAGGAAAGCCCGCAGCGACCCATTTGGCAAAAAACGGCTCTTCCCACTGTGTGGGAAGAGCCGTTCTAGCGAAGCTAAAAGCGACGAAACCTAGCAGACGCCCTGCGCGAGCATGGCGTCGGCGACCTTCTCGAAGCCAGCGATGTTTGCACCCATTACGAAGTTGCCTTCATGGCCATACTTCTTGGCAGTGTCGTCCACATTGTGGAACATACCGCGCATAAGCTGCTCGAGCTTGCCGTCGACCTCCTCAAAGGTCCAGGAAAGGTGCTCAGCGTTTTGGCTCATCTCGAGGCCAGACACAAGCACGCCGCCGGCGTTAGCTGCCTTACCAGGCATAAAGGCAACACCGTTAGCCTGGAAGTACTCAGTGGCATCGATCGTGGTGGGCATGTTTGCGCCCTCGCCCACAACCTTGCAGCCGTTAGCAACCAGAGCCTTGGCATCCTCAAGGTGCAGGGTGTTCTCGCGAGCGCAGGGTAGCGCGATGTCGCAGGGAAGCTGCCAAACGCCGCGGCCGTCGCCCTCGTGCCAGGTGGCATTCGGACGCTCGTCGACGTACATAGCAAGGCTCACGCCCTTATCGTGACCGGAGCGCTTCTTGTTGTAGATGCCCTCGAGCACGGTGTAGTCGATGCCGTCGGGATCCTCGACCCAGCCCTTGGTGTCAGAGCAGGCCAGGACCTTGCCGCCCAGCTGAGCGACCTTCTGCACAGCATAAATAGCTACGTTACCGGAGCCGTGAACAACAACGTTCTTGCCCTCGAAGGAGTCACCGTTGCCCTTAAGGTACTCGTCAACAAAGTACACCAGGCCGTAGCCGGTGGCCTCGGTACGAGCGAGCGAGCCGCCAAAGCTCAGACCTTTGCCCGTAAGGACGCCGGTCCACTCGTTGCGCAGACGCTTGTACTGACCAAACAGGTAAGCGACCTCGCGGCCGCCAACACCCAGGTCACCGGCGGGAACGTCGGTGTTGGGGCCGATGTGGCGATACAGCTCGGTCATGAAGGACTGGCAGAAATGCATGATCTCGTTGTTGGACTTGCCCTTGGGGTCAAAGTCGGAGCCGCCCTTACCGCCGCCCATGGGAAGGGTGGTCAGAGAGTTCTTAAGAATCTGCTCAAGGCCCAGGAACTTGAGCATGCCCAACGTAACGGTGGGGTTAAAGCGCAGGCCGCCCTTGTAGGGTCCGATTGCAGAGTTGAACTCAACGCGGTAGCCACGGTTGACCTGAACCTTGCCGGAATCGTCGATCCAGGGAACGCGGAACATCACAATGCGCTCGGGCTCGACGAGACGCTCAAGAATGGCAGCCTCCTCGTACTCGGGATGAGCATCGAGAGCGGGCTGCAAGGTGCCCAAAATTTCAGTAGCAGCCTGGATGAACTCGGTCTGCTCCGGGTAACGAGCCTTGAGGTCCTCGAGGACCGTCTGGGTGTAGCTCATGTAAGCCTCCAAAGTTAGTGTTAAAAGCCTGAGCTATCATACGACGAGGTTTCGTATCGGTAACAAACAAGATGGGTCCGTTTTCTTATGTTTCACAACGCCGCAGGTAGAAGGCCTATTTTATTCTGTTAATGTCTTGTTTCGTTTCCTGCGTGTTACAAGATGCTGAAGGCCTTTGGAAGCAGAACCGCCAGGAAGAACGCTAGAGAAACAACTTGAGGGCAATGCCGTGACACAACGGAGATGACCTTACGAGAGCAACTGGTCGCAAGACCGCAAGCTCGCTGCCGCAGCCAAAACAACGCAAAACCATTTCAGACGAATCTTGGCCTCAAATAAAAACGAGTCAAAAAAGAAGAGCCACTCGAGGCGGATGCTCAAGCGGCTCCCTGCTCCTATCCGTCATCGGCGAAGTGGCTTTGGCCCTGTTCATCAAGGTCGTTGCACCGAAAGACGGAACAAGTAAAGAATACCGCCAGAATAACCAAGGGAAAGTGCCTTGTTCTACGAACTGGCCAAACGAAAGGACAAGCAGTACCAAAGGAACGTTTTCAACTTATTTTGCGACTGTTCATTGCGACTAAAAAACAGGCCAAAAGCGTTACCGCTTCTGACCTGCAAATTTCCTGGAGCGGGCGACGGGAATCGAACCCGCGTCATCAGCTTGGAAGGCTGGGGTTCTACCATTGAACTACGCCCGCAAGAATATGGTCGGGACGACAGGATTCGAACCTGCGACATCCTGCTCCCAAAGCAGGCGCGCTACCAAACTGCGCCACGTCCCGAAGAACCTAGGCAGCTCGAGTCAATAGACCCTGCTTGTCCCAAGGCTTTTGAATTCTAATATATCGTGCAATATATGGCAACGGGCAAAAGGATTTCGCCCACGCAAACATCAAGAATGCTCAGACGCCTATAATGCAGACGTCCACCCCATCACAGCAAACGCGCAGGAACGAACATCATGGCATCCAACGACACCCCAACATCCGCCAAGGAACGCATCCACTCCCCCGCCTCATCCCTCAAACACGAGCTTCACGTTGGCAAGGGCATCGCATCGCGCATTGCTTCCAAAGACGCCATGCGCGACCTCCACAACATGAAGGCGAGCCTCCGCCTCCTGTTGCTCGTACTGCTCGTCTCGGCCCTTATGGGTATCGCTGCCTGGGCCTTCCTTGCCTCGCTCGACTTTGTTACCGAGCAACGCGAAGCGCACCTCTGGCTCTTTGCGCTGCTGCCCATCGTGAGCGTTGCCACCGCCTGGGTCTACCGCACCCACGGCCTACGTGCGGCACGCGGCAACAATCTCGTGATTGACAGCTCCCTTACCGGCACGCCCATCCATGCACGCATGGCAGGCCTCACCTTCGTGTGCTCCGTTGCCACGCATCTGGCGGGCGGATCTGCCGGCCGCGAGGGAACGGCGGTGCAGATTGGCGGCACTATAGCAAGTAACGTGGCCCAGCTCTTCAAGCTCTCCGGACGCGATCGCAAAGACCTCATGCTCGCGGGCATCTCCGCTGCCTTTGGCGGCGTCTTTGGCACACCGCTTGCCGGCGCCTTTTTTGGCATGGAGATGTGCACCCTGGGCAAGCTCACCTACAGCGCGGGCATGTATTGCCTTGTTGCCTCCTTTGCAGGCGACGGCATGGCGCGTCTTCTGGGCACGCAGCACTCCTTCCAGCCCATTGCCCATGTCCCCACCATGACGCCTTCCACCGTTGCGCTCGTCCTTATCTGCGCCGTTGTGTTTGGTCTGACGGCGCGTCTGTTCTCGTTCTCCATACGCGTGGTCAAAAAGTTTTGGAGGCATCGCGTGCGTAGCTATCTCCTGGCAGCTTTGCTCTCCTCGCTCGTCCTTATGGGCACGTACATGATCTTTGGGCTCCAGCGCTACGGCGGACTTTCGGAATGGATGGTCGCTTCGGGCTTTAAGGGGCAAACAACCTGGTACGATCCCGCCCTCAAGCTACTCTGCACAGCACTCACTCTGGGCGCTGGCTACCAAGGCGGAGAGGTCACTCCCCTGTTTGGCATCGGCGCCTCGCTTGGCGGGTGGATCGCCACCATCACCGGAAGCGATCCGAGCTTTATGGCCGCACTTGGCCTCCTGGGCGTCTTTGGAGCCGCGCTCAATGTTCCCATCACCACTATCATGCTGGGCATCGACATGTTCAGCGGCAAGGCGGCTGCCTACTTTGTGATTGTTGCATTTGTGAGCTACCTCGTCGCGGGCCATCGCGGCGTGTACCCAGCGCAGCGCATCGTCACGCCCAAACGTCGCTCCCTCGAGTTTGACGAAGGCGATACCGTCGAGCACGCAATCGAGCGCCACCATGAGATAGTCATCGAAGGCGAACCTGCAAACACCGTCAGCAACGATAACAAATAACGCTCCATTCACGCTCACCGGGCTCCCATGGCATTAATAGCCCATCTGCCCCATACTTGTGCAGATGGACATTGCACGGAAAGGACCAAAAGGATGCAGCTTCGAGATAGTGGCTCGCTGGGAAAGACGCTCATCATCGCCAACCCCGCCGCCCAGTCAGGAGCCGCACGTGGGGTAGCCGAGCGCATGCAGCGCTTCTGCGCGCTCTACTCCCATGAAACCGATGCGTTCTCGCTTATCTGCACGGAACATGCGGGCCACGCCACCCAGCTCGCCCGCGAGGCCGAAGGCTTTGACACCGTTCTCGCCTTGGGCGGAGACGGCGTGGTCCACGAGGTCGCCTGCGGGCTTATGCAGATCGATACCGCCTTGCGCCCTCACCTGGGCGTAGTGCCCGTGGGATCGGGCAACGACTACGCGCGCACCCTGGGTATTCCCGCAAACCAAGCGTCCTCCATCGAGCAGATCTTTGACTATGAAGCCGCGCGCATGGACGTGGGCAAAATCGAATATGTACCATCTGGAATAGATGCCAAAAGCGCTACCGCACGCACGGAATACTTTGTTCAGACGCTCTCGTTTGGCCTCGACGCGGCTATTGCCATCGACACCGTGGAGCGTCGCCAGCGCACGGGCCTTACCGGCGGCGCGCTCTACACGGCAAGCGGGCTTGACGTCTTTGGTAGGCGTTTTCGCACATATCCCACAAATGTACAGGTAGATGGTGCCAACCTGGGCCGCTTGCGCTCTCTTATCTTTGCGGTACAGCTTGGCCCCACGTATGGCTCTGGCTTTAAGGTTTGCCCCGACGCAGACCCCACAGACGGCCTCTTCGACATCTGCTATGCCGCCGGATCTATCCCCCGCGGCGTAGCGCTGCCTTTGTTCCTGCGTGCAAAGAACGGTGGGCATGTAAAGTCCAGGCTCATCCACCTTCTGCGCGGCGAGCGTCTGGTACTTGATTTTGAGGGTGACGACTACCCCATCCAGGCCGATGGCGAGCAAATCCGCGCGCACAAGGCAACCGTCAGCGTCCTGCCCGGAGCCCTCACTGTGCTCAAGCCCCGCCACGATGTGACAAAATAAACCTGAGGACTTTTTGTCACATTATTCGTCGCCGGTGATGCGGCGGCGCGAGGCCTTGAGGTCGGAGCGCATGCGTTTGTCCTTAAGGCGGCGACGGCGCTGAGAGGCCGGGACCTTGGTTACGTGGCGCACCTTGGGCGGCACGGCGCGACGACGAAACTCCTCCTGGAGTTTGCGGACGCACGATGCTCGATTTTGAAACTGGCTGCGGCTTTCACGCGCGGTTACCACGATCCCTGTGGGAACATGGCGCATGCGCACGACCGAATCGGTGGTATTAACGCCCTGCCCTCCCGGACCGGTGGCGCGAAAGACATCAACCTCGCAGTCACGGGCAACCTCAGCCGCCGTTTGATGCACAAGCACGGCATACTCTCGATATGTCAGGCGTTTTTCTTCCATGAGCCCCAGCCTAGCACGCTAGCGCCGCGCACGACGGGCACGTACCAGGCACAGCACAAAACCCACGGCCACAAGGGCAGCGACGCTCATGAGCGCCCAGCGGTAACCATAGAAAAAGATATCCGGCCTGCCGGCAACATAGCCTGCCACGGGCCTTCCCGCAGCCTCGCCCATCTTGCCGTATAGAATCGCCATGCCGCCCGAGATGCCCAAAGCCATACCCATGTTTTGCGAAAGGCCGGAAAGGCTCCCCACAAAACCCAGGGCATCCAGAGGCGCCGCGCTCATGAACAGCGAGTTGTTGGGCGACTGAAACGTCGAGGTGCCCAAAGACATCAACGCAACGGCAGCAATAATCACCGGAAGCGGGCTGTTCTCATTGAGAAACCCTACCGCAGCAAGACCAAGGGAGTAGATAAACAGGCCCACACAGGTGGGAATATGCGAGCCTACCCGATCGGATAAAGAGCCCGAAAGCGGACCCACCACAATGTTCACCAGGGGAATCACCGCAAAGAGAAAACCGGAGAGACTCGGTGAGAATCCATGCGCATCCTGGAAATAAAACGGCAGGATGATCTCGCTCGCACCGATAGCGATAAAGCTGATGAGCGTCGCGAGCACGTTGATGTTGAAGGTAAGGCTGCTAAAGACGCTCAGGCGCGCAAGCGGCTGTTCCGCATGAAGCTCAATGTGAACAAACAACGCCATGAGCAGCAGGCCGGCCAGCAGCATGCCTGCGATCTTGAGGGAGGCTCCCTCGCCCATAAAGGTGATCGAGCACAGCAGCAAAACCAGCGCAGGCACGAGCGCGCAGGCACCAGGCAGATCGAACTTGATACCACGACGGTCGGGGCACACATGCGGTAGCGTCTTGAGACCCGCGGCGAAACATGCAACGCCTACCGGCACGTTGATGAGGAAGATATACTCCCACGGCAAGGACGACACGATCACGCCGCCCAGCACAGGGCCGCACATCATCCCTAAGGCCACAAAGCTCGCGAGCAGACCCAAAGCACGCCCACGCTCCTTGGCGGGAAATGACTCGGTGATGATGCCCATGTTATTTGCCATAGCCGCCGCAGCTCCGATGCCCTGCACGCAGCGCGAAACCAACAGCATCGCAAATGCATGCGAAAGGCCGCACAAAAGCGAGCCGATTGCAAAGAGCGCCACACCCGCTTGGAAGAGCCAGACTTTGCCGAACATATCGCCCAGGCGCCCAAAGATAAGCATCGAGGCACAAATGGCCACGAGATAGACCGTAGAGACCCACTGGATATCGCTCAGACTTACGGCAAGGGCCTTTTGCATCACGGGAAGCGCCACGTTGACAATGCTCGAATCAAGCGTGGACATGAAGGTCATGACCAGCACGGTGAACAGAATCGCCCATTTGTTCTTGCCATGGGTATCGCCCTCAAGGGCAATGCGGCGTCGCTCCTCGACAGAAGGTCCGCACGCGTCCACGTTCGCGACCTCGCTGTGAGCATCCTTTGCGGGCGTTGTATTCAAACGCTCGTTGTCCATCGTTCGCATCTCCTATCGATCGACAGCCGCACGGCGGCAACGAATACACAAAAAGGCGGGCCCCTCACTCATAGCAGCATGAGCTGGGAACCCGCCTTTGGTTCATTGCCCTCTTTTGTACCATGAATCCACTGCCTTCACAAAAAGTAACGAAGAGCACACCAGGGGACACGATCCGGGCACGCCCTCCAACCGTCATAGCGCTGGGAGCATCCCGCGCCCCCGCTCGCATCGCCCGAGCACGAGCGTCAGCCAGTGACGGCGCCCGTGTGCACGCCATACTCAACATCACCTGATCGATAGCCAACACAACCATGATGTTTACAGGCTTGTCAGACGCCCGTAAAGAGACACGAGTTGCGGTAAACTTTCCTTTGTCTATAACTACCAAACACACTGCGAGGAATACCATGCTCAGGGTTGGACTTCTCACCAGCGGCGGCGACTGCCAGGCGCTGAACGCTACCATGCGAGGAATCGTCAAGACGCTCACCAACTGCTCCCCGAAACCCGTTGAGTTCTACGGCTTTGAGGATGGCTATCAGGGCCTCATCTACAGCCGTTTTCGCGTTATGACGTCTGCAGACTTCAGCGGCATCCTCACGCGCGGCGGAACCATCCTGGGAACGAGCCGCACGCCGTTCAAGCAGCTGGATACCCCCGAAGCCGACGGCGTGGAAAAGGTTCCTGCCATGGTGCATACCTACCACAAGCTCAAGCTCGATTGTTTGTTCATGCTGGGCGGCAACGGTTCCACCAAGACGGCGAACCGCCTGCGCCAAGAAGGCCTTAACGTCATCGCCCTTCCCAAGACCATCGACAACGACACCTGGGGCACCGACATGACTTTTGGCTTCACCAGCGCAGTCGAGGTCGCCACCAAGTGCATCGACGACATCCACACCACCGCCTCGAGCCATGGCCGCGTCTTTGTGATCGAGATCATGGGCCACAAGGTAGGCTGGATCCCCTTGTATGCTGGCGTTGCAGGCGGCGCCGACATCATCTTGATCCCCGAGATTCCCTACGACCTCAAGGCCGTAGAGCGAAGCATCGAGCAGCGTATCGAAAACGGCGGTCGCTTTGCTATCGTCGTGGTTGCAGAAGGTGCCATCTCCAAGGAGGACGCCGCGCTCTCCAAGAAGGAGTACAAGAAGAAACTTGCGGCGCGCACCTCCCCCTCCATTGCCTACGACCTCGCCGCAGACATCGAGCGCGTCACCGGGCGCGAAACGCGCGTCGCCATTCCCGGCCATACCCAACGCGGCGGCGAGCCCGATGCCCAAGATCGCGTTTTTGCCACCCAGTGCGGCGTCGAGGCCGCCCGCGGCTGCCTCGAGGGCGAATTTGGCTTCATGGTGGCACAGCGCAATGGGAAAATGTGCCGAACCCCTCTTGAAGAAGTCGCCGGTAAGCTAAAGTGTGTCAATCCCAGTAGCGATTTGGTGCGCGAGGCAAAGATGCTCGGCATCGGCTTTGGCGACGAATAGGGGTAGCCAGTCATGGCAAGCGGGAAAAAAGGCATTCTTACCGAGTTCCAAGAGTTCATCAGCCGTGGTAACGTAATGGACCTCGCCGTCGGCGTGATCATCGGCGGCGCGTTTACCGCGATCGTCAACTCCCTGGTGACAAACGTCATCAGCCCCCTCATCTCGTTTATCACCGGTGGCAGCACCGAGGTACCCGGCATGGCGGTGTCCCTTGGCGGGAACACCATCGACTTCGGAGCGTTTTTGGGCGCCGTCATCAACTTCTTGATTACGGCAGCGGCCGTGTTTGCAATCGTCAAGTCTTTGAACGCCCTCAATGAGATGAAGGACAAGGCAGCACACAAGGTGGGACTTGTTAAAGATGAGGAAAAAGAGGAGCCTCCCGCCCCGCGTCTGTGCCCCTTCTGCCGCCAAGAGATTCCCGAGGACGCGACGCGCTGTCCGTACTGCACTTCAAAGCTCGATGGCTACAAGAACGATCAGGACACCCGTCACCTCTGTTAAGGTCCATCCCTCTACAATTCGCCCACATAAACGGCGCGCGCTAGAGACCTTGCTCACCCAGCCAAAAGACGCAATCCGCATACATGTCCTGACGAATGGGCTCGTTGAGAATCTCGTGGCGCGCGCCTTCGTATATCTTGAGGTCAACGCGCTCGACGCCCGCGTCTCGATACTCTTTTACGGCAGCACGCACTCCGCGCCCGCAATCGCCTACCGGATCCTCGGCGCCGGCGATAAACAGCAGGGGCAGACCCTTGGGCACGCGCTGCGCCCCCTTGCTCGAAACGGCCTCTTTGACAAGGGTTGCCAGCGTGGCATATGCACCCACGCTAAACATCTGGCCACAGCGGGGGTCGGCAATGTACTCGTCGACCACAGCCTCATCGGTCGAGAGCCAATCAAGCGGCGTGCGCGCATCCTTAATCGCCTTGCTATAGGCACCCGCGCCTAGAGAATCGGCGAGCTTGCTGCGATAGCGCTCGCCGCGGGCACGCGCGATGAGCCCGGTAATGGCGCGCCCGGCCACCGCCATAAGCATGGGTTGCTGGCCCGTGCCGCAAATCAGCGCGGCATCGACCCCAAAAGCATGACGCGTAAGGTATACGCGAGTAACGAAGCTACCCATCGAGTGCCCAAAGATCGCATATGGGATATGAGAATCGGGATAGGTGGCCGCAAAGCTCTCCATCACGCGGCAGCGCAGCTCGTGCACGTCGGCAACGAGAATATCGGCACCACCTCGCAGGGGCATGTGTCCCAAGTCTTCTTCGCAAGACACTGACTTCCCGTGACCCACGTGGTCGTTTGCACAGACGGCAAAACCTTGCGAGCACAGATACGCTGCAAAATCTGCATAGCGCTCAACATGCTCCGACATACCGTGAACCAGCTGGATCAAGCCGCGTGGGGCACGCAGGCCGTCGTGAACATCTTGGGGCTCCCATAAGAGGGCGCGAATCGCAGAAGAGCCGTCGTGGCTGGGATAGCTAATGCTCGTGGTCACCATGGGCACTCCTCGTAAAAGAAAAAGGGAACAAGAGGTTCATGCCCCTCTTGTTCCCCATAGCGCCTACTGCAAGTCTTCCAGCCTGCCGTGTTTCTCGTAACGCGTGATGCGCGATGCCTTGTTATCGTCGTCCACGAAGACCACGCGCGGTTTCATCTGAGCGGCCTCACGCTCATCTACCTGTGCATAGCACATGATGATCACCTTGTCGCCCACCTCAACATAATGCGCGGCGGCACCGTTAAGGCAAATCATGCCGCTACCCGGCTCACCGGCGATCACATAGGTCTCCAGGCGCTTGCCGTTATTGACGTCTGCAACCTGAACCTTCTCGTACTCCAAAATGCCAGCGGCCTCCATCAGCTCCGAATCGATGGTGATCGAGCCAATGTAATCGACCTCGGCCTGCTTGACCGTTGCGCGATGAATTTTGCCTTTGAGCATAGTGAGCATCATGCGAGAGAGTCTCCCCTTGTTGCGTTGGTGTGGTTGCGCTAACGTTGCGCCGCAATACGGTACAACACATTAGTCAGAAGCTGGTAGATCTGTCGATCATCTCCAGAAAGACAGCTCAGATGAGCCTCGATAGTCCGAGTGTCCCCTCGGGCAGCGGGTCCGGTAAGTGCCGCGGCGCAACCGTTGTGGGCGATGTGCTCCGCGTTGCCCAAGAACAGCGAGGCCAGGGCGGCTTCGGCGTCGTCCTGGCTCAAACCGCATGCGGCAAGCTGCGAAGCCGCCTCGTGATACAGGCCAACGACCAAATTTGACGCCATGACGGCAGCCGCGTGATAGCGCACCTTGTCCGCCGCATCAATACGTGCATGCTTGTTGCCAAGCCTATCGAGGATGGCCTCGAGCAGGCAGACAGCCTCATCATCGCCCTCAAGCGAAAACCACGCATGCCCAAGCTCGCGCCAGCACTCAAAGCGGCTACTCACCGCATAGAGCGGGTGCATGGAGGCAATGTGCGCGCCGGCTTCGCGGCACGCCGTAAGTGCATCGGACGAAGTCGCACCCGAGCAGTGCATAACAATCTTTCCGGTAAGGTCCACGCCGCAGTCGGCAAGCCCTTCCGCAAGCTCGCGAATGGCACCATCGGGCACCGTCAGAAAGATGAGCCGGTTGTCGTGGGCAAGGCCTGCCAATGAGTCGTACGCAAAGCCCTCGCAAAACTTCGCCGCCTCGCGGGCGTGCTCCGCCGACCTGCTAAAGAACCCCGGCTGTCCAAGCATCGGCTCTTGTTGCAGATAGCGCGCAAGCGAGCAGCCCACCTTTCCAGCCCCCACAAATCCAACCGGCGTGAGCATGTCCTACGCCTTCGGATCAAAGATAAAGTTATCGATCAAGCGCGTCTTGCCAATGTAGACAGCCATAGCGCACAAGACAGGCTCGTCGCCGATCTTTTCGATCTGCACGATGTTCTCGAAGTCGACCATCTTCACATAGTCGATCTTGGCAAGCGGCTCGGCCTCGATAATGGCCCTCATTGCGTCGAGCACCGTCGCGGCGTCACGTTCGCCCTCCTCGACCATCTTCTGGCCGGCAAACACGGCGCGCGAAAGGCACAGCGCCGCCACGCGCTCCTCGGCGGAAAGATACGTGTTGCGCGAGCTCTTGGCCAGGCCATCCTCCTCGCGGATGATTGGGCAGCCCACAATCTGGATGCCAAAATTAAGGTCGCGAACCATACGACGGATGACAGCGAGCTGCTGGGCGTCCTTCTGGCCAAAGTAGGCGCGGTCGGGGCACACGATATTAAAAAGCTTGGAGACGACAGTGCACACGCCACGGAAGTGGATCGGGCGCGTAAGGCCACAGAGCTCATGCGTGAGCTCGTCCATGTTCACATAGGTGCAGGCGTTAGGCGCATACATCTCGGAGGGATCGGGATGAAAGACCAGTGCGGCGCCGGCCTCCTCGCAGAGCTTGCAGTCGCGATCGAAATCGCGCGGGTAGCTCTCCAGATCCTCGGTAGGACCAAATTGCGTGGGGTTCACGAAGTCGGACACGACAACGCGATCGTTCTCGGCCGCAGCGCGCACGATCAGGCTCTTGTGGCCCTCGTGCAAAAATCCCATGGTGGGAACGAGTCCGATCGTCAGGCCTTCACGCTTCCATGCGCGCACCTGCTCGCGGACCTCGGCAACGGTAGCTGCTGTTTGCATCATTAACTCCTCGATAACGGTAACGTTAGATGATCAGCCGACCTCGTTATTTGGCGGCGCGAAGCTCCTCCATCACGGCGGGATCGATCTTGTAGCTTTCGGCGGCAGCGGGGAAATCTCCCGACTGGACAGCTTCATCATAGGCGCGATAGGCCTGCTTCATGGCCTCGCCGATCTGTCCAAACTGACGCACCATCTTGGGCTTGAATCCGCCCGTGGTCATACCGAGCAGGTCCTGCGCGACAAGCACCTGGCCGTCCGTGCCGCTACCGGCACCGATGCCGATCGTGAATGCCGAGCTCAACTGCTCGGTCACATAGGTGGCAAGGTCTGCCGGCACGCACTCGAGCACAATCGAGAAAGCGCCCGCGGCCTCGATGGCCAAGGCATCCTCGACGAGCTGCTTGGCCGCCTCCACAGACTTGCCTTGCACCTTAAAGCCGCCAAAGGCATTGACGGACTGCGGTGTGAGGCCGATATGCCCCACCACGGGAATACCCGCCTGCGTCATCGCGCGGATCTGCTCGCAAACGGTCACGCCGCCTTCAAGCTTAACGGCCTGGCAACGGCCCTCCTTCATAAGACGCGCAGCGTTTGCCACAGCAGTGGGAATGTCGGTTTGGTAAGAGCCAAAAGGCATGTCGCCCACCACAAAGGTGTCATTGCAGGCGCGCGTAACGCAACGCGTATGATGAACCATGTCGTCCATAGTCACGGGCAAGGTCGAATCGTAGCCCATCATGGTCATGCCCAGAGAATCGCCCACGAGGATCATATCGATACCGGCTTCTTCGACAAGCGCCGCCATCGTGTAGTCATAGCTGGTCACCATGGTGACCTTACCGCCCTCGTCAACTTTCTTCTTGAGCGTCAAAACGGTGTTCTTTGCCATATATGCTCCTCTTTACGGTCTCGGCGCGCGAGGGGCAACCACGCGCGCCGAAGGCACCGAATATTCCGCTTTATTCTACTACGCAGGCCGATTCATGCCCCGAAAGCATGGCAAGAACACGACACCCGCACCTCGCGCACGACTCGCTTTTCTAGACAAGCGAAAGGGCGTGCTCGATATCGGCAATCAGGTCCTGCGAGGACTCGAGGCCGCAGGACAGGCGCACCATATCGGGGCTGATGCCACAGGCCTCAAGCTCGGCATCGTTCATCTGGCGATGCGTTGCATTTGCGGGATGCAGGCAGCAGGTACGAGCATCGGCCACGTGCGTAGCGATTTGGCAAAGGGAGAGGTTCTTCATGAAAGTCTCTGCTGCGGCGCGGCCACCCTCAAAGCCAAAGCTCACAACACCGCAGGTGCCGTTGGGCATGTACTTCTTCGCAGTCTCGTAATAAGGATCGCCTTCAAGGCCCGGGTAGCTCACAAAGCGGATCTTGGGATGGTTATTGAGGTACGTTGCCACAGCCAGGCCGTTTTCGCAGTGGCGCGGCATGCGCACGTGCAGGCTCTCGAGCGAGCTGTTGAGGAAGAACGCAGCCTGCGGATTCTGCATGGGGCCCAGATCGCGCATGAGCTGCGCGGTCGCCTTGGTGATGAAGGCGCCTTCAAGGCCGAACTTCTCGGCATAGGTCACGCCGTGGTAGCTCTCGTCGGGCGTAGTGAGGCCCGGGAACGTATCGGCATGAGCCATCCAGTCGAACTTGCCAGCATCCACGATCACACCGCCCAGGTAGGCGGCATGACCATCCATGTACTTGGTGGTTGAGTGCGTAACGATATCGGCGCCCCATTCGATAGGGCGACACATCACGGGCGTGGGGAACGTGTTGTCGACCATCAGAGGTACGCCGTGCTCATGCGCCGCCGCGGCGAAGCGCTCGATATCGAGTACGGCAAGGGCCGGGTTCGCGATGGTCTCGCCAAAAACGAGCTTGGTGTTGGGCCTAAAAGCTGCCTCGAGCTCCTCGTCAGAGCAATCGGGTGCCACGAAGGTGCAGGTAAGGCCCATGCGCTTCATGGTATGCGATAGCAGGTTATATGTACCGCCGTAGATAGCGGAGCTTGCCACCACATGGTCGCCCGCCTCGGCGATATTGAAAATGGCAAGGAAGTTCGCTGCCATGCCGGAGCTGGTGAGCATGGCCGCAGAGCCGCCCTCCATCTCGGCGATCTTTGCCGCCACGAGGTCGCAGGTGGGGTTCTGCAGACGGCTGTAGAAATAACCGCTCTCCTCCAGGTCGAACAAACGGCCCATATGCTCGGAAGTGTCGTACTTCCATGTGGTGGACTGGTAGATGGGAACCTGGCGCGGCTCGGCATCGCCCGGATGATATCCACCCTGGACGCAAATGGTATCCATACGCTGTTCGGTCATTAGATGCTCCTTTGTTTGTGCGGAATAGGAAAAAGATACTCCCCGGCTTTACCCTGCTCAACCCATAAATTGCATAGGATTATCCCGCATCGCGAGGCGCTTGACCAGCCGCCATGCGGCACCATAAACCGCATCCCCCGCCGCCCAAAATGCGAGTACAATGTCGAGCGAACGAAATAGCCAGCGAAAGGAGTAACCATGAACGCCATCGACATGACCAAACTCGACCTCGAGGCCTGCAAGGCTCAGGCAGCCGCCTACCATAAACAGGGATTCAACTGCGCTCAAGCCGTCGCCTGCTCGCTTGCCCCGGCACTGGGTTTTGATACCAATACCGCGTTTCGTATTCTCGAGGGATTCGGCGCGGGCATGGGTGGCATGACAGAGACCTGCGGTGCCCTCTCGGGAGCCGTCGCCATCTTGGGCCTGTTGAACAGCGAGGGCATGGCGAACCCCACAACCAAGCGACACTCCTATAAGCTCTCCCGCGAGGCCGCCGCGCGCTTCAAGGATAAAAACACGACGACCATCTGTCGAGAGCTTAAGGGCGTAGGTTCCGATGCCGGCCCTATCCGCAGCTGTCCCGGCTGCATCGACGACGCCGTCGAGATCGCCATTCAGATCATCGGCGAGCAGCAGGCGTAGCCCAGCTGTCTATAGACGATATGCATAGCAAGGTCCCGCCCAGAACGTTTTCCAACGCCTGGGCGGGACCTTCTTCATGCATATGACAAGCAACCTTGGCGCACGACCTACTGGCGCGTAAACTCGGCAAAGTGCGCCGGAGCCACCAAGATCTCTTCGTGCCCCGCCATGAGCTCGCGCATCTTGTCGCAAAACGGAAGTTCCTCACCCGAGCGAAATACAAGGTGCAAGACCACACGATCGGTAAAATCGGTCGAGGCAACAGCGGCACCCAGGCCTTCGGCTATATGGAGAACTTGCTCGTATTGAGCATAATCAAGAGTGACATCGACCGGCGTCACACTCGTCATCTCGACGAGCATGCCCGCCTCGCGCGCATGCGCCACCGCCGCCTGCGCCGCAGCGGTATAGGCGCGCACCAGGCCACCGGGGCCCAAAAGGGTTCCGCCAAAGTAACGCGTGGTCACACAGCAGACGTCCTTAAGGCCCTCACCACGCAGCACCTCGAGCGTGGGCATCCCGCTCGTTCGGCTAGGCTCGCCGTCGTCGGATTGTCGCTCGCGACCATCGGTGGAAATCCAAGCGGGGACGTTATGGCGCGCATCGTAATGGCGCGCGCGAACGGCAGCGATGAAGTCGTTTGCCTCTTCCTCGGATTCAATATGGACCAACTGGGCGATAAAGCGGCTTTTACGATCGACAAACTCCCCGGTTGCCTCGACGCCCGCGCGCAACGTGAAATAGCTCTCCACAAACGCCTACCCAAGCTTCACGATCTTGGTGCCATGCACCTCGGAGACGCCCACGGCACTCGCAACCTGCTCGGCATTGGCATAGGTAATGCCTGCGCCCGGGAGAATGATCAGACTGCCCGCAGCGTACTCGGCAAGCTCCTGCAGACGGGGGATGTTGTCATCGATGTTGGTGCCGGCAAGACCACCATGGGTCAGGATGCGATCGACGCCATGTTCGGAAAGCCAATCGATTGCGTCGAACTGAAGCTCGGCAGGCATAGCGTCAAAGGCCATGTGGAAGGTAATGCGCATGCCGCGCTCAGACTCTACCGTGGGAACATGCGCCATGGCGATCAGGCGCTCGAGTGCAGGGATGTCCAACTCCCCCGCCTCGGTCAGGCAGCCAAAGACAACACCCGTGCTGCCCAGGCTGCGCGCCACCTCGATATCGTCCAACATCATCTCGACTTCTTCGTCGGAGTAGACAAAGTTGCCACCGCGCGGGCGAATCATCGTCATCACAGCCACGCCATGAGACAAGGCGTACTCACAGGTGTGCGCGATCACGCCGTACGAAGGCGTGGTTCCACCCACAGCCAGGTTGTCGCACAGCTCGATTCGCTTGGCGCCAGCATCGATTGCCTCGGCAACATGCTCGAAGTTCTCGGCACAGAATTCTTTAATCAACATAGGCGCATCGACCTTTCGTCTCGTATCAGCCATGCGCGAGCCCATAATCCATTTGTGCAAATGAAGTTGCGGCGCGCGTCGTATATCTGCATGCATTATAGCGTGTGCTACAATGCTTCCCTGCGAAGTGGGCCAGGCGATCGCGCGTACGCAGTCCCGTCAGGGGCATGTCGTCCGTGAGGAAAGTCCGGGCTCCGCAGGGCAGGATGCTGGCTAACGGCCAGGCGGGGTGACCCGACGGATTAGTGCCGCAGAAAAGAAGACTCCCACCTGCGCGCGCCTTGGCGCACGTAAAGGGAAAAGCTGAAACGGTGGTGTAAGAGACCACCAGCGCCGCGGTGACGCGGCGGCTTGGTAAACCCCATCCGGAGCAAACGCGAATAGGAACGCTATGGGCTGGCCCGGTCCGCGTTCGGGTTGCGTGCGACTACTGCACCGCGCACCTTGGTGTGCGGGCAAAGATAAATGATCGTCCACGACAGAACCCGGCTTATCGGCCCACTTCGTCTTTCTCTTTCCCAAAACGCTTAAAACGCTTTACCAAATCGTCGATTGCCGAGAAAATAGCTACGCCCGCAAACATCGACCGTGCGTCAGGGTCGTGTAACGGGTATCTTAGTTCACGTTTGTATCGAAATTCGATTAAGGCGGACGTCGTGGGAATCTCTCTTGCGTCTTTTCTCCAACAGGTAACCTCGAATCCTGTTTTGGCAATCACCGTTGCCCTTACGTTGGGCGTCATCTTCGTCAACGGCTGGACCGATGCCCCTAATGCCATCGCCACCTGCGTCACCACGCGGTGCATGCGCGTACGATCGGCCATTATCATGAGCGCCATCTGCAACTTCTTTGGCGTTCTTATCATGACCCATATCAACGCGAGCGTAGCCTCGACCATCAGCAATATGGTCGACTTTGGCGGAGATACGACCATGGCGCTTATAGCGCTGTGCGCAGCGCTCTTCTCCATTGTGGTCTATAGCGTGGGCGCCTCTATCTTTGGTATCCCAACCAGCGAAAGCCACAGCCTCATCGCCGGTCTCACCGGAGCCGCCATTGCCCTGGGAGGCGCCGGCGGCGTCAATATGGACGAATGGATCAAGGTCATCTATGGCTTGGTGATGAGCCTGTTCTTTGGCTTTGCGATTGGCTGGGCAACCGCAAAAGTGGTTACCGTTATTTGCGCAGGCCTCGACCGTCGGCGTACCGACACGTTCTTTAAGTACGCACAGATCTTTGGCGCCGCAACCATGAGCTTTATGCATGGCGCGCAAGACGGCCAGAAGTTTATCGGCGTGCTCTTCCTGGGCGTGGCATTTGCCTCTGGCCAGCCCGATGTTGCCGGAGCCGTAATCCCCGTATGGCTTATGGTGCTTTGCAGCGCAACCATGGGCCTGGGCACGAGCGTGGGCGGCGAGAAGATCATCAAGTCCGTAGGCATGGACATGGTGAAACTCGAAAAATACCAGGGTTTTTCTGCCGACCTCTCCAGCTCTCTGTGCCTTTTGGTCATGACCGTGCTGGGCATTCCCGTATCGACCACGCACACCAAGACAAGTGCCATCATGGGCGTCGGTGCGGTTCGCCGTCTTTCTGCCATTAACTTTGGCGTCGTTAAAGACATGATGCTCACCTGGATTTTCACGTTCCCCGGATGCGGCATCATCAGCTACGCGATGGCAAAGCTCTTCATGTTCCTGTTCTAGACCGTCAGTTAAGGATTCATCATGGCTAAAAAGAACGATACGTTTTTCTTCGACAACTATCGCGCCTGCGCGGACCGCTCTTGCAAGGCAGCCGAGTTTCTCGCCAACATCATGAGCTCGTTTAACCCCGGCGAAATTCGCGGAAAGCTCGACGAGATGCACGCCATCGAACAATCGGCCGACGAGCTGCGCCACCAGATGTCCGACGCCCTTGTCAAGGCGTTCATCACGCCAATGGAGCGCGAGGACATGGAGGTTCTAAGCAACCAGCTCGACGCGGTGACCGATCACGTCGAAGGCGTCCTTCACCGCCTGTACTTTGACAATATCCTTGAGATTCGCCCCGACGCACTCCAGATGGTCGATACCGTCGTGCGCGGCTGCAAGGAGATGCGCGCCCTGATGGACGAGCTCCCGCAGTTTAAGAAATCCAAGACCCTCCAGCAGCGCGTCATTGCCATCAACTCCATCGAGGAGGAAGCCGATGACTTGTATGTCCATGCGATGCGCGAGCTGCACACCACCTGCAGCGACCCCCTGCAAGTTATCGCATGGCGCGACGTCTACACGTTCCTGGAGCTCTGCGCCGACTCCCTTGAGCATGTCGCCGAAACCGCTGCGACGATTGCCATGAAAAACAGCTAAGGCATCCCCTCGGTTCATGCGACTCCTATCGCGCTACAATTGAATGACGAATCATGCCGGCGCTTCTTGAAAGGAATTGCCATGTCTTTTGAAGATCTTACGCGCGCTCGTTTCTCCTGCCGTCGCTACGAAGACCGCCCTGTTGAAGATGACGTGCTCGCGCGCGTAATCGAAGCCGGACGAATTGCCCCTTCTGCCTGCAACAAACACCCGACGCGAATCAAGGTATGCACGAGCAAAGACGATCTTGCACGCGCCGCCCTCGCCTGCCCGCGTTTTGAGCGCAACGGCAGCATCTTTGGAGCTCCCGCAATCATCATCGCCTGTGCCGAGACCGAACGCGCCTGGGTTCGCAAGTACGACCAGATGAACTCAAGCGAGATCGACACCTCTATCGTTGTGGACCAGATGATGATGGCAGCAACAGAGCAGGGGCTGGGAACCTGCTGGGTTTGCGCATTTGACCCACAGGTCATCAAAGAGCAGTTCGGCCTGCCTGCAGGCCTGCGCCCCATCAGTATGCTCCCGCTTGGTTATCCCGCCGAGATAATCGCCGCGCCCGAGGCACGCGAGACTCGCTGCATCTCGCCCGAGGATTTCACCATCTAACAAAAAAACCGCTCAGCACTTACATGCTGAGCGGCACCAACGACAATCTATTTATACCAGAGCGGCAAAATCCCAGCTCAACGGCATCGGTAGACGGTCATTTTCCCGGTTAAACGGCAAATGGGGGTCTTTTCGGCAATTCGAAAAGACCCCCGTTTTGCGTATCGTGAATATAAACTGTGATTGCTAGTCCAGATCGTCCATGCCAAAGTTGTCAATCGGAGCAAACGGATCGGCAACAGCAGCAGGCGCGGCGACGGGAGCGGCGGGAGCCGGAGCGGCAACCGGGGCTGCAGGAGCAGCTGCCACGGGAGCAGCAGCGGAACCAGTAGGCGTAGAGCTCATCAGATCGCGCGGGAAGGAGTTTTGTGCCTCGTCCATGAAGTGCTGAACGAGCTTCATGTACTCGTTCTTAAAGTCCTCACGGGAAGCCTTCAGGCGATCGATCTCCTCAATCTCGTTTTGCTTCTCGGCGAGAGCCTGACGAATGACCTCGCGTGCCTTGGCGTCGGCCTCGTTCTTGATGCGCTCGGCATTCTCACGAGCCTCGCTAACAATGTTGTCGGCAGTCTGCTGGGCAGCGATAAGAGCGGCAGAGATCTGACGCTCGCTAGCGGTGTAATCAGGCGCAACGGGAGCAGGAGCGGGCGCGGGAGCCGGAGCGGCCTGGGCCTGCGCAAGCTGATTCTGCGCATCGGTAAGCTGCTGCTCGGTGGCGGTCAAACGATTCTTAAGGTCCACGATCTTGTTAAGCATCGCATCGACCTCAGCAGAAACCTGCTCCAGGAAAACATCGACCTCACCGGGATCATAGCCGCGCTTGGCCTCGGAGAAAGTCTGAGCCTGAATATCAGCTGGTGTAATAGCCATCTAAAACATTCCTTTCATTCGCCATGCTCAAGGTCGTCGTTGCCAAGAGCACTCGCGTCCTCACAAAATTATACTAATCAGCAAACGTTCCGCCACGGTCAACGCAAGAACTGCAATTACCGGAGAGAAATCGATACCCATCGTCGAAGGCATCATTTTCCGAAACAGGTTGAGATACGGATTGACCAGAGATCCAATCACGGCGGCGATGTCGGCAAGCAAGCCATCCCGCTTCATGGGAATCCATGTGAGCAGGCACCAAATCACGATCAGCGTGCTGTAGAAGTTGACCAGGGTATTAATGAGATTAACGATAGTATAAGGATTCACGCACTCACCTAGCTCTTGAGATAGCCATCGGCGCGCAGCTTGGCCAGGTCGGAATCCTTAACCTCGCAGCCCTGGGGCAGCACCATGAACACACGGTCGCCCACCTCGCGCACGGAAGCGCCCAGCCCACAGGCAAAACCATAGGAGAAGTCGAGCACACGCTTGGCAACTTCGGTGCGAACGCCCACGAACACCAGGGCAACGGGCTGCTTGGTGCGCACGCGACGAACCACGGTCTCGACATCGTCATAGCTCTCGGGGCGCAAGACATAAGCCGGAAGCTGCGGCGTACCGTTAATCACAGCATCGACACGAGCCGCGGTCGCAGCCGCGGAGGACGTCTGAGCCGGTGTGGAAGGGGCCGCAGAATGCATGCCGCCCGCGTAGCTCGAAGGGGTGTCATAGGCACCCGGACGATATGCAACAGCATCCTGCGAGCGCGCGGGAGGATTATACGTAGTTGCATGACGATCGGCATCGCCAACAAGCTGACCGCTGCGCGTATACACTGCTACAGACTCAGCCTCGCCACGACGCGTCTGGCCAAGAACCCCGTTACTGGGCTCGTCATCATACCCATAGCTGCCCGACGAACCATAAGAGCCGGCGCCATAGGAATCATCTGGATAGCCGCCTTCTGGCGCATCATCATAATAGGCATCGTCGTAGCCCTCTTCTGCGCCGTAATCATCTTCGGGATAAGCCCCCGCCTGGCCGAAGGGGAGCTTGTTCTTGAGTTCATCTAGAAAGCCCACGATGGTACCTTTCTGCCCGTAGTGCGATTGATGTATAGGTGGGTGTATGGTCAAACCACACGCATCAGCCTGTGGTTATTGTAGTGCAAAGGATGGGTTAAATGCCACCCTACCAAGGCGAATGAGGGTAGA
This sequence comes from Collinsella acetigenes, assembly GCF_012844445.1. NCBI lineage: Bacteria > Bacillati > Actinomycetota > Coriobacteriia > Coriobacteriales > Coriobacteriaceae > Collinsella > Collinsella acetigenes. The sequence goes on from NZ_JABBCP010000002.1 coordinate 548,878, forward strand.
GCCCTCTTCAATGGCTACATCGAAATCCTCACTCATGCCGCACGAGAGTTCGCTGAGCGTCAAAGAGGGATAGACCCCCTCAAGCTCATCGCGAAGCTCGCGCAGACCGGCGAAGGTCTTTGCAGCCACCTCTTTGCTACCCCGTGGGGCCATTGTCATAAGCCCACGAACGGAAATGCCAGAAAGCTCCATGAGATCCTCGATGCATGCGCGAAGAGCCTCGGGCGCAAACCCCGACTTCGACTCCTCGCCGCTCACATTAACCTCCAAAAGAACCTGCTGAGGAGCAAAAAACTCCCCCGCCTCCAAGCGACGAGAGACGCGCTGGGATACCGCACGAGCCAGGTCGAGCGATTCGATAGAATGAATCACCTCGGCATGACCGAGCACGGCATTAATCTTATTCTTCTGCAAGTTGCCAATCATATCCAGACGGACCTGGGGCAAATCATCGATAGCATGCAAGCCCTCGAATTTACGCACGAGCTCCTGCGGGCGGTTCTCCCCCAGCAAGGTATAACCCGCGCGCACGGCATCGGCTGCGGCATCAATATCAACCGTCTTGGACACCGCCATGATCTTGACGTCCTCGCGGGAGCGGCCAGCGTGGCCAAGCGCGATATCAACCCGCTCAAGAATCTCCTCGCGGCGACGACGCAGATCATCAAGATATGTCTGAGCCATGCTCATCATCCCGTCCACCTTAGGGTTTACGACTTTTTGCCATACTAACGCAAAGGCGCGGTACCGCTGCGGGCACCGCGCCTAAATTCATAAACCTTAGTTTATTTGCATGCCAAGTGGCAGAGAGCGAATGACTACTCCTCAGTAGCTACGGCCTCGTCATCATCGGCATCGACTTCGTCGTCATCATTCAAAGACTCGATTAGACGACGGAGCTGCTCGCCCACCTCATCCAGTGGAAGCTTAGCAACGTACTGTGCATCGGTCTTGGGGTCCAAGACCACGCCCTCGCCGGAAGGAACGCGCATGCTCTCCAGCTCATCCTCGTCGATATCAGCGAGGTCGGAAGCGGTCAGACGCTGGCCGGTGAGCAGGAAGGTCAAACGGCATGCTGCATCGATGGAGATGGAGGCAGCACGGTCCAGATAGCGTGACACCATGATCGTGCGGCGCAGGTCGTCATAGGAGTTATCGTCCGAGAGCTCGGGGGCGCTCATACGATTGTACGTGCGGAAGAACTCTTCGTAGATCTGGTGCACAGGTTCGTCCTGGTCGGAAAGGCCACAAACGATGCTCATATCGTTGTTCACAAGTGCAGAGATGGAAGAGCCCACAACGCGATAGACGCAATCGGCCTCGCGCAAAATCAGGTCGTTGAGTTCGGAAGGCAGCTCGATATCGGCCTTAACCTTATGCTTTGCCGCACGAGCGATCTGGCGCACCTTATCGGTCATGCGCTGCAGGTTGAAATCGATATAGATGATGGTCTGCAGCAAACGGAAGTCGGATGCCACCGGGCCCTGCGTCGCGATGAGGTTGTAGCACACGGCTTCAAGATTGGCGCAGCGCGCATCGATCTGAAGCGTCGATTTCTTGGTCTTATTGGCGAGCTTCTTGTCGCTTGTCAAAAAAGCGGTGACAGCATCGTGAAGCGTTAGGTCGACGGCCTCGTAGATGGAAAGCATCTCGTGGCGCGCCTCGACAAGTTGACGCGAAAAGAGCTTGCGCATGGTTTTCTCCAATCAGACAGATGCGAGCATGTGCAACTCGCAAGAAACGGGCACCGGACGCGAATCAGCCAAAACGACCGGTGATGTAGTCTTCCGTGCGACGATCCATGGGACTAGTAAAGATCGCGTCGGTTTGACCATACTCGATAAGTGTAGCAGGCTCGCCCGCAACTTCTTGTAAGAAGAATGCCGTGTAATCGGAGATTCGTGCTGCCTGCTGCATGCTATGCGTGACGATGATGATCGTCATCTCGGGCGCAAGCTCGGCCATCAGGTCCTCGACCTTCTGAACGGAGGTGGGATCGATGGCGGAGCAAGGCTCGTCCATCAGGAGAACGTCCGGCTGCACAGCCAGAACGCGAGCGATGCACAGTCGCTGCTGCTGGCCACCAGAGAGCGCCAAGCCGTCTTTCGAGAGCTGATTGGAGACCTCTTTCCATAGGTTGGCGCGCTTTAAGGACTCTTCGACGATATCGTCGAGGTCGCTTTTGCTAGTCACGCCCTGCAGTCGGGGGCCAAAAGCGACATTCTCGTAAATGGATTTAGGGAAAGGATTGGGCTGCTGGAAGATCATGCCCACGCGACGGCGCAAATCGACAGGGTCCACGCCCGGAGCGTAGATGTTGTTACCGTCGAGCGACATCGAGCCGCTCACGTGCGTTCCCTCGATCAGATCGTTCATGCGATTCATACAGCGCAGGAAGGTCGACTTGCCACAACCCGAAGGACCGATAAACGCAGTGATCTTGTTGCGGGCGATATTGACATCAAGGCCGGTGAGCGCATGGAAATCTCCGTACCAGAAGTCAAAATCCTTGGCGATAATGGCGCTCGACTCGGGCGTGGGCGCGGACTGATAGACAGACATGGGACTCCTTTGGGCGACTTATCGGCTTCGACGCGACAGATAGCGAGAGAACAGGTTGAACGCAAGAATGATAATCATCAGCAAAAGCGCGGTGCCATAGGCTGCATTCATGTTGATACCATCGTTGGCAAGCAGGTACAGGTGAACGGTCATGGGGCGACCGGAATCAAGCGGCGTGATAGGCATATTGATAGCCTGGCCCATGGTGTAGAGCACGACAGCGGTCTCTCCGATGGCGCGGCCGATGGCAAGCACGATGCCCGTGGCAATACGGCCAAAGGCAGAAGGAAGCACGATCTTACTCACGACCTGCCACTTGGTGGCACCCAATCCATATGCACCCCAGCGAATATAGCGCGGCACGGCGCGGATGGCCTCCTCGGTCGTGCGCATGACGATGGGGAGCATGAGCAACGCCAGAGACATAGCAGCGGAGAGCATGGAGAGACCCAGGCCCATAGCCTCAACGAACAGCGCGTAGCCAAACAGGCCCATGACGATCGAGGGTACCGAAGCCAGGGCATCGGCTGCGTATCGAATGATATTGACCAAACGTCCCTGCTTGGCGTACTCGGCAAGATAGACGGCTGCAAGCACGGCGATAGGCGTGCAGATGAGCATGGCAAGCGCCGTGACGTAGATGGTGGAGACGATGGTGGGCCAGATACCGCCCTCGGCATTGACGCCCTCGGGCCAGCCAAAGATGAAATCGGGCGAGATGTGCGGTAAGCCGTTGATCACCACATAAGCGATGATGGCAACGAGCACCAGCGTCGTGATATAGGCCGCGGCACGAAAAACACCGAGCATCACCTTGTTGGACGTGTCCTTGGAGATGCGACCGGCCTTGCCATGAGAGAGGGCGCGCTTAATGCGCTTGCGCGAGGTAAGCTCATCGGTCTGAGCGGATTGGTCAGCCATGCCCTACCTCCTCTTCTTCGAAATCAAGCGCACGATGCCCACGAGCGCAGCGGAAATAATGAACAAAACCACGCCCATACCAAACAGGGCAGAACGGTGAAGACCGCTCGAATAGCTCATATCGAGCGCAATCTGACTCGTGAGCGTAGAGATGGGGCTCGCGATGGAAGACGGGATAACGGGAGCGTTGCCCACCACCATAAGAACCGCCATGGTCTCGCCGATAGCACGGCCCATGCCAAGAACGATGGCGTCGACGATGCCGAGCTTAGCGGCAGGAAGAACAACCTTGTAGATGGTCTGCCACTTGGTGGCGCCCATAGCGTAGCTCGCCTCTCGAATGCCCATGGGGATGGAGTTCAAAGCATCCATGGTAAGCGTGGTAATCGTAGGAACGATCATGATGGCAAGAACAAACCACGCGGTAAGCGCGCCAAAACCCAGTCCGTCAGAAATCTGAGCCACGAACGGGCGGATAATCACCATGCCAAAGAAGCCGTAGATGATCGAAGGAATGCCTGCCAGCAGGTCAACTGCAGGGCTGATGATCTTGCGAACGCGATCGCTCGCAATCTCCACCAGGTACACTGCCGTTCCCACGCCAAGCGGCACGCCCATGACAAGCGCGCCAACAGTCACAAGGCCGGAGCCCGCAAGCAGCGAGACGATACCATACTCGCCCTCGCTCGGAGCCCAGGTAAGGCTAAAAAAGTTGGCAAGCCCAATATCGGTAAAAACGGGGAATGCACTGTACGTGGTGAACGCGAAGATCAAGATAACCGTCACAACCGCCAAAAACGCACAGGCGAAAAAGAGGTACTGGAGAGCTTTCTCCTTAACATACGTTGCATGCGAAACGAGCGCGAGCTCGCGTTTGGGAGCCGCGCTGGGCGTCTCTTCCATGGTCTGGTCCTCCATGCACTCACTCCCCCGAAGATTCGTCGTCGGTCACGGGAATAAAGCCCGCGTCGCGCACGATGGAATCCATCTTGTCGGAGATCACGTAGTCGATATATGCCTGAGCCTCGGGGTTCGGCGTTCCCTTGACGTAAAAATACAAATCGCGGGAAATAGGATAACCACCCGAGGCAATTGTCTTCTCGGAGGGCTCGACGTGGTTCACGCTAATGGCGCGTACGGCGGTCTGAGCGAACTTGGACTCCACAAAGCCAAGAGAAATGTAACCGATGGCACCCGCACTGCGGCTCACGACATCGCGCACTTGACCGGTACCGGAAAGGACAGCGGCGCGGCGATCAAAGGAGGCCCCGTCCATGACGATGGATTTGAAGGCCTCGCGCGTACCGGATGCCTCATCGCGGTTGACGAGCTGAATCGTTAGATCATCGCCGCCCACTTGACTCCAATTGGTGATCTTGCCGGCATAGATGTCGCGCAGCTGATCGGTCGAGAGATTCTGCACGGGATTATCGGTGTTAACGATCACGGCGATGCCATCGTGAGCGATAACGATCTCGGTGAGGCCGAGTTTCTGCTCGTCGGCATTTACTTGACGCGAAGACGAGGCGATGTCTGCCGTGCCGTTTGCGACGGCCTCGATGCCCGCGGAAGAACCCAGGCCACTCACCAGCACCGAGACGCCGGTCTCATCCTGGTAACCCTCGGCGGCAGACTCGGCGATGGGCAGGCAGGTGGTAGAACCCGCCACGGTAATTTGCTTGGACGAGGACGCAGATGTATGGCAACCGGTGAGCGGAAGCATCAAACCAGCGGCTACGCATGCCAAAAAGGAACGTCGACTTACCGCATAAGAGCCAGGGCAGCATGACGGCCGCACATTCCCTGCTCTTTGCGATACGAGTAAAACCTCTCGTTGAGGCTCATGGTCGAGAGACGTGTATCGTGAATCCCGCACAGAGGAACTCCCACTTCTACAAGGGACTGTTCAATGGCGCGTACAAGATCAAGCTTGCGCGACGCAGATTCTTTAATGCTATCAAATTGTAAAGCGAATGTATGCAGCAAATCAGACGATACCTCGTATTCATCTCCAAGAATATGCGGTCCGATATACGCATGGACTTGCTCAATGGGCATGCATGTCGCCCCAGAAAGGACACGGGCGGCAGATGCGGCGATGCGCGCATACGTGCCGCGCCAGCCGGAATGCACCACTGCAAAGCCTCCCGGGCAGGTCAGGATAACCGGTACGCAATCGGCAAAGCAAAGCATGACGGGCACCTGCGCCTGCGTGCAAACGATAGCATCGGCCCCTTTGGCAATGCGGGCGCGCACGGAGTCGAGAACGGATGCATCGGCAGAATCGACTACGACGACATTGTCTCCATGAACTTGATTGGGCACTAGCAGGCAATCAAGATAGGCCTCCCCTCCCAAAGCAGCAAGCGCACGACGACGGTTCTCGGCAACCGCCAGCGGATCGTCGCCAACATGGGTTCCCAAATTCAAGGAAGCGTACGGAGAAGCAGAGACACCACCGGTGCGCTCGGTAAACCCAAATGCGATACCGTACTCCTCACCGCCCACGACCGTCACGCCGTTATTTGTCAGGCGCTCAAGCTTAATTGGCTGTCCGCACGCCATGCCATGCTCCCTTCGAGAGATGCGATCACCCTAAAGAGGAGACCGATTGAAATAAATGCAGAACAGGGGGTGCGGAATATCGTATCCGCACCCCCTGTGGTTCAAACTATCCCGCAGGAAACATCCTGCAAAAAGCTGTTAGAAATTGCCGCGCTTCAAGAAATCGGGCAGCTCAAACTGCTCGTTGCCAAAGTTGGGAAGCTCAGAGCCGCCCACGTTGCGCGTTGCTGCGGGGGCAGCATGCGCCGGCGTGGAGGCATCGCTTGCAGACTTCGAGGCAGAAGACTGGGTCTGGCCAAACAGCTGATCTTGACGGTTGACGTTGGCATCGCTAAAGCCAGTAGCGATAACGGTGATGCGAACCTGGTCACCCAGGGATTCGTCGACAACGGTACCGAAGATGATGTTGGCCTCGGGGTCGACAGCGTTGGCCACAAGGTCGGCAGCGTCGTTGATCTCCTGGATGCCCAGGTCCTTGGAGCCGGCAATGGAAAGAAGCACGCGCGTGGCGCCATCGATGGAGCTCTCGAGCAGGCGGCTGGAAATGGCCTGCTGAGCAGCGTCCACGGCGCGGGTGTCGCCGGATGCGGTGCCAATGCCCATCATGGCGGTACCAGCCTGCTTCATGATGGTCTTGACGTCAGCGAAGTCCAGGTTAATGATGCCCGGGACGGTGATGAGGTCCGTAATGCCCTGGGTACCCTGAGAAAGCACGCCATCGGCAGTAGCGAATGCCTCAAGCATCGTGGTCTTCTTCTCGGCGATGTCGAGCAGCTTGTCGTTAGGAATAACGATCATGGTGTCAACGCACTCGGAAAGCGTCTTGATACCCTCTTCGGCAGAAGACTTGCGTTTGCGGCCCTCGAAGGTGAAGGGCTTGGTCACAACAGCGACGGTAAGCGCGCCAACTTCGTTCATAGCGATATCGGCAACGATGGGAGCGGCTCCGGTACCGGTGCCACCGCCCTCGCCGCACGTAATGAACACCATGTCGGCGCCGGCGAGCGCCTCGGAGATATCGTCGCGGCTCTCGTCTGCTGCCTTACGGCCAACCTCGGGGTTCGCGCCTGCGCCCAGACCACGGGTAAGGTCGGTACCGATGTGAACCTTGATGTCAGCATCGGAAATAGCCAATGCCTGCGCATCGGTGTTGATAGCGACGAACTCGACGCCGCGAATGCCCTCTTCGATCATGCGGTTGACGGCGTTGGTGCCACCGCCACCTACACCCACCACCTTGATGACGGCAAGATAATTATTGATCTCGTTCTCGTGCATTTGACGGTCCTCCGAACAGTGGGTAAGGCGCTTTGCGTTTATACGACGTTAACCCTCAAGTAGAGATTAAATGTCGAGGTAAACCATGGTATGTTTGCACATTGAGGGCAAATAAGTCAAACCCCCGTAATCAAAAATATGGATTTCGCAGGTAAACGGCTATGCCGCTCACGGAACTCAAGCTCAGGCGCTCGAGCGCCCCTACAGATCGACCGAACGATATGTGTAGGCGTCGGGCGTTCTCACATTAATATAGGTAACCCCCTTCTGCTCCTCCAAAAGCTTGGTCACGATGCGTTCCTTCTTTTGAATGTCGTCGGCATCGCCCAAGGAAACCTCAACGCCGTTGTCGAGGTTGCAGGCAAGAGCCTGAACCGAGGGGACCGAGAAACTTTTGACCTGCGCCAGGAAATCAGGCGAGAAACCCGCGATATACTTGAGCGCCGCAGCCAAGCCCTCCCCCTTTACCTTCGAGCCGCTCAAAGGCGAAACATCGGTACCCATATTGGTGAGAAGCACGGCATTGAGCTGCTGCGCCACCGCGCGAGCGGCATCCTCGCCCGAAAGCAGGGTTACGCCGTCGGCAGTTTTGACGGGCTCCTGGCCATCTTTTGCATCCGCAGCGTCTGCCTGGGCATCGGGCACATCGCTACTGTCAGAATCATCCATCGAATCGGAGGAGACGTCCTGGCTATCGTCGGAGGCGTCTTCCGATGAAGAATCGTCCGTGTGGTTATCGGCTGCCGGCGCAGCAAGTCCCGTTGCATCCACCACGTTGCCATCGGCATCAAGGCCCACGGCAAGCGAAACGGGCGCGATCCAGGTATCGTCATCTCCGATGGCCCAAGCCACATTATCGGCAGAGATATAGGCAACGGCCACGACCTTGCGCTCGGTAGGCGTGATGATGAGCTTATGGGGGAACTCGCGCTTTACATCCACGCCCTTCACCCAAGGACTCTTTTTAAGACTCTGGACAATCGCATCGCTATCGACGTTGAGCAACGTCGTGTCGTCGGGGAGGTCGATAAGCTTTTGAGCGGTCTCCTTCGAAATATGCTCCGAACCGTTGATCTCGATATCCGTGGCGGCAAAGAGGCTCGACTTGAACAGAATGGTCCCAACGATAAAAAGAACCACGACCACGGCAGCGGCGGCGCTTGCAACAAGACGAGCTGAAGAGGACAGCTGCGGCAGATGAATTGAAGAGGCGACAGAGCGAATAGCGCCGAGAACCGGGTTTTCCCGCTTTGTATTGCCCCGAGAAAGCGAACCGGTGGAGCGGCGGTCGGGCATTTTGAGTCTCGAGGAAGATTGTGGGCGAGCCGCCACGCCACGACCGATAGGTGTCATCTGCGAGCGCGAAGCAGGACGCTGCGGACGCACGGGAGGTGTAGGCGACATGGTGCGGCGGAGGGAAACGTTTCCGCGACGCGCAAGGCTCGCCGTCCGCCGCGCGGACGGTTGGGTGTGCGGACGAGCCGACGGGCGACCGGCACTCGGACGCGCCGAAGCCGGACGCGCAAGCTGACGACCGGCGCTCGATTGACGCGGTATCGGACGCGCTCCCTGAGGACGCGAGGACGGACGGGGCCGCTTGGCTATGGACTGTGACTGACGAGCCTGATGAGGGCGCCCTGTGGAACGAGAAGACGAAGGCCCCAACGAAGACGTGCGAGGACGAGAAGACGACGTTACGGCACGACGAGGCGTCGGCTTCCCATTAGAAGCCGAGGAATTTGACTTCCGGCTGTAGCTCGACGCCATACGTTTCCTTAACCTTCGCGTGCACGTGCTGAATCACGGACAGAACATCTTTGGCCGTTGCCGACCCATTATTGACAATAAAGTTAGCGTGAACGGGAGAAACCTCCGCGCCGCCAACCGAAAAACCCTTCAATCCACAGTCGTCAATCATAGCGCCGACACTTTTATCGGATGGATTACGAAAAACAGAACCGCACGAAGCCTTACCGATAGGCTGCGAGCGACGCCGACGCCCCAGATAGCGCTCCATGCGCTCGCGGATGTCATCTTTTTTACCAGGCTTCAAAACAAGGGTTGCCTCAAGAACGATCTCGGAACCGGGAAGACCCGTCTCGCGATAGCCCCAATAGATATCGTCATGATCGTAATAGCGCAAGCCCTCGCCCGGAACATACGTGACAAGGGACTCGACCAGCTGGCCAATCCATTCGCGTCGAGTGCCTGCGTTCATAGAGACGGCACCGCCCACGGTACCGGGAATGCCCACAGTGAACTCCAGGCCCGAAAGCCCGCGCGACATCATTTCGTTAACAAGGCGCGAGAGCACAGTCGCCGCACCCACCGTGACGTGAACGCCGTCTTCGGCGATAACAGTGCGCTGGAACTCACGTCCCAAAACGATCACAGCCCCCTGGTATCCGTCATCGGAAACGAGAATATTCGATCCCCTTCCCAAAAGAACCCAGGGAATCTGCTCGCGCGAGAGCACTTCAACCGCACGTCGCAAACCATGGTAGCTCTGGCAGGTTATGAACAGCGAGGCAGGACCACCTACACGGTAGGTGGTATGGCGCGACATGCGCTCGTCCTCGATGATATCGATGTCCGCGGCACCCGAAAGCGCCATGATGGCGTTGAACAGGCCCATAGCCTACTGCGCGTCCTTCGACTGCTCCTGAGCATGCTCAAGATACTCCGGACCCACCGCGGTAACGTCGCCCGCACCCATAGTGATCAACAGGTCGCCCTCATGCGCGTTCTCGTCGATGAGCTTCATGAGCGCCGGACGGTCGGGGGCATAGAATACGGGCTTTCCAGGATGACGCTCAGCGATCAGGTCTGCGAGCATCTTGGAGGTAGCGCCGGGGATGGGCATCTCGCCCGCCGAGAATACGTCAATCAGGATAACGGCATCAGCATCGGCGAAGGCATCGGCAAAATCGCTGGCAAGCGCCTGCAAACGCGAATAGCGGTGCGGCTGAAACACCACAACAACGTGCTTGAAGTCGAGCGTCTTTGCGGCCTTGAGCGTAGCGCCCACCTCGGTGGGATGGTGACCGTAATCATCGACCACGCAAACGCCGCGCGTATCGCCCACGTGGGTGAAACGGCGACGGACGCCATCGAACGTGGAGAGCGAAGCTGCCGCAGCATCGACATCGAGGCCGAGCACGGAAGCAACGATGAGGGACGCGCACGCGTTGAGCATATTGTGGCGGCCCGGATTGTTCTTGATGGAAACGCGGCGCTGCACGCCGTCCACGGTAGCGACAAAGCTGCCGCCAAGCGCATGCGTACAGGCATCGGGCTTGACCACGACGTCGTTCTCGTTGGCAAAACCATAGGTAATGACATGCAATCCCGTGCTGTGAGCGAGCTCGGCCAGACGCGGGGAGTCGCCGCAGACAATGATGGTTCCGTCCTCGCCCACGAGCTTCATGAACTTGACGAACGTAGCCTCGATCTCTTCGAGAGAGCCGTAGTGATCAAGATGATCGGCCTCAACGTTGGTAACAACCACCACATTGGGGTCGAGATACAAAAACGAGCTGTCGGATTCATCGGCCTCGCATACAAAATACTCGCTCGAGCCATTGCGACCGTTGGTGTCATAGCCCTCGACGATACCGCCGATCAAGAAGCTGGGGTCAAGGCCCATGCGATCGAGCATCGTGGCGCACATGGAAGACGTAGTCGTCTTGCCATGGGTGCCCGCAACGGCAACCGTCGTATGGCCATGGCCCAAGGCAGAAAGCATCTTTGCGCGGGGCCAAACGGGAATACCCAATTCGCGAGCACGAATCAACTCGGGATTTGACTCGGGAATAGCCGTGGAGACAACCACGACATCGGGCTGTACCTCATCGATGGTTTTGGCATCATGGCCCACGTGGATATCGACGCCGGCGCGCGTGAGCTGGCGAATATAGCGAGAGGTCTTAAGATCGGAACCCGTCACGACAAAGCCACGCTCGTGCAGCACGAGAGCGATACCGCTCATACCAGCGCCGCCAATCCCGATAAAGTGGGCGCGCTTAAACGTCGGCTCGCTGGATGCATTCTGGATATCTGCCATAGGTCCATCTACTCCTTGCAGCGAATAAACAATCTTCAACCTGCTTACTGTACCGCAACTCGTCCAGACAGACCAAAGCGATGCGTTATCTGCGCAATCCCTCTATGGCATCAGCAAGAGTCGAAGCAGCCCGATCTTGTGCAAGTCCGCGCGCCGCGTCGTGCATATCTGCACGGCGAGCAGGATCATCCAGCAGCTCAAGCACGGTGTGCTTGAAGTTTTCGCCATCGATATCGGCATCGGCAAACATAACGGCGGCGTTCGCATCAACCAGGAAGCGAGCGTTGGTCGTTTGATGATCGGCCGTAGCAAGCGGGTACGGCACGAGCACAGAAGGAACGGCCAGAGCCGCGATTTCGGCGACGCTTGAAGCGCCGGAGCGGGAAAGAACAAGGTCTGCCGCGCTCAGCATATCGCCCATATTGTCGATATAAGGCATCAGGCGATATCGATGCTTGTCGGTTTCGGTAAGGGCAAGCGCTGCCGCCGTGTCATCATAGCCGTCCGCACCGGTGGAATGAACCACATAGAGGTTCTCGCGTGCTAAGAGTTCAGACTTAAGCGAAGCCATGCGCTCGTTGAGATGCTTGGCGCCAAGCGAGCCGCCAAAGACCAAAAGCACCGTAGCATCGTGCGGAATATCCAACGCCTCACGCCCACGCATCCGATCGCCGGCAAGCACGGAAGCGCGCACGGGATTGCCCGTGAACTCGATACGCTTCGCACCCGCGTGCTCAAAAATGGGGCGCACGCTCGGCTGCGCGATCGCAACAAGGCTTGCGATCTTTGCGGACTGCTTATTGGCAAGGCCGGGAACGGAGTTCTGCTCGTGCAGGACCACAGGGATACCGAGTTTTGCCGCTGCCCGCACCAAAGGAAGCTCGACATAGGCGCCAAAGCCAATCGCCACATCGGGCTTGAGAGCAGGATTTTGCTTGAAGGTGCGCACCAGACGACGCTCCTCGCGCGAAAGATGTGCGAGAGCAGTGATAAGCGTCCAGGGGCGCGCACGGTCAAAACCAGTCACCTCCACCGGAAAGAAGTCGAATCCGGCCTCGGGAACCAACTTGCCCTCGAGACGACGCGTCTCGCCAAAGAAACGAACGTCGTGCCCGCGTGAGGCGAGTTCGTCTGCCAGTGCAAGCGCGGGATTGACATGGCCGGCGGTGCCGCCGGCGGCAATTGCAATCGACATCTTATCGGTCATAACGGTCCCTTCTGTAATCCGACCTGCGACGCGGCTGTCCATCACGCCCATCGCCGCGCAGGCGATCGGTGGGGTCGGCGTTCAAATCAACTCGGTTCCATCCCCCATTAGTGCGAGAAGAAGGTCTTCTTGAGTAGGAGCCCTGCGATCGAGCGGCGCGGGTGCGGGGCTCCTGGGCGCTCTTTCCGTCCATCACCGTGAATCCCGCTCGCCCATTCGACACCGCACGGCCAGAACGCGTGCGAACGCGGCCCGCAGTACTCACACCGATATGATCGGAAACGTCTTCATCTTCGTCCATAACGGCAAAGCTACGACGACGAGCATCGTAGACGGTGCGAGCGTTGCTCTCGACGGACACGCGAATGATCAAGCCGGCCAAAATGAGGGAGGATATCATCGACGATCCGCCATAGCTGATAAAGGGCATTGTCTTTCCCGACATGGGAATGATGTTCAAAACGCCCGCAGCGTTGATAAAGAACTGAAGCGCGAGCATAAGGGCAGATCCCTGCGCAATCATACGCCCCTTGAGGTCAGGTGCCTGGCGGCCAATCTGGAATGCAGCGTAGATAAGCACAGCAAAGACAGCTAAGAACAGCATGGTGCCCACAAAACCAAGCTCTTCGCCGATGATCGAGAAAATATAGTCGTTATGGGCCTCGGGCAGATAACTGTATTTCATCGTAGAGTTGCCGATGCCGCGCCCGAACAGACCGCCCGAGGTAAACGCCATAATAGCGAGCGTGGCTTGAAAACCGCTGCCGTATTTATCGAGCCAAGGGTCGGATTGCACCAAGAATCGCTCAAGTCGGTACGGGGTAAGCGCAATCATGCCCACCAAAAGAATCACGATAAAGCCGACGGCGCCCCAAACCACCTTCCATGAAAGGCCGCAGAGAAAAAGCATCGCGAACACCGTGGCAAAAATAATCATGAACGTGCCCGTGTCCGGCTCAAACAGGATGAGCAGCGCGGGAACACCAACAACAAACGCAAGCTGCTTCAAAAGGCCATTGGAATCGATCTGTTCTTTATTGTAAAAAACGTCCAGCACACCCGCGACCATGATGACGATCAAGGGCTTGATGAACTCAGAGGGCTGAAACAGGAAACCTGCAAAAAGCCTGATCCAGCGCCTCGCGCCACCGGCGCCAGCACCAACAAACAGGACCAGCAGAAGGACGAACGTAAGGGTGCCCCAAACGGCCTTTGCTAGCGTTTTTGTAGCGAAATCCCACGGTATCGCGCGAAACGAGATGAGTGCGCACAGCACAGAACCTACAGCAGCGAAGCCGAACTGTCGTTTAAAGAAATACAAAGCATCGCCTTGCTCAGACAGGGCCTCGACCGAAGATGCGGAGAAAACCATAAGCAAACCAAAGGCGACAAGCGCCACAAGGCAAGCAATGAACACAAGGCGTGGACGCATAATGCGGGCGGGAACGCCCGCGATTAGCTTATCGCCCCAGGAAGAATGCTCGGGAGAGGCATCGCGCGTCACGCGGTCGCCCTTATGACGCTTCACAGCGCCCTGGGCTCGCCCCGCCGATCCATCGCGCATGCCAGCGTTAGTTTCTCGCACGCTCTCCCCTAGCCCTCGATAGCAGCGGCATCGGCCGCACGAAGCTCGTCGAGATAGGATTTGAATGCGCGTCCACGCTCTTCGTAACCAGAGAACTCGTCAAACGAAGAGCAGGCGGGAGAGAACAGCACAACATCATCAGCATGGGCAAGTGTACGAGCAACGTCAACGGCATCGCGCATATGCTCCGCGCGCGCAAGCGTCACGCCGCTGCCCTTTGCGCCGGCAAATTCAAGCGCGTGCTCAAAGCGCTCGGCAGCCTCGCCAAAGCAAACAACAGCAACGACGTGCTGACACACGATACGCGAAAAATCCTCCAAGGGAGTCCCCTTGTCGTGACCGCCCAAAAGCAAGATCACGCGGTCGCGAGGAAATGCCGTGAGGGCCTTTTCGACTGCGTCGGTGTTGGTTGCCTTTGAATCGTTGTAAAAGCGAACGCCCGCGATAGAGCCTGCGGGCTCGATACGATGCTCGAGCGGCGCAAAGTTCACAAGCCCCGCACGCACCGAAGCCGCAGAAGTGCCGCAAGCGAGGGCTGCTGCGGCCGCGGCCAATGCGTTGATAACATTGTGGTGACCGGCGATCTGCAAGTCCGCCGTGGAAACCAGCTCGTTTTCCACGCCCGCCAGGCGCACGACCATACGACCATCACGCACAAAGGCAGCGTCATCGGCGCCGCTGTCCTCGCAGGAGAGCGAAAGCACACGTCGACCGGACTTGAAAATCTCATCGCGATGGGCCATGTTGCCCTCGTCCTCGACATCGACGATAGCCAGATCGCACTCGTCCATATTCTGGAACAAGCGAATCTTGGCTTCGGCATAGTTTTCGTGCGTACGATGCCATGCCAGATGGTCGTCCGTGATATTGAGCAGAATCGCTACGCGCGGATGGAGCTCCTTTGTGGTGGCAATCTGATAGCTCGAAAGCTCAGCGCAAAACCAGGAGCCATCTGCGCGGCCATCGACCTCGTTAATAGGAGGGTTGCCAATATTGCCAACGGCAACGCTGGGGATATCGGCAAAACGAAGCAGATGGTCGACAAGCGACGTAGTGGTGGTCTTACCGTTGGTCCCCGTCACCGCACACCAGTTGCTCGGCGAAAGACGGAAGGCGAACTCGGGCTCGCCCATAATTTCATTCGAATGAGCACGGCCGGCGGCAAAAAAGTCGCTAAATTCAGAAATACCGGGGCTGGAAACGCAGATGTCGTATGCACCCTCGACGTCCTCGGTGCCAAAAACAAAGCGAGCGCCCGCACGCTCAAGCTCGCGAGTGCGATCGTTGGGCTGCGCTTTTGCTCCACCGTACATGGTTACGTCAGATACACGGTCGCCCAGATGGGAACATGCCCACTGGACAACATCGAGACCCGAAGAGCCCTGGCCTAAGACCAGAAGCGAGAACGTCTGCGGCAATGGCATAAGAAATCACTATCCCAGCTGGAAGAAAAGAGCAAGACCGAGCGCGCCAAAGGCGGCGGCCACGATCCAAAAACGAATGACAACCTTGGTCTCCGCCCAGCCCTTCTGCTCAAAATGATGATGAATGGGAGCCATGAGGAATACGCGCTTCTTGGTGAAGTGGTAGCTCACGACCTGAATCATGACAGAAAGCGCCTCGACGATGAAAAGACCACCGATAATGAGCGAAGACACCTCGGTATTGGTGACAATGCCCATGCAGGCAAAGCCGGTGCCCAAAGCAAGAGAACCGGTATCGCCCATAAAGATACTCGCTGGATAGCAGTTAAACCAAAGGAAGCCAAGGCATCCGCCCGCAGCAGCAGCGCCAAAGATAGCAAGGTTGGAATCACCGCAAAGAAACGCGATGGCAGCCATGATAAGCAAGGCGATCATCGACGTGCCGCCGGCGAGTCCGTCCAGGCCGTCCGTAAGGTTGACGGCGTTGGAGAAACCAGCGATCAAAAGCCAAGTAAAAACAACAAAAAGCCAGGGCACGGTAAATGGCGTACCCGCAACGTCAAACGTCGTAGAGAGCACGGAAAGATCGATGGCAAAACCGCCCGGAAAGCGCACCTCGGCGGGAACTCCGCAAAAATTGACGGCACCCAAGCAAAAGATGATGCAGATCAGGGTAAGGCCAAACATCTTGGCGCGCGGCGTCAAGCCAAGCGAGCGCCCGTGCGTTACCGACGTGAGGTCGTCAATCAGGCCGAGCACGCCAGTGGCAACCGTAGCGATAAGCACAAGCAACATCTCGGTCGTGTGCTTTGCCATGATCAAGCAGGTGAGCACGATGGCGATGAGAATCACCACGCCGCCCATGGTGGGCGTTCCCTGCTTGACGAGGTGGCGCTTGGGGCCATCGGCGCGAACCTGCTGACCGATGCTTTCGTACTTGAGAATCTTAATCCACAGGGGCATGAGGACAATCGTGATAAGAGCGGCGATGCCCAGAGCCAAGAAAGCCTGATACGTGGGGTAAGACGCGTTGCCTAGCATGCGCAGACCTCCTCAACAAAACGATCGAGCCCAACGGCGCGAGAGCCCTTGGCAAGAACCAAGTCGGACGCGCAGAATGACGAGGAGAAGCGCTCGATAAGCTGATCGGTATCGCTCACGATGAAGATCTGATCGTCGGGCATTCCCATGAGCTTTGCAGCGGCAGCCATCGCAGCGGCGGCTTCGCCGCCAACGCATACGAGCGTCGAAAGCTTCTTAGCGGCGGCATAGGCGCCCGTCAGGGCATGAAGGCGCTCCGTGTCGTCGCCAAGCTCGCCCATCTCGCCCAAAATGGCAATGCGAGCGCCCTCGCACGGCAAGGAGCACAGCAGGTCAAGGGCAGCTGCCATCGACTCGGGGGCAGCATTGTAGGTGTCGTCGATGACGCGAGCGCCGCAGGCGGCACGGCGAACTTCCTGACGACGACCGGTGATCTGCAGAGACGTCAAGACCGAATCGATTTCCTTGGCGCTCACACCCAAACGATGAGCAATGGAAGCAGCATACACAACATTGATAACAGCCTGCGCACCGGGAAGGGCCACATGGGTGTCCAGAGAAGTGCCATCAGCAAAGGTGAGCGTGAAATAGGGCTGCCCCTCATCGCTCACGCGAACATCGCTCACACGCACGTCGTCGCTAGCAGCCGAGCCGCACAGAAGCACATCGACACCGGCAGGATCGGCAAATCCCCTGCGGATAAACGGGGTGAAATCGTCCTCGCCATTCATGACCAGAAGAGGGGTCTCGCCTTCACGCGCAGGCACCATGCCAGAGATTATCTCGGCCTTTGCGCGCGCGATGTTCTCGCGGCTGCCAAGCATGCCGATGTGCGACGTGCCCACCTTGGTGATCACCGCGTAAGCCGGGCGGGCGCATGCCGTAAGACGAGCGATCTCGCCCGTGGCGTTCATACCCATCTCGAGCACAAGCATCTCGGTATCGGCAGGTGCTGCAAGAATCGTCAAGGGCATACCGATGAGATTGTTGAAGTTACCGCTCGTCACATGGACACGGTAACGGCAGGCAAGCATCTTTGCCAACGAGTCCTTCGTGGTGGTTTTGCCGATGGAACCCGTCACGCCGATAACGGTGGCATTGAGACCCATGCGGTAGTGGTGCGCCAGGGAAAGCAAGAACTCCATTGGGTCTTCGCAGGTAAACAGCGCGCAACCATGTTCGTTTGCAAGGTCAATCAAATCCGACGTGGGCTCGACCGTAAGAACAACTGCTCCGGCGCCGGCCTCGATGGCCGCAGGCGCAAACGAGTTTCCGTCTACGCGCTCGCCCGAAAAGGCGACGAAGATCGAATCGGGCTGAACCTGGCGCGAATCGATAACGCACCCTTTACAAATGCGATTCTCGTCACCGGACTTGCGCTGCACATCGCACACGCGCTCAATGTCCTTGACTGCGATTTCTATCATGCATGCTCCTTTGCGAGCCAATATTCCAGCCGATTATTGTACCGTTGCCATGCACCTTTGTGGTGCAGGCCCTGTGTGAATGCGGGCGCAAACAGCGCAGTCCAGCTTCTATGAAGTGGGCTGAATGTCCAAAATAGTCAAAGCGCTCTCCATAACGGTGGCGAAGGGCGGTGCGGCAGCCGTGGAGATATAGGGCGTTCCATCGAGCGTCACATAGGCCATCACCTGGGGGTCGTCTGTGGGGGCAAAACCGATAAACGAAGACATATAGACATCTTTTTGATAACCGCCATCCTCGCTCGCGCGCTGTGCGGTGCCCGTTTTTCCCGACACGTCATAGCCGGGAACCTGGCCAAGCGTACCCGTTCCCTCGTCAACAACGGTCTTCATCATATCGGCAACTTGCCTAACGGTCTCCTTGGAAAAAACGCGCTTTTCCTTATCCGACCAGTCCTTTTCCTCGCCGCCACAGGACTTGAGAAAATGCGGAACAGTCATAATGCCCTTGTTCGCGATAGCACTCATACCGTGAAGCACACTCACGGGAGAAAGGGAGATTGCCTGACCAAAAGACATAGCGGCGACGCTTGCGCCATCGTATTCGTCGCGGTCTTTAACGATGCCCAAACTCTCACCGGGAAAATCGACCCCTACTTTTTTGCCAAAACCAAACTTCTTTATATATTTGCCAAAGAGGTCGGCTCCTATTTGCTTGCCCACGAGCACCATGCCGGTATTGGAAGAGCGGCGTAGGATTTCACGCATGGTCATGGTCATGGCGTAATCACGTAAATCGGAATCATACACGTCGTCGTCGCCGGCTTTGACAGTCGAAGGGACCTCGTAGGTCGTATCGGGACCGGCGATGCCCTCTTCGATAGACATGCCGCATACAAACGTCTTGAAAACGGAGCCGGGCTCGTAGGCATCGGTCACGACGCGTAGATTCATATCCTCGGCACGCGCAGTCGAAAGATCGCTGGGATTGTACGTGGGATACGAGCAGGCTGCGAAGATGTCACCAGTTCGAGGGTCGGACACGATGATGGAACCATAGTTCGCGTCCGCTCGCTCGACAGCCTCGGCCAGAGCCTCCTCCGCCGCCTGCTGGATATTGACGTCAATTGTCAAAACGATATCGGCACCGTCTTTTGCAGCCACCTTCTTGTAGGCACCGCCCGCCACATAGCTGCCATCGGCTGCATGCTCGCGTACGATGGAACCGTTTGTGCCCATCAACGTATCCTCATACTGGAGTTCGAGTCCAGAAATGCCATTATGCTCGGTATCGGTTACGCCCAGCAGCTGGGCGCAGGCGCTCCCAAAGGGATAAACGCGCTTCATAGAGGGCTCAAGCACGATGCCGGCAAGGCCGTACTTCTCGAGCTTCTCGCCCTCCTCGGTATCTACTTTTCGCTGGATATAGGTATAGGAGCGTCCGTTGACCGCCGCATTGCAGGTTTCCTCATCCACATCCAAGACATCCATCAAGGCGCGGATTACCTTGTTCTTCTTATCGACCTGACTTGGGTTAACCGCGATGTCATAGCAGTTCTCGCTCGAAGTAAGGACATTGCCATTGCGATCGTAGATAGTTCCACGCTTGGCGTAGAGAGTCTGGTTGTAGACGCGGCGCCAATACAGCTCATTCTCGGCACGATCGTCACCAAACACTTGGTATCTTCCAAGCTGGAATCCGCATGCAGCGCCCGCAACGCCAAGAAGCGCCAAAACGAACGTGCGCCTTGACACAGGCTCATGTGACACGTCCGCATGCAGCAGGTCGGTCTTCGGTGTAGCCCTGCGAGCACGCATAGCGCTACGTTGGGCCGACTGCGAGGTCCGAAGACGCGTTACGGCATCGTTGTTATGGTGGTTTCGATTTTGTGGCATGAAGCACCCGGGATCTAGAGCTTTTGACTACAGCATCCTATCACGGTTATTCGGCAGCAGGCGCCTGCTCCGCAGAAGCAGCATCCGATCCGGCATCCGCCGTCTGATCGCCCGAGAAATCGAGCGTGGTAGTGTCGTCGTCCCCAGCGCTCACCATACCAAGTGTTCCGGTAGCAAGATCGCGGATGCGCGTTTCGGAACCGTAGACGGAGCGCATGACCTGCAAGTTCGAGCTCTCTTGATGCGCCTGCTCAAGTGAAGTCGCCGCTTGTGCGTTGTTGTTGAGAAGAGCGGTAGTTGCGCCAGCGAGCGCAATACGGGCAAAGCCCACAATGCAGAAGAGCGCCACGAACACGAAGGCAAGCTTCATGACATGCGTGAAGTATGGGCTTACAGCCTGGTTGGCCTCGAGGCCCTCGCCCGATACAACATCGAGTCGCGGACGTTCGGGTGCTACCGGAGCCGGAGCTGCCGTGCGATTGGGATAGGAGACGGGTTGCGCCTCGTACATATCATAGGCGTATGCGGCATTTGAAGCGCGATAAGCCATGGCTGCAACCCCTCCTTCAACATCGTGGTGCTACATTTCAAGTTCGTTTAAACGTGCGCGGAGAAGGGCTGCTCGATGGACTTGCCGGAGTTATTAAATCCTCTCGGCAACGCGAATCTTCGCAGACCTCGCCCGCGGGTTGCGCTCTACCTCTTCGGCAGACGCAGCCAGGGGTTTTCGGGTAATGACCTTGACTATCGGCACATGACCGCACACGCAAACCGGAATATCCGGCGGGCATATGCACCCTTGGCTCTTTTCCTGGAACAGACGCTTGGTGATACGATCCTCAAGCGAGTGATACGAAATCACACAGATACGACCGCCAGGATTTGCCCAGCGAATCGCCGCTTCTAAGCCGCTCTCCAAGACATCGAGCTCATGGTTGACCTCGATGCGGATCGCTTGAAAGCTGCGACGCGCAGGATGTTTTCCGTGACGCCTCGCCGCAGCGGGGATCGCCGCCTTGATAACGTCCACGAAATCGTACGTGGTGCGAATCGGTTTCTCGGCGCGCACGCGAACGATCTCGCGGGCGATCTGCCGGGCGAACTTCTCCTCGCCGTACACGCGAAGAATGCGAGCGAGGTCTGCTTCGTTATACGTGTTTATGACCTCAGCTGCGTTTAAGGGATTGTTACTCGCATCCATCCGCATATCTAAGGGAGCATCTTCGTGATACGAAAAGCCCCTTCCAGGGAAATCGAGTTGCGGGCTCGATACGCCCAGGTCGAACAGGAAGGCGTCCACGCCAGGAACCTGTGCCGAGCAAAGCAGGCGGTCCAGGTCTCCAAAGTTGCCCTTGAGCAGCTTATGTGGGGTGCCAGGAGCCTCGGTGTCGAGTCGCTTTCCCGCGGCCTCCAGCGCCATGTCATCCTGATCGATACCCAGAAGCAGGCCAGTCTCCCCCACCTGCGCGGCCATCTTCACCGAGTGACCAGCGCCGCCGAGCGTGCAATCGCACACAACGGACCCGGGTTTGAGATCAAGGCCCTCGAGCACCTCGGGGAGCATTACGGGTTCATGCCGATATTCAGGTGTCAAAGTGCCCTCTCCCATACATGTCTCCTTAGGCGCCGTTAATGATGTCGACTAGCGATCGAAGAAGTTCGCCAGAGCGTCATCGACATCGGCCTGATGCTCCGCGTAAGCCTGACGATTCCAAATCGTAAGGCGGTCGCCGTCACCGGCGATTGTTACCTCGCGATCGAGATTCACCCGGTTGCGGTCTGCCTCCGGCAGGCTGATACGTGCGGCGGAGTCTATTTCGAGTGTGGTTGCCGCACCATTCAGTCCGCTTCTGACAGCACGATGATCTTTGCGGGTGGGGTCGTAACCACCATCTCGCTCGAACACGGCGTCAAGCCAAGCCTTGAAGGTGTCCTCGGTGAACACATACAGGGCATCGACTTCCTTTTCAGGAGCGGGAAGCACACGCACACTCTCACTGAGCTGCTTACGGAAGGCGGGCGGCAGAGAAAGGCGGCCTTTAGCATCGAGATTACGCTCGTACGTACCGCTTAAATACACTGCTGCACACCCCCTAGGCTTACTCGTGGGCGAATGCGGGAGCCACCCCGCTGTCGACGCTTTCAATATTATGGTCTGTGGGCACTTTTCGCAACACTTTTTCCCACTTTCTCCCCCACCGTCCCCCCACCGCCCCACGCCACACCCCATCCGTCCCGTTTAACGCTTTCAATGAAACACAAGATGTTGTGTTTAAAAACAGCGCTGCGTCAATAACTCGCCCTTCCCTGTTCGATGATCGCGTAGAAAAGGGGCGGGACTTTTTTCTGAAAAAAGGGGTTAATTGTGACGAAACTGTTTAACCCGCAGGTAGAGAGCTTAAAGAACCGCAACGCACCTGTGGTGGGAGAAAATGGGGGCAATTTATGGGGACTCGATCGAACCATTATCTATATATAGTGAAAAAGCCAAAAAAACGATTCGCACGCTAAATAAAACTGGCGCGATTATTCAGCCCTTTACGCTTGAAGCGAACTTCCCGCCCAACTTTTAGAGCCCCATGGGAACCAATCCCATAGACGCAAACGAACGGCAGCTCTTGGTGCATGCCGCGGCACGTGTCGGGTAGACTTCGATGGGATCTGCGACGAACAAGGCACCCTTTTGCTGCATATCGCAACAGGCTCAGCCATTGATCGGCGCCTTTCGAACAAATTCCCGCCGCATCAATCGAGCGGCCTGTTGCTTTTGGCAGATCGCCCATTGAGTGGCAGCTTTTCAAACACATCCCGCGGCATCAGCCAAAAGAATGGCGGTTTTTGAAGCAGACCTTGGCAGCACGGCCCAAATGAGGTCGCGTCACTAATTTTGGTGTAAAAGGCCTCCCGGCGACGCGCCGGGAGGCCCGGCCGTTCCCTAGAATCGTGGGTCACCACAACTTACGGTCCTAGAGAAAGGAACGGCCAGATGGATACCATA
>NZ_JABBCP010000003.1:0-48519 GCF_012844445.1 Collinsella acetigenes
CGGAAGCTAAGCCGCCGAGCGCCGATGGTACTGCGGGGCCAGCCCGTGGGAGAGCAGGGCGCCGCTGACCGGTGGACGGCGCTCGACCCGTATGTAGCGGGCTCGGGCGCGGGGGCGCCGCGGGGGACCACCTCCGCGGCGCCCCCTTTCTCTTACCGTATGAGCTCGAGGGGCCCTCCGGGGCCCTTTTTTCATGCCGCGGGAGTGTGGGGCCGGCGATTTGGTTCAAAAGGGAGCCGCTTGCAACGAAGAGGGACCGGATGGAGTCATCCCGTTGTTGAAGAGCCCGCGCCCGATTATCTACTCTGCGCCCAGTGATTTTAGTGCCCCGCGGTTAAAGAGGGGCCCATATGTGCCCCTCTCACTGCGCGGTTTAAATCCAGGCGCTTAGTTGCTCAACAGTCGCGCCAGTAGTTCAGCCTCTTCTTCTGGCCAATACCCTTCTTGAGTTTCGGCTTGGATTGCTTCGAGCGCCTCTTGCTTTGGACAGGGGTCGGGCCCGTATACAAGCTCTTCCAGCCTGTTGCACACCAGTGCAATGTTTACGCACTGAAGAACGTCGGGCGGGAGGTCCGTTGGGTAGTCGCTGCTCTTGAGTGTGCTGTGGTGATATCGGACAATCGCTTCTACCAGCTCATCGTTCAACCCGCTGATAATCTCCAGACCGCGAATGGTGTGTTCGTTTAAATTGGGGTCGGTATCATCTTTTTGGGCAATCTCGTCGCTGCATGCGATAAAGCCGATATCCCTCAACATGATGCCAATGCGCAGCTTTTCCGCGGCTTTATCGGTAACGGCGGAGACCATGGCAAGATGTTCTGCAAGGTTGGCGCATCTTCTACTGCTTGTGACAGATCCTGGGCGCCTGTGCTCCAAGGCAGTCAAAAAAGCGGTGATCGCGCTGTTGAGCGGAATCATTTTAGAAGTGTCTTCACTTGCTGTGAGCAGGGCCTTTATCCTCATAATGAGTTCGACGTGCTTAAACGGCTTTGTCAAAAAGCCATTAGCTCCCGCCTCGATCGCCCTAAAGCGGTGCGAGTCCTCGTTGAGAACGGTGAGCATGAGGATTGGCAGGTTGCGGAATTGCGGCATTGAGCGCAAGCGTTCGCAAACTTGAAATCCGTTGAGTCCGGGAAGCATGACATCAAGCAAGGCGAGATCTGGATTTTCACGTTCTGCAACCTCGAGAGCCTGTTCGCCATCAACGGCCGAAACAACATGGTACTTATAGTTCTTTAAGACCTCTGTGGTAAGAATCAAACTCGGTGCGTCGTCCTCAACAACCAAGATTTTCTGCATTAGCATCCTCCTTTGTTGTCTCGGCATCCATGGGCAAAATCATATGGACTGTGGTTCCCCCTCCAGCGGTATCTTCAATCCATACGCGTCCGTGATGCAGGGATACGATACTTCTTGTGATAGCAAGGCCAAGCCCGACGCCTTCGTATATGCGCGTATAGCTATTGTCGGCTTGCTCAAAGGCAAGGAATACCTGTTCCTTCATGTCATCTTCGATGCCGATGCCATTGTCGATAACCTTGATTTCAACCATGTCGCCCTTAGCCGAGCAGCAGGTGACTGTAATGGATCCACCGTGCGGCGTGAACTTAATGGCATTGGCGATGAGATTGATGAGCACCTGGCGCATCTTGGACTCATCCCAGCGTACAGCTAAATTGCCGTTGGGAAGGGAGATAACCTCAGTCAGAGCCAGGTCTTTCTCATTTGCCTGGGGATGCATGGTTGCGGCAGTGTCTTCGATGAAGCGCTTGAGGTCGACATCGGTATACGTAACCTTGTTTTTATTGGTATCGATCCGTACAAGGTCAAGCAGGTCGTTAATGAGTCCCAGCAGATGGTTTCCGCTTTGGATGATGATCCCCACATATTCGTGCTGCTTCTCGTTCATCTTGCCGGCAAGTCCATCCTGAAGAAGCGATGAGAAGCCGATGATTGAGTTAAGGGGCGTTCTTAGCTCATGCGAGATATTTGCAAGGAATTGTGACTTATATTGGTTGGTCTCGCGCAGCTCTGCGATGGTGGTCACAAGCTCTTCGGTGCGCTTGCCGACTTTTTCTTCAAGTCGCTGATTCTCGCGGGTCAAGGCGTTTGCCATGACATACAGGTCATCGGCCAATTCGGCAAATTCGCGAGGCAGTATCGCACGGTTGCGAATGCTTTCAAGTTCCGGGAATTCTCCTGTCGAAACCGCCCTGGCGTTGGCCTCAAGACTTGCGATTGGCTTGGTGATGATGCGCGTGAGCACGTTTCCAATCAACGCTGCCGAAAAGAGAATGACAACAAAGGCAATTCCCAGCGTCGTGAGAAGTGACGTAGAGATTCCTGGAATGCTTGTAACGGGCAATCCTACGCCCAAGTTGGCAATAACGGCGCCTGCCTGGTTCTCCATGGATCCAGCGACGACGACACCGACTTTTCCGTCATCCATCGTTACGACGCCGCGCCAAGTGTCACCATCGTTGACGGCATCGACGAGGCCCTGCATCTGTTGCGTGCCGGCGGGATAGAAGAACGCGGAGTCTTTCGTCTGGATATTCGAACAGATTCTCATGCCGTCGGAAGTGCCGATCGAGAGATACGCGTCGGATACGATGGACGAAAAATCGCTGAGCAGCTGTTGATTGTTGTTCAGAAGGTAACCTTCGACGATGGCTCCCATAAATGTGCCGTCTGGCGAGTAAATCGGGTATGCCACAACACGAACGTACGCGTCGTAAAGAGAATGCGTCTCATCGATGTGAATCTCGGCGTTCTCTTTGAATGAGGGGTAGCAAACAGAGAGTTCCTGTTTTGAGATGAGCTCCGTGCTGGTGATTGCATCCGTTTGCTTTCCCAAAGTATCGAGGAGTCCGGAGAGGGGCCATTCGGTTCCGGCGGGCTGCACATTGCTCGCTAGCACAATGCCTTCGCTATCGACGGCGAGAGCGTAGGGGGTTCCCATATCGATGGGCGCACAGCGATCGAGCACCTTGGAGAGCTTCTTCTCATTTCTGTTGGCAAAGTAGCCATTGATGTCCTCATAAGAGAGGACTTCACTAATGCGCAGAATCTCCGAGGTGTCTTTGAGCTCCATTCGGTCGTAGGCGGTTTGAAGCGCAACCTGAAGGCTGGAAACGGTATTGTCGACGGACGCGGACCTGAGAAGGACCGCGCCGACAATTGCAAAGAGAGCAAGCGCTACCGTCAGGACGAAGGCCATGCTTATGTTGATGTAGGTCGAGATTTTCAGACGACGTTTCACAGGAGCTCCAACCCCAAGATCGCCAATTGGGTTCTATTGGTTAGGCCGGTCTTCTTCAGGATGTTTCCGATGTGCAATTTGACGGTATGCTCAGTGATAACAAGCTGATCGGCGATTTGTTGGTTGGAAAGGCCTGTGCAGACGAGCCGGAGCACCTCACGTTCGCGTTTGGTGAGGCCCTCGAGTATCTCTGTCCGCTGTTCCTGATAGACGCGGTTTCCGCTCTCGGGGTTGCTTTCGTTGCCGGCAAAATCAAAAGCGAGCGAGTAGGCGCTGTAGATAACCTTTGCGCGTTCGACAAAGTCGAGGCGTCGCTGGTGGTCGGTGCCGTTCATGAGGCTACCGAGAGGGTCGGTGCTATCGCTTGCGCCTTCTCGTGCGGGTTTGCGGTCGACAATCTGCAGATAATACGTGGGGCTTGCGTCTGAAGAAGGCAAGTACTGGGTGGGAACGGTGAGCCTGCCAATGGCAATGAGCTGACCGTAAGGGCAGGTATATACCTGGAAGGTCTCAGGGGCCTTGATGACCCTTTCGCAATATGACTGGCAAAAGCTGTTGGACTCGCAACGCTTGCTCATGCACATCGGGCTGCCGTTTGACTCAATGGTGAGGCGCTCTTCTGCCTTGCTGTCGAAAACTCGAATGCTCGCCGAGAAGAACCCGGAGTATTGGTCTTGTACTTGCTGGAGTTTGGCTAGAAAACGCAGGGCGTTATGTTCCTGATCTGCCACTTGATCTCCAAACTGTGCGTAAGGGCTTGTGATTCTGCCGTACGCGATATGCAGTGATCTGAATCATTGCAATTATGTTTCATAACGCTTTGCGGGGAGCATTAAAAACCGTAATGGTGGAATATCGTCGGTAAGTGGACCGCGGTATTTACAATTGCTTCTCATTTGCACTTTTTGGGGCATGGCGACAGCAAAACCCTTTGATTGATAGGCAAACTGCAACAAACAGGCTGGTTAACGGGCTTTATAAAACCATCTAGTGGTATCTCTGACTGAGGTCAGTGTTTTAAGATCTGCAAGGACGGTTTACAAGATGCTGTGAAAATCGTCTCATCTACCCCCCCCCCGATTTTTAGCCCGGGTTAATAAAATACCTATACTAAAGTTCTAAGTTCTTCAAATGCGCTAGGACTAAAGGTCTACTCCACAGCAGAAATTCGGCAGAAGTCTGAACGAAAAGCCAATTACAATCGCTTGGTGATTCCTCTGTAATGGAACCTGTCAGACCCGAGGAGCGAACGTCCTCGGGAAGGAAAGCTCTGTAGGAGGAATCATGCAGGAGTCTTTGGTACTAGAGATGCTCGAGACTGGCAAGACCGCAACCTGGCCTGCCAATAGTGGCACTCAGCAAGGCGACGAGTTCGTCGAGAAAGAAGTGAAGGGCGTACCCTCCACTGACCGCACCAAGCGCATGAAGGAACGCTTCATGAACGCCAAGTGCAAGATGGACATGGAAGCCCCGATCGCTTACACCAAGGCGTGGCGTGAGTATGAGGGCAAGCCGCTCTACGTCCGTCGCGGTCTGTCCTACAAGTACATGCTTGAGCACCTTACTCCGGTTATCCGCGAGGACGAGCTCATCACCATGTCCAAGACCCGCTATGACCGCGGTGCTACCCAGGTTCCGCAGTTCGCTACCGACTTCATGATTTCGTTCCTGACCCAGGCCGAGGATCAGAAGGAAGAAGCTAAGCTCTATTCCGTTGAGGGCGGCGACGAGGCCCACACCGTGGACGAGGAAGGCTGGACCCCCGTTGGTCAGCTCTTCTCCATTCGCGAGGAAGAAGTTCAGCCCATGCTCGAGGTGCTGGACTACTGGAAGACTCGCTGCGTCGAGAACGTCTCCGACGACTGGATGAAGACCGCTTTTGACGGCTATGAGGATTACGTCAACGCCAAGAAGGTCGGCCTGTTCCCCGGTTCCGGCCTGCACGCTGGCTGCGACGGCCGTTGGATCCCGGCTTACGACGTCGCTCTGGGTGGCTTCAACAAGGTTATCGCGCAGTGCAAGGAGAACATTGCCAAGACCGTCGTGACCACCAAGGAGGTCGCCGACAAGGTCTTCTTCTGGCAGGGCTGCATCTACGCTTGCGAGGGCGCTATCGCTTGGGCAACCAACTATGCCAACGAGGCCCGTCGTCTCGCTGAGACCGCCGAGGAGCCCCGCAAGACCGAGCTGCTCGAGATGGCTGAGCGCCTTGAGCACGTTCCGGCCGAGCCTGCTCGCAACTTCATGGAGGCCCTCCAGGCCCTGTGGACCGCTCACATCCTCGTTATGTCCGACTCCCTCGCTCTGGGCGTTTCCCCCGGTCGTTGGGGCAAGCTCCTCCAGCCTTATTACGAGAAGGATCTCGCAGAGGGCAAGATCACCAAGGAGCAGGCGCTCGAGGCCATGGAGCTCATCCGCCTCAAGTGCTCCACCGAGGAGTACATCACTCCGTCCCTGTGGGCAGCAATGGCTTCCTCCAACTCCTTCATGAACATGGCAGTTGGCGGTCTCGACCCCGTGACCGGTCAGTGCACCGACAACGAGGTTGAGGAGCTCATCCTCCAGGCCGGTATCAACATGCCGACCCCGCAGCCGACCCTCTCCATCCTGCTCTCCAACAAGACCAGCGATAGGCTCGCTCTCAAGGCCGCCGAGTGCACCAAGGCCGGTAACGGCTATCCCGCATGGTACAACTATGAGCAGATGGTTGAGCACAACCTCTGGTGCTATGCCGACGAGAACATCACCCTCGAGGACGCCCGCGACTGCGCACTTTCCGGCTGCGTCGAGAACGGCCTCGCCGGCAAAGGTCACCCGATCGCCCACCCCGCTTTCTACAACGAGGGCAAGACCATCGAGCTCGCTCTGCACGAGGGCGTTGACCCCCGCACCGGCATCAAGGTCATGGAGGGCATCAAGCCTGTCGAGACCTATGACGATCTGTGGAACAACTTCGTGACCATCCGTGAGCACTTCATGAAGGTCTACATGCGCTACTGGAACGAGGTCGTGGCCTGCCAGCGCGATATCCATCCGAAGATCATGGGCTCCATCCTGATGCATGACTGCATCGAGAACGGTCGCCCGGTCGACAACCTCGGTTGCCGCTACAACGCTTCCGTCACCCTTCTTGACTCCGGCACCGTCAACGTCGTTAACGGCCTCGCCGCTATGAAGAAGCTCATCTGGGATGACAAGAAGTACACCATTGACGAGTTCATGGATGCTATGGACCACAACTTCGGCTTCGTCCTCGGCGCCGAGAAGGGCAACTTCTCCATGCTCAACCAGGAGATCGATCCTGAGAAGCACATGAAGTACGCTCAGATTCACCGCGACATCCTCAACGCCCCGAAGTTCGGCAACGATGACGACTATGTCGACGACATTTTCGTCAAGGTGTGGCAGGACTACGATCGCGTTACCGGCTCTGAGACCACCTACAACGGCTACAGGTGGATCACCGCGGCTCTCTCCATCTCCGCTCACGGACCTCACGGCCGCGTGACCGGCGCTACTCCGGACGGCCGCCTCGCTGGCGTTACCCTGTGCGACGGCATTCTCTCCGCTTCGCCTGGTACCGACGTCAACGGCCCGATCGCTCTGATCCGCTCCGGCGTTAAGCTCGACTCCACCCCGTTCGCCTCGGTGCAGCTCAACATGAAGTTCCATCCCTCCGCGATTCGCGGTGACGAGGGCTCCAAGAACTTCGTCGAGTTCATTCGCAGCTATTTCCGCATGGGTGGCTATCACGTCCAGTTCAACATCGTCGACTCCAAGATGCTCCGCGATGCTCAGGACAAGCCGCAGAACTATCGCGATCTGATGGTTCGCGTTGCAGGCTTCTCCGCTTACTGGAACGAGCTTGGTAAGCCCATCCAGGACGAGGTCATCGCTCGTACTGAGTACGAAAGCCTCTAAGCGTTGCATAAGTGTGGCGCCCGGTGTGTTTGGACGCTAGCCGGGCGCCACCTTTTGAGCACGCTCTCATCTATCAACGGGAGATACCGCCCCTGTCTTGGATTGAGCGCTTCTCCCATCCTACCCCTAGGAGTAATAGAGATGGAAGCGAATTCTAACACCGAGAATTCCAATCTGAAATTCTCCGGTTGGTCTGTTACCGTCGCCGCCGTCGTCATCGTGCTTTGCCACATGATGGTTCGCGGATCCTTTGCAACTCTCATCCAAGGCATGTGCGCAAGTACTGGTTGGTCTACGGGTGTTGTTTCTCTGGGCTCGTCCCTCTTCATGGTCTTCTACGGAATCTTTGCATTCCTGACCGGTACTTATATCAATAAGCTCGGTCCCCGCAAGACCTACCTGCTCCACGGCTGCATCATGGCTGCCGGCCTGTTCCTTTGCAGCTATTCCACTGAGCCTTGGCAGTACTGGCTCTTCTACGGCGTTATCGCCGGTATCGGCTCCGGTGCTTTCTGGGCCCCTGTTACCTCGATGGTTCGTCAGTGGTTCATCGATAAGCTCGGCATCGCGATGGGCCTTACCACCGCTGCCGCCGGTGCTGCTATGTGCCTTGGCCCAATCGTGTCCATGAACCTCATCGCCGGCCAGTCCTGGCAGACGATGATGAGGGTCTTCGCAATCATCCTCATCGTCGGCATCGGCATCGCTTCTCAGTTCACCATCATGAAGCCCGAGGATGTGGGCCAAAAGCCGCTCGGTTTCGACGCATTCATGGCTCGCCAGGCTGCTGCTTCCAAGGGTGCCGAGAAGAAGGCCGAGGAGTTCTACGTCCCCTTCAAGTGGGCTGTTAAGCACAAGGCTTTCTGGATTCTCTCCATCCTGTGGTTCTGCTCCAACTTCGCTGAGTTCATCGTTTTCTCCCACGCCATTCAGTACACCACGGGTGACCTGGGTTACGACAAGATGACCGCCACGTACATCTACTGCCTGATCGGCCTGGTCTTCATCTTCAGCGCTATCGCAGTTGGCGGTTTCACCGATAAGCTCACCGCCAAGATGGGCGATCCCCTCAAGGCTCGCAAGCGCGTCTTGACCTTCTCGTACATCGGCTGCGCTGCCATGGCTCTTTGGCTGAACTACGGCGTGCGCCTGACCGCCGATGGTGGCAGCGCTGTCTGGGCCTTCGTCGTGTACGCAGTTGTCTTTGGCTTCTTCTACGGCATCTACATTCCGTCGATTGCCGGTACGGTCGGTGTTGTCTTTGGTCGCAAGGAAATGCCGCAGTGCTGGGGCCTCGTCTCCCTCATCGGCATGGCCGGTGGCGCAGGCCTTGGCCCGTACATCGCAGGCTTCCTGCGCGACGTTACGGGCAGCTACTTTGTTGCCATTTGGCTGGCAACGATTTTCTATCTGCTTGCCCTGGTCTTCGTGAACATCGTCAAGCAACCCACTCGTGAAGAGGTTTGGGGAGAGTAGCAACAGACTACATCCTGCCCCTCTGGCGCACCCGGGCAGACTGCTCGGGTGCGCTTTTCACTAGCAGCCCTGATCTGGAAGGAACAAATGATGAAGACTGAAGACGGTAAGCTCCAAGCGATGATTTTTGATGTCCAGAGCTTTTCTACCCATGATGGACCCGGCATCAGGACGAACGTCTTCTTCAAGGGTTGTACGCTGCGTTGTCCCTGGTGTGCAAACCCCGAATCCCAGAAGGGCACCCCACAGCTCCTCTACACCAAGATGAAGTGCGTGGGCTGCATGTTCTGCGCCAAGGTCTGCCCCCATGGCGCAGTGACTGCGGTGACGGACCCCGAGGAAATCGCCAAGTACGGCCATGTTCGCCACGATCGCTCGAAGTGCGACAAGTGCACCACTCATGAGTGCGTGAGCGCTTGCTTCCAGGAAGCGCTTTCGGTTGCCGGCGAGCTCATGACTGTCGATGACGTTATGGCAAAGATCGACCGTGATTCGGTTGTCTACGGAGCCAAGGGCGGCGTGACCGTTTCCGGTGGCGATCCGCTGCTTCACCCCGATTTCCTCGAGGAGCTTCTCCGCAGGTGCCATGAAAAGGCATACAGCGTTGTTCTTGAGTCCGAGCTTTGCGTTCCGACCGAAAACCTCGAGCGCGTGATGCCCTACATCAGCCTGTATTACACCGACTGCAAGGTCATCGATCCCGAGGCGCACAAGCGCATCATGGGAGCAAGTAACGATGTGATCCTCAAGAACCTGCGCTTGATTGGCGAGCGTTGCCCCGAGCGCATGGTTCTCAGGACTCCCATCATCCCCGGATATACCGATTCGGACGAAAACATCGACGGTATCGCGAAGTTCGCTGCCGAATGCCACTTCCCCACGATGAACATCCTGCCCTACCACAAGCTCGGCGTTACCAAGCATGAGCGCTTGGGTTCGACGTACCTGCTTCCCGATGTTCAGCCGCCCAGCGATGCGCGCATGCGTGAGCTGGCCGATATCATCGAGAGCCACGGCGTGAAGTGCATCATCAACTAGGTTAAGACTGGAGACTAACATGGATATCAAAGATTTTTACCGTGAGGTTGACGGCATCTACGCCAACGAGGACTGGGAGGCTGCAGAGGAACTGTTCAACACTGCGATGGAGCAGACGGTTGGCGACCCCGAGATGCACGCCGTTGTCCAAAACGAGATGGGTGTTTGCTTTATGAAGCGCGGCATGCACCTCGAGGCGATTGACGCTTTGTCCAGCGCTGCTGCCTACTTTGCCACGGCCCACGGCCCAAAGAGCAATGAGGTCGTGAGCATCAAGACCAACCTTGCGCGCGTGTACAGCGCCATGGCCGAGCATCAGAAAGCTCGCGAGATCCTCATGGAGCTCTGCGAGGTGTTGGGCGAGGACCCCAGCCCGTTGCTCTACGATGCCTGCGTCGGTATTGGCCATGAGTCGCGCCTGATGAGCGATTTCGAGACTGCGATCACGTATCTTGAACGCGCAAAGGAGGTCGCACGTGCTTACGGCCAGGGCGAGCCTCTCATCGCCTGCCTCTTCGATCTGGGCGCCGTGCAGTTCGAGCGCGGCTATCGCGGCGAGGCCGTAAACGCTCTTTCGGAGGCGCTGGACCTTTGCAGGCAGCAGGGCATTCTCGATACCGAGTTTGGCCAGGGTGTCCAGGCGTTCTACGATGAGATGAGCAAGTCCGCTTGCTGCGGCTGCTCCAGCTCGCTCGCTCAAGACCCCATCACCATCGAAAACGAGTAGCCCTCACTTTCCTTACGTATAGTGTTTGGCGGCCTTCCCCAAGTTTGCGCCGTGTCCCTCTTTTAGGCTTCTTGCTTCGTGGGCAGACCTCCATTCTGCTATATCTTAAAGCGCAGGCGTGATCGTGCATGTACCTCGCACGGTCACGCCTGCCTCATTTTGTATGGGGCGCTGATGATGGTGCTGGATTTGCTTCGATGCCCTTCGTCATTCTTGTATGCCCACCCCGTAGCTCCTCTTGAGTGGATACAATAGACAAATGGTTCTATTTGATTGCCAAAGGGGGTCGTGATGGCAGAAGCCGGCGTCGGCGTCGATATTGTTCAGATTTCTCGCATGGAGCGTATCCGCCAGGTTACGCCTGGGTTCTTCGCTCGCGTTTTCACGGCCGAGGAAGTTGAGTTTTGCGAAACCTCCTCTCGTCCCATGGCTCAGTATGCTTGCCGCTTTGCTGCCCGCGAGGCGGTGCTCAAGGCACTGGGTACGGGCTTTAAGGGCATTGGCCGCAAGGATGTTTCGGTTACGGCTGGGCAAAACGGCCGGCCGGCTGTTCTTTTGGCCGGTCGGGCAAAAGAGCTGGCAGAGGAGCGTGGCATTGTTGAGTTCGCGCTCTCGCTTTCCGCAACGGGCGATCTTGCCATCGCCAATGCTATGGCCTTGACCGAGGAGACGCGCCCTAAGGCAAAACAGACCGCACAGGATGAAAAACAGCGCATCGCGCAATCGTTTAGGGAGGCGCGCTCGGTTCTCGACGAGCTTGAGCGTGTCCAAAGCGGCGATGAGGCTCTTGAGAATGAGGAGCGCTAGATGAAGCCGATTTTGAACATCGAGGAAGTTACTCGACTCGAAGACATTATCGAGCGCGAGGGCACTTCGAAGGCAGAGCTCATGGAGCACGCGGGAGAGCTTCTCGCTTCGGTTGTCGAAGCCGAGCATCCGAGCCGCGTGCTCGTGTTGACCGGTTTTGGCAACAACGGCGGTGACGGTTGGGTTGCTGCGGATATTCTTCAGCAGAAAGATATCCATGTCGATGTTGTCTCGCCGGTCGATCCAAGTGAGATTCCAAGTGCCCTTGCGCGTCATGTCGCTCGCCGCACCGCTGGTCGTGACGTTAACGTGGTCGTTGGCCCGTCGCGCGATGAACTGATGGAGCTTGGCGAGCAGGCTGATGTGATCGTCGATGCCATTTTGGGAACGGGCTTTCACGGTGCGCCTCGTCCGCCTTTTAGCATTTGGATCCCTGCTGTAAACGAACTGTCTTCGTTTGTTGTCTCTGCCGATGTCCCCTCGGGTCTTAATGCGCAGACAGGCGTTGTCGAGGACTGCTGCATTCGTGCCGACAAGACGCTGACGATGCTTGCCCCCAAGATCGGTCTCTATAGTGGTGACGGCCCCGAGTACGTGGGTGACATCCAGGTAGGCGAGCTGTACGACAAGCTTGACGAGGTGATTGGCGACGTCGATCACGCAGCCGAGATTGTTCAGGCAGGCGACCTCATCGACTACATCACGGGTCTTCCGGCTTCAATTGACAAGTACTCGCGTGGTTCTGTCCTGGTAGTTGCGGGCTCTGCGTCTTACCCCGGAGCTGCCATGATGGCAGCGAAGGCGGCGGCGCGTGCCGGCGCGGGGTATGTGGCGGTGGCCGCCCCCGATGCTTGCGCCAACCTTATTCGTATGGCGCTTCCTTCGGTTCCGGTTCATGCTATTCCGTCCGATTCTCGCGGTGCGTTTGGCGCGGCTGCCCGCTCCATCGTGTGCGAGCTTGCAAAGAAGTACGACTGCGTGCTGTGCGGTCCTGGTATGACGACGAGCGCGGGCTGCATGCAGGTTGTGACCGGCCTGCTTGAGCTCGATGTTCCTCTGGTGCTCGACGCCGACGCTCTCAACTGCCTTTCGCGCATCGCGATCGACGGCATTGAGAAGACCCCCGACATGTATCGTCGCGAGGCGCCACTTATTATGACCCCGCACTATCGCGAGCTTTCGCGCTTGGTGGGGGAGGAGGACGAGGTCTACGATCTGGGCACCGCTATCGATGCCGCCCAGAAGATTTTGTGGGCCGGCGGCTCGGACAACATGGTTATCGTCTGCAAGGGGCCAACCACGGCGGTTGTTGGTGTCGAGCGCGTTTTGATTCCCACAAGCGGTCCTGCCTCTCTTGCCACGGCGGGCTCGGGCGACGTTCTTGCCGGTATCATTTCCGGCACCATCGCCACGCTCCATGCCGAGGTTGACGTGTGGGAGCTCGCTCTTTCCTATGCAGTCTCGATTCATTCGTATACCGGTTTTGCCGCTGCTGCCGAGTATGGCGAGAAAAGCGTGATCGCCACGGACCTTATTGACTATATCGGCGAAGCCATGCAACTGGTGGAGAACGAGGCGCTTAAGGACTTGGGCGCGCTCGATTCCGAGGGGGAGTAAGATGGCCATCTCAAGGCTGCCGCAAGACCGCTGGTCCTGGGTCGAGATCAACCAAGGTGCGCTGCGTCGCAACACGCGCGCATTTAAAAACCTGCTGAACCCGCGCCAGCGCTTGTGCTGCGTGGTCAAGGCCGACGCTTACGGCCACGGTGCCGTTGCCTGCGCCAAGATCATGTATGCGACCGGTGCCGATATGTTTGCTGTGGCTACGGTCAAGGAAGGCGTCGAACTGCGCGAAGGCGGCATCGTATCGCCCATCTTGCTGTTGAGCGAGCCCCCTGCCGAGTCTATCGATCTGCTGCTCGAGCATGACATCATGCCTTCGGTCTATACCTTTGAGTTTGCTCTTGCGTATGGCGAGCGTGCGTCGCAGCTGGGTAAGATTGGCAAGTACCATATGGTTATCGAGACGGGCATGAATCGCATTGGCGTGCATTACGCGGATGTGATCGAGTTCCGCCGTTCGATCCACTTCCATCGCGGCATTCAATGCGACGGCGTATTCACGCATTTTGCCACCGCCGACGAGCAGAGCGGTTGGGACTACAAACTTCAGTGCAAGCGTTTTGACGAAGCGGTTGCTGCCATGAAAGATGCCGGCTTTGAATGCGGCATCGTTCACTGCGACAACACGCCGGCGTCTATCTTGGACCCCTCGACCCATTACGACATGATTCGCGCGGGCATCGGTCTATATGGCCTGCAGCCTTGCGAGACGACGCGTCCGATCTTCCCACTTGACCCGGTGATGAGCGTCCGCGCCCGCGTAACGCGCGTGGCGCATCCTGCCATGGGCGAGGGCGTGGGTTATGGCTTTACCTATCGCGTGCCTCGGACGCGCGTGCAAATCTGCACGCTGCCGATTGGCTATGCCGACGGCCTCTCGCGCACCCTTTCCAATCGCATGGACGTTCTCTATCAGGGCGAGCGCATTCGCCAGGTGGGCAATATCT
Source organism: Collinsella acetigenes (assembly GCF_012844445.1). Lineage (NCBI taxonomy): Bacteria > Bacillati > Actinomycetota > Coriobacteriia > Coriobacteriales > Coriobacteriaceae > Collinsella > Collinsella acetigenes. The sequence goes on from NZ_JABBCP010000003.1 coordinate 13,802, forward strand.
GCATGGATCAATGCATGGTCGCCATCTCCGAGACCTCGATGGGCCGCATGCCCGAGGCGAACTACGGGGACGTAATGACCATCATCGGTCGCGATGGCGATGCCGAGATCACCATGGACGAGATGGCGCGCTTGCGCGGCACCATCAACTACGAGGTGGCATGCGGCTTTGGCATGCGTCTCGACAAGGTTTACGTGTAGAGGCTGCTCATGGGTGTCATGCAGATTCCGGGGCACACGCATCAAAAGCCGCGTGAGGTAGCGCTTGACGAGATTCGGGCGGTGCTTGGCGACTGTCGCCTATGCCAGCTGTGCCAGACAAGGACCAAGATCGTTTTTGGCACGGGCAATCCTCATGCGCGCGTGATGTTTGTGGGCGAAGCGCCGGGTCGCAATGAAGACCTGCAGGGAGAGCCCTTTGTGGGCGCTGCGGGCGAGGACCTCAACGGCATCCTGTCTTTGGCGGGTCTGACGCGCGAGGAGGTCTACATCGCCAACGTGCTCAAATGCCGTCCTCCGGGAAATCGCAATCCGCGTCCAGAAGAAGTGCTTGCCTGCTCGCCGTTTTTACGCGAGCAGATCCGAAGCATCTGGCCGGACGTTATTGTTACGCTGGGAAATCCCGCGACGCATTTTGTCCTTAAGACCGAGATAGGCATCACGCGCCTGCGCGGGCGTTTTCATCAGATGGGCCACTTTGTGGTCATGCCTACATTCCATCCCGCCGCTGCCCTGCGCAATCCGGAATGGCAAAAGCTGCTGGAACAGGACTTTAGCATGCTGGGAGACTACCTGGCGCGCCATGCGGCATCTACGGCGGACAACAATAAAGAACAGGAAGCGGAGAGATAGATGCTCAAACGAATAGAAGCTCTGCGCTATGAGAGTGCATGCGCGGCGGATACCGAGCATCTCGGCGAGCTTGTGGCACCGGCGCTCGCGGATGGAGACATCCTTGTGCTCACGGGCGGTCTTGGCGTGGGCAAGACGCACTTCACCAAGGGCGTGAGCCGTGGCCTTGGCGACGAGCATCCGGTGACGAGCCCCACGTTTGCCCTGATGGCTGTGCATGATGGCGGCAGGATCCCCTTGTTCCATTTTGATCTATACCGTCTTGAGCATGCTTATGAGCTGGAGGATACCGGCATTTTCGACGTGCTGGGATATGAGGGCGCCTGTCTTCTTGAATGGGGCGAGCAGTTTCAAGACGAGCTGTGCGACGAGTATCTCTCGGTCGTGATTTCGAGAGATGCAGATGACGAGAATAAGCGTACGGTTGTTTTAAAGCCGTACGGTGCGAGAGCAGAAGAGCTGGCTAGGCAGATTGACAAGGCTGTAAAAGATGACGCTGAATAGCAAACGCGCCCTTACCGTGGCGATTGATACTTCGACCGATATGCTGGTCTGCGCCCTGCGCTGGACCGACCTCGAGACGGGCGAGGAGCATATGCTCTCGCGCGACCATATGTGCCGCCGCCACGCCAACGTGGAGCTGGTGAACACCGTGCAAGCAGCGCTTGCCGAGGCGGGGTTTGGCATCGCCGATGTCGATGCCATTGTTGTGGGCCGCGGCCCGGGTTCCTTTACCGGCGTGCGCATTGGCATTTCCACCGCAAAGGGCCTGGCTTGCGGAGCAAATGTGCCGCTGCTGGGCGCCTCGACGCTTGACGCTTGCGCCTGGACCGCCTGGCGTGCAGGCGAGCGCGGCTTGGTAGGCGTGCTCGCCGATGCTATGCGCGGCGAGGTTTATCCAGCGCTGTATCGCATTGACGAGGCGGGCCCACAGCGCCTGTTTGACCGCGAGCGCGTGGTTAAGGCCGCTGTTGCTTTGGACGAATGGCGCGAGCGCGCCGACTGGGCAAAGATTCGTCTGACGGGCGACGGCCTTGTTCGTTATGGCAAGCTGCTTGCCGAAGACGAAGCCGCCCGTTGTTTGGAGCGCTCGCTGTGGTGGCCCTCGGGGGAGGGCTTGTTGCGCAGCGAGGCCACGGGAGATGGGGACCCGGCAGGTGTACTGCCCATCTACACGCGCCTGTCCGATGCCGAGGAAAACGAGCGACGCCGGTTGGGTCTGGGCGAAAGCGCCCACACCGAGACAACGGGCGTTGCCGACGAACTTGCCGGTAGGCATCTACAGTATCGTCCTATGGGCGCGGCGGATGCCGAGGGCGCTGCAGCGCTCGACGCATCCTGCTTTGCGGGCGCAAGCCATGAGGCATGGTCTGCGAAGCTTTTCCTCGATGAGCTGGCGCAAGATCTTCCCGCTCCGCGCTCCTGGTGGGTGGCGCATGATAACGGTCATATCATCGGCGTTGCCGGCGGTATGGTTGTGGACGGAGACGTTCAGATTCTGGACGTGGCGGTCGATTCTACGCATCGCCGCGAGGGCATTGCGCGCAAGCTGCTCTCGCACGTGAGCTACGATGCCCAGATGCTCGGCTGCACCTCGGCATCGCTTGAGGTGAAGGACGACAACGAGGCTGCCCGCGGCCTTTACGAGTCGCTCGGCTTTACCAGTGCCGGCGTTCGCCGCAACTACTATGGTCCAGGTTCGGATGCGCTCGTCATGACGGCGCAGCTGCCGCTTGTGTTGCCCGTGGACGCCGCGTCTCCCGAGCCCACGGCTGCTGCCGCGCGCACCTGGCCGCAACCTGCCGCCGAGCGCGGCGAGGAACAGGCGGCCGAGATTGCCCGTCAGCAGCTTGTGCTTGCGATCGAGAGCTCGTGCGACGAAACGGCCGTGGCCATCATCAATGCCGAGGGCAACATGCTCGCCAACCAGGTATCCACCCAGATTGATTTTCACGCTCGTTTTGGCGGCGTGGTGCCCGAGATCGCCTCGCGCAAGCACGTTGAGGTTATCGTGGGCGTGGTGGATGCTGCCCTCGAGGAGGCCGCCGAGGCCATGGGGCTTGACGCCCCCATTGCGCCGACGGAGCTCGCCGCTGTGGGCGTGACGCAAGGTCCGGGCCTTGTGGGCGCACTTGTTGTGGGTGTGGCCTTTGCCAAGGGCCTTGCCGCGGGCGCCGGCTGTCCGCTCATTTGCGTCAACCACTTGGAGGGCCATCTCTACGCGAACCTTCTGGCACAGCCCGATCTTGAGCCGCCGTTTATCTTCACGCTCGTTTCCGGCGGGCACACCATGCTTGTGCACGTGAAGGCGTGGGGCGACTACGAGGTTTTGGGCGAGACGCTCGACGACGCGGTGGGCGAGGCCTTTGACAAAGTTGCCAAGGCGCTTGGCCTGGGCTATCCGGGCGGTCCCATCATCTCCAAGCTTGCCGAGACGGGCAATCCCCGCGCTATCGATTTCCCCCGTGCGCTTAATCGCCGCGGTGATTATCGCTTTTCGCTTTCGGGCCTCAAAACAGCCGTGGTTTCGTATATCGAACACGAGACCGCTGCCGGCAATACCATTCATCTGCCCGACCTGGCGGCATCGTTTGAGGCGGCGGTGTTTGACGTGCAGTACAAGAAGGCCAAGGGCGCTTTGCACGAGACGGGCTGCCGCGAGTACTGCATCGGCGGTGGCGTCTCGGCTAATCCGCACCTGCGCCGTATGATGATTCAAAAGCTGGGCCGTCAGGGCATTCGCGTGACGGTTCCGCCGCTCAACGCGTGCACGGATAACGCCGCGATGATCGCAGAGGTCGCGCGTCGCAAGTTCAAGGAAGGCGATTTTGCCTCCTTTGACGTGGATGCCGATCCCAATATGACCTTGTAGATTGCTTGAGCAGGGGCGCTGCTGCCGGCGCCCCTAGAGGCCGAGAATAAGGTTTTCGAGCTCCTCGGCGCTATCGACCACGTAGTCAGCACCGGCCTGTTCGAGCTCCTCGCGCCCGCGGAATCCCCAGGTGACCCCTGCAACCTTGATGCCGGCATTGTGCCCCGTCTGGACATCGACATTGGAGTCGCCCACATAGAGGGTCTCCTGTGCGCATGCGCCCAGCTGCTCCATTACGTGCAGGGTGATGGGGGCTTCTGGTTTGGGCGGAAACGCGTCGATTCGTCCCTGCACGAGGTCGAATGCCCTAGCGCCAAAGTACTTTTCTGCGAGCGGCAGCGCGGCGTCGTGGTCTTTGTTGGTGAGAACGGCGGTGCGCACGCCTGCCTGCTTGATGCGCTCGAGCATGCTGTTTATGCCGGGGTAGACATGAGTGTGGTCTTCTTTGTGCTGAGCGTAGTAGGCGCAAAACTCGTGATAGGTACGCCCGAACATGGCGGAATCCCCGGCGTACTCGGCGGGCATAAAGCGCTCGACGAGCTTGAGCATGCCGTTTCCCACCTTGTAGCGATAAGCATCGACAGTAAACGTAGGCCATCCATGTAATTCGCAGACGTGATTGCCCGCGCCCGCAAGGTCTTCGAGCGTGTTGAGAAGCGTGCCGTCCATATCAAAAATCACGTGCGTGATGGGCATGGAACCTCCTGGGTTGCGAATTGCGTCAAAGGCCACTGCGGCCGCGCACAGTGTAGCGCAACCGCCGCAAAAAAATCGGGGCACCCGCAGGGGCACCCCGATTCTCAAAACAAGGGACATGTGGACGCAGCCGAGACGCCGCGCACATCAAATCGTGCGCTTGATCTCCTCGACAAGCTTTTCTTTGGGCAGGGCGCCTACCAGGCGACCGACCTCGGCGCCGTCGCGGAAGATGATGAGCGTGGGGATGGACATGACGCCGTACTTGAGGGCGAGTTCTTCGTTTTCGTCTACATTGCACTTGGCTACGGCGATGACGTCGGCCATGTCGGTTGCAACTTCATTGACCACGGGCGAAACCATGCGGCATGGTCCGCACCAGGGGGCCCAGAAGTCAACGAGCACGGGCTTTGGGTTATTCAGTACGCTGTCGAGATTGGTGGCGGTGATTTCCTGGATTGCTGCCATGGGAAACTCCTTTATACGACGCCCGCTTGGGCGGGTCGGATGTTTACACGACTCGCTTATACCCAAAGACGTGGCGTCGGTAGCGGCGATGGCGAGGTTTATTTGTCACCGTGGCGCTGGTGCGTAGCGCGATAGAATGGACAAGATTGACACTGGGAGGTTTGCACATGCATGCATCGGCACAGATGAAAAAGGCCGCACTCGAGGCTACACGCCAGGAGCTCGATGCCCTGTGCGCTCGCGGCGTGCGCATGGAGGGTAACGCGTTTTCGCCCATCGTGCTCATCAAAGGCGACCTCAATGAGGAAGAGCGTGCTGGCGGCGCGCTTTTGGGCGGCGCGGACGGAACTGCGCTGCGCGCATCGTGCACGGCTATCGGCTATGCTCCCGAGGATTTTTGCGCGCTCGCGGCCGTTGCGGGGGAGGGAGACGACCCGGCGCTTACGCTGGGTGCGACGCTGCCCACGGAGGTATTCCGCGAGGCCCTGGAGGCGCTTGACCCCGAGGCGGTGCTGCTGCTGGACGCGACGGCGGCAGACCTCATGCGCGAGACCTATGCCGATGCCCTGGTGGCTATCGATGATTTTGACACCGCGATGCTCAAACCTGGCCTGGTGGCCCATGTGCTGGGCCGTCGCGTGTTGGCGCTCGATGGATTCGAGGCCGCGCTGGGCGACAAGCGCGAAAAGCAGCGCATGTGGGCCTATATCAAACAGATCGGTCCCGTAGGCGCTCCGTATTAAGGACGGGCGCGGGGCTGGACGCACGGCACATCTATTGGCTTGTGAACTTTGCTTTGGAGCCCGTGCTGCTGAGCTCACTCGCGGCCTTCGTTTTCTGCAGATTCGTTAATTGCACGGTACTCGGCGCTCAGCTCGCGCGCCAGCTCCTCCTTGGTCGGAAGAAATGGCAGATATTTTGCGGCAAACACTTGGTCGTTATCTTCGGGAAGCGTGTACTCAACAATTGAATCGCTCTTGTCGGCGCAGAGCACAATGCCTATGGGTGGGTTGTTGCCCTCGTTCATGAGTTCGCGTGTGTAATAGTTTACGTACATCTGCATTTGGCCCAGATCTTGGTGTGTGAGGTCTTCGGTCTTGAGGTCGATAAGCACAAAACAACGCATGAGGTAGTTATAAAACACGAGGTCGATGTAGAAGTGGCGTCCATCAAACGTGATGCGCTTTTGCCGCGCCTCGAAGGTAAAGCCGCGTCCGAGTTCGAGCAAGAACTTTTGTAGGTGCGTAATGAGTGCCTGCTCCAGGTCACTCTCGCGGAAGGTAGCGTTGTCGGGAAAGCCGAGGAACTCGGGTACGTAAGGGTTGTGGATGATGTCCTCGGGACGACGTGCCGGGGCGCTTTTCTGAATTTCGGCGGCAACTACGCTTTTATCTTTGCTGGCGAGTAAGCGCTCTCGGAACATGGTGTTGATCTGGCGCTCGAGCTGGCGTGTGCTCCAACGGGAATCGGCGCACTCGTTCATGTACCACATGCGAGAATCGGAGTTGGGGATGCGTATCAACCTGCGATAGTGCGTCCAACTCAATTCGGGACGCAGTGCGTCCCGAATTGGGAATGCAAGATGAAACTGGCGCATTTTGCGTAGCTCTCTGGCGTCAAAGCCTTTACCGAAATCTTCGGTCAGCCTCGATGCGAGCTCTTTGAGCAATGCGTCGCCATACGTGGCGCGTTCCTCGCCGCCTTGCTGTTCCACAATGCTTTTGCCGATTTCCCAGTATGCTTCGACCATTGCAAAGTTGCCTGCTGTATATGCTTTGTCGCGAGCGGTACTCAGGATTGAAGAAATTTGCTCGTAGAATCCTTCAGTAACGACTGATGTATCACTGCGTCCTGCAAGTTCTCCCATTTATTTCGCCCCTTTCACGATTCATGGTTGCCGTCTGTTTGGAATAGCTTAATTCCTCGTGAAGACTCAAATTGTGCCAGCTATTTGCACGAACATCTGGCTGACGCTTGCAGCTAACATCCCCCGCCCCAACGTTCCCAATGTGCTGACTTTACAGCTGTCTTGTCACCTGTCTTTACAAGTGGCATACTGTGCCCCCAGATATAGCCTATTCGAGAGGGGCCTACATGGCTGAGGCGCAACTGGCAAGTGCCGCCGATCTGGCGCGTGACATCGAGGAGGGTTTGGCGTCGGCAGCGACGGCTACGGAGCGGGCAGCTCTTGTGCCGGAGGAGTTGACCCGTGCCATCGATGCGCTTAAGGCCGAGCACGATGCCGTGATTTTGGCCCACTATTATGTGTCGCCCGAGGTCCAAGCCGTGGCCGACTACGTGGGCGATTCGTTCTACCTGGCAAAACTCGCAAAGTCCCTGCCGCAGCAGACCATCGTTTTATGCGGCGTTGAGTTTATGGGCGAGTCTGCCAAGCTTCTCAATCCCAACAAGACCGTGCTGCTGCCCGAGCCGGGCGCCGATTGCCCCATGGCGCACATGGTCAAGCGCGAGACGGTGGATGCGGCGCGCGCCCAATACGGTGATGACCTTGCCGTCGTGTGCTACGTCAACTCCACGATCGAGATTAAAAGCTGGTCCGACGTGTGCGTGACCAGCTCAAACGCCGTGAAGATCGTAAGCGAGCTGCCGCAAAAGCATGTGCTGTTTATCCCTGATCAAAACCTGGGACGCTATGTTGCCGAACAGGTGCCGGAAAAGCATGTGATTCTCAACAAGGGCTACTGCCCGCGCCATCACGTCATCACGCCCGAGCAGATTATCGATGTTGAGGACGCGCACCCCGAGGCGCTTGTCCTGGCGCATCCCGAGTGCAAGGCCGATGTTCTTGCCGAGGCCGACTACATTGGCTCCACGGCCGGCATCATCAAGTTTGCCGAGCAGTCCGACGCCCGCGAGTTCATCATCGTGACCGTTGCCGGCGTGCTGTATGAGCTGGAGCGCCGCTGCAAGGATACGGGCAAGAAGTTCTTCTTCCCGGCAACGCGTCCTACCTGCGTGAACATGGATATGATTACGCTTGAGAAACTCGTTTGCTGCCTTGAGACAGGCGCGGGCGAAGTACACATTGGCGTTTCGCCCGAGGCGGCCGAGCGGGCAAAGCTCACACTCGACCGCATGCTCGACTACGCAGCTCGCTAAGGGGCAAATACGATGGAACCTATGGATATGACCGGCGCGAACGTCGAGGATATGGCATGCGACGTGGTGATTGCCGGCTGCGGCGTGGCCGGCCTCTATGCGGCGCTCAATCTGCCCGAGGATACGCAGATCGTGATGCTTTCCAAGGGACGCGTTGACGAGTGCGACTCCATGCTCGCCCAAGGCGGCATCTGCGTGCTGCTCGAGGGCGATGATTACGAGGCATTCTTTACCGACACGCTGCGTGCGGGGCACTTTGAGAATCGCCGCGAGAGCGTCGACATCATGATTCGCTCCAGCCGTACTGTGATCGATGACCTGCTGGCGCTCGGTGTTGACTTTGAGCGCAAGCCGGACGGCGGCCTTGATTTTACGCGCGAGGGTGCACACAGTCGTCCGCGCATCGCCTTCCACGCCGACATCACGGGCAAAGAAATTACCACCAAGCTGCTGGATGCGGTGCGCCGCCTTCCCAACGTGAAGATTCTCGAGCACGTGGCGATGGTCGACATCCTGCTCGAATCGCGCGATGGCGTGGACACCTGCGCGGGTGTCGTGGCCGTTCCGGTGACGGAGGAGGCCTCTCTCGACCCGGCTGACGAACTGAGCGGGACGCTGGGCAAGTCTGCCGATGGGGCGGCCGCTCCCTTCGACATCCGCGCGACGCATACGCTGTGGGCCTGCGGTGGTATCGGCGGCGTATACGATCATTCGACTAATTATCCGCAGCTCACGGGCGATGCGTGCTATATCGCAACTCGGCATGGCATTGCGTGCGAGCACCTCGATTACGTGCAGATCCACCCAACGGGCCTGGCCTCGCCTCAGCCCGGTCGCACCTTCTTGATTTCCGAGAGCTGCCGTGGCGAAGGCGCCGTGCTCCTTAACCAGGCGGGCGAGCGCTTTACCGACGAGCTGCAGCCGCGCGACGTGGTTGCAGCCGCCATTAGGAGCCAGATGAAAAAGGACGGCTCCGACCACGAGTGGCTGAGCTTTGCTCCGGTGCCGCGCGATGTGATTTGCGGCCACTTCGCAAACATCCGCGCGCGTTGCCTGGAGGATGGCCGTGATATCGTGGACGAGCCGATCCCTGTGGTTCCCACGCAGCACTATTTTATGGGCGGCGTTTGGGTTAATCGCGATTCGGCAACGAGCATGCCCGGCCTGTATGCGGCGGGCGAGACCAGCTGCAACGGCGTGCACGGAAAAAACCGCCTGGCATCGAATAGCTTGCTGGAGTCGCTTGTATTTGCACGCCGCGCTGCATACAGCATGGTGCACGGTGTATCTTTGGGCGTGGAGCGCGCGGGCGAGCCGGCCCTCGATGGCGCACATCGCCTTTCGGCGGCGGGTAATTTGAGTATCGACGCATTGTGCCGCGAGTTTGGCACCGCCGTGTCCGAGCCGGTGGCGTATGGAGATGCTCCGATGGATATCGAGACGATCAACGCAGACGCTAAGGAGGCGTAGCGGGTTATGGATCCCATTGCGATGAAATTGGTTGGCGACGACCTGATCTTGCAGGCGCTGCGCGAAGACATTACGTTTGAAGACGTGAGCACGGCATCGGTGTGCCCCCAGGCACGCCAGGCCGAGGTGCAGCTCATCGCCAAGGCAGACGGCGTTATCGCCGGTTTGGATGTGTTTGCGCGCACCTTTGCGCTGCTCGATCCCGCAACGACGGTCGAGGCAACAGCTGCCGATGGTGATGAGGTTCACGCGGGCCAGCATCTGGCTGCCGTCAAGGGCGACGCTCGCATTCTGCTTTCGGGCGAGCGCGTTGCCCTCAACTATCTGCAGCGTATGAGCGGCATCGCTACTTATACACGTCGCATGGTGCGGGCACTCGAGGGCACAAATACCAAACTTGTGGATACGCGCAAGACCACGCCGGGCATGCGCGTGTTCGAAAAAGCGGCCGTGCTCGCGGGCGGCGGCTTCAACCACCGCTATAACCTCTCGACCGCGGTCATGCTCAAAGATAACCACATCAACGCTGCGGGCGGCGTGGCAAAGGCGATCCAGATGGCTCGTGCCCATGCATCGTTTACCTGCACGGTCGAGATCGAGTGCGAAAACCTGGGCATGGTACGCGAGGCTGCAGACGCCGGCGCCGACATCATCATGCTCGACAACATGGACCACGATGCCATGGCAAAAGCGATCAAGGTCATTGACGGCCGCGCCAAGGTGGAGGCCTCGGGCAACGTGGACGCCCAGAACATCCGCGCGCTGGCAGATCTGGGCGTGGACTTTATTAGTTCCGGTGCGCTGACTCATTCCGCACCCATCCTAGACCTTTCGCTGAAGCATTTGCGTATGCTGGACGGTGCATGATGAACGGCGATGAGCGTCGCCAGGCAATCATTCGCGAACTCCAGGGGGCATCTTGCCCTATCTCGGGCAGCGCCCTTGCCCGTGCTGCCGGCGTGAGCCGTCAGGTTGTTGTGCAGGATATCGCTCTTTTGCGTGCCGACGGCCACGATGTGGTGGCGACAAGCCGCGGCTATGTGCTGCGCGAGGGAGAAGGGCAGCCTTGCGTTCCCACACGCTTGGTCAAGGTGCACCACGGTGTCGATGACGTGGGCGACGAGCTCAACACGATCGTCGATTTGGGTGGCGCCGTGCTCAACGTGATGGTCAACCATCGCGTCTACGGCAAGATTACTGCCGACCTGGACGTTCGCAATCGTCGTGACGCGGAGCGTTACTTAGAGGGTATTCGCACGGGCAAGAGCTATCCGCTCATGACGGTGACGAGTGGATACCATTTCCATCGCATTGCTGCCGAGACCGAGGAGCAGCTCGACGAGATTGAGGCGGCCCTGCGTGCCAAGGGCTATCTGGCCGAGATTTTGCCCTACGAGGACGGGCTGGAATAAATGGCGGGGCGGGGCCTTTGGGCTTCGCCCCGTTTTTTGGCAAAAAAGAGGCCCTTCGCGTAGATGCGAAGGGCCTCTTTGCATGCGAGCTGTTCGCGTGGGCTAGAGCTAGTCCTCAGCGATCTCGGTGATGGCGCCGGCGGGGCAAGCCTCCTGGCAAGCACCGCAAGCAGCGCAGGAATCCTCGTCCACAACAGTGGCGACGTCCTGGAGCTCAAGAACGCCACAGGGGCAGGTGTCAACGCAAACGCCACAGGAGATGCACTCGTCGGCATCGATTACGGGATGAGCCATGATTTTTCCTCTCTGTTGACCGGCGCTACAGACGACGCGCGCCGGTTTGATTCGGGCAAAAACATACCACGCGCCCGACGGTTTGCAATACCCTGCGTACTGCATCTTCATACCGTTCGCCGAGTCAACGGCGGCTTACTGTTTGTGAAATCTCCATTGGGCGTAAGTTATATGACTCTTGAGCCTGGCATGTCGCTATGGGGCAAGGTCTTTTGGTGGCGTAATCCTGCGTTTAGCCCCGTTTGACCCTCTTGGCGCAAGACCTGCATCCAAAGAAATAAAAAATCTTATATGGAATGACTTAGATTTTGTATATTCAGGCCCATAAGGGGATACACTACTTCTCGAACAAAAAGCTCGCAGCGCGCTTTGGCATGGGTTGAGGTTGCGCAAAAGCAGAAAAAAAGAAGGGATTTCTCATGGGCAAGATTCTTGGTATCGACCTTGGTACTACTAACTCCGCCATGGCAGTTTTGGAGGGCGGCGCCCCCACCATCATCGTCAACGCCGAGGGCGACCGCACGACCCCGTCTGTGGTTGGTTTCCGTGCTGATGGCGACCGCGTTGTGGGCAAGGCTGCTAAAAACCAGGCTGTCACCAACCCCAAGAACACGGTGTTTTCCATCAAGCGTTTTATGGGCCGCAAGTACTCCGAGTGCACCTCTGAGCTCAAGACCGTTCCGTACGAGGTCAAGGAGGGGCAGGGCGGCCGTGCCGTTGTCAACATCGAGGGCGAGGATTACACCGCCGAGCAGATCTCTGCTATGACTCTCGCCAAGATGAAGGCCGACGCCGAGAAGTACCTTGGCGAGACCGTCACCGACGCCGTCATCACCGTTCCTGCGTACTTCAACGACGCTCAGCGTCAGGCCACCAAGGACGCCGGCAAGATCGCTGGCCTCAACGTCAAGCGTATCGTCAACGAGCCGACCGCTGCTGCCTTGGCTTATGGCCTTGACAAGCAGGGCTCCGACCAGCGCATCCTCGTCTTCGACCTGGGCGGTGGCACCTTTGACGTCTCCATCCTCGACCTTGCCGATGGCGTGTTCGAGGTTCTGTCCACCTCTGGCGATAACCACCTGGGCGGCGACGACTGGGATCAGCGCGTCATCGACTGGATGGCCGACAAGTTCCAGCAGGAGAACAGCATCGACCTGCGTCAGGACCCCATGGCCCTGCAGCGTCTGAAGGAGGCTGCCGAGAACGCCAAGAAGGAGCTCTCCGCTGCCCAGCAGACCACCATCAACCTGCCGTTCATCACCATGAACCAGTCCGGCCCGCTGCACCTCAACTACACGCTGACCCGCGCTGAGTTCGAGAAGATCACCCGCGACCTGCTCGAGCGCTGCAAGCAGCCTGTCACCAACGCTCTGCGCGACGCCAACCTCAAGCTCTCCGATCTGACCGAGGTCATCCTCGTCGGCGGCTCCACCCGTATGCCCGCTGTTCAGGACCTTGTTAAGACCATGACCGGCAAGCAGCCCAACATGTCCGTGAACCCGGACGAGGTCGTTGCCGACGGCGCTGCTGTTCAGGGCGGCGTTCTCACCGGCGACGTTGAGGGCATCCTGCTGCTCGACGTGACTCCGCTGTCGCTGGGCGTCGAGACCATGGGTGGCGTCATGACCAAGATGATCGACCGCAACACCACCATCCCGACCTCCAAGACCGAGATCTACTCCACCGCTGCCGATAACCAGACCAGCGTCGAGATCAACGTCCTGCAGGGCGAGCGCGAGCTTGCTCGCGATAACAAGTCGCTTGGTAAGTTCCAGCTCACCGGTATCCCCGCTGCCCGCCGCGGCGTGCCTCAGATCGAGGTCACCTTTGACATCGATGCCAACGGCATCGTGAAGGTCTCCGCTAAGGACAAGGGCACCGGCAAGGAGCAGCAGATCACCATTTCCGGCTCCACCGCGCTTTCTGACGACGAAGTCGATCGCATGGTCAAGGACGCCGAGGCTCATGCCGAGGAGGACAAGAAGCAGAAGGAAGAGGTCGAGGTTCGCAACCAGGCCGACTCTCTCGTGTACTCCACCGAGCAGACGCTCAACGAGCTGGGCGACAAGGTGAACGCAGACCTCAAGGGCAAGACCGAGGCCGCTATCGCCGATGCTAAGAAGGCCCTTGAGGGCTCCGACATCGAGGCCATCAAGTCCTCCAGCGAGGCACTGCAGTCTGTGGCCTACGAGCTGGCGCAGATCGTCTACGCCGACGCTCAGCAGGCAAGCGGTGCGGCCGATGGTGCCGCTGCTGCTGGCGATGACGATGTCGTTGACGCCGACTTTGAGGTTGTGGACGACGACAAGGACAACAACTAGTCATGTCCGCCGAACAAGCTCGAACAGAGGCGGATGCCGGCGCTGCTGCCGGCACTGCCGCCTCTGCTGACTCTGAGGAGAAGGACGTGAAGATTCCTGTAGAAGACGCCGTGGAGACCGCGGACGAGAAGGACGATGCGCCCCAGACCGCTGGTGCCACGGACTCGATTGATGCCGAGGAGGCGACGATGACCGAGGAAGAGATGGTCGAGGCCGCCATTCGTGCTGGCGAGCAGGCTGCGGACGACGATTTTAAGCTTAAGTTCGAGCAGGCTCAAAAGGAGCTTGCCGACGTACGCTCCGAGCTCGACGCTGCTGCCGAGGCGCAGAAAGCTGCCGAGGACAAGGCTCACGAGGCTGCCGAGCGCACGGCTCGTCTCCAGGCCGACTGGGAGAACTTCCGCCGTCGTACGGCAAACGAGCGCCTGGCGGAGCGCGAGCGCGCTACCGAGAAGCTCGTGTGCGCCTTGCTGCCTGTGGTCGACGATATCGAGCGCGCTATCGATCACGCCCGCACCCTGGATATGGCCGACGACTTCAGCCAGTTCGTAGACGGCGTGGACGCGGTCCATTCTAAGATGCTCGACGTGTTTGCCCATGAGGGCGTGGAGCCCATCGACCCCAAGGGCGAGGCATTCGATCCGCTTGAGCAGCAGGCCGTTGGACGCGTTGAGGATGCGTCTCAGTATGACGAGACGGTCAACGACGTGTACCAGAAGGGCTATCGCATGGCGGGCCACGTGCTGCGTTCCGCGATGGTGACCGTGACCTATGGCGGTGAGAAGCGACCGGCTCCAGAAGAAGCGCCGGAAGGCGAGCCGGCGGCCGATGAGGCAACGGGCTCGGAAGAGTAACACCTGAGGGCCTCGGGCATTCGCCTGGGGCCCTTTTAATCTGATGATCCTCGCTCTCGAAAGGAGGGCAAAACCATGGCTGGCAACAAGACGTTCTACGATGTTTTGGGCGTTTCGAAAAACGCCACCGATAAAGAGATCAAGTCTGCGTTTAGGAAGCTTGCGCAAAAGTACCATCCCGATGCGGGCGGTGACGAGGCAAAGTTCAAGGAGATTTCCGAGGCGTACGACACGCTTTCAAATGAAAAGAAGCGCAAAGAGTACGACCAGATGCTCGCCTTTGGAGGCATTCCCGGTGCCGGCGGTGCGCGTGGCTATAGCGGCCAGAATGTTCCCTGGGACGATATTTTGAGCAGCGTCATGCGCGGCGAAGGCGTGGGCGGCTCGGATTGGGCTCAAAATTTTGAGGGCTTTGGCGGCTTTGGGGGCTTCGGCGGTTTTGGCGGCCAGCCTCGCAGCAGGGCCTCGCGTGGAGGAGACCTTTCGGTAGATGTCGAGGTCTCGGCAGACGACGCGTTTCGCGGCGTGACCCAGAAGGTCAACTATCGCGTTCCCTCGACGGGCGAGCCACAGGCCATTACCATTTCCATTCCTGCTGGTGCGGTAGACGGCGGCAAGATGCGTTTTAAGGGTCGCGGCGAATACGGCACCGGTGGCGGCGGACGCGGTGATTTGGTGGTGACCGTTCGTGTGCAGGAGCATCCGCTGTTCAAGCGCAAGCGCGCCGACGTGACCATGACGGTGCCTGTCTCGTATACCGAGGCTGCACTTGGGTGTCAAATCGAGGTTCCTACTCCGGGTGGCTCCAAGGTCAAGTTGGACATCCCCGCAGGTACGCAGACGGGCAAGAAGTTCCGCTGCAAGGGCCTGGGAGCGCCGGACGTTTCGCACCGCGGCCGCACGGGTGCTTTGATCGTCGAGATCGAGGTTGTCGTGCCCGAGCATCTTACCGACGACGAGCGCAAGGTGTTCGAGAAGCTCCGCAAGGAGGACACGCGCGATTACCGCGCAGAGGTTAACAAGTACTTCGCAAAGTTCTAGCGACCCCAACTGTGTACCATGGTGGGGTAGTCGATTGAAAGCAGGCTGAGGGCCATGGCCGATGACAACAGGAATAAGCCGCTGTACATGATCAGCGTGGCGGCAGAGCTCACGGGCATGCACCCTCAGACGCTGCGTGTCTACGAGTCCAAGGGTTTGGTGAACCCGCAGCGTTCGGGTGGCAATACGCGCCTGTACTCGCGTGCCGACATCGAGCGTCTGGAGCTTATCAACCAGCTTACCGACGAGGGCATTAATTTGGCCGGCGTGGTACGCATCCTCGATATGAAAGAGCGTTCGGAGGAGCGTGAGCGCGAAAACGAGAAGCTTCGCTCCCGCGTGCGCCAGCTCGAGGAAGAATTGCACGAGTTCAAGATGCAAAAGAAGATCACCGCGCTGGTTCCGCGCGATGGCTCGGGCGATCCTCAGCAGGTTCTGCGTGGCCTGCTTGGCCAGTAGGAGCTGTTTATGCAGGTAATACAGGCTGTCTTTGGATGCATTGGCGTTATCTTCATGATTTTGGGCGCCTTGCTCATGATGCGTAAATCGCCTCGACTCAACGAGGCGTTCGATGCCGCAGCACAAGCGCGCGGCTGCGAGAGCGAGCATCAAGCGTGCTATGAGGTGGCGCTCTTTTGCTTGGAAGCGGCGTTTCTGTTTGTGCTCGTTTCCTTTGTGGCGTCGTATGTGGCAACCGTTCCCGCTGTTGTGGGGGCTATTGCCGTGCTTGTTGCCGGTCTGGCAGCGGGCGCTTTTGCTACAAGGCGACGCATCGACTGGAAGTAGTGGCTTTAGGCCCCGCTATCCGATCCATTTTGCACTGTGAGGCCCGTCGGAGCTAACGCTCCGACGGGCTTTTTTCGTAAGCAGGGTCGCTCCGTTTGGACGCCCTGTTCCGGGTGTTGACATGGGCTGTGCGGGCGTTAGCTGGTCAGCGATGCATCTGCACTTGAATAAACCTTGGGCAGGAGCGGGGTCTTTCTGGACTTCTGCTTCAAAAAATACGGTTATAGGTAGGTTGAAGCGAAAAATCTAAGTAGACAGGATTCGCTGAGTTGTTTTTCCTGCATAAATGGTGTCGAAAAGCCGAGATATTCGCGTATCTTGTCCAAACATACCTATAACTGTATTTTTTACAGGCGCGCTTTGCGCCAAATCACGTCTTGCGCTGTTCCTGCATCTCCCGACTCATAAAATCTTATATATAGAGACTTAGATTTATGTATAACTTGGGGCACATTCGGTAACAATACCTCTCGAACAACAGGACACCGCCCCGTAGGGCGGCCGCCCCGGCGCGAGCATCGCCCGCGCCGCGGGCAACACCTATAGAGAGGTGAGATATATGAGAATCGATAAGTTGGCAATGACTTCTCGCGAGGCTCTCCAGACGGCCATTGGCATCGCATCCGACGCTCAAGCGGGCGCGGTCGAGCCCGTGCACCTGCTTGCGGCGCTGCTGGGTGCTGGCGAGCGCAATATTTCCGTGATCATCGAGCGCATTGGCGCCGACGCCTCCTCGCTCGCGGCCGCCGCGCAGAAGGCAATCGACGGCGCTCCCAAGGTCTCGGGCGATGGCGCGCAGATCGGGCTTTCCAACGACATGGTCCGCGTGCTCAATCAGGCCGAGAAGAAGGCCTCTAAGATGGGCGACTCCTTTGTGGTGACCGAGCACCTGCTCATGGCGCTCGCCGAGGATAAGGGAGATGCGGGGCGCATCCTTAACAACGCGGGCGTCACGCGCGAACGCATCGAGCAGGTCTATGAGGAGCTGCGCGGCGATAACCGCGTTACCTCTGCTGAGGATAAGACTCAGTTCGAGGCACTGGAGCAGTACGGTCGCAACATCTGCGACCTTGCGCGCGCCGGCAAGCTCGACCCGGTGATTGGCCGTACCGACGAGATTCGCCGTACCATTCAGGTTCTTTCGCGTCGTACCAAGAACAACCCGGTACTGATTGGCGAGCCTGGCGTGGGCAAGACCGCTATCGTCGAGGGCATCGCCCAGCGCATTGTGGCCGGCGACGTGCCCAGCACGCTGCGCGACCGCGACCTTATCGAGTTGGACATGAGCGCGCTGGTGGCTGGCGCCAAGTACCGCGGCGAGTTTGAGGATCGCTTGAAGGCCGTACTCAAAGAGGTCGAGAAGTCGGACGGTAAGGTCATCCTGTTCATCGACGAGCTCCACACCATCGTGGGCGCGGGCGCTACCGAGGGCTCGATGGACGCCGGCAACATCTTAAAGCCGGCGCTTGCCCGCGGTGCCCTGCATGCAATCGGCGCCACTACGCTCGACGAGTATCGCAAGTACATCGAGAAGGATGCCGCTCTTGCGCGTCGTTTCCAAACGGTGCTGGTAAGCGAGCCCACCGTTGAGGACACCATCTCTATCTTGCGTGGCCTGAAGGAGAAGTACGAAATCTTCCATGGCGTACATATCACCGATAGCGCGCTGGTGGCCGCAGCCGATCTTTCCGACCGCTATATCGCCGACCGCTTCTTGCCCGACAAGGCCATCGACTTGGTAGACGAGGCTGCAAGCCGCCTGCGCATGGAGCTCGACTCCATGCCGGTCGAGATCGATGCCACAACGCGTCAGCTCACGCAGATGCAGATCGAGGAACAGGCGCTCATGAAGGAGACGGACGATGCTTCCAAGGAGCGCTTGGAAACGCTGCGTCAAGAGATTGCGGAGGTCCAAGAAAAGCTCAACGTGCAAAAGGCGGGCTGGCTCAACCAGAAAAACGCGATCGACCACGTGCAGGAGCTTAAAGGTAAGCTCGACGACGCCAAGAGCGAAGAGGAGCGCGCCACGCGCAACGGCGACCTTGCTCGCGCCTCGGAGCTGCGCTTTAGCGTGATTCCCGTTCTTACCCAGGAAATCCAGGCTGCCGAGGCGGCGCTTGAGGAGCAGAAGGGCAAGGACGGCGAGGGCCTTAACGAGCAGGTGACGTCCGACGAGATTGCCGAGGTCGTAAGCGCATGGACCGGCGTGCCCGTCTCCAAGATGATGCAGGGTGAGCTCGATAAGCTCAAGAATCTCGAGGGCGAGTTGCATAAGCGCGTTATCGGCCAAGACGAGGCTGTCTCGGCGGTTGCCGCTGCCGTGCGCCGTAGCCGCGCGGGCCTTTCCGACCCCAATAAGCCCATCGGCAGCTTCTTCTTCCTGGGTCCTACCGGCGTGGGCAAAACCGAGCTTGCCAAGGCGCTTGCCGAGTGCCTGTTCGATGACGAGCGCGCGCTCGTTCGCATTGACATGTCCGAATACATGGAGAAGTTCTCGGTCCAACGTCTAATCGGTGCTCCTCCGGGATATGTGGGTTACGACGAGGGCGGACAGCTTACCGAGGCCGTGCGCCGTCGTCCGTACAGCGTGATTTTGCTCGACGAGATGGAGAAAGCCCACCCAGATGTCTTCAACATCTTGCTGCAGGTGCTCGATGATGGTCGCTTGACCGATGGTCAGGGCCGCCAGGTGTCCTTCAAGAACACGATCATCATCATGACCTCCAACGTTGGCTCTAGCGCGATTGCCGAGCTTTCGGGCAAGGACGAGGCCGAGATGCGCCGTCAGGTTGACGCTGCGATGGCCAAGACCTTCCGCCCCGAGTTCCTCAACCGTATCGATGACATTGTGGTGTTCCATCCCCTTGGCATGGAACAGATCCAAAAGATCGTCGACATTCAGCTCAAAGATGTGCGCGCCCGCCTGGCAAAGGAGCGCATGGAGCTCGAGATCACACCTGCTGCCAAGCAGATGCTCGCCGTGGGCGGTTTGGACCCTGTGTTTGGTGCTCGTCCGCTCAAGCGTCTGGTGCAGCGCGAGGTCGTGGATGCTATCGCCGCGGCGATTATCGACGGTCGCGCTCACGAGGGCGACAAGATTTCACTCGATGTGGACTCCGACGGTAAGTTTGAGGTCGCAGGTGTGGAGCCCAAGGTTGCAGATGACGAGGTCCTCGATGCTCCGTTTGAGGCACCTCAGGAGTAACGCAGCTCGCGTTTAGTGCGAGGGACATCGGTTGATGCGACCTACGAGGCCTAGCCTTTGGCCCGCTGAGATGCCATGGCGCGCGATTATGCAGAGCGGCTCGCTCTTCCATTGGGAGGGCGAGCCGCTTTTTGCGTATAAGGTCGATGCGTGCATTACGTAGCGTTGACATGCATTTTCTATCGTAAAGATACGAGGATGCGCTCCGTGTGGTGCACTGTGAGTGCGTACATATCCGAGCTCGGTTGCGCCGCGCTATGCGTAGATGACCTCCAGATTGGGCGCGAGCTCTACCAGGCGGCGGCGCGTGTCCATGTCCACGCCCGTATCGGTAATGAGGCAGTTGATGTCGCCGAGGTCTGCAGCGTGCACCATGCCCATGACGCCGATTTTGGAAGAATCCATCAAGATGACGCGACGTTCCGCAGAATCGAGCGCGGTGCGCACCATGCATGCCTGCTCAAGCCGGTGGGCGTTGAAGCCCTTGGCAAACGAGAACGTGTTGGTGCCCAAAAATGCGGTGGGTACAAAGTAATCACCGAGTTGACGGATGGTCTCGGGACCCTGCGTATAGTGGTAGCCGGAGCGCATCGAGCCACCCAGCAAGATGACCTCGCTGTCTATGAGCAGCTCCTCGGCCATGAGTGCATGCGAAAGGTCACACGTGATGATTGTGAGGTTCCTGCGTCCCTTGAGCGCGCGCAGCATGGAGCCCGTCGTGGTGCCGGATTGCAGGTAGAACGTGTCGCCGTCGTGCACCATCTTTGCCGCGGCCGCACCGATGCGCTGCTTTTCCTCCTGAGCGGTGACGGAGGCATCTTCGAACGAAAGCTCCCTCGAATTGGGGTTGGGCAAGATCGCGCCGCCGTGCGTACGACGCAGTAGCCCACGACCCTCGAGCGCACGCATATCTTTGCGGATGGTCGCCTCCGATACGCCAAAGCGATCGCTAAGCTCGGCGATGCGCACCATGTTATGCGTATTGAGGAGGGAAAGGATCTCTTCCTGGCGCTCTTCCAGGTAATAGGGGCGTGACTCGTCCATGGCGTACTCCAAAGCAAACCGGAGGGGTTCATTTTTTGACATACTCTTCGAACAAACTATATAGCCAAAAATCGAAATCAAATGGCTGAAAACGAAATCTAATGAAACGTTCACGGCAAATTAGATACCGTTCAAGCCGTCTGAGCCCATTTTTAAAACGAATCAAAATCAATCGAAATATAATGAAACTCGTCAAACGTTCCGTTTGAATTCGTTTATACGTTTTACCCTGTTTGCCATACGAGAGAGGGGAACAGATGCTTGTTAGCTTGAGAGACATCTGCAACATTGCGGAGCAGAACAATATGGCGGTCGCTGCGGTGAACTCGGCGAGTCTCGAGGCTGTTCGTGCAGCGGTTGATGTTGCGGAGGAGACGGGCTATCCCATCATCATCCAACACGCCGAGGTGCATGAGTCGCTGGTACCCATCAACGTGGTCGCGCCGCTGGTCACCTCCCTGGCCGAGCGCTCGAGTGCTCATATCTGCCTGAACTTGGACCACTGTGAGCACCTGTCCTACGCCCGCCGTGCCCTGGAGCTGGGCTTTACGGGCGTCATGTTCGACGGCTCCGCGCTCTCCTATGAGCGTAACGTCGATCTCTCGCAGTATGCAGCCCAGATGTGCGCGGATTACGGTGCGGGCCTTGAGTGCGAGCTGGGGTCCATGGGTTCTCGTGAGGGCGGCGACCCCGATGCCGGTTCCACGGCGGAGGAAGCGGGCGCCGTCTACACCGACCCCGATCAGGCGCAGGACTTCATCGCCTCCACAGGCCTGGACATCCTGGCCTGCTCCTTTGGCACGGTGCATGGCCTGTACAAAGGCGAGCCGCACCTCAACTTCGACGTGCTGCGTGAGATTCGCAAGCGCGTGAACGTGCCGCTTGTCATGCACGGCGGTTCCGGCGTATCCGATGAGGACTACAAGAAGGCTATCGACGCAGGCATTCGCAAGATCAACTACTACACCTACGGCGTCAAGTACGCGGGCGACGCGGTGCGTGCCATGATCGGCGAAAAGACCGCCGAGAACGCCGATGCCCCGGTGTACTGGCACGACATGACCTCTACGGCATACGAGAGCCTGCACAACACGTTCGAGCACGTTGTGCGCGTATTCGCAAACGGCGCCGAGCCGCTGGCATAGGGGGCAGGCATGAAGAAAATCCTCGTCGCCTCTCACGGCCGCCTGGCGAGCGGCGTCAAGAGCGTGGCTGCGGTGCTGCTGCACGACGATTCCGCCATCACCGCGGTGGACTGCTATGTGGACGAGAGCGACCCCAACGAGAAGATCGCTGCGTTCATCGAGAGCGTGCAGCCCGAAGACGATGCCCTGATCATCACGGACCTTTTGGGCGGCAGCGTTTGCAACATGGTTACGGCCATGCAACCGGAGCAGCGCGGCATCGTTCACGTGACGGGCTTTAACATCGCATTTATTTTGGAATGCCTGCTTACCACCGAGCGCTTTACACCGGAGTACATCGATGGCGCGGTGGCGCAGGCCTCGGGTTGCATGCAGCGCGTTGCCCTACCGGCTGAGGAAGCGCTGGATACGGACGACGACTTCTTTGCATAACAAGACGGAATTTCTCGCAAGAGATGGAAAGGAAAGGGGATCGGAATGATTGTTCAGCTACGTGTAGACGACCGCTTAGTGCACGGGCAGGTCACACTCATGTGGGGAAAGGAGCTGAACACCAAGGGCATCCTGGTGGCGAATGATGCTGCGGCCGAGAACGAGACGCAGGCGGCCACGCTCAAGATGGCGTGCCCGAACGGCCAGAAGCTCCTGATTCGCACGGTGGAGGACGCCATCAAGGTGGCTAACGACCCACGTGCCGGCGAGATGCGCATCTTTGCCCTCACGGGCAACGTGGCCGATGCGCTCAAGCTCGTCAAGGGCGCGCCGGGCAGGATCGGCAGCGTGAACGTGGCCAACGTGGGACGCTTCGACCGCTCTGACGATGCCGCCAAGGTGCTGCTCACCACAGGCGTGACGCTCAACCCGGATGAGGTCGCTGCCGCGCGTGAGCTTGTTAAGCAGGACCTGCCCGTCTTCCATCAGGTTGGCGTGACGGACGGCAAGGTCAAGGTTTCGGACCTGTTGGCAAAGCTCTAGGAGAGGAGAAGTAATGCTGACAACAGCCCTTATGGCGTATCTCACCGCCTTTTTCTGCTACTTCGTCCAATGGACGTTCGGCCAACCGATGATCGATCAGCCACTGGGCGTGGGTCTTGTGGCGGGTATCGTCTTTGGCGACGTGACTATGGGCATCATCATCGGCGCCGCGCTGCAGGCGATCTTCATCGGCAGCGTCAATGTTGGCGGCGCCACCTCTGCAGACACGGTGGCTGGCACGGTGCTTGCCGTGTGCTTTGTGGTTGTCTCCGGTATGGAGCAGGGCGTAGCCATTCCGCTCGCTGTGGCCGCGGCCATCTTCGCGAACATCATCTACTCGCTCGTCCTCAACGTGCTCATGTCCTTCTGGGCGCCCGTCGTTGATTGGGCGGCCAACTCCGGTGAGAGCAAGAAGGTCATTGTCTGCCACTTTGGCGGCGCCATCGTCATGAACGCGCTGTTCGCCATTCCCGTCTTTCTGGCCGTGTGGGTGGGCGCCGAGCCGGCCTCTCAGCTCATGGACATGGTTCCGCAAGCTGTGATTAACGGCTTCAACGCGGCCTCCGGCCTGCTTCCCGCCGTTGGCATGGCCCTGCTGCTCCGCATGCTATGGGACAACAAGATCGCCATCTACTTCCTGCTTGGTTTTGTGCTGTTCGAGTATATCAACATGCCCATGATCGCCATCGCTGCGGTGGGCGCCGTGATCTTGGTTGTCACCTGCCTGCGCGACCTGGAGAATCTCGACCTGCGTAATCAGATCAAGAAACTGCGCGAGACCGGCGTGTCCGCAGGCGCCCAGTCCGCTGCCGAGCTCGAAGAGGAGGATTTCTTCGCATGAGTGCTACCGATACCACAAGCGAGAAGATCAGCATCTCCACCAAGGATCTCTCGCCCGAAGACCGCAAGATGCTCCACGGCATCTTCCTCCACTCGTTCAACGTCTTTGCTCACTACTGCGGCGGCGCCCGCGGCGCTGCCTCGGGCTTTATGTGGTCCATTCTGCCGGCCATCGAGCGCTTCTACCCCGATAAGGAACGGCGTCGCGACGCCCTGGTGCGCCATTCCACGTGGTACAACATCACGTCTAACGTGGGTACCTTCTGCATGGGCATCGTGGCATCCATGGAGCGCGAGAACGCAGCCAGCCCGGATTTCGACACGCATTCCATCGACTCTGTCAAGGCGTCCCTCATGGGCCCCATGTCCGGTATCGGCGACGCCATCTTCTGGGGTGTCCTGCGCGTAATCGCCGTCTCCGTGGGCATGGCGCTCTGCGCTCAGAACGGCTCCATTCTGGGCCCGATTGTCTTCTTGCTCATCTATAACATCCCCTCGTGGATCACACGCTGGGTGCTTACGGTTCTGGGTTACCGCGTTGGCTCGAGCTTTATCACCAGGATCAACGAGAGCGGTCTGATGGGCATCGTGACCAAGCTTGCGAGCACGCTCGGTCTGCTGATGATCGGCGCCATGGCGGCCTCGTTCGTTAAGTTCAACTGCGCGATCTCCATTCCCATGCCCGAGGGTGACCCGGTCATGATCCAGACCTACCTGGACACCATCTTCATCGGCCTGATTCCGCTGCTGTATACCCTGGGCTGCTTCAAGCTGCTCAAGAAAAACGTCAACGTCAACTGGATCATCATCGGCACGATGGTTATCGGCTTGGTGCTCGGTCTCACGGGCATCTGCTAGAACGTAGGCGGCCAGCGTCCCTGTGCCCGCTACGAACGCGCTTTCTTCCTTATAGCCCCGCGCTGCCGCGTTTTTGCGGCGGCGCGGGGCTTGCCGTTTGACCGATGATGGGCGGCGGTGCGTCTGCTGTCGTATGCGGCAACAAGGGGGGCGCGGACAAGGTTCAGTGATTCTGATTCATCTCACGCACGAGGTTCATCGGTCCGTGCGACCTTGCCTGATTTTGAGCCAGATCTGTCCCCAGGTGATGGGGCCGGACTTTTTTATGAGATGGATGCTAGGATGGTGCTGGATGCGGGTGAGGTACGAGTGAGGTACGAGTGGGGAGCGCACATGGCAAGCGATAAAGACATTAAGAAGACGGCGTCTGAAACCAAGGTGACGCTCAAGCCAAAAGACCCGTTCATTCGTGCGGAGAACGAGGACGATGACGGCTACGATCCGTATTCGGATCGACGTCCCGAGCGCGAGCCACTGTTCGAGCGCGACCCTTGGGATTAACGCCGGGACGTCTGTTTTACTGAGGCTCTGAGGCTTCGTTGATATGAAAAAGGCGCCGCTGCGAGGGTCTCCACACAGCGGCGCCTTTATGCTTGAAAGGACGACCGGACCTTTATGCGTCGCGCTTTTGGCACATCAGCAGGTGATCTGCGACCATAACGGTTTCGCCTTTCTGGTTAATGATTTCGAGATGCTCAGTCACGATGCCCTTATCGGCATGCTTCTTATGGTCTTTCTTATCGCTGATGGTAACCACCGTGTGGATGGTATCGCCGATATAGACCGGTTTGACAAAGCGCAGATGGTCATAGCCATAGGAGAAAGCAACGGGGTTGATAAACGAAGCGGTGAGGCCAACTCCCACGCTGAAAGTTAACGTGCCGTGGGCGATGCGCTGACCGAAGTCGTGCTTCTCGCACCAATCGGCGTCTACGTGGTGCGGAAAGAAGTCGCCCGTTTGGCCGGCGTGAATCACGATGTCGGCCTCGGTGATGGTCTTGCCGCCCGTGGTGCGGGTGTCTCCCAGCTGATAGTCCTCAAAATAGTACGCCTGCTCGTCCATGATCGACTCCTTTTCCTAAGCAATGTACTTATCGGTATCTTGTCCTACGGTTGGTGCCGCGGGTCCACCTTGGGGACGCTGCCCGTCGATGATGATGGGGCAGCATGTGGTATGAATCTCGGTGCCGTTGCTTCGCTTGACTGTCTGAATCATATGAAGACTGTCAAAGGCATCGGTTGCCATGAGCTTTTTCCATGTGTAGACGTCTGAGCACCAGATGTCTGCCGGCTCCAGCAAGGAAAGCCAGTGCTCCGTGGTGTTGCCGCAAAGATACTCGGCAAGCACGCTCTTGATTTCGTCACGCTTGATGTGCCAATCCTGCGGATCTGTGTATCCTTGCAGTGCGTCGCATCCGATGAGCTCTCCGAGGCGTGGGATGGGAACCATAGCGATGGCGATAAACCCGTCTTCGGTTTCGTAGATGCCGTAGGGCGCATCGATGAAGGCACTCGCGTTATTGATTTTGCTGCGCACCGGTGGCTTTTGCCCGTCGTTTAAATAGGTAGTAAAGACCTCAAACTGGGCATCGAGTAGGGATTTCATGAGGTTTACCTCAACATGAGCTCCAATGCCTTCTCGCTTGTTGCGCAGAATGGCGGCCAGGATTCCCTGTACCAAGTGCTGTCCGGCAAAGAGGTCGCCTACCGAAAGGCCCATGGGCGTGGGCGCTTGGTCTGCGTTGCCATTAAGCCAGCAGATGCCGGAAAGGGCTTGAGCAAGAAGGTCCTGTCCGGGTTTCTTGACCCAAGGTCCTGTGGTGCCGTAGCCGGTGACTTCACCGTAGACGATAGACGGGTTAATCTTTGCCACCGACTCGTAATCAACGCCAAGGCGTGCGGCGACGCCGGGGCGATAATTGACCACCATGACGTCGGCTTCGAGAATCAGCCTTTCGAGCTGCGGCTTTGTGGCAGGGTCTTTAAGATCGAGTGCAACGCTCTCTTTGTTACGGTTGATGGCGTGAAACAACGAGCTGTCGCCATCGATCTTGCAGTTTGAGATATACATCGTGCGACAAATATCGCCAATGCCCGGACGCTCAATTTTGATGACTTTGGCTCCCAGGTCTGCAAGGCGCAACGTCGCGGACGGTGCAGAGAGGAACTGGCTTAAATCCAAGACGGTAATTCCCTTGAGCGGTTTCATGGTTACGCCTCCTTCGTGTCGTTGAGATGAAATTCGTCAATGATCGCCTCTGTGTCCTCGCCCAGGCGTGGTGCGGGCTTTGAAGCGCCAAAGTCCTCTCCCGCAAAACTGATGGGGCAACGAGTGGTGAGTACCTGCTGCCCCGCAACGCGGCTAACATCTTGAATGAAATCAAGCGCTTTAAAGGCGTCGGATGCAACGAGCTTTTCCCAGGTATAGACATCGGAGCACCAGAAATCGTGCTTTTCTAACTTGCTTAGCCAGTTGGCGGTTGTGTCCGTTTCAAGCGCTGCCTGGATGTCACGCTTGATGGCGTCTCTATTGGTGAACCATTCGGATTCATCGGTATGGGATGCAACCTGATCGGAGCCGATAATCTGTCCCAATTCGACAACCGAGCCCATGGCCAGGGCGATATAACCATCAGATGTTTCGTAGATTCCGTACGGGGCTGCCAAGTAGGCGTGCGCGTTGTTGAATTCACTGCGCTCGGGGGCCTTGTTTCCATCGTTGAGATACGTGGTGATAACTTCAAATTGAAGATCGAGTACGGAAGCGAGCAAGCTTACCTCGACATGTCCACCTTCGTTCGTGATTTCGCGGCGAACGAGACAGGCGAGGATGCCTTCCGCAGCGTGGACGCCCGTATAGGAATCTGCCAGAGAAAGCGCGAACGGCATGGGCGGTTGGTCTGCGTTGCCATTGAGCCAAGCCAGGCCGGAGAGCGACTGTACCAGCAGGTCTTGTCCTGGCTTTGCCGCCCAGGGGCTGGCGGCCCCGTAGCCGCTTATGCTTGCGTATACAAGGCGAGGATTCAGAGCATGGACTTCGTTGTATCCAAGACCAAGCTTATCCATGACGCCAGGGCGAAAACTTTCGATGAGAACGTCTGCTTGGGCAATGAGCTTTTTTGCCATAGTAAGGCCTTCAGGGCTTTTGGTGTTGAGCTCGATGCTTTGCTTATTGCGGTTGATGGTATGGAAATTGAGGCCGTCACCGTCAGATGTGCAGCCTTCCAGAATCAGGCGACGCGAGCCGTCTCCCGAGCCAGGGCGTTCGACCTTGATGATGCGGGCCCCCAGGTCAGCCAAGCGCAGTGCTGCTGATGGACCTGCGAGATACTGGCAAAAATCCAGCACCAAGATTCCCTCGAGCGGTTTCATAATCGATCCTCCTTCCGTCTATTGCTCACGAGAGCTGACATAGAGTTCATTGAGTTTTTTTAGCGTTGCTGCTACATCACCACCCGATCGCACGTAATCTCGGATGATCACGCCGGCATTGTCCTGGAAGGTGAGATAGCCGCTGTAGCGCGGGCGCAAATAGGCATGGTTGAGCGACTCGAGCGTATCCTTATAGAAGTTGAGCGTTGTGCGATTGCACTCTTCGTCAAGCCATGCGGCGCGATGCCCCGGTTGACCCCCACAGTCGCAATACAGGGTGCGTTGGATTTCGGGGGAGAGTGCGTACTGGGCAAACGCTATGGCTTCGTCGATATGCTTGCACTGAGAAGAGATGGCAAGGCCGGTCCCTCCCAGTACGCCCTGCAGCATGTGACTGTGGTAGTTGATGATATTGCCGGCTTTAAGCACGTGCTGGGCATAGCCACGACGCGAGTAGTTGACATATCCGTATACAAAGGGGCAATACGTTGCCGTGTCGCTGGTCGCCAGGGCTTCATGAAGATCGATAGTGTTGTAGGAGAAGATTTCGCTTGGGCAGCACATGGCAAGACGGCGCATGTCTTCCAAAACGGCTTGGCCATGGGCTGCATCTACAACGTGTTCGGGGTCGCTTTCGTCAAAAAGGGCACCGCCGGAAGTTGCGCACATGGCGTAGAAATCCATGAGTAGATACGTTGGCGTTGCGGCATAGATTACCGCGCCGGTTTTAGCGAGTTCGATGACGTCTTCAAAGTCGTGGGGTACCTGGGAGGCGTCCATCTTGTCGGGACGATAGATAGAAACGGGGCTGGCGGCGTCGATGGCGAGCGCAGCCTGGAATCCGTTGAAGTTATAGCTGGCATGAGATTTGCCAACTGAATTTTCTGCTTGATCCGCCAAGAATTCGGCAGGCAGGTAGCTATTAAGTGGCAGCAAGACATTGTGCTTTGCGGCAAACCCTGCCCAGGGGTGATCGATGACTAAGAAGTCATAGTCTTGTGCAAGCATCTGAATGGGCTTGCTTTCGAACTCGGAGAGAGAACGCTTCTCCCACACGATGTCGATTCCTGGGTTGAGCTCGGAAAAACGCTGGGCAACGCCGACGATCGAAGTGAATCCTCGACTGTGGTTCCAAGTGATTCCTTTTAGCGTCGTGCTCATATGATACTGATCCCTTCTTGAGCGGCTCTCTGTCTGTGACAGTGTAATTGGTAGTACCAGACGCTGTCTAGTACGTATGAAATAGCGAATACACATGAACCGTGGTAGTACCAAAATTACGCCTAAACGGTTTTTTATACCGTTTATCGCTAAATTAGCCGAGTTTTTCAATCGTTATTGCCAAATCGAAGAGCCTTGAATAAGAATTGGTGCTACCAGAGAGCGCGGCAACCGCGGGCCAGTCTCTCGCATCACACTCGAGAAAAGGAGATCAAGGTGGCAGCAGCATTTGGAGTCCTATTGCTCGCGACCCTGTTCCAGGGAAGTTTCGGTATCTGTTTTAAAAAGTATCAACCGTTCTCGTGGGAGGCCTTCTGGGCGCTCTTTTCTATCATCGGCGTTTTGCTTATGCCGCATATTTGGGCATTCATCGGAATTGGCGGCAACTATTTTACCTATCTGCAGCAGACCCCGTTGCCTATGCTCATCGGTGGTGCCCTCGCCGGTTTCTTTTGGGGCATCAGCTCGATCTGGTACAGCCGCGCTATTGACTACATCGGCGTTTCGCTGGTGACGGGTATCAACCTTGGTCTTTCGAACCTGTTGGGCAGCTTGGTTCCCATGGCACTTTTGGGAACGTGGCCTTCTGCTGGCGTGTTGGGCCTGATTCTTGTTGGCCAGGCCGTTTTGATGGTCGGCGTCATCATTCTTTCCAAGGCTGGCTTTATGAAACGTGCCGATCAGGGAGAAGAGGATTCTTCTGATTCTCAAGGCGGAAAGAAATCCCTGTTCATGGTCGGCTTTATCATGGCCCTCGCATCGGGCGCCGGCTCTGCCGCCATCAACATTGGCGCGACCGCTTCTGGCACCCCGGTGGGAATCGCCGTGGCGGATGGCGTTAGCCCCATGTACGCATCGCTGCTTCAGTGGACTGTTGTTTTCGCTGGCGGATTTGTCGCCAACTTCTTCTATGCGCTGTATAAGCTGATTAAGAACCATACGTTCTCCGACTACACCAAGCCTGGCTGCGGCAAGGCGTATGGCAAGGTCCTGCTCACCTCGTTCGTTTGGTTTGCCGCTCTTGGCGTGTACGGTTTCGCTACTTCCATGCTCGGCGATCTTGGTCCCGCCGTCGGCTGGGTCATGTTTAACGGCCTCGCACTGATTGTGGCTAATGCCTGGGGCTTTAAGGATGGCGAGTGGACCGGATTTGCAAAGGCGCGCAACGTTGCGCTTGCGGGCAACGCCGTTATCATCGTCGCCCTGGTCATCCTCGGTATCACCAACGTGATGTAGAAGAGAGCCCCCCGATTACGTTCCATCCAAAACAGCCAACAACACCCTATTAATTCGAGCCATAAGGAGTTAAATCATGGCCGTCGATAACGTCTCTTCGATTGATGAACTTACGTATTGCCCCGAGATGCCGGAGACCCCGCGCAACATCGTGAGCATCGGTACCGGTGGTATCGTCCAGGGATCTCACTATCCTGCCTACAAGCTGGCCGGTTTCCCCGTCAAGGCTTGCTATGATCTGAACCACGAGACTGCCCAGAAAGTTGCTGAGGAGTGGGGAATCCCTCATGTTGCCGAGACCGTCGAGGAGCTCGTCGAGTTTGGCAAGCAGTATGACGCCGTGTTCGATATCGCCGTTCCTGCGAATGCCATTCCGGAGATTTTGGTTCAGCTTCCTGACAATGCGGGTGTTTTGATTCAGAAGCCCATGGGCGAGAGCATCGAGCAGGCTCGCGAGATCCTTCGCATCTGCCATGAGAAGAATCTCACTGCGGGCATCAACTTCCAGCTGCGTCAGGCTCCCTATATGATTGCCGTGCGCGACCTTATCAACCGCGGTGTGATTGGCGAGGTAGTCGATATCGACCATCGTCTGGTTGGCGAGCAGCCCTGGAACCTCTGGCCGTTCCTGTTCCCCAAGGATCGCGTGGAGATCAATTACCACTCCATCCATTACATCGACAACATTCGCTCCCTGGTAGGCGATCCCAAGTCGGTTTACTGCAAGACCATGCAGCATCCCAAGATGCGCGATCTTGCCCAGACCCGCACCGCTATCATTATGGATTACGGTGATGACCTGCGCGTTAACCTGCACATCAACTTCAATCACAACTATGCGAAGAAGTACCAGGAGTCGATTCTCAAGATCGAGGGTCTCGAGGGTGCCATCCGTGTCAAGCTTGGCTTGATGTACGACTACCCTGAGGGTGAGCCCGATCGCGTTGAGTACATCACGTTCGACGAGGGCGAATGGAAAGAGCTCCCCGTTCGCGGCAGCTGGTTTAACGAAGCCTTTATCGGCACTATGGGCGGCCTGATGAAGAAGCTTGACGATCCCAGCTATGAGTACATGAACTCGGTCGAGGACGCATTCCATACTATGTGCGTTGTCGAGGCGTGCTACAAGTCGAGCGCCGAGGGCGGCACCCCGGTCGACTACAGCGAGTAGGCAAAGCGGATTGATTTTTAGGGAGACATGCTGACCATGATGAACGTTATCGATACTCACGTGCATGTTTGGGATTTGGATCACTATCGTCTGCCGTGGCTTGATGGAGAAGGTCCGGTTTTGAAGCGCACGTGGGCGCCGAGTGACTACGTGGCCAATCAGGCGTCCGACCATGGATATCACGTTGAGCAGGCCGTGTATATCGAGGTCGACATGGCTCCCGAAGAGCGCCCTCGTGAAAACGAACTTGCGTGCCAGATGGTTTCTGATCCAGATTGCATCTACGGCGGTGCTTGCATCTCGGGAGATATGACGACTCCTGGGTTCGATTCCTATATCACTGAATGGGGCGCAAAGCCGCAAATCAAGGGCGTGCGTCAGGTTCTGCACGTGCCAAGCGCAAAGCCCGGTACGTGCCTTGAGCCTCAGTTTTTGGCGAACGTGCGCCGCCTGGGCGAACTGGGCCTGGTTTTTGAAGGGTGTTTGCGCTGTCCTGAGCTGGGAGACCTGGTGACGGTTGCCAAAGAGTGCCCCGAGACCACCATCGTTTTGAACCATATGGGCATCGTCGACGCCGACATCATGGGGGAGGCCAATCCTTCTGAGGAGGAGCGTGCTTACCAGGACGCATGGAAGCGCAATATGGCACTGCTTGGGCGTCTGGATAACGTGGTCTGTAAGGTTTCTGGTTTGAATCCCATGAAGCTGTGGACGACCGAGAGCCTGGCGCGATCCGTTGACGTTGCTCTTGACGCGTTCGATGCCGACAAGGTTGTTTTTGCCAGTAACTATCCGGTCTTGAACATAGCGATGACATTCGATGAGTGGATGTGCGCCATGCTCAAAATAACCGAGGGACTCGATGCTGCCGATCGCGAAGCGCTTTTTGCCGAGAACGCGCGCCGTGTATACGGCCTTAAGTAAAGACACGTGCGCCAAATCTGACGCACACAAATGAATGGAGATTCATTATGGGTAAGGTTATTCGCTTTGGATCTGTTTCTCGTACCGACGGCGAGGAGGGCTACAAGAAGTACGCCAACTATCATGCTGCGCCGTTTGAGGGCGTCAACGAGATGATTAAGGCCTGCAACCTGCAAAACTACTCGATTTACTACTACGATGGCTTGCTGTTCTCGTATTACGAGTACACAGGCGACGATTACGAGGCTGATATGGCCAAGATGGCTGCGGATCCTACGACGCAGGAGTGGTGGGCAGCAGTTGTTCCCTGCATGAAGCCATTTACGGAAGATGGTCCTTGGGTTGATATGAAGGAAGTCTATCACCTGGACTAATGCAGGTAAGATACACGGAGTGGGAGGCGCCGGGTTGGTGCCTCCCTTGTTTTGAAAGAGGAAGAGATGGAAGGCTTGTATGTTGCGTCGATGGTCCCCTTCGACGAGAGCGGAAAGATCAACGACGACGTTATTCGCCAGATGGTCGAGACGAATCTTGAGGAAGGAGCGGCGGGATTCTTTGTTGCGGGCTCTTCTGGCGAGTGCTTTTTGTTGACCCCCGAAGAGCATCTGCATCTGTTTGAGGTTTTTGCAGAATATAAAGACCGTTGCACGCTTTTTGCGCATGTGGGCTCATGCGGTACCGATGAGAGCGTGTGCTACGCTAAAGCGGCTTCTGAGATGGGCTATGAACGCATTGCCGCAACGCCGCCCATTTATTTTGGCTATTCCTCAGCGGCAGTGGCGAGCTACTATGACGACCTTGCTTCTGCGGTTGGCCACGGCATCTACTACTACAACATTCCCATGAACACTAAAAGGACGCTTAACCTTTACGATGCCGATACGCGTGCGATGTTCGCATCGGGTTCCATCGCTGGCATTAAACACACCAATCTCGATCTCTATGAGATGGAGCGCCTACGTGCCATCAATCCAGACCTTAAGTGTTTTGGTGGCTTCGAAAACGAGATGGTTTCGTTTTTGGCTATGGGCTGCGACGGGTTTATTGGATCGACCTTCAACTTCATGCTGCCTCATTACCTCAAGGTATACAACGCGTTTAACGAGGGGCGTATCGACGAGGCGCGCGAGCTTCAGATCAAGGCCAACAACATCATGGAAGCTATCATGGGGGAGGGTCCCTTTCCCTCGATTAAGCATATTTTGGCCGAACGCGGCGTGAACGTGGGCGCGATGCGTAAGCCGTTTTTGCCCCTGAGCGATGCTGCTGCTGCTCATGTTGATGCGGTCGTTGCGAGCAATCTGGTGAAGTAGCTTTTCTATTTCAAGAGAGCATCCAAAAGAAAATGGACCGAGCCTTCCCGCGAAGGCTCGGTCCATTTGTTTCGCGGGGAAAGAGGGCGGGTTACTCTTCCAGAAGTTGGGAAATGGAGTTGGCATAGAAGGCATCGATATTGGAAGCTAGACGCGAGCGGTCTTCCTGTGCAAATGCTTTCAAGATTTTAACGCGCCAAAGAATCGAGCTTTCACGCGAAGCAGAAGCCGAAAGAATTTTAATTGCGGATTCGCGACGTAGGACAATCATGGTCTGCATGAGTTTGTGGAAGATTCCGTTACCACAGTTCACGCCCACATAGGTGTCAATCTCGTCCAAAAGATCGGAGAGGTCTTCCGAGGACACCTCGGCCGTGTCGAGCGAAAGAAGCTGTTCGGCATAATCTTGAAGCACGTCGATGATTTCATCGGTGCGCTTGTCAAAACACGCAAGGTAGACGGTTCCCTCAATGAGTTTGCGTGCATCGTAGAGGTTCTCATAATCGGAAATCTCGCGGTGATAGCTCCAAAGAATTGTTTCGGCGGGAATCTGGGCGCTTTGATCGGAGACAAAAGAGCCTCCCCCAGGCCGGATGTCAATCAAACCGATAAGAGAGAGTGCGCGCAAGGCTTCGCGAATGCGGCTGCGTGTCACGCCAAACATCTCGGCAAGCGAGCGCTCGTCAGGCAGACGCTCTCCGGGCTTAAGCTCGCCGGACGTGATCTTGTCGGCAAGCTGCTTCATTATCTGCTCGGTGAGCGTTTCTTTCTTAACGGGTTCGACTTTCACATTGGTTCCTTTGACGTTACTGCTTGGTTGTTGCCAATAACGATGTAATCGTAGCATTTACGGGCTTTGTGCAGCCGCAAGAGCGTGAAACGGGTGCCGGAGAATCGGCACCCGCTGAGAGAAAGGCTTGTAGGGTTGGCCTTGCGTCCAAACTGGTTTTTGGGCGCGTTTCTATGAAGGCGCGGCCCTACGCGTCCGGGCAGATCTTCTTGAAGAGCTCGATGACGTCGTCGAGCGTGGCCTCGCGGGGGTTGCCCGGGAAGCAGGCGTCGGCCATGGCGTCCTTGGCGAGCACCTCGATCTCGTCGGCCCTCATGGCCTCGCAGACGTGCGGGATGTTCACGTCGGCGGAGAGCTGCTTGACGGCGGCGATGGCGGCGTCGGCGGCCTCGTCGGCGCTCATGCCCGCGGTGTCGACGCCCATGGCGACGGCGACCTC